>NC_023135.1:2072450-2763266 GCF_000511355.1 Leisingera methylohalidivorans DSM 14336 | reverse complement strand
ACAAGGAGAAGCCCGACAGGATTTCATTGGTGGTCTTGAAGCTCATCGCCACCAGCCAATAGATCGGCAGCATGAGGAACAGGATATAGACGATGGGGACGATGGATCGTTTCTGCATGTGCCCCTCCCTTAGTTCTGATCGTCCTTGGTCATCAGCGTGTAGAACAGCCAAGAGACCAGGAGCGTGATTGCAAAATAGATGAGCGACATGGCAGCGGCAGGTCCAAGGTCGAACTGGCCGAGCGCGATTTTCACCAAGTCGATCGACAACAGCGTGGTTGAGTTGCCGGGGCCACCACCGGTCAGCACGAACGGCTCGGTGTAGATGTTGAAGCTGTCCATGAACCGCAACAGGATGGCGATAGTCAGCACCGTCTTCATCTTCGGCAGCTGGATGAAGCGGAACACCGCCCAGTTGGACGCGCCATCGATCTTGGCCGCCTGATAATAGGCGTCCGGGATCGACACGAGGCCAGCGTAGGACAGGAGCACCACCAGCGAGGTCCAGTGCCACACATCCATGGTGATGATGGTCACCCAGGCCGCGACCGGATCCTGCGTCATGTCATAGTTGATGCCCAGAACGTGGTTCAGGAAATAGCCCAGGAGACCGATGTCGGGCAGGGTGAAGATGTTCCACATCGCGCCAACCACGTTCCACGGGATCAGCATCGGCAGCGCCATCAGCACCAGGCACACCGGCACCCAGAAGCCCTTGCGCGGCATCGACAGCGCAATGGCAATGCCCAGCGGCACCTCGATGATCAGGATCAGGAAGGTGAACAGGAACTGGCGTCCAAGGGCGGCGTGGAACCGGTCCGAGCGCAGGATTTGCTGGAACCAGTCCAGCCCCTGCCAGAAGAACACGTTGTCGCCAAAGGTTTCCTGCACCGAGTAATTGACCACCGTCATCATCGGGATAAGCGCGTTGAAGGCGACCAGCAGCAGCACCGGCAGGACAAAGAACCAGGCTTTCTGGTTTTCGGTTTTCATCAGGCTGCTCCTTGTTCGTCTGCAGCGGGAGAGGTGGCAAGCCAGCCGTCCACGTAAAGCCGGGTCATGTCCTGGCGGAAGGCGAGATGCACGGCGCTGCCCTTTGCCGGGGCGTTTGCTTCGACAACGGCATTGACGCGCTGGCCGCCGGCCTCGCATTCCACCACTGTGTGGCGGCCGACATCGGAAACTTTGGTCACCATGGCCGGCAGGCCGTGGTCCGCCAGCGCGACAAATTCCGGGCGGATGCCGATTTCAGTCTTGCCGTCTGCGGCGCCTTGGACCGGGCCTTCGAGCGCGATTGGCTGGCCTGCAAACACTGCGGTCCCCTGATTCAGCTCGCAGGGCAGGATATTCATGCCGGGTGAGCCGATAAAATGGCCGACGAAAGTATGCGCGGGGCGTTCGAACAGCTCGACGGGCGTGCCGATCTGCACCACTTCGCCAAGCTGCATCACCACCACTTGATCGGCAAAGGTCAACGCCTCGGTCTGGTCGTGGGTGACGTAGATCATCGTCGCCTTAACCCGCTGGTGCAGCTCCTTCAGCTTGCTCCGCAGCTTCCACTTCAGATGCGGGTCGATCACCGTCAATGGTTCGTCGAACATCACGACGTTGACATCCTCGCGCACCAGGCCGCGGCCCATGGAGATCTTCTGCTTGTTGTCCGGGCTGAGGCCCGCCGCCTTCTGCTCAAGCATCCCGGTGACTTCCAGCATTTCAGCAATCGCCATCACCCGGGCATGCACCGTGGCCTCATCCCGGCCGCGGTTGCGCAGCGGAAAGGCCAGATTGTCGTAGACCGACATGGTGTCGTAGATCACCGGGAACTGGAACACCTGCGCGATATTGCGCTGATCCGGGGGCAGGGCTGTCACGTCGCGGTCATCGAACAGGATCTGCCCCTCGGAGGGCACCAGCAGCCCAGAGATGATGTTCAGAAGGGTGGATTTGCCACAGCCTGACGGGCCCAGCAGCGCATAGGCGCCACCATCGTTCCAATCCAGATCGATCTCCTTCAGCGCATAGTCCGAGTCGGACTTTGGCGTGGAAAGATAGCTGTGACGCAGTTTTGAGAGAGTTATTTTTGCCATTGATGCCTCACGCCGCGCGGCTGCCGTCGGGGGCAAAGAAATATGCCTGCGCGGGGTCCATGTAGAAATCATGCAGCTCACCCACGCGGTAGGGATGAACGCCGTGGGCCAGTGACACCCAGCTGCCTGTGCCCATGTCAAAATGGGCGGAACTTTCGGAGCCGGACAGCTCGGTCACCTGCACCTGGCCGGACAGCTGCACCTGGGCGCTGTTGCGCGCAATGGGCAGCACGTGATGCGGACGCACGGCGATGGTGTATGTACCATCGGCCAAACCGGCGGCAGTGCCGGCCAGCTCCCAGGTAACGCCGGCCCCTAGACGGGCCGTGCTGCCCTGTTTGGTGATTTCGGCGGTGTTGATCGGCGGATCCGAAAACACCCGCGCCGCATCCACATTGCCGGGGTTGCGGTAGATCTCGGCGGTGGGGCCGAACTGGGTCACACGGCCGTCGCGCATCAGCGCGGTCTTGCCGCCCAAGAGCAGCGCCTCTTCCGGTTCCGAGGTGGCATAGACCACCACCGCACCGCGGCCGGCAAACAGCTCGGGCAGCTGGTCGCGCAGCTCTTCGCGCAGCTTGTAGTCGAGGTTGGCAAGCGGCTCGTCCAGGAACACCGCGCGGCTTTCCTTGGCAATCGCACGGGCCAGGGCGCAGCGCTGCTGCTGGCCGCCCGACAGCTCATGCGGGCGGCGGTGCAGCATCGGCTTCAGCTGCAGGATTGCAGCCGCTTCCTCGACCCGGCCGGCGATCTCGGACTTGGTCATGCCTGCCACTTTCAGGGGCGAGGCGATGTTGTCGTAGACCGTCATATGCGGGTAGTTGATGAAGAACTGATGCACCAGGCTGATGTTGCGCTTCTGGGTGCTGAGACGGCTGACATCTTCGCCATCCATCAGCACCTGGCCGCTGGCCATCGGGTCGAGGCCCGCCATCAGTTTGATCAGTGAGGTCTTACCAGCGCCAGTGGCGCCGAGGAGGACGTTGAAATGACCGGGTTCCAGCACCAGCGAGGTGTCCTTGATGTGCTGAATGGCGCCGACGCGCTTGGTCACACCCTTGAGTTCGAGTGCCATCTTGCTTTGACTTTCCGGCAGGCGGCCTGTTTGCGCGCAGGTGCAGAGAGGGGGCAGGGCGCGCAGTCTTTTGGGGGAAGCTGGCTCCGGAAGACGGAAACCGGTCTCCGGGGCCTGGGTTCAGCCCGGCCGGGCATTGAGCTGCCTGGCCGGACCGGGAGGAGAGTTTATTCAGTCGCCCAGCGGGCCACCAGCTCGTCATAGTTGACGGTCTGGCCCTGCGGCTTCTCGTTCTCCAGCGGCGGTTTGGCGCCGCCATTGGCATACCACCACTCCGCGTCCTTCTCTTCGTTCAGGCGCGGGCCGCAGCCGCCATAGACTTCTGCCTGCTCGTCCGCGCGCTGCATCCGGGCCATGGTGATGTCCATTTCCTCGGCCAGACGGTTCATCGCTTCCTGCGGGGTGAAGGCGCCGGAGTTGACGTCGCCGATCTGCTGCCACCAGATCTGGGCCAGCTTCGGATAGTCAGGCACATTCACGCCGGTCGGCGACCAGGCCACGCGGTCGGGCGAGCGGTAGAACTCGACCAGGCCGCCCAGCTTGGGGGCGCGTTCGGTGAAGCTTTCGTGGTTCACGGAAGAGTCGCGGATGAAGGTCAGGCCGACATGCGATTTCTTCACGTCCACGGTCTTGGACACCACGAACTGCGCATAAAGCCAGGCCGCCTGGGCACGGTCCACCGGGGTGGATTTCAGGAAGGTCCAGGACCCCACGTCCTGATAGCCGACCTTCTGGCCTTCTTCCCAGTAGGGGCCGTGCGGGCTGGGCGCCATCCGCCACAGCGGCTTGCCATCGCCATCCACGGTGTTGTTGCCTTCGGATTGCGGCTTCACCATGTCGGCGGTGAACGCAGTGTACCAGAAGATCTGCTGCGCCACGTTGCCCTGCGCCAGAGCGGGCAGCGATTGGTAGAAGTCATAAGAGGCCGCACCGGGAGGCGCGTATTTGCGCAGCCATTCGTCCCATTTGCGGATCGCATAGACCGCTGCCGGGCCGTTGGCGGCACCGCCGCGGGTGACGCTGGCGCCCTGCGGGTTGCAGGTGCCTGCTTCCATACGGATGCCCCATTCGTCGATCGGCACGCCATTCGGCTCACCCTTGGAACCGGCACCGGCCATTGACAGCCAGGCATCGGTCATCCGCCAGCCAAGATCCGGCGCGCGCTTGCCGTAATCCATGTGGCCATAGATCGCGGTGCCGTCGATTTCCTTGATGTCCTCCGAGAAGAACTCGGCGATGTCCTCATAGGCCGACCAGTTGACCGGCACGCCCAGGTCATAGCCGTATTTTTCCTTGAAGGCGGCCTGCAGATCCTCGCGGTCGAACCAGTCCTTGCGGAACCAGTAAAGGTTCGCGAACTGCTGGTCGGGCATCTGGTACAGATCGCCATCCGGGCCGGTGGTGAACTGGGTGCCCATGAAGTCTTCCAGGTCCAGACCAGGGTTGGTCACGTCCTTGAAGTCGCCTGCCATCATGTCGGTCAGGTTATAGGCAAGCTGCAGGCGCGAATGGGTGCCGATCAGGTCGGAGTCATTGACATAGGCGTCATAGAGGTTCCGCTTGGTCTGCATCTGGGTCTGCACGGCCTGAACCACTTCACCCTCGCCGAGGATCTGGTGGTTCACCTTGATGCCGGTGATTTCCTCAAATGCTTTGGTCAGCACTTCGGATTCGTAGGAGTGCGTCGGGATTCCTTCCGACAGCACGTTGATTTCCATGCCTTTGAACGGCTGGGCCGCCTGAATGAACCACTGCATCTCAGACAGCTGTTCATCCTTGGTCAGCACCGACGGCTGGAATTCTTCATCAATCCATTTTTTGGCCGCCATTTCGTCGGCATAGCCATTTGATCCTGCAACCATCGCGCAAACGGCGGCTGCGGATAAAAGATACTTACGCATCCTTTCCTCCCTGAAAGTCGCTTAAGGCCAGTTGTGCACCTGTTGCACCTGACTGGCATAGAGCTTTCATAAGTTAGAATATGTTGTCAAACTAATTTTTTAGTAACGTCTAAATATCTGTTTTAAATATTGAATTTACGGCCCTTGGCAACCTTTTCGGCAGGTGTCCGGCATGCCGCGCTGCAGCATCATCAGTTGTGTCGCTTTGGTGCCTTCTGCCTATACGGTCGCGGAAAAAACAGTCGCCGCGCCTGGGCTTTACGGCTAAGCAGGCGCCATGACTCATGAAAGCACATTCGAGATATTCCTGACCGCACCGCCGGGACTGGAACAGGCGCTGCTGGCCGAGGCCAAGGAATTGAAGTTCGCCGCGCCCAAGGCGGTTCCGGGCGGGGTCACGGTGCAGGGGGGCTGGGCCGAGGTCTGGCGCGCCAACCTGTCGGTGCGCGGCGCTGCCCGGGTGCTGGCCCGGATCGGTGAATTCCGCGCCTTCCACCTGGCCCAGCTCGACAAGCGGTCGCGCAAATTTCCCTGGGGCGGCGTCCTGCGCCCGGATGTGCCGGTCAAGGTAGAGGTTTCCACCAATAAGAAATCCAAGATCTACCACGCAGGCGCCGCCGCGCAGCGGGTGGAAAAGGCAATTGCCGAGACCCTCGGCGCGCCGGTGACCAAGGACGCGGAACTGACGGTGAAGCTGAGGATCGAGGACAACCTCTGCGTCTTCAGCGTCGATACGTCCGGCGAGGGGCTGCACAAGCGCGGCCACAAATCCGCCGTCGGCAAGGCGCCGATGCGCGAAAACCTGGCGGCCATGTTCCTGCGGGAATGCGGTTATGACGGGACTGAGCCGGTGGTGGACCCGATGTGCGGCTCCGGTACCTTTGTGATTGAGGCCGCAGAGATCGCCAAGGGCCTGATGCCCGGCCGCAGCCGCAGCTTTGCCTTTGAACAGCTCGCTACATTTGATGCGGCGGCCTGGTCCGCGCTGAAACAGCAAGGCGGAATTCGCGGAACAGATCTGCTGTTCCACGGCTCCGACCGCAACGAAGGCGCGGTTGAAATGGCCGCAGCGAATGCGGACCGCGCCAGCGTGGCGGACTGCACCCGCTTTGCGCAGGCCGCGGTCAGCGATCTCCAGCGCCCGCCCGGCCCTCCCGGCCTGGTGATCGTCAACCCGCCTTACGGTGCGCGGATCGGCAACAAGAAACTGCTGTTTGCCCTCTATGGCGCATTAGGGCAGGTGCTTAAGGAACGCTTTTCCGGCTGGCGCGTGGGAATTGTCACTTCGGAAACCGGGCTGGCCAAGGCTGCGAATCTGCCGTTCCTGCCATTTGGCGCGCCCGTTGCGCATGGCGGCTTGAAAATCCGCCTGTTCAAGACGGATCCGCTGCCCTGACAAGGGCCTGAAACGTCAGGAGGGCGCCTTGTCGCGCCCCCCTGCTGGTTGTGAGGAATGCCTCAGGCCGCCTCAGACGATCTCGTAAAGATCTTCTATACCGCCCTCTGTCCCGCTGCCGGGTATGGTGCCGCCGACCGGCTGGGTCATCAGCGCCATGATATCTTCGGTGCCGGGCTCGCCGCCGCCTTGGAACTGGCCGGCCAGATTGGCGTCATACCAGTTGCTCAGCCCGTCGCCTGTTACCCCGCCATTGGCATAGGATGCACCGCTGCTGGCTGCCGCCGCCGGATCATAGCCGCCCTCCAGCACCTGCTGCGAGCCGTCCGGGTTGCTGACCACCAGCGACATGCTGCTCAGATCAATGTCCTCCAGCGACAGCCCGGCGTCGGACCACAGGGTGAAGTTGGCGTTGGTGACGGTGCCGTCGGTGCTGTCCGGCTCCTGGCCGAATTGCACCATGCCGTCAAAACTGCCGGGCACGGTGGTGCCGGTGTCCAGCGCATTGACCGCATTGGCACTGGCCGCATGGCCGGTGACCGGCAGCGAGTTCTCATCCGGGAAGAAATTCAACCCGTCGACGCTGTCATCATCCGTCATGTTGAAGAACAGCCCGTCGATATCTGCAACTTCGCCATCCCAGGAGGTCGGCTCCATTTTGATGAACAGCTGCCCTTGCGGGGTCTGCAGCACCTCGACAGAGACACTGGGATCGCCATTGCCGCCGATCTCGAACGCGACCGAGGTTTTGCCGTCACTGCCGCCGTCATCTCCAGTGCCCTTGGTTCCGCCGGATCCCTTCGTGCCGCCGGATCCAGAACCGCCGGATCCAGAACCGCCAGTACCCGAGCCGCCGGATCCAGAACCGCCAGTACCCGAGCCGCCGGTACCTGATCCGCCAGTACCTGATCCGCCCGTGCCTGAGCCGCCGGTACCTGTGCCCTTGGTGCCAGAGCCGCAGCCTTTGGTGCCGCCGGATCCACCGGAGCCTCCGGTGCCGCCTGATCCGCCAGTCCCACTGCCGTTCCAATCGTCTTCTTCGCGGTACCACCAATGCTTATTGCCGTGATGGCTCTTTCCGCCGCAGCCCTTGGTGCCGCCGGACCCTTTGGTGCCGCCGGAGCCTTTGGTGCCGCCGGACCCCTTGGTGCCGCCGGACCCTTTGGTGCCGCCGGACCCTTTGGTGCCGCCGGATCCCTTGGTGCCGCCGGACCCCTTGGTGCCGCCGGATCCCTTGGTGCCGCCGGAGCCTTTGGTGCCGCCGGAGCCTTTGGTGCCGCCGGATCCTTTGGTGCCGCCGGACCCTTTGGTGCCGCCGGAGCCTTTGGTGCCGCCGGATCCTTTGGTGCCGCCGGACCCTTTGGTGCCGCCGGAGCCTTTGGTGCCGCCGGAGCCCTTGGTGCCGCCGGATCCTTTGGTGCCGCCGGACCCTTTGGTGCCGCCGGAGCCTTTGGTGCCGCCGGAGCCTTTGGTGCCGCCGGATCCTTTGGTGCCGCCGGAGCCTTTGGTGCCGCCGGATCCCTTGGTGCCGCCGGAACCCTTGGTGCCGCCGGATCCCTTGGTGCCGCCGGACCCCTTGGTGCCGCCGGATCCCTTGGTGCCGCCGGATCCTTTGGTGCCGCCGGAGCCTTTGGTGCCGCCAGATCCCTTGGTGCCGCCGGATCCTTTGGTGCCGCCGGATCCTTTGGTGCCGCCGGATCCTTTGGTACCGCCGGACCCCTTGCTGCCACCTGACCCTTCGGTGTCGCCGGTTTCGTCCTGGTCCTTTTCTTGCCACCAGTCTTGGCTGCCCTTGCCTTTCCAGCCATAGCGGTCAGACAGGGTGCTGTCGTACCAGCGGCCGAAATCCCCGCCTTGCACGCCGCCGTTGTAATAGCTATTGCCGCCGCAAGCCTGCTTGCCGCCCCAGGACGCATCCCCGCGTCCCCAGTCATTCGAATAATGTCCCCGGCCCATTTATTTCTACCCCCAGATAAATTCTTGAAACACAGCGGCGCTGCAGCTTTCCGCCTGCCGCAGACGCGGATTGAGCAAGCGTAGGGAAACGGGCTGGAGCGGCCAAACTTTAGTCGTATTTTAGACAATTTTTTGGCGAACGCGGAGTGGATTAGGAAACAAACCGCCTGGTGCAGGCCGTATTGTCCAGCCCGCAGTTCCAATCAGTCAATGCGGGCCGGCCGCCAACGCCCGAATCGGCCATTAAAGCGCTGGAAATGCCCAAGTCTGTCCCGAAAAGCGCCGTCTTTTGCTGCCAGGGTGTGACCTCATAAAGGGGAATCCGCACCGGTTTCGGGCGGCAGGTGGGAAAGGAGGCCTGGGATGGCTGATGGCAGATTTGACGACCGCTCCGCGTATATCGCAGGGGCGGCCCGCGCGGTTCTGGGTGCAGAACCGCAGGAAATTTCGGCACCGGGCGGAAAGTCGCGTTCCTCCTTGCGGCTGCATTTCGACGACCGCACCGTGATCGCCACCCTGCGCGCCAATTTCCGGCGCACCCATCTGGAGGCCTTCGTGCTTGAGCAGCTGGCGCCCCATTGCGATGACATTCCACGGGTGCTGGGAGTTCACAATGACGTGCTGTTTCAATCCGACACCGGTCAGATCCGGCTCAGCGAAGAGATCATCGAACATGCGCCGGACGATCAGCTGGAACTGGCGGCAGAGGCTTGCGCCGCGATCTTCCGCATCCAGGCGGCCGCCCGCAAGACAGAGCTGCACAGCGTGCTGCCGCATCTTGGCGCCAACCGCAGCTGGATCCGCAATTTTGTCAGCTCGGCCGGGGCTCTGGAAGCCTATTCGATGGGCATCCCCGATTCATTCGACTATCCGGCAGTGGCCGAATTCATGGAACAGCCCGGCGTTCAGTTTCTGAAATGGGACTGCCGCGCGGGCAATGCCGCGATCGGGGACGACGGGTTCGTGCGCTGGTTTGATTTCGAATATGCGGGCCTGCGCCACGGGGCCGAGGATTTCGCCTGGTTGATCGGGGATGAGACCTGGCCCATCGCCCCCGATCAAATGGCCGATGTGATGATCGAGACTTTCGACCCCGGCTGCGGCCATGAGATCGGCGCGTATTTGGAGTATCTTTCGGCCTACACCGCCTTGCATTGCATCCAGCGGCTGGAACTGATCCAGAAAGAGGTCAAAAACCGCGGCTGGCTCAGCCAGGAGCGGGTGCGCAAATATGATGATGCCGGGGTGCATCCGGAGTTTGCCGCTCAGCTGTGCCGGACCGGTGCCTACTATGCCGCACAGTCCAGGCTTACCGCGCCGCTCTGCCGCAACTTCGAGGCTGCCGGGCGCGCGTTCCGGGCGATGTCCGAAGGGTAGCGCCTTTTTCGCGTGTGTGACGTGCGGTTCAGGGTTCTGGCCTTTTTGCCCGGCCGCTAGTCTGAAACCGGACTGAACCGGGGAGCAGACATGCAGCAGGCCGAAGATTTCCGTGCCGAAAGCCGCGCTTTGGCGGCGATTCTAGAGGATCTGCCAGAGGCGGGCTTCCACCGCGCGACCCAGTTCAAGGGGTGGACCATTGATCACGTGCTGGGGCATCTGCATCTGTTCAACGCTGCAGCGGAGATTGCATTGCAGGGAGATGAGGCCTTTACCGCCTTCATTGCGCCGGTGCAGCGGGACATGCAGGCGGGCAAGCCCATCCTGGACTGCCAATTCCCATGGCTGAACGGCCTGTCGGGGCGGGCGCTGTTTGAGTCTTGGCGGCTCGGGGCGGAGACTTGTGCAGATGCCTTTGCCAAGGCGGATCCCAAACGGCGGTTGAAATGGATCGGGCCGGGCATGAGCGCGCTCAGCTCGGTCACGGCCCGGCAGATGGAGACCTGGGCGCACGGACAGGAGATATTCGACCTCCTGGGCCGGGAGCGGCAGGAGCAGGACCGCATCCGCAACATCGCCCATCTGGGGGTGGCGACCTACGGCTGGAGTTTCCGCAACCGCGGGCTGGCGGTGCCGGAGCCTGCGCCCTTTGTGCAGCTGACCGGGCCGTCCGGAGCGGTCTGGGACTGGAACACGCCGCAGGAGGCGGGTTTTGTCAAAGGCTCTGCGGTGGAGTTTGCCCAGGTGGTCACCCAGGTGCGCAGCATTGCTGACACAAGGCTTCAGCTGTCAGGCGGGGCAGCCGTCAGCTGGATGCAGATTGCCCAGTGTTTTGCTGGACCGCCGGAAGAACCGCCCGGCAAGGGCTGCCGGTACAAGGCAGAAACCTGACACCACCCGATACCCTCGAAACGCTCCCGCCCGGCTTCGGCCTTCCTCCCGGAAGGCCTGCGCTACGCCCAAGGCTGCCAAAGGGGACCGGCGCAGCCGGGGCACCCGCAGGCGCGGGAGCGCACTGGTTTGCCTTGAGACGTCCTGGCTGACTGCAGGCAGGACGCAGTCCTGTGCGCCGGCTGCCAGTGTGGAGAAGGCCGGCGTGCGGTTCATCTAACCGGGCCAGGCCCCTTTCAGCCCTTCCAGCGTCATGCGGGCATGGTCCGCCAAGGTGACCGGCAGCGCCTGCGCCCCCAAAGCGGCGGCATAGAGCGCCTGCTGAGACGGTTCGGCGATCAAGGCCAGATTCTGGCCCAGCCAGTAAGGCCGGGCGGCTGCCAGCTCGGCGCCCAGAAAATGTCCCCAAATCTGCGCCCGTGCCGTTTCTGCAGGCAGTTGCCCCAGCGCTGCGGCCGCCTGAACCGCGGCCAGCCGTGCCGCCAGATGTTCGGGTTTGGCAATGCTGTCTGCCACCGCCTCAGCCAATGCAGCGTTGTCCCAGGGGCCTGCCGTGTCCAGCGCCATGCCCTGTACCGCTGCTTGTGCCAGCCGAGCGGTCAAAGCACCTTGAAAACTGACCGCCTCCCGGGCGCTTATCTGCACCCAATGCGTCACCGCTCCTGGCAGGCAGATCACCCCGTCCCAATCCGGGTTCAGCCGCAGGAAGCCGCTGATGGCGGCCACGGCGCCTCGCATCAGTCCGCAGGGGGCGGACTGGCTCAACCCTGGCAGGGCGTGAACCGGCATGCCGTCCAAATCCGTTTTGACCGCAGGCAGCTCCGCAGGCCGCACCGGGACCGGATGCGGCGGCGCCAGGGCACTGCCGCCCAGCAGCACCGGGCGCAGCGCGCCGCCCAGCACCTGCCGCAGCGCTGCCGCCAGCGCAGGCGGGCGGCTGTCCTGCAGGCGCAGCACTTGGGCCGGCCCCGCTGTGCCGCCGGCCACTTCCCAGGCTGAAAGCGTGTCTCCGTCCAGATTTGCGGCCAGCCAGCCGGGACCGTTGCGGGGAGGTTGCATGATGCCCTCACTTCCTCTGCCATTGCGTTTCCGGGCTTATGGCGCTGATTCCCGGTTCCGGCAAGTGGGCCGCCCGCCCGCCGGTACGGGCCGGAACACCCGTATGGCGAACCTGCTGCGCGCAAGTATACGCGCCATAGGATAATGCGCCCAGGATTTGTGCAAAAGACAGGGTGTCCGGCTCTGCGCCCGGTCCGTAAAATCCAGTACTGTTGCGGCATCGCCGGCGCTGCGCCCGTTCAATGCCGTCCGGCCCCGGTCAGGGGCGGCGGCAAGCAGCGCAGGACCTGCCGGCCTCGTGGCTTGTGCCGTGCCGGAAACACGCGCCCTAAGCTGAGCAGCGACAGGAGGTACTGAAGACATGCCCGGCACGCCGGCACCGCATAATGCGATTTTCGCCCAGTTGGCCGCGCGCCATCTTCTGGCCCGGGACTATACGCCTGGGGCGGTTTTTGCGGGAACCGGTTTCGGCCAGGCGCTGCTGCACCAGGAAGACCCCGTAGCACCGTTTGCAGTGACCGCGGGCCTTTTCGAACGTGCGGCGGCGCTGACCGGCGACGGGTTATTCGGCTTTCGCCTCGGCTGTGCAACGGATCTGCGCAAGGCCGGGCTGCTGGGCTACATCGCCCGCAGCTCGCCGACTGCCGGCTGCTTTCTGCGCAACATCGCACGGTATGCCGGCGTGATGAGCGACGTCTGGGAAATGGATACTTCCCGGCTTGCCTCGCATGGCGAGTTCACCTGGACGTGCAGAGCGGCGTCCGGGTCGCGCGCGCGTCAGTATATCGAGTTTCTGGCAGCAGTATTTTTTACCGCCCTTCGCGATGGGACCGAAGCCCGGATTGAACCGCAATCGGCAGCCTTCAGCCATGAGCGCAGCGGCGGAAGGGATGAGGTCCAGGCTTTCTACGGCTGCCCGGTGGAGTTCGGCGCCCAGGCCAGCCGGTTTGTGTTCAGGCCCGAAGATCTGGAGCTGCCGCTGGCCGGCGCCGACCGTGTCTTGCTGCGGCTGCTGCGGTCTTACGGGGATCAGCTTCTGGAAGGGCAGGCGCGGGGCCGCAAGAACACAGGTCTTGCGGCACAGGTTGAGGACGCGGTTTCCGCCCGGCTGTCCGGCGGATCGGCAACGCTTGCCAATGTGGCGGCGGATCTGGGGATGAGCCCGCGGACCCTGTCGCGCAAATTGGCGCAAACGGGTACCAGCTACTTCACCATTCTTGAGGAACTGCGCAAGGCGCTGGCAATTCGCTATCTGCGGGAAAGCGGTCTGGCCTTGGCCGAAATCGCGTTTCTTTTAGGCTACTCAGGATTGAATAGTTTCAGCGACGCGTTCCGGCGCTGGACAGGCCAAAGCCCGGGACAGTTCCGGGGAAAATAAACCGGCACAATGGCGCCGCGGTGACTCTGATTCCAATATCGGGCTCGAACTCAAGCGTGAACAATGATTTGCGATCCGCGGGAATTGTCTCTGTTCGGCAAGCATTCAAATGGGATTTTAGGGAAATTTCCGCTCTGCTCTCACATTTCGCACGGTTTTTCTAAAATTTGCTTTAAATGAGATGAGCTGCGGAAAGGTGCAGCAATGAACTGCCGCCGGGAAATTAGGGGGTGCAAAAAAGATGCGGGCGCGTGGGGGCGTGCCCGGTTCTGAATCTGAAAATCAGTGATGGTGTTTCGCAGTCAAAGACACGCGGAAAGCCGGGGTGAGTTTTAGCGGCCGTCTTTTCAGGCGGCGGTCCAGCAGGATTTGAGGCTGGAAAGCGGGGTTTTTTGAATGAAAGACATGATTCCCGGAGGGGCGGGGCTGTCTTTTATGCAGGCTGAAATCGAATGTCGGCGTCCAGCGATGGCAGCACGTCCGATCCAAGCAGCCAACATAAATGCGGCTTTAAGGGGCATCGCTCAGGCGGGGCGGTCGGGGCAAAGCGCGGGCGGTGCTTATGCTGCAGCAGGCAAGCGGGGGCTGGATCTGCTGCTGGTGATTCTAAGCCTGCCGCTGGTGCTGCCGCTGATCGCGCTATGTGCGGCAGCGCTCTGGCTGGAGGGCGGCCTGCCGTTTTACACGCAGGCCCGTCTGGGCCGCGGCGGGCGGGTTTTCCGGATCCTGAAGCTGCGCACCATGGTGCGCGATGCGGACCGGCTGCTGCTGCATTATCTTAAGACCGACCCGGCGCTGCGGCGGGAATGGGACGAGACCCAGAAGCTGAAGAATGACCCGCGTATCACAGCGGTTGGCCGTTTTCTGCGCGCAACCTCGCTGGACGAGCTGCCGCAGCTGTGGAACGTGCTGGCCGGCGATATGAGCCTGGTCGGCCCGCGCCCGATGATGCCGGAACAGCTGCCGATCTATGGCGATGCCAGCGCCTATAACGACCTGCGTCCGGGTATCACCGGCGTCTGGCAGGTTTCGGTCCGTAATGAAGCCGGCTTTGCCAGCCGCATGCGCGCCGATTTTGAATACCGGCGCAGCCTGTCGCTGGGCCGGGACCTGGGGCTGATCTGGCGCACCGCCGGCGTGGTGCTGAAGGGGACGGGATATTAATTTTTGCCTGATCTGCTGCAGGCCCCGGCCCGATTGCCCGCCGCAGCCCGGTCAGCCATTGCAGGGAACGCGGTTGTGAAGCATTTTGCACTATCAGAGGCATGTGCTGCCGGTCCGGCAGGCAGCCCGCAGGAGGGAGAACAAAACGGCATGAGCGAGCAGGGCTTCAGACGGTTCCGCCGCCGCGGCGCTCCGGCGGATGCCATGCCGATTGCCGCTGATGATGGCAGCAGCCCGCCTTCGCCTTCGATTGCGCCTGCCGCTGCCGCCCCTTCGCAATTGCCCGCAACCCTGCCTGGCTCCTGGGACAGGATCCGCCAGGTGCCGTTCGACGCTGCCGCGCAGGCGCAGGCGCGCCTGCCGCTAGTCAGCCGGTTCCGCGCAGACCCTGCCGCCAAGTCCTTTGACCTCCTGCGCACCCGGCTGTTGCACACGCTGAAGGCCCGCGGCTGGAAACGGGTTGCGGTGACGGCGCCCGCCGCCGGGTGCGGCACCACCTTTTCGGCCGTGAACCTGGCGTTGAGCCTGGCACGGGTGCCGGACAGCCGCACGATCCTGATGGATATGAACTTCCGCCGCCCCGGTGCCGCGCGGGCATTGGGCATGACGGCGCCAGGGGGACTGGCCGGTTTCCTGTCCGGCCGCGTTCAACTGGAGGATCAGCTGCTGCGCCCGCTGCCGACGCTGGCAGTCGGGCTGAACAGCGCCGCGGATCAGGATGCCGCCGAAATCCTGCATGGCCGCAGCTGTGCCGGCGTGCTGGAGGACATGATACTGCGGCTGGACGCGGATACCGCTCTGTTCGACCTGCCGCCGGTGCTGGAGCATGACGACACCGCCGCCTTCCTGCCGCAGGTGGACGGGGTGCTGCTGATTGCGGACGGCACCAGCACCACGGCCGCCCAGCTGGCCGCCTGCGAGAAGATGCTGGCGGGCCATACGCAAATGCTGGGCGTTGTTTTGAACCGGGCACGCAAGGCGGACAGCCCGCTGAACTGACGGCCACGCAGCCGGGCGTCATAGTTTCGCCCGGTTAATGTGGTCCGAACAGGGGCAACGGCGGCTGGCGGGCTGCCTGAAGGCATGGATGGCAACCGGCTGGCGCGCACCAGCCGCAAGAGAGCAGACAGATGGGGCCGATATACACGCTTGGCGATTTCCTGGACATGGTGCGGCGCAGGCTGTTCACCATTTCTTGCGTCTTTGTTCTCGGCTGTCTGCTGTCGCTCTGGTTTGCCGCCAGTCAGCAGCATGAATTTGAAACCGCCGAGGTGCTGCAGATCACCCAGCCGCAGATCGCCGGTGAACTGGCGAAATCAACGGTCGAAGGCTCCTCGGCCCGCCGGATGCAGTTGATCGAACAACGCCTGATGGCGCGCGGCACGGTGCTGGAAATCATCGAAAAATTCGGCCTTTACGCGGACATGGCCGCGCTGACCCAATTGCAGAAGGTGGCGCTTCTGCGGGACTCCGTCCGCATCACCGGCGTTGCCGCCGCCCGTGAAGGTTATGCGGATGACGGCACCATTTCGGTGCTGACCATCACCGCCCGGATGCCCTCTGCCGAACAGGCGCAGCAGGTCGCCAGCGAATTCGGCCGCCGCACCATCGAACTCAGCATCGCCACCCGCATTGATCAGGCCCGCGAAACCCTCAGCTTCTTTGCCGGAAAAGAGGCCGCACTGGCAGATCAGGTCGCGGTTCTGGAGGACGAAATTGCGGCCTACCGCTATGAGAATGACGTGACCTTGCCCGGCACCATCGAATTCCGCCGCGCCGAAATTGCCGCACTCAACGAGGGCCTGCTGGAGATTGCCCGCGAACGCATCGAAATCCGCCGCGCCGCGGTTCAGGCGCAGGCCACGGAACGTCCTGCCACTGCCCGCCGGTTGCTGGCGGAGGCTGAACAGCAGCTGGCCACGCTGGACGCTCAGGAGCAGCTTCTGACCCAGCGCAAGACCGGGCTGGAGGCCTCTTTGCAGACCACGCCTGAGGTTGAGCGCCGGCTGGGCGCCTATGACCGCCGCCTGGAGCAGGCGCAGAAGGAGCTGTCGCAAATGACCGCCCGCCGCAACGAGGCCGAGGTCGGCTTCCGCCTGGAAACCGGTCGTCAGGCCGAGCGGCTGACAGTGATCGAACCGGCGCCGCTGCCGGATTACCCGGTCACCGGGGCCCGCAAGACCAAGGCCCTGCTGGGCGCGGCAGCCAGCGTCATCGCGGCCTTGCTGGCGGCCTTTCTGCAGGAGCTGCGCCATCCGGTTCTGCGCACTGCCGCGCAGATGGAGCGGGAAACCGGCCTGATGCCAGTTGTTTCAATCCCTGTAATGGACGCCCGGCTAATGGACGCCCGGCGGCCGCACCGCGGGCTGTTCAGACTGTTCAGGCGCGGGGCCTGAGGTCAGGAAGAGCTCATCGCGGCCGCCATGGCCGCTACAGCATCCCAGTGCCAGTGCAGCACCGCACCGCCCGCCAGCAGCGCCAGCAGCCCATAGCCGGCATCATGCAGCGGATCCCAGACATGGTGCCGGCGGGCCAGCCGCACCAGCACCGGATAGGCTGCCAGCATCGCCAGCCCCAGCGCTGCAATCCCGCCCGCCAGCCCGAACCAGGCCACGCCACCCAGGAACATCCCGGTCTGCAGGCAGGCCCGCGCCGCGGAGAACACAAAGAACCCGCGGCTGTCGCCACCCGCCAGCGCCGCCTGGTCATAGGTCATGGTGATCACTGCGGGCGCCAGTGCCAGCGCGATCATCACAATCATCGGCCCGGCCTGAAGATACCGGCCGTCATACAGGATCTGAACCAGCCAGGGCCCGGCCCAGGCCATCGCAATCAGCATCGCCAGGATCCCCGCCGTCAGACCGCAGCGCAGCTGCCGCTGCCGCCGCAGGTTTTCCGGCGCAGCTTCTGCGGGCTTGCCGCGGTAAACCGGGATCATCAGCCGCTGGTTCACCGCATGGCCCAGCAGCATCGGAAAACTCGCCAGAAAATAGCCGATGTTGTAGATGCCCAGCACCTCCAGCGGGACGAACTTGCCCAGAATCGCCCGGTCCCCTTGCGAAGTCAGGAACCAAAAGGCGGTCGACAGGAAAATCCACTTGCCGAAATGCATGAGTTCTCCCGCTGCCGCCCGCTCCCATCGGAACCGGTTTGCAGCACCGGGCAGCCCGTAATGGCACAGCAGCAGTTTCGCCGCCGCCTGGATCACCCCGCCCAGCACCAGCGCGATCACCGACTGCGTGACAAGGGCCAGCGCAATCATGGCCGCCAGCCCGATAACCTGGCCCGCCAGATCCAGCGCCGTGACCCGGCCCGCCAGAAGATGCCGGTGCGCGGTCTCGATCCGAGTCGGGTTGAAACCTGCAATGGCCAGTCCGGCACCGGCAATGGGCAGGTAGATCAGCAGCTCCGGCGCGCCATAAAACTGCGCCGCAGGCCAGGCCAGCAGGGCCGTCAATGCCCAAAGGCCAAAACCGCGGATCACCTGGATGGTCCAGGCCGTGTTCAGAAAGCCGGGATCATCGCCGCGCTTGTTCTGGGCAATCGACGGGCCGATGCCAACGTCTGAAAACAGCGACAGCCCCACCGTCACCACCGACACCAGCGCCATCAGGCCAAAGGCCTCGGGAAACAGGATGCGGGTCAGGATCAGGTTGGAGGCCAGCCGCAAGGCCTGGCTGCCGCCGAATCCGATCATCAGCCAGGAGGCCGAACGCAGCACCCGCGCGATCATCCCCTGACCGGTAAAAAGCGATGCAACCCGCTGCATATCCGCGCCAATCCCCCAACGTTCGGTTCCGCAGGCTAGGCGGCAGGGCAGGGGGCGTCAATCGCAGGGCGGCCTGCAACAGGAATGCGGGATGCAGGGGCCGGAATGCCGTAACAATCATCACTCCCGCAGCCCATTCTCCACGTCTGTGCGACAGGCGCAACAGGACGCTGGGCAAGCCGCTCAACCGCCGCTAACCTGCCGCAGACCCAAGATTTGCACGGAACCAGCCGCGTTGAAAATTGCTTATGTCCTGAACACTTACCCCCAGCCCTCGCACAGTTTCATCCGGCGTGAGCTGCAGGCGCTGGAACATCAGGGCGTGGAGATCCTGCGCCTGGCAATGCGCCCTTCGGCTGCGGCTTTGGCGGATCCGCAGGATCAGGCCGAGGCCGCGCGCACCGGCTACGTGCTGCAGTCCGGCGCCGGGCGCCTGCTTGCCGCGCTCGCGCGGGAGGCAGCAGCCCCCGCCCGTTTCGCACAAGCGCTGCGGCTGGCGGCGAGACTGGCCCGGGCATCGGACAAGGGTCTTCTGCGGCACCTGATATATCTCGGCGAAGCCGCCTATGTGAAACAGCGCTGCGCGGCGGCAGGCGTGCAGCATATGCACGCCCATTTCGGCACCAACGCTGCCGCTGTCGCGATGCTGGCCCAGGTGCTGGGCGGGCCGGGCTACAGTTTCACCGTGCACGGGCCCGAGGAGTTCGACGCGCCGCAAGCGCTGTCGCTGGGCGAGAAAATCAACCGCGCGGCTTTCACCGTGGCGGTCAGCAGCTTTGGCAAAAGCCAGCTGAGCCGCTGGGCGTCTTTCGGCAAGTGGGACAGTCTGAAAGTGGTGCATTGCGGGATTGAGCCGGAACGGTTTGCCGGTCCAGCACCGTTGCCGCAGGGGCCGCTGCGGCTGGTGGCGATCGGGCGGTTTGTGGAGCAGAAAGGCCAGATGGTGCTGGTGAACGCCATGGCCCGGCTGGTTCAGGAACTTCCGGATCTGCATCTGTCGCTGATCGGTGACGGCGATATGCGGCCGCCGCTGGAAGCCGCGATTGCCGCGCATGGGTTGCAGGATAGCGTCACCCTGACCGGCTGGCTTGCCGAAACCGAAGTGCAGGCAGAGCTGGACCGGTCCCACGCGCTGGTGATGCCGTCTTTTGCCGAAGGCCTGCCGATGGTGGTGATGGAGGCGATGGCCGCTGCGCGTCCGGTGATTGCAACATGTATCGCAGGCACGCCCGAGCTGGTGGTGCAGGGGCAAACGGGCTGGCTGCTGCCGGCCGGGGATGAGGACGCATTGGCACAGGCCGTCCTCAGCCTTGCACAGACACCGCATCCGCAATTGAATGCCATGGGCCAGGCAGGCCGCAGGCGCGTGCTGGACCGTCATGACAGTGCCGCAGAGGCCGCCAAACTCGCCGCCCATTTCCGCAAGGCCATCACCGGGTAAATCCGGGGTACTCCCGCCCGTCGCCGCCGCATCTGCGGATGCACCGCTTCCGTTGGGCGTGGCCCGGCGCATTGGCGCCGGGCCACGCCCAAGGCCGCCAAGGGCGCGCTGGCGCAGCCAGGGCACCCTGCGGGCGCGGGAGACCCAACGGGACAGGCCTGCTGCAAAAGCCGGGGCTCAGCGGCCGCGGGTCCAGCGGCTGGCTGACGCAAACAGCGGCGTTTTTGTGGCCAGGGCGACCATCGCATAGACCAGGAACCCGGCTGGATCCGACAGCAGCAGCTTCAGCACAAAGCCGGCGCCCGGCGGTGATTTGTCTTCATTCTGCTGCAGGACAGGGAATTTGCTTGCCACCTCCGCCACGCCCGCGTTTTGCCGCCGCCGCACCCGCACCAGGTTGCGGAAGCCCTCCACCATCGGCCAGCTGTAGACAGCCGGCACTTTCACCCGCTCGGACGGGGCGAAATTCAGCCGGGCAAAAATGTCATCGGCGATGATATCCGGCCAGTCCCCCCAGCGCTGCCGTCCGGCCCGGTTCATGGCGAACACGCCGAATCCGGGCACGCCGCCGGTGACAAACGGCAGCCGGTTCCAGAACCGTGCATAGGCACGGGTCACCGTACTGCGCGCCAGCGCCACCTGCGGGCAGCCGCTGGCATAAAGCGGCCCCTCCTGCGCCAGCGCCGCGGCAATTTGCGGGATCAGCGCCGGGCTGACGGCAACATCCGCATCCAGATAGATCAGGAGATCGCCGCGGGCCGCCGCATCGCCGGCATTCAGCGCGCCAAGCTTGCCGGCTTCCGGCAGTTCCAGCACCCGCAGATCCCAGCCCGCAGGCGGCCTCTGCGCGCGGGCCAACGCGGCGGTCTCATCGCGGCAGCCGTTTGCCAGCACCAGAACCTCAGCGGCCATGCCCGCCGGCAGCGGATCCGAGGCAAAGACCGCCTGCAGGCACCCTGCGATATACTCCGCCTCGTCATGGGCCGGGATCAGCACCGAGACCTGCGGCGTCATCTGACCGCCGCCAGCGCGTCCCAGCGCGGGTTCTCGTCGCTCAGAACCCGCAACGCCCCCCAGCTGCCCCATTTTCCCGGTGCGCCGACGTCGGCATAGGCGGTGAACAGACCGCCGCCCAGGGCGTTCCAGCCCGCCAGCAGTTCCTGGTACAGCCTGCCCATCTCGGGGGTATAGTTGAAATGGGTGAAGAACCCGGTGAGTGTCTCATCCTCCACCATCGGACCGATGCCGACCACATGGCTGCCGCCCTCATACATGATCAGATCCAGCCCGTGTTTGCGGGCAATTCCGGCATGGTAGGGCAGCACCCGCCCCAGCAGGTCGGTCAAGGTGTCGGCGCCGTCGCCCGAGATCAGCCCGTCGCGCAATTCCGCTCCGGCCTGCGCCGAGGCTGCGTCATACTGATGCCTTGCCGCAAACTGATCCGCGGCGGTGCCCGTCAATCCGCGTTGCGCCGCCACGGTCCGGGCCTGTTCGCGGCTGCCGGCGATCCACGCCCTTACATGCCCGGCGTGTTCCGTGACGCCAAGGATGCCGCCGAAATAGCCCGTCACCGCATAGGCATCGAAATAGGCAGCAGGAGGCTTGCGCCCCGGCTGTTCCGCCTTCCACAGCGGCGCTGACAGAACCTGCTCTTCCAATCCCAGCCAGCCGGTCTGCGAGGAAATCACCCGCACCAGCCGCTCGTTGCCTTCGCCAAAAACCTGGGCCCAGATCTGCGCAACCTCGGCGGCACGGCCGCCATAGAACTGCATCCACAGCCCGTCGCCGCCCCAGCGCGTCTGCGCCTGCGCATCGGCCCAGGCGGCTTGCTGGAATTGCCAGTTCCAGACCTCGTTGGAGTATTCCGCATAGGCGCGCAGGTCTTCATCCAGCCCGCGTTCCGTCAGCCGTGCGAACTGGCGGACATAGGTATCATCCGCCATATGCGGCATGGTGAACCAGGGATCCGCCCCCAGCGTATTGGCCAGCGCCAGCATGATTTCCGCCGGAACGCCCTTCAGCGCCCAGGTGTACTCCGGGACCCGCGGCCGGTCCTCCCAGCCGGTTTGGCCAGAGTCATTGGTGGCCATCCAATCCATGAACCGCAGCGCGGCAAACCCGTCCAGCCGGTCCAGCCACAAGGGATTGAACAGTTCGCCCCGCTCATAGGCTTCCAGATGCTCTTCCTTCACCACCCGGATGTTGCGGACATAGTCCGCGCCGCTGCCAGTGCGCCGCCCGGTCCGCTGGATCCGTATTTCCACCGGACCGGGGCCGGGGGCATAGTCAAACCGCACCTCGCCCTTGCCGTAGCGCACGTTCTCTGCCCGGCCCGCAACCTCGACAATGCCCTGACCGTCGAACCGCAGCACATAGCGGCCCGCAAGCGAGACGGCTTCCTCGGGCAGATCGGTCAGGATCACAGTGCCGATGGAGGCCAGCTCAGGCGGGATGGCGGTGGGCCAGCCCTCCGGGTCCAGATACCCGGCCGCCACAAGATCCTGGTGATCCGCGCCGCCCCAGCGTTTCGGCAGATGCCCGATCCAGGGGCGCGCGGTCTTGAAGTGATCCAGGAAGGGCGCCTGGGTGCTCCAATCCGCGATGGCTGCCAGGTTGATGGCGACAGGCTGCCGGGCGGGGGTGGCCTCCGGGGCAATCCGGTCTGCGGCCTGCGCCGTGTTGAACACAGGCAGAGCAGGCTCCCGCGGCAGCGCGGCAGGGTCCGGCGGCAATGCAGCGGTGCGCACGCCGGTGCCTTGGGCCGCAGCCCAGGCGATCTGCTGCAGCCGGGCCGCCAGTTCAGGCGGCGGCGCGGGGTATGGCTTGCCCCAGCGGTCGCTCAGCCGATGCGGCAGACCCGCCGGATCCTGCCCGGTCAGCACCGCATACTGCAGCAGCGCCAGGAAATAGAAACCGGTGGCATTGGGGTGGATGTCATCGGCAAACACATCCCGGATGCTGCTGAGGCCGGGCATGGTGCCGGCCAGGATCGCATCCTCCAGCCGGGCCATGGCCTGCCCCGCGGGCAGCAGTTTCACGGTGCCGCCGGTGGCGGTGTTCACCTCATCGGCCACCGCCTGCCAGCGCGGCAGGTCCTGACTGATCCGCTCGCGCCAGGGAATATCCGCGCCCTTGTCAAAGGGCACCTCGGCGCCGGTGCCGCTGTCCAGGCTGTGCCAGGTTTCCTGCAGGTAGAACGCGGTATCCGGATTGGCCGCCCGCGCCAGCTCATAAAACCGGGTCACAGCGCCTTCGGTATCGCTCCACTTCAGATGATTGGCCAGCGGTATCGCCTCGGTGACGATCACCGCATCGGCCGGCTGGCGCAGCCTTTCACGTGAATCAACGCCCTCGGCGGTGCTGCTGTGCTGCCAGTTGTAGCTCAGCGGCGCGCCGTTGATGATCTGCGCCTCCACCGTGGCCTGGCCGCGCGCATCCAGAAGCTGGTCCAGCATCTGCGGGTTGTCCGGCCCGAACAGCGAATGGCCGATCATAACGACGGAGGTGATCAGCGCCTCCAGCTTCATGCCGGCCCCCCTGCGGCGCCAAGGCCGGTGCGGGGCAAGGCGCGCACCGCGTCCCAGACGATCTGCTGCACCTTGGCGGCGGCTTCCGCCGAAAACGCTTGCGCCGGGCTGCCATCGGCGCGGGTCAGTTCATGCCGCAGCCCTGCAGGCGCGCGCTGATACAGCACCGCGTAATGGGTCAGGGCGACCGCATAGGCCCCCAGATCATTGACATGTATGGTATCCAAACCGCCTTCGGATGTCCGGGCAAACAGCGATTCACGTGAAGCCAGGCCCGGGATCCCGCCGGCCTCTGCCGCCCGCGCCAGCGCCGCCAGCACCTGTCCGCCGGGGATCAGATAGACCGGCTGCTGCGGCTTTCCGCGGCTGTCCGGCCCCAGCAGCTTGTTCACCCAGAGGTTCTCCAGATCGCCGTCGATCCGGTCCAGCCAGCCCTCCGGGTCGTTCAGCCTGTGCCAGGTCTCATACAGGTAAATGCGAGTGTCCGGCGAGGCCTCCCGCGCAAGACCGGCCCATTTGCCCAGGTATTCTGCCGCATCAAAGTAGCGAAGGGCATCGCGCAGTTCGACCATCTCGGTCAGCACCACTGCATCGTACTCCCCGGACCCAACAGCCTGCCGCGCGTCCCGGTAGGCAGGCGGCTGGTTGGCTGCGGCGAAATCAAGGATATCCTCCCCCGGTTCCCAATGCGCCCGCAGCGATGTGCCCGATCCCAGCTGGCTGTTGTAACCATGCCCGGCGGGCGCCAGCTGCGCCAGCATATGCGGCATGTCAGGCCCGACCAGCGAATGCCCCAGATGAAACACCTTCAAAGCGGCCTCAGGCGGCGCCAGCGGCGGCGGAACCAGCACGCCGCGGCTGCGCGCCGCAACTGCGGCCAGCCCCAGTGCTGAAACCGCCGCCGCCAGGGCCAGAAACCCGCGCCGCCCCATCATCCGCGCCCCCGGATTTCCGCCGTGGTGATGATCAGCCCGGCGCCAATCGCAAAGCGCCCGCCAACCGCCTCGCCGCGTGCAAACGGCGGCCGTCCGGCGGTGAACACAGCCTGATAGGCGCCTGCCGCCAGATCAAACTCCAGCTCCATCCCGTCAAAGCCGTAAAAGGCCCGGCTCAGCGTGTACTGGCATTTATAGGCCGCTTCCTTGGCGGAAAAGATCACCTTGGCCATCTGCCCCGGATTGTCCTGCCGCCGCAGCCAGGCCTGTTCGCGCTCCGAGCAGATCGCGGGCAGAAGTTCGTCCTTCAGGGGCGTGTCCTCTTCGATGTCGATCCCCAGCGCTTGAACATCGCCCGTTCTGGCCAGCACCGCCATGGCGCAGCTTTTGGTATGGGTGAGCGAGCCCACCAGCCCCTCGGGCCAGACCGGTGCCCGGTCGCTGCCCACCGGAACCGGAACAGGGGGCAGGCCCAGCTGTTTCATCGCCAGATGCGCCGCGCTGCGCCCGGCGGCAAATTCATTGCGCCGCTTGGCAGCCGCGTTGGGCGACAGGCCCGCGGCCTCCTGGGCAAAGGGCACGGGCAGGGCGGCCAGCGGATCCGCACCCGCCACGGCCACATCCGCGGCAATCAGCAGCCGCATCAGATCCAGCCGCTCTGCCAGTTTGTTTTCGGCCTCTGTCATCCGGTCCTTGCTCTGCGGTTTGCACGCATCGCCCGCCGCTTTGACATGGTGCCGGCGCGGTCAGGCTCTTGGGTGTCCTGCGGCTGTTCTTCCGCATTTGAAGGAGTCCCTGCAAGCCCTTCAATATGGGCGGCCAGCCCGGCCAGCGTCGGGAAGCGGAAGATATCGGTGATCGACAGCGCCGCGGTGCCCAGTGCGCCAGCCAGTTCTTCGCGCAGCTCCCGGTGCGCCTGCACTGCCAGCAGCGAATGGCCGCCAAGCGCAAAGAAGTTGTCCTGCGCGCCAATGCCGCTGACGCCCAGGATACGGCTCCAGACGGTTGCGATCTTTGCCTGCGCGCCTGCATCCAGCGGCATTGCCGGCGCGGCTTCGGCCCGTGCCGGTTTCGGCTCCGGCAGCGCCTTGCGGTCGATTTTCCTGTTCGGCGTCAGGGGGAAAGCCTCCAGCGTGACGATATGCGCGGGCACCATCACCTCAGCCAGTTTTGCCGCCAGCGCCCGTTTCAGAGCATTTTCGGCAACCGGAGCGGAAACCGTGATATAGCCAGCCAGCTGCTCGGCCCCGCTGCCGCCGCGCGGCACCGCCACCGCACCCGTGACACCCGGGAAGGCCGCCATGGCAGCCTCGATTTCGCCCAGTTCGATCCGCTGGCCGCGGATCTTCACCTGATGGTCGCTGCGGCCCAAAAAGACCAGCCGCCCATCCGCAGTCCAGTGCACCAGATCGCCGGTGCGGTACAGGGGGCCATCGGCGAACGGTGCGTTAACAAACCGTTCACAGGTCAGTTCCTGCCGCTGCCAGTACCCCGCCGTGACGCCCGCGCCGCCGATAAACAATTCACCGGCTGTCCCCGCGGGGACAGGCGATTGTTTTTCGTCCAGCACATAAACCTGTGTATTCGCAACCGGCGTCCCGATCCCGGCTGTCCCCGCGGGGACAGCGCTGATTTTCTCCACTGTCGACCAGACCGTGGTTTCGGTCGGGCCGTACATGTTGTGGATTTCAGCCCCTGTCGCGCCCCGCAAGGCCCGCACCAGATCGCCCGGCAATGCCTCGCCGCCCAGCAGAAGATGCTGCAGGCGCCCCAGGCAGGCGCTTGCGTTTTCATCGGCGGCGATCATCCGCGCCATCGACGGTGTGCATTGCAAATGGCTGATCCCGTGGCGCAGGATCTGCGCGCCCAGCGAGAAGTCATCCGCCGCCAGTTCCTGCGGCGCGTTGGCAAGGCGCAGCACCTCGGCCAGCGGTTTCAGCCCCTCCAGCACCACATCCGGCGCGATGCCGTAATCGATCAGGCAGGCAATCTCATCCACCCCGATCCGCTTCAGCTGCCCGACGCGCCGGCAGGCGTCCCCGATGGTTCCGAACAGGCCGGACTCCTCGAAATAACGCTCAAAGGCAAAGTCGAGGATCGCTTCCAGCTCCGCCTCCGCCAAAGACCCCAGATCCATCTCAAACGGGGTCTTGACCCCTTCGGGTTTCTTGAACGCCGGGAAGGCCCAGGCATATTGCTTGATCAGCCCCGCCGCCGAGCGCAGATAACCCTTCATCGGCTCCCGCGCCACCTGGCGGGCCTCTTCGCGGGTCTGCGCCAGATAGCTGTGCAGCATCAGCGTGACCTTGAAATCCGCAGGGTCATGGCCGGCGCTGCGCAGGGCCGCGTGATAGATGCCGATCTTGCTGCCGACCTCCTCAATGCTCTGGCCCAGCAGATGGGTCAGCACATTTGCCCCGATCGCACCCGCCTCGCGCCAGGTTTCCGGGTTGCCCGCGGTGGTGACCCAGACCGGCAGCTCCTTGGATACCGGGCGGGGCTGGGTGACAACGGCGTGTTCGCTGCCGTCCCCGCGGGGAAAGGCAACCTCCTCGCCGCGCCAGAGCTTGCGGACGGTTTCAATGCTTTCGAACAGCGCGGGTTTGTTTGCGGGCGGCGTGTTTTCCGGCCGCAGGATGAAATCATCCGGCTGCCACCCCGAGGCAAAGCCGATCCCGGCGCGGCCTGCTGTCAAGTTGTCGATCACCGCCCATTCCTCGGCGATCCGCGCCGGGTGGTGCAGCGGCGCGACGCAGGAGCCGCCGCGCACGCCGAGGTTCTGTGTCACCGCGGCGACAGCGGCACCAGTTACCGACGGGTTCGGATAGGGGCCGCCAAAGGCATGGAAATGCCGCTCCGGTGTCCAGACCGCATTGAACCCGTGGCGATCGGCAAATTTGGCCCCTTCCAGCAGCAGATGGTATTTCTGCGGCCCCGGCCCGTCGTCATTGCCCCAGTAGAACAGGTTGAAATCCATCCTGCGGTCTGACTGTGCAACCGGGCCCCTGGACAATTCCAGCCGGCTTTCGTCGCTGGACAAGACCAGCTTGACGCCGCGCGACAGGGTCCAGAACAGTTCCAGCACCGAGATGTCAAAGCTGAGACTGGTGACCGCCAGCCAGGCGTCGCCGGGCTGATGCGGGATGCGCTGGTCCATGCCGGTAAAGAAATTCGCGGCATTGGCATGGCTGACCATCACCCCCTTCGGCAGGCCGGTGGAGCCGGAAGTGTAAATCAGATAGGCCAGATCGCTGCCCCTGGCGCCGCCATCAATGTTATCTTCGGCTGTCCCCGCGGGGACGGTCTCGATTTCCAGCACCCGCGCGCCGGAGGCCGGCAGTTTTCCAGCCAGTGCAGCCTGCGTGATGATCACCTGCGCCCGGCTGTCGCTGATATAATGCGCGATCCTGTTTGCGGGGTAGGCCGGGTCCAAAGGCACATAGGCGGCGCCGGCCTTCATCACGCCCAGGGCGGCAAAAACCAGTTCGGGCGCGCGGCGGATGTGGATGCCTGCATGCGTACCCGGTTTCACGTCCAATTCACGCAGGCGCAGGGCCACCGCATTGGCGCGGGCATTGACTTCGCTATAGGTGAAACTCTGGTCCTCAAAGACCAGAGCGACGGCGTCCGGCGTGTTGGCAGCCTGGGCTTCAAAGGCTGCGTGGATGGTCAGATCCGATGGGTACTCGGTTGCGGTCCGGTTCCAGTCCTCCAGCAGCATCTTGCGTTCGGCAACCGGCAGGATGGGCAGGGCTGACACCGGTTGGCTTGCATCCTTGGCGAGGGCGTCCAGCACCAGTTCCAACCGCGCGGCAAGCAGGTCTGCGGCGGTGCTCGCCAGCCGGGCCTGGTCCGTATGCAGCGCCAATGTGCCATCACATAAGGCGACGGTGGCGGTGCAGCCGGAAACGGGGCCGTCCTTGTCCAGCAACAGGCCTATGGCCGGTTGAGAAAAACCCGAAATCTCCGGAGCGCGCGCGACCAGATCCTCGGCAAATCCGCCGTATTTCCGCGCTTCTTCAATATGCTGACAGGTTCTCGCCTGCAGGTCTGAAACAGTCTCCTCCCGCCGCACTTGCAGCGGCACCCAATCGGAGATCAGCCCTGGAACCGTGTTCATGCCGCCAAGGGACAGCGCCACATCCGCGGTGGTTTCGCCGCTGCTGAGCAACGCCCAGGCCAGCACTCCGGCAGCGGCCTGTTCTTGGCTGAGACCGGCTGGCAGGGCAATCTCGCGGCGGGCCATTCCCGTGCTGCCGGTATCTGAGGCCAGCGGCACCTGGACCGGCTGCATCGCAGCAAGCGCCTGGCGCCAGTGCTGCTCGCCGGCCTGCGCGGCGGCCATCTGTGCGGTGAGGGCTTTGGCCTCCTCCGCGGACAGCGCAGGCAGCATATCCCCGGCGTGGATCAGTCCGGCCGGGTCCAGCGGTTTGCCTGCAGGGGTGGTCAGCCGCGACAGCATCAGCGCACCGCCTGCAGCGGCGATTGTCACGCTGTCTTTACGGACGTCAAGCACCGTGCCGGGGGCGCCGGAGCCCGCTGCCGTTTCTGCGGCAGCGGTCAGAACCACGCGGCCGCCAATCCGCAATTTGGCGGCGCACAGAGGATTCCAGTAACCGCCGGTGTCCAGCGCCCGGACCAGCCGGGCCAGTTCGGCGGCGGGGCGGGTGAAATCCAGCAGCCCGCCCGCGGCCGGGCGGTCGGATTTGGCGAACACACGGCGCTGGCTCAGGTCTTGCGGCTGCCGGTTCAGGTCGCCGGTTTCCAGTTGCGCGATCACCTCGCCAAAGCTGTCCAACGCGGCGGCGTAGCATTTGGAGTTCAGACTGAAGGCGGTTTCTTGCCCCGCCACATCGAACATCCGCCGGGCCAGGATATCGCCCTCGTCCACGCCGCCCTCGACCAGATGCCAGCTGATACCATGCTGTGTTTCGCCATTGATCAGCGCCCAGTTCGGGGTGTTGAGGCCCGCGTAGGCGGGCAGGGGGCCGTCGTGGAAATTCACCGCGCCTTTGGCGGCCAGCGCCAGAATGTCCTGCGGGATCACCGTCAGGTTGGCAATTGACAGCAGCCAGTCGAACCCGCCTTGCAGCTGCTGCTGGCTGTTCAGCAGGGTCAGCCCCTTGCCGCCGGCCCAGCTGCGGATACCGGGATCCCGGGAGACCACAGCGCGGATCTGGTGACCGCGCGCCAGCAAGGCATCGGCACAGCCGATCAGCAGGGTTTCATTGCCGATCA
Source organism: Leisingera methylohalidivorans DSM 14336 (assembly GCF_000511355.1). Classification (NCBI taxonomy): domain Bacteria; kingdom Pseudomonadati; phylum Pseudomonadota; class Alphaproteobacteria; order Rhodobacterales; family Roseobacteraceae; genus Leisingera; species Leisingera methylohalidivorans. The sequence continues at coordinate 2,734,075 of NC_023135.1, read as the reverse complement.
GGGCACAGGTGAAAGGGGTCATTTCGGCTCCTTTGCCAGCGAAGAAGGAGGGCGCGTTTCCTGCGACGGTTCCGGGCGCGGTGCAGCCATTGCCCGCAGGCTGTACAGGATCAGATCGCGCAGGAAATACGGCGGATCCGCCTGCGGCTTGTTCTGGATCAGGCGGCGCAGGCCATAGATCAGGCTGCCGGCGGCCCGTGCCAGCGTGGCGGCGGCGGCATAGGCGTGCCCGTGGTGCTTCACGAAGTAATGACGGCGCGAGTCGAACCAGTAGTGCGGCGTGCGCTGCCAGGCTTTCATGCCGGTGGAGGCGGAGCCGACATGGGCGATCTCGCTGGCCGGGACATAGTGGGTGCGCCAGCCCGCACGGGCGGCGCGGCGGCAGAGGTCTGTTTCCTCGAAATACAGAAAGAAGGTCTCGTCAAAGCCGCCAACGGCCGCGGCCGCTTCACGCCGGATCATCAGGCTGGCGCCGGCGGTCCAGTCGACCTGCAGCTCAGCCTGGGGCAGGTCCATGGCGACCACCCAGGGTTTCAGAAGCCGGGTGAACATTCCTGTGCGCACGCTGGCTTCGAACTCGCCCGCGATGGAGGGGAAGCGGAAGGCGGTGCGGTGCGGCGTGCCGTCCGTGCCGCGCACGTAAGAGCCGGCCAGACCTGCGCCGGGATGTTCCAGCAGGAAATCGCGCAGGGTGCGGATGGTGCGGCCCTGCACAAAGGCGTCGGAGTTCAGCAGGTAATAGAATTCCGGCGCGCTGCCGTCCGACAGGCCGGCCTTGATGCCGATATTCATGCCGGCGCCAAAGCCGCCGTTCACCGGCGCGGCGATCACCCGGAGACACCCGCTGGCTAGCCAGCCGCGCGCCTCCGCCTGTGCGCGGATCTGCTCATAGGAGCCGTCGCCGGATCCGTTGTCGATGATCAGCAGCTCGCCCGGCAGGTTCTCCATTTCGCGCAAGGCGGCCGCGGCGGCCTGCAGCGTCATTTCCGGTGTGCGGTAGTTGAGAAGAATGGTGAGGATGCGTTGCTGGTCCATGCGGGTCACTCCGCGGCTGCGGCGAAACGGGGCCGGGCTGCCGCTGCATCCGCGGCGTCGAGCCGGGTTTTGATGCCTGCGGCCAGCACGCTGACATTCGGCACCAGCACCATGCTGTCATGATCGCCCGGCACTTCGGCCACCTCTGCCTGCGCGGCCCAGCGGGTCCAGTCGTTGTCATCAAACACATATTCCCGGGCTGCGCTGACCCAGTTGCCGCCGCTGACCTGCCATTTGCGGTCGAGCGGCGGGCGGAACAGCGTCAGCGGACCGCTCCAGGGCCTGAGCGCATAGGTTTCGACGGCGGTGCGGAAGGCCAGCTCGATCTTGCGGTTGTTGAAATCGGGCCGGGCGCCGGGCTCAACCGGCGCGGCGCGGCGTTTCTCAAACTCCCAGGCGATGCGGGCTTTGGCCCATTCGCCAAAATAGCCGGCCCCCTTGCTGCGCAGCTCGGCCAGTTTGATCAGCGCCTTGTCGCGGCGGCTGAGCGGCGGGCGCACCGGCAAGGGCGTGTCCAGCAGGATCAGCGCGGCGGTGTCCTGGCCCTGATCCTTCAGCTGCTGCGCCATCTCATAGGCGGTGATGCCGCCGCCGGAGAAGCCGCCCAGCAGATAAGGGCCGTCGGGCTGGATCCGGCGGATTTCATCCAGGCAGCTTTCTGCCGCGTCCGCGATCCGGTCATGCGGGGCGCCATTGCCGACCAGCCCCTTGGCCTGCAGGCCATAGACCGGGCGGTCCTTGCCCACCAGCAGGGCCAACTGGCGCAGGTTCAGCACGTTGCCGAACATGCCCGCGACCAGAAAGAACGGCCGCCGTCCGGTGCCGTCGCCCGGATGCAGCTGCACCAGATGGGTGAACTGCGGATTGTCTCCGGCAGCGGCGGCGGGTTTTCCCGGTTCCACGGCCACCCCGCCGCCGGTGCGGCTGATGATCCGCTCTGCCAGTGCGGCGACGCTGGGGGCCTCGAACAGCACCGAAAGGGGAAATTCCACGCCAAAGCCGCGTTTGATCTGGGCAAACAGCCGCACCGCAATCAGGGAATGGCCGCCCAGGTCAAAGAAACTGTCCTCGATCCCGACTTGCGACACCCCGAGGAGGGCGGCAAAGAGGCTGGCCAGGTCCTCCTCCACCTGGTTGCGGGGGGCGATATAATCGGTGTCGAGCTGCGGGCGTTCAAAGGTCTGCGCGTCCTCAGCGGCGGCGGCTGTCTGCCCTGCCTGTGCGATCAGCGCGGGCAGCTCCAGCGAGGATACCACCACCTGCGGCAGGCCGGTGGCCAGGGCGCGGGCCAGGGCGCCGCCGCCTTCTGCGGCTTTGATGCCGTTGGAGATGTTCAGCTGCAGGCGCCGTTCCCCGGCCGACAGGGGCTGGGTGCCGGCGGCGGGTTCCAGGCCCAGATCAGCGGCGGTGGCGTCCGCCTGTTCCGTGGCCGCTGCGGCGTCGAACCCGGCGGCCAGGCGCTGCATCCGGAAGCCTTCGATCCGGACCAGAACTGCGCCATCCGGATCGGTCAGCGTAATATCAAAATCGGCAGAGCTTGCATCCGGCGCATCCGCCAGTCGCACATGGCTGCAGATGCTGGAGGTGAGGGGCGCGAACACCCGGATCAGCCGGTAGGAGACCGGAACCCAAAGCGCGCTGGCGTCATAGCCGGGGATCAGCCCAATGGCCCAGCCGGTGGCCAGGTCCAGCAGGCCGGGATGCAGCAGACAGCCATCCTGCGCTGCGATGTCCGGGAGGGAAAGAGAGGCGAGCCCTTCGCCGTTGCCCAAGGCCGCGCGGTTCAGCACATGCCAGCGCGGGCCGAACTGCAGATGCGCTTCCTGCGCGGAGCGCAGGCGCCCGTCGATCGGCGCCTGCTCCTCCGGGCATCGGGTGGAAATAGTCTGGAGGTTGAGTGCGACGGGGCGTTCTGCCACCGCCGCGGAGGCCAGCATAGCCTGACAATTCAGAAAGTAACCATTTGTACACCTTGAGTAAACAAACAGTTCATAACCATTTTCATAAGCTTTAATCTTTGCCAGGATATTCTGCGGCTGCAGTCCGGACGCAACCATAGGGCGCATGAAGTAGAGGTCGCGGATTTCGAACGGCGTACCGATGCCGGCTTCCGCCAGCGCCTCGGCTGCCAATTCGATGTAGCCGGTGCCGGGCATCAGGGCGGTGCCATCGGCGGTCCGGTGTTCGTCCAGCAGCCAATCAGCGGCCGCAAAACGCGGTGTGAAGATGCGGTTGCCTGCTGTGTCGGACCCGCGTTCCTGCAACAGCGGCTGGGGGCAGGGTTCCCTAGGGACGGCAGCCGTGGCGCCGTTGCGGCTGGCCATGGCGTCGGCGGCCATGCCGGTATCGGACCACACGCCCCAATCGACCGCCATCACGCGGGTGCGGCCGCCGGCGCGGTGCTTGGCCCAGGCGTTCAGGAATTCATTGGCTGCGATGTAATCCACCTGGCCTGCCGGCCGGGTCACGGCGGAGGAGGAGGAAAACAGCACCATCAGCTCCAGACTGCCATCCGGGAACACAGTTTCCAGCGCCCGCAGGCCGCTGACCTTGGGCGCAAGCACCCGGGCGATCTGTTCCTCGGTCTTGGCCAAGAGCGGGCCGTCATCGATCACGCCGGCACTATGGATCACGCCGGTCACAGGCCCAAAGGCGGCTTCGGCCTGCTCACGGGCGCTGCGCAGCTCGCTGCTGTTGCAGACGTCGGCGGCCAGCGCCAGCACCTTGCCTTTGCCTGAGGTTTCCAGCGCCAGCACCGCGCGGATGCGCCGGGCGGTGCGGTTGGCCGGGCTGTGGTCGCGCAGGCAGCGCTCCCATGTGTCGCGCGGCGGCAGACCTTCGCGGGAGATCAGCGAGATCTTGGCGCCGTAGTCCCGCATCAGATACTCTGCGATGGTCAATCCGATACCGCCATAACCGCCGGTGATCAGATAGTGGCCGCCTTCGGTGAACGGCGGTATTTGCGGTTCGGGCAGCGGCTGCGGGCGCCAGGCCAGTTCATACCGCTTTTCGCCGCGCCAGGCGGCGGCGGTGTTCGCGGGGTCCGCCATCAGTTCTTCCAGCAGACGGAGGGTGATGTCCGCCTCCGCAGCCGGTTTCCGGAACGCAAACCGTCCTTGCGGTTTTACTGGCAGTTCAATGTCGACGGTGGCGCAGGTCAGCCCCGGCAGCTCCCGCGGGATCACGCCGGCGGGGCCTGCTATCATCGCTTTTTCAGGGCAGGGCAATGCCTCGGTGCGCACCTGCGCTGCTCCGGTGGTGAAAACGCTGAGATGCACAGGGCCGGGCAGATCGGCGTTGCCCAGTTCCTGCGCCAATGCGGTGAGGGAATGAAAGCCCATTTCGAGGTTGCGGTCAAAGAAGGAGGAGCCGGGGCGGAAGCTTTCGCCCTCGGTCACCAGCCAGAAATGGGCGATGCGGTCCGGCAGCAGCCCGGCTTCGGCCAGATCCGCCAGCAGCGCGCCGTAGACGGCGCGGCCCTGCTCGGTGGGCAGGACATAAGAGGTCGGGGACAGCTGCGCATAAGTGTCGCCGGCGCGGACGCGGGCAACGCTGTGGCCGGCGGCCTGCAACTGCTGCGCAGCGCGGGCGGCGTGGCCTGTTTCATCCTCGAATATCAGCCAATTGTGCTGCTCCTGGTGCAGCTCTTGCGCCACGTCCAGGCTGCAATCGGCGAATCTGGGCCGCCAGGCGGGCCGGTAGCCCCAATCAGCCAGGTTTTCATGCCGGGCCGGGGGCGTGTCTTCCTCGATTGCGGGTTTGCCGGGTTCGATGAAATAGCGGCTGCGCTGGAAGGCATAGCCGGGCAGGGGCAGGCGGTTGCGCCGTGCCCCGCCCCAGATCTGCTGCCAGTCGGCCTCGACCCCGCAGGCCCAAAGCCGGCCGATGACGCCGAAGAAGTAGCTGTCGTCCATCGCCTGCTGATCCGGATGGCGCAGCGAGCTGAGCACCTGGCCCGGCTGAACCGCGGGCGACATTTGCGCCAGCGCGCTGAGCGCCTTGCCGGGGCCGACCTCAAGGAACACCCGGCCCGGGGTTCTGGCGAGGGTATCGATGCAGTCGGCATAGCGCACCGTATTGCGCAGCTGGCCGACCCAGTAATCGGCGCTGGCGGCCTGTTCTGCGGTCAACGCGGTGCCGGTGCGGTTGGAGATCACCGGCAATTTCGGGGCGGACAGGGGCAGGGTGCGGATGAAATCGCCATATTGCTGCAGGATGCCGTCCAGCATCCGCGAATGGGCGGCAATGTCGATCTGGATGCGCTGATGCTCCACCTCGCGCGCGGTCAGATCGGCGGCCAACCGGTCCAGCGCGTCTTGCGGGCCGGATACGGCGGTCAGCGCGGGGGCGTTGACGCTGGCAATATCCAGATCGTCAGTGATCAGGGACTCGACCTCTGCCAGCGGCAGGGCGATGGACAGCATGCCGCCCGCAGGCACGGTGTCGAACAGCTGCCCGCGCAGCAGGACCAGGTCGATGCAGTCCTCGAAACGCATTACGCCGGCCAGACAGGCGGCGGTGTTCTCGCCCATTGAATGGCCGACCATGGCGGCGGGTTTCACGCCCCAGCTGATCCACAGCTGCGCCAGCGCATATTCGACGATCATGATCAACGGCAGTTGCACCGAAGGCTGCTGCAGCTTGGCGTCGGCGTCCTCTGCGTCACCGTTTTCGGGCAGCCAGATGGCGCGTATATCGTAGTCGAGGCTTTGTTGCAGGTGATCGAGCCCGCGGTCCATCCAGTCGGCAAAGACCGGCTCGGTTTCGTAAAGATCGCGCGCCATGCCCGCGTATTGCGCGCCGCCGCCGGGGAACATGAAGACCACCTCCGGCGCGTCGCCGAGGCGGTCGTGGGTAAAGACCCTGCGCGGGTCGTTTTCTGTCAGGATTTCAGCGGCTTCGGCAGGGGTTTCCGCCACCAGAACGCGCCGTTTGGCAAAGCCGCGGCGGCCCTCCTTCAAGGTGAAAGCCACATCGGCAAGATCAGCCTTCGGGTTGGCCTTCAGATATTCCGCCAGTGCCTGGGTATTGGCGTCCAGTGCGGCCCTCGACTGTCCGGAAACGCAAAGGATCTGGAACGGAAAATCGCTGTCTTCCGAGGCCGCGCGCTCCGGCGCCTCTTCCAGGATCACATGGGCGTTGGTGCCGCCGACACCCAGTGCGTTGACGCCGGCCCGGCGCGGCCCCTTGTGCGGCGTCCAGGGCGTGAGGGCGGTGTTCACACGGAACGGCGAGCCGTCGAAATCAATCGCCGGGTTCGGCGCCTCATAGCCCAGCGAGGGCGGGATTTCCCTGTGGTGCAGGGCGAGCGCCGTTTTGGTCAGGCTGGCCACGCCGGCTGCGGTGTCCAGATGGCCGATATTGGTCTTGACCGAGCCGATGCGGCAAAAGCCGGTGCCGCTGGTCGTCGCCCGGTAGGCATCGGTCAGGGCTGTGACCTCGATCGGGTCGCCGAGGTAGGTGCCGGTGCCGTGGCATTCGACATAATCGATGGTCTCCGCCGGGGTGCCGGCAGCCTCCAGCGCCTTTTGCACCGCTGCCGACTGGCCGCCAACCGAGGGCGCCAGGTAACCGGCCTTATCGGCGCCGTCGTTGTTGATCGCCGAACCCTTGATCACCGCCCAGATGTGGTCGCCATCGGCGATGGCATCCTCCAGCCGCCGCAGCGCCACCGCGCCGGCGCCGGAGCCGAAGACAGTGCCTTGCGCCCGGTGGTCAAAGGCGTGGCAATGGCCGTCGGGCGAGAGGATCTCGTTTTCTTTGTAGAGATAGCCGCGGCCCTGCGGCAGCTCGATGGTGACACCGCCGGCCAGCGCCATATCGCACTCGCCCTCGCGCAGGGCCTTGCAGGCGTAATGCACCGCAACCAGCGAGGTGGAGCAGGCGGTCTGCACGTTCACGGACGGCCCCTTCAGGTCGAAGACATGGCTGACACGGGTCGACAGGAAGTCCTTGTCGTTGCCGGTGTGGCGCAGCAGGAACATGCCCACGTCGTCCACCAGACCGGGGTTCGAGCAGATGTTGAAATAGAAATAGCTGCCCATGCCGCAGCCCGCGTAGACGCCTATCGGGCCTTGCAGGCTTTCGGGCGGATGGCCCGCGTTTTCCATCGCGCCCCAGGCGACCTCGAGGAACTTGCGGTGCTGCGGGTCGAGAATGGCGGCTTCCTTGGGGCTGAAGCCAAAGAATTCCGCGTCGAATTCATCAAACCCCTGCAGCCTGGCAGAGGCAGGCACATAGTCCGGGTCGGCCAGAACCGAGGGCCGCTCGCCGTTTGCCAGCAGGGTGTCCCGGTCCAGAACCGCAATCGATTCAATGCCGCCGCGCAAGTTCTGCCAGAACAACTCGGCCGAATTTGCGCCGGGGACTGTCACCGACAACCCGACAATTGCTATATCTCCGGCTGCGCCCCCCGCTGCGGGTTTTCCATCCTGCATCGCCAATACCTGACCCACTGGTCCCTTAAAACAGCCTGGCACAGCGATGCCAGGCTGCATTGCAGAACTGGCAGGCGCCCGCCGGGCGTTGGTTTATGCTGCCGGAGTTTTCCCCGGCTGGTTGCCCCGGTCCGGCAGCACAAGATCCCCATCTGTGCCGCAACCCGGTTTCAATCTGTTTACTTTCGTCAATCCATAGGGCTGTCCTGTGGACGCATTGTGTTGAATTGAGCCTGAAAAGCGGAAAAATTGCGGCATCACAGAAGGCTTCGCCTCTCCGGCACGGCGGTGTCGGGCAGCAGCGCCTGCGCCCCGCCAAACAGGGCAGGTTTCCTGCTGAACAAGCCCGGGTAGAGCAATCGTTCGGCGTAGCCCAGCACCGACCCGGCGCACATCCAGGTGATCGGGATCAGGGTCGCGTTGAGCAGCATATCCACCATGGTTGCAGCAAGGATGAGGGCAATCGGCGCGGCAAACGGCGAGACACTGCCCTGCGGCGCGTGCCGCGCGGCCTGTGCCAGCAGAACCAGCGGAGCTGCCAGCAAGCCCATCTCGGCAATATAGCCCAGCCAGCCGAAGGTGCCGAACACGATGATCCAGCGTCCGTCGGGGACCGACAGGATCTGCCCGGTCTCGGCGTGGCGCACCAGGCTGCGGCCCCAGCCGCCCCAGCCGAACCAGGGCTTTTCGGCGGCGCGTGCCAGCAATCGGGTTTCGTTTTCAAACCGGTAGTTCAGCGACTGCGCCCGCTCGGCGCTGATTGCATCGGCCTGCGCCACCAGCGCTTCGGTCGGCACCAGCCCGGTGTTGCGCAGGATCGGATAGACCGCTGCAATCAGCGCCAGCAGCAGGGCCGCCCGCAGCTGCCATCGCAAGGGCGCCAGCGCCACCACAGGCGTAAAGGCCAGCGCATAGGCCAGCGAGGCGAGGCTTTTGCAGAGCACCAGCACGGCAAACAGGTACACCGCCGCCAGCATCAGGCGCAGCCTTTGGCCGGAAGCCTCCGCGCGGGCGAGGGCCGTGGCAGCCAGCAGCGCCGACAGCATGAAGAACGCCAGCCACAGCGCGTGGGGCAGGAATACAATGGGGCGGAAGCCGCCCTGGCGCATCATCTGGCTGAAGTCATGCTGGAAAAAGCCGTAGACCCAGATATTGATCTGCGGGCTGAGACGGATCTCGATCAGCGACGGGACCGTGTAGGCCAGCCCGCCGATCATCAGCGCCAGCAGCAATTCGCGCTGGGCACCGGGGGTGGAGAGGTAACGGCGCGCCAGCAGGAACGGGATCAGCACGATCATCTGGTTGATGATCACGGATCCAAGGTCGCGCCAGCGCAGCCCCGGCAGCTGATCGGTCAGAAAGACAATCGGATCGGAATTGGCGATTCTGCGGAACAGGATCGGCTCGCCATTGGTCAGCACCGTGGGGATGACGCCGAACACAAAGAAAAGCGTCAGCACCCGCGCCGCCGGGTGCCGCGGCAGCAGCGGCACCGGCCTGCGCAGCAGCAGCAGGCACAGCAGGAACGCCATCACCGATGGAATGGCAAATTTGTCCATATCCGGCACCAGCGGCAGGTCGAACTCAGCCAGCGGCGGCAGCAGCAGATAGCCAGCAATGAGGCACCACAGGATCGCCCGTTCCAGCGGCAGGCGCCGGAACAGGATCAGGCTGACCAGCGGCCAGGCCATCAGCATCAGATAGGCCACAGAGTTGGGCAATGCCCGCGTTCTCCCTCAATTCCCCGGTATTTGCGTCAAAGTTTACCTGTTGATGGCGGCCCTGTCGCGCGGATTTGCAAGAACAGGTAAACAGCGTGCAGCTATGCCACGCTCAGGCTGCGGCAGGTGCGCGGCCGCTGGCCTGGCCGCCGCGCCGCCGGTATGAGAGGGCGGCGTTGTCGTTGGAGGCTGCATTGCATTTCGAATTTCACGGCCGCCGGGTTGCGGTGAACATGCCGACCCGTTCCATGCTGGAAGCGGAAGTCCGCGCCCGGTTCGGGGCCGGTCAGGGATTTGCGCTGGCCACGGTCAATCTGGACCATCTGGTCAAGATGGCGGAGACCCCGGGCTTTCTGGCTGTCTATCAGGCGCAGGATCTGGTGGTGGCCGACGGGCGCCCTGTTGTCTGGCTGTCGCGGCTGGCCCGCCGCCCGGTGGAGCTGATGCCCGGCTCGGACATGGTGCTGCCGCTGTGCCGTCTCGCGGCAGAGGCCGGGGTTCCGGTGGCCCTTGTGGGCAGCACGGATGCGGCGCTGGAAGATGCGAAGGCCGCTTTGGAGCCGCAGGTGCCGGGGTTGGACATCGCCTGGACCCATGCGCCATCGGGCCGGTTTGACCCTGACGGGCCGGAAGCGGATCACATCCTGCACCGCCTTAAGGGGACCGGTATCGGTTTGTGCTTCCTGGCGCTGGGGGCGCCAAAGCAGGAACGGTTCGCCCAACGCGGCCGCCGGATGTCGCCGCGCACCGGGTTTGCCTCCATCGGTGCCGGGCTCGATTTCCTGGGCGGCCACCAGAAACGGGCGCCTGCCTGGGTGCGGGCGGTGGCGATGGAGTGGCTGTGGCGGGCGCTGTCCAGCCCGTCGCGGCTGCTGCCGCGCTATGCCAAATGCCTGGCGATCCTGCCCGGCGAGATCCTGAGGGCATGGCGTATCCGCTGACGCTTGCGGGCGCACCGCCTACCGCCCCCCGGTTTTGCAAGGCCGCTGACGGAAGGGGACCAGAGCTACTTGTATTCGAGAATGCCGCGAGTCTTGCCGCGCCAGCGGCGCCAGTAGAATTCCACGGCGCCGGCCGCTTCGGCGAATTTCCCAAGGACGGAGAACAGCGCTTGCTCATACCCCATGCGGCGGGCCAGGCGCAGAAACTGTGCCGGGTAAACCAATGCGGCCAGCAGCAGCAGCGGGTGCACCAGGCCGGCCATGATGATGCCCGCTGGCAGCGCAGCCCCCCAAAACAGCGCACGCCGGGTTTCCGCGACCCAATGGCGTTCCGGCCCGGCCCCATGCAGCGCGGCGCCTTCGGCAAAAGCGTGGCCAGCGCGGCGGCTGCGGCGCCACCACTGGCCGAAGTGCTGCATCTGTGCGTCATGCAGGGTCATTTCCGCATCGATCCGCCAGATCTGCCAGCCGTCCCGCCGCAGCCGCAGGCACAGCTCCGGCTCTTCCCCGGCGATCAGGCTGCCGCGGTAACCGCCCGCAGCACGGACCGCCGCAATCCGCATCAGCGCGTCGCCGCCGCAGGCCGCGGTCTCGCCAAGCGGGGTGTTCCATTCCGCGTCGCACAGCCGGTTGTAGAGTGACGCGCCGGGAAACCGCTCCCGCCGCCGCCCGCAAACCACGGCCGTCCCGGACCGCGCCTGCAGGAAGGCTGCTGCGGTGGCGATCCAATCCGGGTCCACCTCGCAATCGCCGTCCACGAATTGCACGAACTCGGGCCCCTCTGCCAAAGCAGCCAGCCCGGCATTGCGTGCCCGCGCTGCAGTGAAGGGCCGGTCGAGGTCGAGGTCGAGGTCCACCACCTGGGCGCCAAGTGCCCGCGCAGCCGCCGCCGAACCATCGCAGGAGCCGCTGTCCACATAGATCAGCGGCTGCGCCTTGCCTTGCAAGGAGCGCAGGCAGCGGATCAGGCGTTCTCCCTCGTTGCGGCCAATGACCACTGCAGCTATGGCACGGGGCGGTGCCCCGATGGGCGGCTCATACTTCGGCATATACGGCTGAAAATGCAGAGAATTTTTGGGAGCGGACCAAAAACCCTTTGTCATACAGGTCTTCGATGCCCGAGTACTCTTGGGCCAGGGGGGTGTGAAGCGTTAGGTCGTCCTGCTGGTCCAGGACGGCCAGGCGCAATTTGTCTGCTCCATGCGGGATAGTGCCGTCATGCACGGATTGCCGGTCCCGTTCGATGGGGCTGTTGCAAAATTTATAATGACGCAGCAAGGCGGTGAAATCAGCGCACCGCACCCGTGCTGAACAATGGGGGTGCACGCCGGCCTCGACGCCGGGCTCCAGGAAAACCAGAGGATGTTTGGTCAGGCAGCACTGTTCGCCGAAGATCTTGCTGCGGATGCCGCCGAACAGGAACTGAATATGCTCTCCGGGAACGCTGTTGTGTTGCAGGAAATAGGAGAACCCGGCTGTCAGCGGATGGCTGTGCTCATGATAGGGCACTGTTTCTATCGCTTCGAGATCGAAATACCGGTAATCTTCCAACACTTTGGAAAAAGGCCAGTCAGACGCTTCGCGAAGCGTCACGGCGGGAAACAGGTCAAGCATCTGGGCGGCCAGCGCTGTGAAGCCGTTCGTATTCATATAGCGGATGAGGCAATTCAAACCGGTGTCTTCGCGGCCTTCAAAGTCAAACAGTTCATCGATGTCTGCGTAAAGGCACCATCTTCCGGTGCAGTACCGTTCAGCTGCATAGCGCCGGAAATCCGGTTCGAATTCTGCAGTCGGCAATGCAGACTGCAGGACAACCGTGCCGGGCTCCTGCTGTATTCGCCTGATGGTCCCGTCAGATGAGCCATTGTCGACAAAGACAAAGTGGCGGATGCCCATTGACCGGTAATGGGCAAAGAACTCATCCAGGAAAAACCGCCCGTCCTTGACCACTGTCACCACTGTCACATCGTCAGTTTCCGCATACTGCCGGCGCGGTCCGTGCAAGTGCCGCATCGATGCCCGCAGCCGCATTTTCTTTTTCACGCGCGTTGCCTTGCCGGCAATACGCGGCATCAGTGAATGCCAGGGGGCGGATACAGTCATGCAGGCCAGAACCAATTTTGTTTCCATTGATTTCGGAGGTCTTTATGGCGGCGTTTCGGCGATCTGTCCAAATGCCAGGGGACGATTGCACTTCTGCAGTTGAATTGCAATTGCGGCGGGATTGCTGCAGTCTTGATGGCACGAAAATGACCCGAAAGGACCGCGGCACATGGCGGCTGAGCTGACTGTTCTGGCTGGCGATGCGGGCGGCAGCCGGACCCGGCTGGCCCTGGCGGCTCCTGGCATCGGGGTCACGGCGCTGCAGAGCTTTGCCAACGACAGTTTCGCCAGTTTGGAAGATGTGCTGAGGGCGTATTGCGCGCAGCCGGGGTTTCCGCCCCTGCAGGGGGCCTGCCTGGCCGTGGCAGGTCCGGTCCGGGACGGGCAGTTTCACCTCACCAACCGCAATTGGCAAGGCGACGCAGACAGCGTAAGCGCCGCACTGGGGCTGCCGGCAGGTGCCCGGGCCGGCATCATTAACGACCTTGCAGCCCTGTGCCATGCCTTGCCCGCGCTGATCCCGGGACAGCAGTCCTGCCTGCGTCCGGGGCGGTCCAGCGGCAGCCAGGCACTGGTTGCCGGCATCGGCACCGGGTTCAACGTTTCAGCCGCGCGGAATGGCGCCGTGCTGGAGGCCGAACTTGGCCGCGCCAGCCTGCCGCAGGCCGTGTACCGCCGCCTGCAGGGGCTGCTGGATCATGGGGCGGAGGGCTTTGCCAGCACTGAAATGCTGTTCTCGGGTGCTGGACTGGTGCGGCTTCACCAAGCGCTGACCGGCTCGGCGGCCAGCAGTGCGGAAAGGATCGGGGCCGCCTATCTGGCAAACCCTGAGGCGCCTGAGGCACGCACCGTGTGCGAATGGGCGCATTTGCTGGGCCTGATGGCGCGCGAGCTGACAGCGGCCTATCTGCCGGGGCAGGGGATGTTCTTTGCCGGCAGCGTGGCGCGCGGGGTTTTGAACTCCCCCGCGCGGGCGCATTTCCTGGAAAGCTATACCGCGCCGGGCGGGCGGCTGGGAACGGTCTGTGCCGAAACGCCCTTGCGGCTGATCACCGATGATGCGGCCGGTGTCGGCGGGGCGGCACGGGTGGCGCTTGCCGCCGCCGGAGCGGCGGTGTGAAACCCGCAGCCGGTGCTTCGGTCAGTAGTCGCGCTTGAAAAACAAGCCAAAGCCGGTTTCGCCCTCGCTGTCCACCGTGCCTTGCACTGTCAGGCTGTCCGTCATGTCCAGATTGATGCTCAATTCGCTGTCGCCGCGGGTGTTGACGTTGAAATCGGTATAGACGTTCTCGGCCACATAGCCGCCCAGGCCAAGCTGCCCGGCTCCCAGGCTGTCAGCGCCGATGTCGACGTCATCGGCCCCGGTGGCCTCGCGCAGCTTGCTTTGCGCCCCGCCGCCGCGGCCGCTGAGGGTCAGCGCCGACCCGGCCAGGCGGGCCAGTGCCAGCGGTGAAATGTCCTGGATATTGTCGCCGAACAGCAAAAGCGCCAGCGCTTCCTCGCTGGGGCGGGGCGGGTCCGAGGTCACCTTGATCTCGGGCGCGTCGACCCGGCCAGAGATTTCCAGCGTTGCGGTGCCCTGATCGGTGGCGGCGGTGGATTTGAATTCCAGATAGGGTTTCAGATCGCCCAGCAGGGTGATCCGGCCTTCATCCAGCTCCAGCCGCCGGCCGAGAATATCAAAGCTGCCGCGGATCAGGCTGATCTGGCCGGAGGGCGACAGCCGTGCGGTGGTGCCGCGCAGGCGGATTTCGCCGCCCAGTTCCGAACGCAGGCCGCGGCCGCGGGCAAAGATCCTGGAGGGCGCGCTGATCAGGATGTCCAGCGCGGTCCTGGCAGAGCCGCCGCCGCCGCCGTTGCTGCCGGTCAGCCCGGCGCGGGCCAGGGTCCGGTGCACATCGCGCGGGATGCCAACATGCCGGATCGGCGGGATCGGCGCGGCAGAGACCGAGCCGCCGGCGGTGTTCAGGTTGATGTTGGTTTCCCCCACATCGATCCGCCCTTCGATCCGGTTGCTGCCCGCCATGGCGCCGGACATCGCCAGAGTTCCGTTCAGCAGGGTTTCATAAGACAGGTTGTCGGTCACCACCACATCGCCGATCGCGATCTGCAGGTTGCCGTTGAACGGCGGCAGCAGCCCGACCGGGCCGCTGATCCGCACCGTGCCGCCGTCGCGCGGGCGGGCCGAGACCTGAAGCTGCGCGCTGGAGCGGGCGATAGAGACGGTGGCGTTGATATCATCCACCCGCTGCGCTGCTGCCGGAATGGCCAGCGAGGCGCCGGGGACACTGATGGTGCCGCTCAAACCTTCCAGGGCCGGAACACCCCGCAAGGCCATGTCGAAATTCGCAGGCCCCTGCATCAGGTTGGGGGCGATGAACGGGTTCAGTCCTTCCAGCCGCAGGGTGCCCTTGGCGGTGACATCAGCGGTGCCTTTGGCCTCGCTCCAGCTGCCGGCTATGCGGCCGTCGATGCCGGCGGGTCCGCTGGCAGTGCTGTCGATGGTCCAGGTGCCGTCGCGCCGCGCCGCGGTGCCCTTGGCGGCGAGGCGGCCGGGCAGGTCGGGGACCAGCCGCTGCAGCTGGCCGATGGCTGCATCAAAGCGCAGATCGGTGCTGCCGTTGCTTTCGGTAAAGCGGCCTTCGATATCCGCGGCGATGGCGGCGGGACCGGCAGCCTTGCCCGAAATCTGCCATTCCCCGTTGCGGCGTGCGGCGGTGCCGTCGGCGGTCAGCTTGCCGGCCAGTTGCGGCACAAACCGCTCCAGCTCGTTCAGGGCGGCGGCAAAGGTGAAATCGGCATCGCCCTCCAGGGTGACGGATCCATCCAGTTTGGCGCTGGAGGTATGCGGGCCTTTCAGTTCTGCCACACCGCTGAGGGTATCGCCATTGCGGGTGAGGGTGGCGGCCAGCTCCAGCGCGCCGGGCGCTTGCGGCAGCAGCACCTCCAGCCGGTTCAGCTTAGCGCCGATCTCCATCCGTCCGGCATCGCTGTTGAGCGTGCCCGCGGCGCTGGCCTGCAGCGCGCTGCCTGCTAGCTCGAAACGGTCGATCACGATGCCGTTCTCGTCCCGTGCGGCCTGCAGTGCCAGCGTGGTCGTGCCCGCCAGCAGCTCATCCGCCTGGGCAATGCCCGCCGATAGATCCTGGGCCCGCATTGACAGGTTGGTGTCAAACGCACCGGACAGCGGTGTAAAGGAGCCTTTGACCGCTGCCTGCACCGCGCCGCCCAGCGGGCGCCCAGCCAAATCCGAGAACCGGGCCAGATCAGCCAGGCCCGCGGTCAGGTCAGCGCTGATTTTCAGCCCTTCTTCCAGGCCATTGAAAGCCATGCCGCCCGCAGCCTGATAGTCGCTGCCGCGCAGCTCCATATCGGTGAATTGCAGCGTGCCGGGGCCTTCAGTGGTGAGGGTGCCTTCAAAGCGGATTTCATTTCCGGCCGCCTTGGCCAGGGCCGGATCGCGGGGCTGGAAGCCGCTCAGGCCTGCGGACAGCCGCCCTTCCAGTGCAAAGCCGCTGTCTTGATCCAGGGTGCCGCGGCCCGCAACCTCGGCCCGGTTCACCAGGGCGCCGGGATGGCTCAGCTGGTTCAGCACCCCGTCCAAGGTCCAATTGCCCGCGATTGTCTTTTTAAACTGCAGGTCCGCTGATCCCAGCGTGGTTTGGCCGCCGCCGAAGGGAAGGGTGACGGCAGCCTGACCTGCAGGCGGGGTGATTGCGGTTTTCAGATTTGCAGTGTCCAGCTTGCCGTTTGCGTCCAGCGTTGCAGCGCCGGTGACCTGCAGCGCATTGGTGCGCAAGACCAGCGTGTCCAGCGCCACCGCGCCGTCGCCGGCCCGCAGGCCCTTGACGTTGAGCCGCAGGCCGGGGCCGAAGAACGGCCGGTGCACCGGCGGCAGCAGCACGTCTATGTTGCCGCCAAGATCCGCGGTAAAGGCAATGCTGCGCGCGCTCTCAGGGGCGGCGTCTTCGGCCAGCGGCTGGGCGGCCAGCACCACCTTGCCTGCCAGCCGTTCCGCGCCATTGGTGCTGAACCGGATATCCGCAGTGAAATCGCTGACTGGGCCGCTGCCTTTGGCAGTCAGTTGCAGTTCGGGGTTGCCCGGCAAATCCAGGCTGCGCGAGATCAGACCGCCCGGGCTTTCCTCCACTGCCAGATCCAGGGTGATCTGCTGGGTCTCGTTGGCATACCCGGCCTCGAGCCGGAAGTGATCGCCGGGTTTGTCAAGCCGGGCGGCTGCCAGTTTGGTATCCAGCGCCCCGTCCGCCAGCATCAGCGAGCCCTCGACCGACAGGCTGGCCGCCGAGCCGGCCAGTTCCTCGCCCAGTTCGATCCGGTCCGCCTTGATCTCCCCCAGTTCGATCGCAACCGGCAGCTCAGGCAGGGCAAAAGGCGTGGCCTCAGGCTCCGGCAGTTCGGGGTCCGGCGGCAGCGGTTCGGGCGCGCGCGCCACCGCGATGCGTTCTGCCGACAGTTCATTGACCGAGAACCGCCCGCGCAGCAGCGCCAGCCGGTTCCAGTCGAGTTCGGCGCCTTCGATGGTCAGCCAGATGCCCTTTTCATCCGCCACCGTGATTTTCTTGATCTTGGCCTGCGAGGAGAACGCCCCCTCAAGACCCGTCACGCTGATATAACGGCTGTCGCCGGACAGTGTATCCTCAAGGAAATCGACCAGCAGCCCGCCGGCGTCATCTGTTGAGGTGTCCTGCGCCGCTGCCGGCGCAACCGTCAGCCCCAGGGCAAGGGCAAGGCCTAGAAACTGTCTCAAAACGCCTGTCCTATCCCGATATAGAATTGCAGCCCGTCCTCGGTCCCGCCGTCCACCGGATAGGCGAGGTCAAGCCGGATCGGACCGATGCCGGCCACATCATAGCGCAGGCCAATGCCCGCGCCGGCGTGGCGTGCGGAAGAGCCGGAAACAATACTGTCCGCATCGACAAAGCCGATGTCATAGAACCCGACCAGGGAAATCTTGCCGGTGACCTTGCCCCGCACTTCGCCTGACAGCGCCAGAAAACTGCGCCCGCCGGCGGTGCCGGTGCCAACTGGCACGCCCAGCGATTGGAATTCATGCCCGCGCACAGATCCTGCACCGCCGGTGAAGAACAGCAAGGTGGGGGAGACTTCATTCAGCGACGGCCCGATCACGGACCCCATCTGCAACCGCCCGGCCAGCACGATCCGGTCATCTGCTCCCAACCCGTAATAGGCCCGCCCGTCCCCTTTGATCTGCAAGCCGGATTTGTTGCCGTCAATGCCGATGAATGGTGTGGCGCCGCCCTGCAGGAAGTAGCCGTTTGAGGGGTCCACACGGCTGTCGCGCCCGTCATATTCGGCCCGGACCCGGCCGCTCAGATATTTAAAGCGGCGTTTGCCGAACACATCCTTTGCCAGGGTGGAGGAAACGCCAAGGGCAGCCTCAGCATAGAAGTTTTCTGAAAACGTCCGCCGCGCACCTATGGCGCCCAGCACTTGGGTGGCACTGAAGTGTTCCTCGTCCAGCCGTTCCGCCTCGGCCAGGTAGAAGATGCTGTCATCGGGCCCCAGCGCCGCGGGCCGGTCCAGCCGCACTGCAATGCGCCCGTCGATGTCATTGCTGCTGCCAATGCCGCTGAGCCGGGCTTCGATCCGCAGTTTTTCAGCAGCGCCAAACAGATTGCGGTGCATCCAGGTGCCCGACAGTTCGACCCCGTCGGAGGAGCTGATCTCGGCCCCGAAGGTCAGGCGGCGCGGCGGCAGCTCCTCGACCCGCGCCACAAAATCCAGGGTGCCGTCCGCATTCGGCTGTTCGGCCTCGCGCAGGACAACGGTGGAAAACGTGCCGGTGCGGCGCAGCCGGGTGGCGGATTTGGAGACCAGATCGGGGTGGAATGCTTCGCCTTCCGGGAAACCTGCGATCCGGAGGATGGCGTCCTCGCGGACATTGGTTTGGCCTGTGACCTGCAACTGCCCGAACCGCAGCCGCGGCCCAGGCGCCAGCCGCAGCTGTGCATCAAGCCGCGCTTGCACATGATTGGCGGTGATCTTCTGATCCGACACCGTTGCCTTGGCGTGGCCGCTGCGGCGCCAGGCCCGCACGCCGGCAATCGCCGCCTCGCGGACCGCTCCGGTGCTGGCAGGCTGGCCGGGGGCAAAGCCTGCGGGGATCTCCACGTCGCTGGTTTGCGGCAGCGGCGCCAGCTCTGCCGTGCCAAAGGTGAACCGCGGGCCGGGCTGCACGGTGATTTCCACCCTGCTGACGGTCTTTGGCGGATTCAGCGGCTGGATCGCCGCCGCCTCGCGCCCGTCCAGGCGGATATTCACCACCGGCGAGAAATGACCCGCATCATACAGCACCTGCACCAGTGTGCGGTAATCCGACAAAGCCGCCGCCAGCAGTTCCTGCACATTGGTTTCACCGCTGGCGGCCACCGAAGAGGAGGCGCCGCGCAGCCGCCCGGCCAGGTCCGCATCCGCACCGGGCGCCTGCAGCGCCGCCTCGGCGCCAAAGGCGGCAGGCGGCAGCACTGCCAGCAGGCTGATAGCAAGGGCGCGCGCCAAGGGGCGCGGGCGGAAAGAAAAATTCATGTCAGCTCCCGGCGGCGGGCGAAAAATTCTGCCTCGAAGCCCGGCGGGGCCACAGGCGGCTGGGGCAAAGCCTAACACGGGAAAATTGCAGGATGGAACCGGCAAAGCAGCAGCTTTCCGCCCAGCTTGGATCTGCGCTGACCAGCGGCGGATTGCCGCGCATCGCGGCGGCCCTGCGGCCGCGACACTGAGGGTGGAGTGCTAAGCCGCGGGCGCAATCCTGCCGGTTTGGCACGCGTGCGGTGAAATTGACTGCAAAGATGATTGGAAACCGGTAGGAAATTTGTACGATGCCGCACAGCTCCGGCAGTTGAAACTGCCGGAGCCGGCACTCGTTAACAAGGCTACTTCGAGTAAACGTCAGGCGCAGCCACCACTCACATGCAGCCCAGCCTGGCGGGAATGATACCACGCGGACTAGTACTGTCCAGATAATTGTCGGATTGATAATTTCCGCGTGGTGTCATCTTATAATGGCATAGTAAACGGTGCTGCAGCAGCGGATTAGGTTTCCCGGAGGTGTAATAGTGGATCAGTTGAAGTCAATTTTTGAACTGCGGGATATGCTCCACATGATGGAGCGCGACATCGGTCTGGACCGGTTGAGCAGGGCCGAGAGGGATGTGCTGCTGGCGGCGCATGCGCTGACCAGCGTGCCAGGCGCCCCGGTGCAATCCGAGCAGATCCGCAGCCACCGGCTGGTGCGGGAAATTGCCCAGGCGACCTTTCACCGGACACTGAAGTCGCTGCTGACCCTGGGGCTGCTGGAACGGGCAGGAGGCAGCAAGGCCAAGCACTATGTGGTTTGCTTTGATCCCGCGGCAAAGTGACCGCGCCGTGTAATCAACACATTCAGATGATTGCAGGCACCGCTGCTCCAGTCTAAGGGGGGCGGCATGATACGAGTTTTGCAGGTTTTGTCCGGGTTTCAGAGTTTTGCGGTTATCGCCGCAGCCTATATCATTTGCCATGGTCTGACGGCCTGGGCCGTCACGCCGGTGCAGAAACTGTTTCTGCCGGAGATCACCGTCTTTGCCAGCCTGATCTATCTGCCGCACGGGGTGCGGGTGCTGAGCGTCTGGCTGCTTGGCTGGAAAGCTGTTCCGCCGCTTGCAGCCGGTGCGGTCCTGTCCGAGCTGATGTTCACCTCAGGCACTATGCTGTCCCTGGGAGAGCCGGTGCTGTGGCAGTCCATCGCAGTCGGGGCGTTTTCCGCATATGCGGCTTTTGAAATCGCCTGGCTTTTTGGCTGGACGCTTTATGCGGGCCAGTCGCGGCGGATTGCCTGGACCGGGCTGCTGGCCGTGGGAGCGATGGCATCCGTCATCAATTCCCTGGGGCAGTCGGTTGTGTTTTCAGGCCTGATCTTTCCCGGCGGCCAGCTGCCGGTCATGGCAGTTTACGCCGCGGGCGACCTGATCGGTCTCGCGGTCTGCATGCTCGCATTGATGCTGATCTTCCGCTGGCTCCGCCTGGCCGGTGCCGGGCGCAAGCCGCAGGAATAACAAGTCCGCCGAGGGCGGGCTTGCAAAAACGCGGCAGGCTGAGCCGGCATTTACCCGGCCATCAGCCGTGCCACATCCAGCATCCGGGCCGAAAAACCCCATTCATTGTCATACCAGCCGAACACACGCGCCTGATGCTCGCCGGCCATGCGGGTTTCAGGTCCGGCGATCACCAGCGATTCAGGCCGCGCGCGCAGGTCAGACGAGACCAGCGGCATATCTGTCCAGCCCAGCACCTGCGAGGCTGCAACGCCTTCGCGCAGCGCGGCTGTGAACTCGGGCCCGCTGATCGGGGTTTTCAGCTGCGCCACCAGATCAACCGCTGACACGCTGGCGGTCGGCACCCGCACCGCGGCGCCGCTGACCCGGCCTTTCAGATGCGGCAGCACCTCGTCGATCAGATGCATCGCCGAGGTCGTGGTCGGCACCATCGACTGCGCGCCGCCGCGGGAGCGGGCGAAATCGCCGCGCGGCGCGTCCACCATCGGCTGCGAGTTGGTGTAGCAATGGATCGTGGTCATATGGGCGGTGTCGATACCGGCGATACCATCCAGCAGTTTGACCAGCGGCGTCAGCCCATTGGTGGTGCAGGAGGCATTGGAGACGATCCGCGCGTCGCCAAGGCTCTCCTCGTTTGCCCCCAGCACCACGGTCAGCTCCGCCGCGGGGGAGGGGCCGGAGATCAGCACCTTGGCCGCGCCCGCCTTGATGCCGCGTTCGGCGACATCCGAGGTGCGGGCAATGCCGGTGCATTCCAGCACCAGGTCGACACCGGACAGATCCACGCGAGTCAGGTCGGGCGCATGGCTGACGGGAATGCTGCGGCCCATCACCTGCAGCGCCTCATCGCCATGCGCCACCGGATGGGCAAAGGGGCCGAAGGTGCTGTCGTACTGGAACAGATAGGCGCACATGTCCAAGGGCGCGATATCGTTGATCCGCACCACTTCGATGCCGTCTCCGCGCGCTGTGGTCAGGATCTGGCGCAGGATGGCGCGGCCAATGCGGCCGAATCCGTTGATTGCAAGTCTCATGCGCAATCTATGGCAGGCGCGCTTGGGCCGCTCAATCCATCGCCGCCGGGAAAATGATCACATTTCTCAAGAGGATGTTTCAGAAAAACGCCGCAAAACCGCAGAGCCGTCAGGCGCGCTCCTATTTGCGGCAGATCATCTGCGCGTAGTAGGTGCCGGTGATATTGCGCACCATCGTGTCAATGTTGACGCTGCAGCCGGTGGCCGCGCGCAGGGCCCGCACCGCCTGGCGCGCGGTCAGCACCGCAGGCGGGCGGAAGGGCAAATGCTCCAGGTTCATCCGCGTGGCGCTGTAGCGGCCCGCTGCGTCCGCGACCGGGAAAACCGCCCAATGGCGGCCCAGAACGGAAACCACGGTGCCTTCGGCATCCTTGGCAGATGCGGCCGGGGCCAGCGCGGCGCACAGGGGGCCGCACAGGGCGGCGGCCAAAGCAGTCTGTTTCATCATCGAAATGCTCCTGCGGAAATATCCGGTGTCAGCCTAGCAAGGGCGGCGTGCAATACAATACGGGGTTTCCGGCGCAGATGTCAGAGGTGGTCCACCGCCTCGGCCTGGCGCAGCTCCGCCGCGCACAGCTGCAGCCCGCGCAGCAGCCGTTCCGCATCCGCCTGCGGCTGCTGCCCGCGCGGGGCGGAACTGCCGACAACGATGGGCGTATGGCCGGGGCGCGAGACCGGTACCGCATAGCCGGTGATGCCGCCCTCGAACTCGCTGTCGGTGATGCAATAGCCTTGTTCGCGGGCCTGTGCGACACGCTCAAGAATGGCACCGGGATCGGTCAGCGACTGGCCGGTGTGGCGCGGCACCTGCGTCTTGGCCAGCACCGCCGCCGCCTCCTCTTGCGGCAGCCCGGCCAGCAGCATCCGCCCCAGGCTGGTATGGGCAAGCGGAATGTGCGAGCCGGCGGTGAAGCCATAGGTGATATGACCATGCTCCACGGTCGATTGCGCCAGCACCAGCACCCGGCCCCGATCCAGCATCGCCAGCGTCACCTCGACCTCCATCTGCCGGGCGTGGCGGTTCAGCACCGGCTGCACCCGGCGGCCGAACTGGTTGGCCTGCAGGAACCCGCCCGCCAGCGCCAGCACCCGCGGCGTCAGCGCCAGCATCCGCCCGTCCTGGCGCAGATAGCCCGCCTGCACCAGCGTCAGCGCGCCGCGCCGCGCCGTGGCCCGGTCCTGGCCGGTGCGGCGGGCGATCTCGGCCAATGTCAAGCTGGGCGTCGCCGCGTCAAACACTGCCAGTACCGCCAGCCCCTTGGCAAAGCTCGAAGAAACATTCCTGTCCTGTTCCGCAGTGGTCATTTGATGCTGCCCGTCCCGATTGTGAAAACGCCGTTGCCTGCGGCGGTTTTGTGCGAATGCTCGCCACAATGTGCGATTTGCGAACGCTGTCAAGCGGCAAAGCCGCCGGAGCCGCTGCTTTGCGCCGCCGCGCCTGGGAAATCTCCGCCGGGTGCTGGACGCGCCCCCGGTTCCGGTGCAATTTCAGGCAGCCCGCTAGCCAAGAGGCCGCCCATGGCACATGAATTCACATCCGGCAAACTGGCCCGCCTGGGGCTGCTGAGTGCCGAGGATTGCCGTCAGGCGGCGGAGATCACCTCCCGCGCGCAGTTCGACGGGATCGAGACGGTGCGGGTTCTGTTCCCCGATCAGCACGGGCTTTTGCGCGGCAAGACGGTGATGGCCGGCGCTTTTGCCAGCATCTTTGACCGCGGCCTAAACGTGCCTGCGACGCTGCTGCTCAAGGACACCTCGCACCGCAATGCGTTTCCGGTCTGGGAGGGCAGCACCGGCCTGGCCGGGCCGATGCGGGGCGCGGGCGACGTGCTGCTGGTGCCGCGCCCGGATACCTTCCGCGCACTGCCGTGGTCCGGCCATTCCGCCTGGATCTTCTGCACGCCGGTCTATCCGGACGGCAGCCCGGTCCCATTTGCGTCCTGCAGCGTGCTGCAGCGGGCGGTCGAGGCCTTGGAGGGGCAGGGGATGGCGGCCAGCTTCGGGCTGGAGGCGGAGTTTCACATTTGCGAACTGGCCGGCCGTTCCGCCGCCGGCGATGCGGCAGCCCGGCCCGGCGCGCCGGAACAGCCCCGCAACTTGACGCGAGGCTATCAGTATCTGGCCGAAACCTGCTATGGCGAGGTGGAGGGCGTGCTGGACCTGCTGCGCCGCAATGCCCAGAAACTGGGTCTGCCGGTGCGCTCGGTTGAGATTGAAATGGGCCCCGGTCAGGTGGAATTCACCTTTGCCCCCGGTGGCGCCATGGCCCAGGCGGATGCGATGGTGATGTTCCGCACCATGGTCAAGGAAGTCTGCGCCCGCAATGGCCTGCACGCCAGCTTCATGGCCAAGCCGCGGCTGGCGGGCGCCATGGCCAACGGCTGGCACGTGCATCAGTCGCTGCAGGATCAAGCCAGCGGGCGGCAGTTGTTCATGCCGGAAGCCGCCGGGGAGCTCAGCCCGCAGGCCAGCGCCTGGATGGCGGGGCTGCTGAAATACGCCACGGAAACATCGTTGCTGATCGCGCCGACCGTCAACAGCTACAAACGCTATCTGCCGTTCCAGCTGGCCCCGAACCGGATCGGCTGGGGCGAGGACAACCGCGGCGCCATGCTGCGGGCGCTGATGCAGCCGGGCGATACCGCCAGCCGGATTGAAAACCGCGCGCCGGACAGTTCGGCCAACCCCTATTACGCGCTGGCGGCCCAGATCATTGCAGGCTTGGCAGGGATCACCGAAGGGCTGGAGGCGCCGCCGCCGACGCTGTCGCCCTATGGCGAAGACTCCGACCGCCTGCCACGCTCGCTGGGCCGGGCGCTGGACGGGTTCGGCGGCTCGCTGATGTGCCGGGCGGCGCTGGGGGAGGCATTCACCAGCTACCTGCTGCAGCTCAAGCAATTCGAATGGGACCGCTATCTCGACACCGTCAGCGAATGGGAGCAGGCGGAGTATTTCAACCTGTTATGACTGCATAGGGTATGGGGGCCTGGGCCCGTAAAAACGCAGGAAACCCACGGTTTGCCATCTTGATCGGAGGCCGGTACCGTTGATAGCGTATACCCGCGCATGCAGAGGCCGGCAGGACCGGCTTTCTTTTTCCTGCGGTATCCGTTACGGCGGCCGAACCCGCACCGAAACCCAACCCGCACTGAAACCCCAAGCCTCTTCCAAGGGAAAACACGACGATGAAATACACCGAAGAACACGAGTGGCTGCTGCCCGAAGACGACCTGATCACCGTTGGCATTACCGCCCATGCCGCCGAGCAGCTGGGCGAAGTGGTCTTTGTGGAGCTGCCGGAGGTAGGCACCGAGGTTTCCAAGGATGAGGAAGTCGTGGTGATTGAATCGGTCAAGGCCGCCTCCGACATCCTGGCACCGCTGGACGGTGAGGTGGTGGAAGTGAACGAGGCGCTGACCGATGATCCCGGCAAGGTCAACGAGGACCCCGAAGGCGGCGCCTGGTTTTT
Source organism: Leisingera methylohalidivorans DSM 14336 (assembly GCF_000511355.1). Classification (NCBI taxonomy): domain Bacteria; kingdom Pseudomonadati; phylum Pseudomonadota; class Alphaproteobacteria; order Rhodobacterales; family Roseobacteraceae; genus Leisingera; species Leisingera methylohalidivorans. The sequence continues at coordinate 2,709,263 of NC_023135.1, read as the reverse complement.
CAAGCTGAAGCCCTCGGATCTGTCGCCGATGGACGATTACATGGATGAAGCCGGCTACAAGGCTTTCATCGGCTGATTTTCCCGCCCGCCGTGTCTTCCGCCCGGCGGGCGGTTTCCGTCTGGCATCACGATCCCGCCAGCGCGCCTGTGCAACCGCAGGCGATGCCCTATCATCCGGTCGATACCTGCAATCCAGACAGGAGACGCGCTATGACCGGTTTCTCGGGCCTCAGAGCCCTGTTCATCAACACCTCCCTTAAGAAAGACAGCAGCAAAAGCCACACCCGGCTGCTGATGCAGGCGTCATCCGCCATTATGGAAAAGAACGGCGTGGAGGTGGAGCATCTGCATATCCTGGACCACATAGTGCCGCCCGGCGTCTATCCGGACATGACCGGGCATGGCTGGCCGCGGGACGACTGGCCCAAGCTGTGGGAGAAGGTGCTGGCAGCCCGGATCCTGGTGGTCGGCACGCCGATCTGGCTGGGCGAGGAAAGCTCGGTCTGCCGCATCCTGATCGAGCGCCTGTACGGCATGAGCGGGGAGCTGAACGATAAAGGGCAGTCGATCTTTTACGGCAAAACCGGCGGCACCGTCATCACCGGCAATGAAGACGGCATCAAGCATACCGCGATGACGCTCTGCTATGCGCTCAGCCATCTCGGCTTCACCATCCCGCCGCAGGCCGACTGCGGCTGGATCGGCGAGGCCGGGCCGGGACCGTCATATGGCGACGAGGCGGAGGGCAAGCCCGCCGGCTTTGAAAACGAGTTCACCCAGCGCAACACCACGATCATGACTTGGAACCTGATGCATCTGGCGGCGATGCTGCGCGATGCGGGCGGCTATCCGAATGAGGGCAACGACCGCAAAGCCTGGTCTGCCGGCTGCCGGTTCGACTATGAAAACCCGGATTACCGCTCCTAGCCGGCTCGCCGCGCCCGTGGCTGGCGCAGTTGGCCGCCCTGCCCCCTGCCGGAACCAAGGCGCTGCTTCCGGCGGGAGTATTGAAGACCGGAAAGACGCAGGGCGGGCGCTGCAGGCCGGATCAGTAGCCCCGCTGCCGGTCCACTTCGTGCAGCAGGTCTTGTCCAGCCTCTATCCGCCGGTAGTTCTCCACCACATCCGCCAGCGCATCGCCCAGATGCCAGCCTGACACATGCGGGGTAAGGGTGACCTGCGGATGCCTCCACAGCGGGCTGTCTGCGGGCAGCGGCTCCTGGCTGACCACATCCAGTACCGCATGGCCCGGAGTGCCCTTGTCCAGTGCGGCCAGCAAGGCAGGTTCATCGACCAGATCGCCGCGGCCGGCGTTGATCAGCGTGGCGCCCGGTTTCATCGCCGCCAGCATCTGCGCATCCATCAGCCCGCGGGTGGCCGGGGTGGAGGGCAGGATCGAACAGACATAGTCGCATAGCCCCAGCATCCGCGGCAGCGCGTCAGCGCCGTGGCGGCAGTCCACACCGTTGATTTCCTTCGGGGAACGGCTCCAGCCCAGCACCCGGAACCGCATGTCCCGCATCAGCCGCGCGGTCATGCCGCCGATATGGCCCAGACCCAGCACACCCACGGTGGTCTCTGCCGGGCGCCGCGGAGCCAGCGGCTGCCAGACGCGGCGCGATTGGGCGGCTGCATGGGCGGACATGTTGCGCTGGCCGCGCAGCACATAGGCAAGGCAGTAGTCTGCAATCTCATAGGCCGGCTCTTGCGGTTTCAGGCGGGCCACACGCACATGCGGTGCCACGCCGGGGTGCGCCACGATGTTCTCCACGCCGGCGCCCAGCTTTTGCACCAGCTGGAGGTTCGGCAGCTGCGCGGCCAGACCGCCCTTCAATGTGGACACCGCCAGCGCCGTGATCTCCTGCAGATTGCCGGGGGCAGAATCGGGGCGGATATCGGCGCCGGGGGCGATCGACCGCAGCTCCTCTGCCAGCTGTTCCCCGGTGTACCAGCCGTCGTGGCCGATGCTGACCAGCAATGCCATGCGCGTTCTCCCTGTCCGCGTCCCTTGTGCCGGACTAAGCCACGGTTCAGGGCCTAGGGAAAGCGGTATTTTCCGCAGGTATTCCGGCGCCGGGGCTGCGCGTCAGTCGAGCCGCCGCACCAGGATCTGGTTGCCGTCGCCGCGTTTGGTTTCAAACAGCTTTAGCGAGGCTATCAGGTCGCTCAGCTTGCGCTTGCCATAGCTGCGGGTGTCAAAATCCGGCGCCGCCGCGGTGATGTACTGGCCGATCTGGCCCAGCGTGTACCATTCGTCGTCCTGATCGATGGCGTCCATCGCCCGCACCACCAGTTTGGTCGGATCCGCCAGTTCCGCCGGAGCATTTCCGTTGCCGCCGTCGTCTTCTTTCTTGGGTTTCGGCTTCGGTTTGCCCGGCTCATCCAGCAGGTTTTCGACATAGATGAACCGCTTGCAGGCCTGCACGAAAGCCGCGGGAGTCTTGCGCATGCCCATGCCGAACACATCCACCCCCTGTTCGCGGATGCGGCTGGCCAGCCGGGTGAAATCGCTGTCGGATGAAATCAGCACAAAACCGTCGAAGCGCCCCGAATGCAGGATGTCCATCGCGTCGATCACCAGGGCAATGTCCGAGGCGTTTTTGCCGGTGGTATTGGCGAACTGTTGATGCGGCACGATCGCCAGCGCGGCCAGTTTCTCCTTGTTCCACCCCTGCGGGCTGCCGCCGGCGAAATCGCCGTAGATGCGGCGGATGCTGGCCTCGCCGAAAGAGGCGATTTCCTCGAACATTGCCTCGGCGTATTTGGCCGAGATGTTGTCGGCATCGATCAGGACAGCCAGAAGCGGGGGCTTTTCGGGTTTTGCCATTGCTGCGTGTGCCTCTTGTTTAATGGGGCGGGCAGGGGGCTGGTTCTGCCCTCTGGCGCATTGTTGGGGTTCAGTATGTGCAGCGCCCTGCAGGATGCAAGAGGTGGTTCAGGCAAATGGGTCGTCGGGATAGCCGACCCGCGCCAGATACAGCCCGTGGCCGGGGCAGACCGGCCCGCAGGCCGCGCGGTCGCGGGCGTCCAGAGCGGCCTTCACATCCGCCGGATCCCAGGCGCCGGCACCCACCCGCTCCAGCGTGCCGACAAAGCTGCGCACCTGATTGTGCAGAAAGCTGCGGGCGCGCACGTGGAAATGGATCTCCGGCCCGGAAAACCCCTGCACCCGCTCAACCCGCAGCTCGTCCAGCGTCTTGACCGGGCTGGCCGCCTGGCAGATCGACGAGCGGAAGGTGGTGAAATCATGGTTGCCGACCAGGTGGCTGGCGGCTTCCTGCATGGCGTTGGCATCCAGATCATGGCTCAGCTGCCAGACCTGGCCCGCGTCATGGGTGGCGGGCGCGCGGCGGATCAGGATGCGGAACAGATACTGCCGCTCCACCGCCGAGAACCGCGCGTGCCAGCCGTCATCGACCCGCGCGCAGTCCACGATCGCCACCGGATCGGGTTTCAGGTGGTAATTCAGCGCCTCCGACAGGCGGAACGGGTCCCAGTCCTTGGCCAAGTCGCAATGCGCCACCTGCCCCAGGGCATGCACGCCGGTGTCGGTGCGCCCGGCGGCAGCAATCGTGTGCTCCCCCGGCTCCAGCCGCGCCAGCGCAGCCTCGATCGCGCCCTGGACGGAGGGCTGATCCTTCTGCCTTTGCCAGCCGGCAAAAGGCTTCCCGTGGTATTCGACTTTCAAAGCAAAACGCGGCATGAGCGGGCAAGTAGCAACGCAACACAGCCGGGGCAAGCCCCGCGTGCGCTCTGGTAACCCGCCGGCAGGCTGCCTATCTTGTCAGCAGCAAGAACAGAGCAGGATCAGGGCCTTGGTGATAACCTCCCTTGCAGATGGGGTGATGAACGGTGTGGAGAGCGCCGCCAGCGGCCTGTCATCGGCGCTGTTCGACCGGCCCTTGCGGCTGGGCGTGACCGGATTGGCGCGCTCCGGCAAGACCGTGTTCATCACCTCTCTGGTGGCCAATCTGCTGGACCGGGGCCGGATGCTGCAGCTGAATGCGGCCCGCGGGGGACGGATTGAGACCGCCTTTCTGCAGCCCCAGCCCGACGACACCGTGCCGCGGTTTGACTATGAAAACCACCTTGCAGCCCTGACCGGGCCGTCACCCCGCTGGCCGGACAGCACAAGGGCGGTGTCCGAGCTGCGTCTCAGCCTGAAGGTGCGGCCCGCCGGCCTGCTGTCGGGGCTGCAGGGGCCGCGCACGCTGCATCTGGACATTGTCGACTACCCTGGCGAGTGGCTCTTGGATCTTGCATTGCTGGACAAATCCTATGCCGAATGGTCGGCCGATGTGCTGTCGCGCATCGCCAGGCGGCCCCAGGCCGAAGGGTTCCTGTCGGAGAAGTCCAAGGCTGTCCCCGCGGGGGCGCATGACGAGCCGCAGGCGCAGGCGCTGGCAGGGGCCTTCACGGGGTACCTGACCGCCGCCCGCGCCGCCGGTTTCTATGACTGCACCCCGGGCCGCTTCCTGCTGCCCGGCGACCTGGAGGGGTCGCCGGTGCTGACCTTTGCGCCGCTCAGCCCGGAACCCGCCGCCCCGCGCGGCAGTCTCTGGCGTGAAATGGAACGGCGGTACGAGGCTTATAAGTCCAAGGTCGTCAAACCTTTCTTCCGCGACCACTTTGCCCGCATCGACCGGCAGGTGGTGCTGGTCGATGCGCTCTCGGCGATCCATTCCGGCCCGCAGGCGGTGGAGGACCTGCGCCATGCGATGGCGGATATCCTCAGTGCGTTCAAACCGGGCCGCAACCATTTCCTGACCCGGCTCTTGGGCGGGAAACGGGTGGAGAAGATTCTGTTTGCCGCCACCAAGGCCGACCATCTGCACCACGCCCAGCACGCCCGGATGGCTGCCATCATCGAGGCGCTGACCCGCGAAGCACAGGACCGTGCCCGCTTTGCAGGCGCAGAAACCGCGGCCCTTGCAATGGCCTCTTTGCGGACTACGACAGAGGAAATGCGCATTCATAACGGCACTGAGCTGCCCTGCGTGCGCGGCACCCTGCTGGACAGCGGCAAGCAGGCGGCGTTTTACCCCGGGGCGCTGCCCGAAGACCCCGCGCAACTGCTGGCACCTGCGCGCCAAGGGGCGGATCTCTGGCTGGAGGGCGATTATCAGGCAATGGCTTTTGCGCCGGCGCCGCTCACTCTGAAACACGGCAGCGGCCCGCCGCATATCCGCCTCGACCGCGCCGCCGAATTCCTGATCGGAGATGCCTTGTGACCCTCGTCTTGCGCGCAGCAACACCCCTTGATGCCGGTTCGGCGGGGGAGATCCTCTACCGTTTCCAACAGGACACCGAATGGATGCCGAAGCTGTACACATCCGCCGAGGCGGTCTCCTTCTGCGGCCAGATGATCGACCGCGGCTGGGTCACCGTGGCGGTGCGGCACAGACGCGTGCTGGGCTTTCTGGCCCGGGACGGCGCCGAGGTCTGCGCGCTTTACCTGGCGCCGGGCGCCTGCGGGCAGGGGGCAGGCAAGGCGCTTCTGGATGCCGCCAAGGCTGCCGCACCGCGGCTGGTGCTCCACACATTTGCCGCCAATGCCCGTGCACAGCGGTTTTATCAGCGGGAAGGCTTTGCCGAGACCGGCCGCGCCGATGGCGCAAGCAACGAGGAAGGCCTGCCGGCCATCACCTATGAATGGCGCAGCTGCCAGGAGGCGGCGGCATGAGCAGCAAGCCGGTTCTGATTGACCTCGAGGACGAGACGGATGCCCCCTCGGTGACCGAGGCGCCGCCGGTGCCCGAGTTGCAGGCCGCCGCAGCCGGGCCGCCGGCGATGGAACAGGCAGCCCGGATTGCCGCCCGCCGCCCCTCGCGGCTGGCACGCTGGTTCTGGGCGCTGCTGGTTGCGGTTATTGGCGCCATGGCTTCGGTTGCCGCCTGGGATTTTGCGGCCGGGCTGATTGCCCGGGTTCCGCTGCTGGGCTGGGCAGTCAGTGCCGGGCTGGCGGTTCTTCTGCTGCTGGCTTTTGCGATGGCCCTGCGCGAACTTGCGGCGCTGTCCCGGCTGCGGCGCGTCGATACGCTGCGGCATCAGGCCGAGGACGCAGCGGACCTGTCCGCCGCCCGCGGCTTCACCGCCCGGCTGGAGGGGTTTTACAAGGGCCGCGAGGATCTGGCCTGGCACCTGGCCCGGCTGGCAGAGCGCCAGGCCGAGGTGATGGACGGCGACGCCCTGCTGCTGCTGGCAGAGGAGGAACTGCTGGTGCCGCTGGATGCGCTGGCCCTGCGCGAGGTCGAAGCCGCCGCCCGGCAGGTTGCCACGGTGACGGCGCTGGTTCCGATGGCGCTGGCGGATGTGGTGGCAGCACTGGTTTCCTCGCTGCGCATGATCCGCCGGGTGGCGGGGATCTACGGCGGCCGGCCCGGGTTCTTCAGCTCCTGGCGGCTGACCCGGGCGGTGCTGGCGCATCTGGCGGCCACCGGGGCCGTGGCCGCAGGCGATGATCTGCTGGAGCCGGTGCTGGGCGGCTCGGTGCTGTCGAAACTCTCCCGCCGTTTCGGAGAGGGGCTGGTGAATGGCGCATTGTCAGCCAGGGTGGGGATTGCTGCCATGGAAGTCTGCCGCCCGATGCCGTTTTCTGCGCAGCATAAGCCCAGTACCCGCAAGGTGGTGCAGCGGGCGCTGACCGGGCTGTTCTCCAAGGCCGGATAAGCAGCGCGCCCCAGGCTCATGCACAGCATGAGCCGCGCCCAAGCCTGGCAGGGCTCCTGCGGGCGCGGGAGCATCCTGCCGGCGGTGTTCAGAACAGTTTGGGCGGCTGGTCCTTCGGCTGGCGCATCGCCACGATACCGGTGCGGAAGCCCTCGCCGATGCGGTCGGCCAAGGCCCCCCACTGCAGCGCGGTCCGCTCCGGCAGCTCGGTCCGCAGCACATCGTGGAACAGGCCCAGCCACAGCGGGAAATGCTCCGCTTTCACATCCGGGCGGCTGACATGCTCGCGCATCGGATTGCCGCTGTAACTCTTCTCCCGCAAGATCGCATTGCGCCAGAAGCGGGCAATTTTATCTTCATGCTCCGGCCAGTCAGCAACATGGGCGGCAAAGACCGGGCCGAGCACCTCATGGGACCGCACCCGGGCGTAGAAGACGGCAACAACGCGGGCGATCTCCACGGCGCTGATGCCGAACCGCGCCAGCGGAACTTGCGTTTCGGTGTTGGTCATGGGGGCTCCGCTCTGCTGGGTCCGGCTGATAGATAGACACAGCAGGCCCCATGCGGAAGGGGGGGCGGGCGTATCTGCCGCATCTCACCGCTTTACCCTCCGGCGGGACCGGCCTATAAGGCACTTCATGTCCCTATCCGCGGCCATCATTATTCGAATTATATCCCCGGCGCTCTGAAACCATCGAGCCGCCGGGCAAAGGCGCTTGAGCCATCGCGCCGAACCGAATATCCCGATTTCCAGCCTTGATCATCCAAAGGACGCCCCCGATGTGCGCCGACACGCCTCAGACGCCTGACTACAAAGACACCCTGAACCTGCCCAAAACCGCCTTTCCAATGCGTGCGGGCCTGCCCAAACGCGAGCCTGCCTGGCTGGAACGCTGGGCGGAGATCGGGGTCTATGACCGCTTGCGCGAGAAGGCTGCCGCGGCCAAGGGCACTGACGGCGCGCGCCGGCCCTTCACCCTGCATGACGGCCCGCCCTATGCCAACGGCCACCTGCACATCGGCCACGCGCTGAACAAGACCATCAAGGACATGATCGTGCGCTCGCATCAGATGATGGGCTTTGACGCGCGCTATGTCCCGGGCTGGGACTGCCACGGCCTGCCCATCGAGTGGAAGATCGAGGAGCAGTACCGCAAGAAGGGCAAGAACAAGGACGCGGTGCCGGTGGTTGAGTTCCGCCAGGAATGCCGCGCCTTTGCCGATGCCTGGGTCGATGTCCAGCGCGAAGAGTTCAAACGGATCGGCATCACGGGCAACTGGGATAATCCCTATCTGACCATGAACTACCACGCCGAGGCGGTGATCGCGGATGAGTTCATGAAATTCCTGATGAACGGCACGCTGTATCAGGGCTCGAAACCGGTGATGTGGTCGCCGGTCGAGAAAACCGCGCTGGCCGAAGCCGAGGTCGAGTATCACGACAAGGAAAGCTTCACCATCTGGGTGAAATTCAAGGTCGCCGAGGCCGGCGGCTTTGTTCCCGCTGACGGCGAGGATGCCGATTTTGCCGGCGCCGATGCCGCGCTGGTAGCACAGGATCTGGAAGGCGCCCATGTGGTGATCTGGACCACCACCCCCTGGACCATCCCGTCGAACAAGGCGGTGGTTTACGGCGCTGAGATTGCCTATGGGCTGTACGAGGTCACCGGCACGCCTGAGGAATGCTGGGCCAGCACCGGCGAGCGTTTCCTGCTGGCCGACAACCTGGCCGCTGATGTGTTCAAGCGCGCCCGCCTGGGCGAGGATCAGTACACCCGCCTGCGCGGGGTCTCGGCCGACGAACTGTCCAGCCTGTCGCTGAAGCATCCGCTGGCTGGCGTCGAGGGTTCGAACGGCGAATGGGACGGGATCCGCGATTTCCGCGCCGCGCCCTTCGTGACCGACACCGAAGGCACCGGCTTTGTCCACTGTGCGCCGTCGCACGGGATGGAGGAATTCGAGCTCTACCGGGATCTGGGAATGCTGGAGCAGGTCATCACCTACAACGTGATGGACGACGGCGGTTTCCGCGCCGATCTGCCGTTTTTCGGCGGCAAGTACATCCTCAACCGCAAGGGCGGCGAAGGCGATGCCAACAAGGCGGTGATCGACAAGCTGGCCGAAGTCGGCGGCCTGCTGGCACGCGGCAAGATCAAGCACAGCTACCCGCATTCCTGGCGCTCCAAGGCGCCGATCATCTACCGCAACACGCCGCAGTGGTTTGCCTCTGTCGACCGCAAGCTGGACGACGGCATGGATGAGATGGGCACCAGCATCCGCGAACGCGCGCTGCGTTCGATCGACGAGCTGGTGAAGTGGTGGCCGCAAACCGGCCGTAACCGCCTGCATTCGATGATCGAAAGCCGCCCCGACTGGGTGCTGAGCCGCCAGCGCGCCTGGGGCGTGCCGCTCACCTGTTTCACCAAAAAGGGCGCACTGCCCACCGATGCGGACTTCCTCTTGCGCAATGACGAGGTGAACAAGCGCATCGTCGCCGAGTTCGACGCCCATGGCGCGGACGTTTGGTACCAGGAGGGCTTCAAGGCCAAGGTGCTGGACGGCATCGTTGAGGCGGACGCCTATGATCAGGTGTTCGACGTGCTGGACGTGTGGTTCGATAGCGGTTCGACCCATGCCTTTGTGCTGCGCGACCGCGAGGACGGCACCGAGGACGGCATTGCCGACGTCTATATGGAAGGCACCGACCAGCACCGCGGCTGGTTCCACTCCTCGCTGCTGCAGGCCTGCGGCACCAAGGGGCGCGCGCCGTACCGCAATGTTGTGACGCATGGTTTCACACTGGACGAGAAGGGCATGAAAATGTCCAAATCTCTGGGCAACACCATCGTGCCGGAGGAGGTCATCAAGCAGTACGGTGCCGATATCCTGCGCCTGTGGGTGGCTCAGACCGATTACACCGCAGACCAGCGGATCGGGCCGGAGATCCTGAAAGGCACCGCCGACAGCTACCGCCGCCTGCGCAACACCATGCGCTTCCTGCTGGGCAGCTTGAGCGATTTCACCGAGGATCAGCGCGTGGAGCCGGCGGATATGCCGGAGCTGGAACAGTGGGTGCTGCACCGGCTGGCCGAGCTGGACCACAAGGTGCGCGACGGGTATCAGACCTTTGATTTTCAGGGCGTGTTCTCGGCGGTGTTCAATTTTGCCACCGTGGATCTGTCGGCCTTCTATTTCGACGTCCGCAAGGATGCGCTGTATTGCGACGGCGACACGCTGAACGCCCGTGCTGCGCGCACCGTGCTGGATATCCTGTTCCACCGCCTGACCACCTGGCTGGCACCGGTGCTGGTGTTCACAATGGAAGAGGTCTGGCTGGAGAAGTATCCGGGCGCGGGCAGCTCAATCCACCTGCAGGATATTCCCAACACCCCCGCTGACTGGCTGAATGAGCCGCTGGCGGCGAAATGGTCCAAGATCCGCCAGGCCCGCCGGGTGGTGACAGCAGCCCTGGAGGTGCAGCGCACCGACAAGGTGATCGGCGCCTCGCTGGAAGCCGCGCCGGTGGTGCATGTACGCGATTCCGAGGCGCTGGAGGCGTTGAACTCGGTGAACTTCGCCGATGTCTGCATCACCTCGGACATCCAGCTGACGAGCGATCCCGCCCCGGCCGAAGCGTTCCGCATGCCGGAAGTGGATGGCGTCTCGGTGGTGTTTGAGAAGGCCGAAGGCGGCAAGTGCCAGCGCTGCTGGAAGATCCTCCCTGATGTGGGCAATCACGCCCATGACGGGGTCTGCGGCCGTTGCGACAGCGCGCTGGGATAATCCGGCGATCAGCTTTGGCTTGTGTTTGGCGCCCGGCTTAATTGCCGGGCGCTTTCATTTTTGCGCTGTTCTTGCGCTATTTCCTGCACTTTTCCCGCGTGTTGCTAAATTGAATTCTGCTAGATGTTGACCGGTTTTCCGAAGCTGGTTAAGAAATTGTTAATTTCATGCAGGTTTTCAGTCGAAATTTTTTAGGCATGGAGCAGGGGGCAGTATTTTATGCTGAAGCGGAAAGCGGACGTGCAACCGGCGGCTGTGCCGGGCAAGCCGCGCGGTGCATCTATCCGGATTGACGGGGTATCGGCACCAAAGAATATGAAAATCGGGCTGGTTGCAGGCGGCTCCAGGCCAGCGCCGCAGCCCGCTGTTGAGGCGGCAATGCCTGCCGCTGCGAATCCCGCAGCCGTGAAGGCGGCGAAACCCGCCGGTTCCGCGGCGGATGAACAAAACGCTGTACCGGAACCGCAGCCCTTTGCGCCGGTGCCGGCGGAGGGCGGCAGCGCGCTGCCTAAGCTGGGCCTGGCAGCAGCGGGCCTGGCGGTGGCCGCGGCGATGCTTTTGTATTTCCAGTTCAGCGGCGGACCCCCGGCTGCAACAGCTGAGCAGCCTGGCCTGCAAAGGCCGGCAGCGGCCGGCGCCGTGCAGCCTGCCGGTGCCGCTGCGGCGGCCGGCCTGCGCGAGGACGGCGCCGGCGGCGAAGACGCCATGGTCGCCCGCATCACTGCCGGAACCCTGGCCGCGCTGCGCAGCAAGCAGGCAAATCCTGAAAGCCTGACCCAGGCGGCAGCTGCCGCTCCGGCCGAAGGCACAGCGCTCTACAAGATGGTGCTGACCGCCGCGGCCCAGGGCCAGTCCGGCGCCTATATCGACCAGCTGGTGAACGGCGCTTATGAGCGCAAGGAAATCACCGTGCCCGCCAGCCTGATCGGGGCTGACGGGCGGGTTGATACGGCAACGCTGCTGGTCCTGTTCCTCGGCAGCTGATCTTTGCTCCGGCGGCTGCGCCGGGGCTGTTCCCGTTTGCCCTTCGGGCACGTGCCGGTGCAGGCCGGGGACCATTCGCAACAACCAGAACGACGGGTGCTGCAGACCGGAACCGGTTGCAGTGCAGACTATTTCCCGGGGGGATTATGAAGAAATACATTGCAGCCGCTGCCATGGGCCTGCTTGCCTTTGCAGCCACTTCCGCTGCGGCCGAGACCTGCGGCGGGGTCTATGCCGTGCAGCCGGGCGACAGCCTGTCGGTGATCGCGGACAAGCTGTACAAGGACGCGGGCAAATGGAGCGCGATCCACAGCCGCAACATTGATACCATCGGCCCCAAGCCAAGTGGCTTGCGTGCCGGCATGGCTCTGTCGCTGGCCTGTCTTGAGGGCCTGCCTCTGGGCCTGGACGGCGGCAAGGAAATCTCAGCCAGCGTGCCGGTCGAGGCCAAACCGGTGCAGATCGCCTTTGGCAGCGCCGAGGTGCGCCACCGCATCAACCTGCTGACCGCGGATGACTTTGCCCCCTTCACCGGCAAGGACCTGCACAACGGCGGCATGATGACCGACGTGCTGAATGCCGCAATGCGCCATGCCGATCCGGAGCAGGGCTACGCCGTGCATTGGGTCGACCTGTGGACGGCGCATGAAGAGCCGCTGCTGTCGAACGCGCTGCTGGACGCGGGCTTCCCCTGGTACAAGCCGGACTGCGAAAACAGCCCCGAAGAACCGCGCTGCGAGAATTTCCTGTTCTCGGATCCGATGTTCGAAGTGCTGGTGCTGATGTTCACCGACAAGGCGCGGCCCCTGGCCTTCACCAAGGACGAAGACCTGTTCGGCAAGACCTTCTGCCGTCCGCAGGGCTATGAGACGTATCTGTTCGAACAGCAGGGCCGCCACTGGCTGCGCGACGGCAAGGTCGAGGTGGTGCAGCCGCTGACCACCGCCGAATGCTACGCGATGGTGCTGGACGGCAAGGCGGATGCGGTTGTGATGAACGAATTCACCGGCCGTGCGCAGATCAAGGAGCTGGGCCTGTCGGACCGTTTTGATGCGGTGCCGGAGCCGATTTCGATCCAGGCGCTGCATGTGATTGTCCACAAGTCTCACCCCAAGGCCCAGCAGCTGATGGAGATGGTCAACGCGTCGCTGCGCGGCATCCGCCAGAACGGCACCTATCAGGCGATCATCGAAGATCACATGGCCAGGGTCTGGGCCGGATATTGAAAGGGAAAAGCATGCTGAACAGCTTCTGCCGCCGCGTGCCGGGCTATGTCTTGGGCCTCGGGCTGCTGCTGGGGCTGCTGCCCTCGGTAGCCCTGGCGATCTGCGATGTGGAATATGTCGCGCAGCCGGGGGACAACCTGTTTTCGATCGCAGAAACCCATTATGGCGACCGCGAGCGCTGGACCATGATTTACTACCGAAACCAGGATGTTCTGGCCGGTTCGTCGGTGGTGCCGGGCCGCAAGCTGCAGATCCCCTGCGTCAAGCAGGCGAGCGAACCGGACGCCACCCCGCTGCGCAGGCGGGGGGCGGAGATGACGCTGCTGACCGGCGGCGGCTATGCTCCCTTCACCGACCGCGGGCTGCCGGGCCAGGGCATGGTGACCGAGCTGGTCAATGCGGCGCTGGAACTGGCGCCTTCGCCGGTATCTTACGCGATCAACTGGGAGGATGATTGGTCCAAGCATCTGTTCCCGATGCTGGACCAAAAGGAATTCGATATGGGCTTTCCCTGGCTTAAACCGGATTGCGCGGCGGAGCCGGACAATGAGCGCTGCGCGAATTTCCACTTCTCGGACCCGGTGATGGCGCTGCCGATCATGCTGTTTGTGCGGCAGGACAATCAGTTCGCCTTTGCGGAAGACAGCGACATCGAGGGCAAAACCCTGTGCCGCCCCAAGGGCTATTTCACGCATGATTTGAACCGCGCCGGCCGCGGCTGGCTGGACGACGGCAAGATCACCCTGGTGCAGCCGCAATCACCGGCCGACTGTTTCCGCATGGTGTCCGAGCGCCAGGTGGATGCGGTGGCGGTGAACCTGTTTCTGGGCGCCAGCTCCATCGTCCGGGAAGGTCTGCGGGACACGGTGCTGCCGCTGGAAAAACCGCTCTCCGAGGAAGGTTTGCACGTGGTGATTTCCAAACGCCACTGGCGCGGCACCTCGCATCTTTACCGGATCAACGCGGGATTGAAAAAACTGCGCCACAGCGGCCGGTTTGAAGACATCATGTCGCGCCACCTGGAGCTGTTCTGGGCTCAGCTGCAGTGATGCAATTACCGGGCCTGCAGGATCAGAATGCCTTGCGGGCCTCCAGATACCGGGCCTCGGCCGCCATGGCGGAGGCCGTTTTCGGGCCTGCCTGAAAGCCGCTCGCCAGGTCCTGGTAATAGGCCGCCATGTCGAAGCCGTTCAATTGGTTCAGCCCCAGCGCCGCAGTCCGGGCGGCGGCACGGGCAGGGCCGATGTGCTGGGGGGTCAAGGCAGCCGGGCGTTCGCCGTTCAACACCTGTTCGCGGGTAATGCTGCGGGCCAGGCCCTGGGTGCTGCCATCGACCAGCGGTGCATCCACCTGCTGGCCGCCTGCTTCGGCGATTGCCGGCTGCCGCTGGTAGGCGGCCTGCATCTGTTTCATGGTGTTGTACAGGCTGGCGGTGCTGGAAACTGCAGTGATCATAAAACTCATCCTTGATACCGTTCTTGAAACTTACTTTATGATAATTTGAAATAATGTGGCAGGGATTCCTCAGCACTGGTTAACAAAGCGTTAACGCCTTCGGCCGGGCACCGGGCGGAAAACAGCAAGGCCCAAGGTCGTGCCGTCGGCACCTGTCCTGCCGGGGATGCAGGCGATCCAGGGGGCGAAAAAGGAAAATCATGGTTTCAGACAGTCTTGAAACACCCGTCGGGGCGCTCAGCGTGACGGAACGCGACGGCGCCATCGTGCGGCTCGCCTGGTCCGCGCAGTCAACCGGCCGATCGGCGCTGCTGGACAGCGCCCTGGCGCAGCTGCGCGCGTATTTTGCCGGCGAGCTGACAGAGTTCGACCTGCCATTGCTGGTGGAGGGATCGGACTTTCAGCGAATGGTTTGCGATGCGATGCTGGCAATCCCCCTGGGGGAAACCCGTACTTATGGCGATATTGCCCGGGAGCTGAGCGCGCCGCCGCAGCCGGTTGGCAATGCCTGCGGCAGCAACCCGATTCCGGTGATCATCCCCTGCCACCGGGTGCTGAGTGCAACGGGCCTGGGCGGATTTTCCGGGTCGGGCGGGGTCGAAACCAAAGTCGCGCTTCTGAAACACGAGGGCGCCGCCAGCCTGCTGATCTGACCGCCCAGATTATCCTCGCAGCCGCGCCCGGCTTCTTTCCGGTCTGAAATACTCCGGGGTGAATGCGCCTAGAAACGGCGCAGAGGGGCAGCGCCCCTCTGCGCTGCAGGCTCAAGGATGAGACGCCGAGCGGCGCTGTTCAGGAATGATTTGCTGGGCAATGCCGACAAACAGCAGGTAGACCGATGTCACCACCAGCCCCCAATGCGCCCAGCTGGCGGGGTGGAAATCAACCCAGGCGGCCCAGCCGGCAAAGAAGGTCCAGGCCAGCGCCATCGGCAATGACACCTTGCGCCAGCGCATGGTGCGCACCGGATGAATGAATTTCAGCGGCAGGAACATCGCCACGGACAGCAGCGTCACCAGGATCAGGCTGGTCCAATGGCTCGGCTCCAGGGCAAAGATCACCAGCACCAGCATATTCCAGCAGCCGGGAAAGCCGGCAAAGGAATTGTCCTTGGTCTTCATCCTGGTGTCGGCGAAATACATCGCGCTGCCAAAGGTGATCACGATGATGGCAAACCAGCCGGTCCAGCCCGCCATCAGCCCCGATTGGAACAGCGCAAAGGCGGGAATGAAGACATAGGTCAGGTAGTCGATGATCAGGTCCAGCAGCACCCCGTCGAATTCCGGCGAGTAGCGTTTGACGTGATAATGCCGCGCCAGCGGGCCATCCACGCCGTCAACGGCAAAGGCAACCACAAGCCAGACAAACATCAGGCTCCAGTTGCCATCCGCCGCCGCCAGCATCGCCAGCATGGCGAACACGGCACCGGTTGCAGTCAGCAGATGAACGGAAAGGGCGCGGATCTGAGGTGTCATGCGCCCGTGATGGCGAATTTGCCCCGATCCCGCAAGCGTTCAATGCAGCTTCGGGCGGATTTCCGTACCCTTGAAGAACTGGATACGGGCCATCCGCTGGCCAAAGGGAACGGGGTCGGTGATATCAGGCGGGGAGAAGGGTGCTTTGGAGGGCCGGTTGCGTGTCCGCTCCCGGGGTTGCGTCCCGGGCGGCGGGGCAGGGGCGGCAGGGGCGCCATCGGCAAACATGGCTGAATAGCCGGAACTGGTCATGGCAGAATCCTTTCTGGATCGATTTCTGCCATCAAGCCCGCAGCGCCTTAACAGCAGCTTTCCCGCCGCCATGAAAATAGAACGCATTTTAACAATACAGAGGCGCCGCAGCGCTAGCCGCAGCAGGTGCCGCCGGTCTGAACCGGCGGGCAGGGGACACTGCCGTATGAGCAGAAAACGCAGCAATCACCGGGTTTTGGTCGCAGCAAGGCGCGGCAGGCCGGGCATTCATGAAACCACTGACAGCTGTCCTGCGGCATTTCTTCAGCGGTCTCATGCCCGCAAGCTGGACAGCTGAGAACGCTGATCAGGACCGGGTAATCGGGTTCGGTTGCAGGCATGCGGCAGGCCTCCCTGATGTCAGCAAAGGCCAGTCAGCCGTTGGGGGCAAGTCATGCCTTGGGATGCGCCCGCATGTAGACCTCCATCAGATGGGTGGTGTCCACCGCCGTATAGGCCTGGGTGGTCGATAGCGAGGCGTGCCCCAGTAATTCCTGAATGGCCCTCAAATCGCCGCCGGCCTCCAGCAGATGGGTGGCAAAGCTGTGGCGCAGGGCGTGCGGCGTTGCGGTCGCGGGCAGGCCCAGCTGGGCGCGGGTGCGGGCCATCACCCCCTGGATCTGGCGCGGGTTCAGCGCGCCGCCCCGCACCCCGCGGAACAGCGGTGCGCCCGCCTCCTGCGGATGCGGGCACAGTGAAAGGTAGCGATCCACTGCATCGCGCGCGGCGGGCAGCACCGGCACCACGCGTTCTTTCCTGCCCTTGCCCAGGATGCGCAGCACCGGCGGCAGCGGCGCGTCGGCGCCAGTCAGTCCCAGCGCCTCGGAGATCCGCAGCCCGCAGCCGTAAAGCAGCGTCACCACCGCCGCATCCCGCGCCGCGACCCAGCCGGTTTGCGATTGCAGCTCTACCGTTTCCAGCACCGCCTTGGCGGCATCCGGCGCCAGCGGGCGGGGCAGTTTCCTCTGGAATTTCGGCGCCCGGGCGGACAGCACCGCCGCAGGCTCAAACCCTTCGCGCTCCGCCAGCCAGCGGTAAAAGGTCTTCACTGCGGACAGTTTGCGCGCCAGCGAGCGGGCCCCCGTGCCGGAGCCGCGCTCCGACGCCATCCAGGCGCGCATATCAGCAGTGGTGATCCGGGCCAGCGCACCCAGGCCCTGGGGGCCGCCGGAATGCGCTGTCATAAAGGCCAGAAAAGCGCTGACATCGCTGCGATAGGCGGTCAGCGTGTTGGCAGAGGCATCCTCCAGCCCGCCCAAACGCTCCAGCCAAAGCTGCAGGGCGTCGCGGCAAGCCGGGGAGATCAGTGTCATGACAGCCAGCAGCGCATCGCGCGTTCAAAGACGCCGGCGAAAAACGCCAGCAGATCGGTGCCCTGCATCGGCGAGAACTGATGCGGGTCTTCCGAGCCCATCACCAGCATGCCGGGCAGGCGGCCCTCGCCCAGGTCCAGCATCAGGCAGGCCTCGGAGCGGATCCACTCCGCTTTCTGGCCGTAGACACGCGGGCTGCCGCCCTGGGTCTGGCGCAGGGTCACAATGCGCTGGCTGCCGGGCTGGCCGGCATAGCTTTCGGTAAAGCCGGGGCCTGACAGCTTCAGGGCGCCGGACTTGCGTTCAATCTCGGCGCCGCCGGGCTGGGCGGTTTCCAGCACCAGCGCCAGCGACTGCACCCGCAGGATCTCCGGCATTTCCTGTTCCAGGCAGGCCAGAAAGGCGGCGAAGTCCTCCGGCTCCAGCAGCCGCAGCACGGCGCGGTGAATGAGGTTGGTGCCGGCCAGATTGTCATAGGCGGCGGCAATGACCGAGCGGTGGGTGTCTTCCAGCCGGGTGAGCCGCGCCGCCATCCGCTCCATCGCGATGCCGCGCAGGTCGACAACGTTGGAGCCCATCGCCCGCTCATTGGCGGCAACCAGGGCATTCATTAGATGCTGATCTTGCAGCACCGCATCGGGTTTGGCGAGAATCGCCTCGCGCAACTGGTCTTCCAGGCTGGCTGAATTGCTTGAACTGCTCATGATTGAAACTCTTGCGGCTCCGGACCTCTGACGGGTTTGGATCCGTATATAACATGGGAACCGGGCTTTGCTGCGGAAAAATGCAGGGGCAGCGGAATTTGCCCCGGCTGCGTGAAGCGCCGCTGCAGCATGCCGCAGGCGCCCAAGCCTTCGCACGGTGCGGTGTCAGCCGGGAAATGCGGGCGCGCGGGCGCGCTCAGCGGCTGACAGAAACATTTAGAACAGAAAGCGGCGAACAAAAAAGGCGCCCGGAAACCGGGGCGCCTTTGACTGTCCTGCGTCCACGAGGCAGAATCAGAGGATTTTGATCTCAGCCGCTTTGATGTCGGCCAGAAAGGCGTCCAGGCCTTTGTCGGTCAGCGGGTGGTTCACCATCGATTTAATCACGGCGGGCGGCGCGGTGATCACATCGGCGCCGATACGGGCCGAGTCCAGCACGTGGTTCACCGAGCGGATCGAGGCCGCCAGGATCTGGGTTTCAAACCCGTAGTTGTCATAGATGGTGCGGATGTCTTCGATCACCTCCATCCCGTCCAGGTTGATATCATCCAGACGTCCGATGAAGGGGGAGATGAAGGTCGCGCCCGCCTTGGCCGCCAGCAGCGCCTGGTTGGCGGAGAAGCACAGGGTGACATTCACCATGTGGCCATCATCGCTGAGGGTTTTGCAGGCTTTCAGACCGTCCCAGGTCAGCGGCACCTTGACGGCGATGTTCTCGGCGATCTCGACCAGCTTGCGGCCTTCGGCGATCATGGTTTCGGCGTCGGTTGCGGTCACCTCGGCAGAGACCGGCCCATCGACCAGATCGCAGATCTCTTTGGTCACTTCGATGATGTCGCGGCCGGATTTCTTGATCAGCGAGGGGTTGGTGGTGACACCGTCCACCATGCCCAGATCGTTCAGCTCGGCAATCGCGTCGATCTCGGCGGTATCTACGAAGAATTTCATGGGGCAGTCCTTTGGATGGGTTGGCCTCGGTCGCCACAGCCTTTACCTCATGGATATACGGGCGGCAACATGGGCGGCAGGATGAGCGGGCAGGAGTTCTTTCAGGCAGGCGAGCGGGTCGGGGTTCTGACCACGCAACCCCTTGACCGGCTTCTGGATTACCGTGCCCCGGAGGGCGGCTGTTTCTTAGGCGCCTATGTCGAGGTGCCGCTGGGGCCGCGCAAGGTTCTGGGTGTGGTCTGGGGGCCCGGGGCTGGCGATTTCGATTCGGCCAAGCTGCGCGCGGTGATCCGGGTTCTGGATGTGGCGCCGATGCGGGGTGAGATGCGTCAGTTCCTGGGCAAGGCGGCTGATTACACCCTGACCCCGATGCCCGCAATGCTGCGGCTGGCCACCCGTGCGCCGGGGCTCAGCGATCCGCCCTCAATGCGCAAGATCCTGCGCCGCGGCGACGGCGTGCCGGACCGGATGACCGAGGCGCGCAGCCGTGTGCTGGAGGTGATGGAGCAATACGGCGGCCTTGCCTTCACTCCGCGCGAACTGGCCGATATGGCAGATGTGACGCCCTCGGTGGTGAAGGGGCTGGTGAAGCAGGGCGCCCTGCGGGAAGAGGAAGCCCCGCGCGATCTGCCTTATCCGCAGCTGGACCCGGACCTGCCCGGCAAGGCCTTGACCGAGGATCAGGCCGCTGCCGCCGCCGCCTTGGCCGAGGGCGTGCAGAGCGGGCGCTATGGCACCACCCTGCTGAAAGGCGTTACCGGGTCGGGCAAGACGGAGGTCTATCTTGAGGCGGTCGCGGCCTGTTTGCGCGCCGGGCGGCAAGGGCTGGTGCTGCTGCCGGAGATTGCGCTGACGGCGGAATTCCTGACCCGGGTGGAGGCGCGGTTCGGCGCCAAACCCGCCGAGTGGCACTCGGGCGCCACCATGACCGAGCGCCGCCGGGTCTGGAAAATGGTCGGGCAAGGGGCCGCCGGCCTTGTGATCGGTGCACGCTCGGCGCTGTTCCTGCCGTTCCGCGACCTTGGCCTGATTATCGTCGATGAGGAGCACGACACCTCGTACAAGCAGGAAGACGGCGTTCTTTACAACGCCCGTGACATGGCGGTGCTGCGGGCAGCGATGTGCTCGGCCCAGGTGGTGCTGGCTTCGGCCACGCCCAGCCTGGAAAGCTGGGCCAATGCCGAGGCGGGCAAATACAAGCGCCTGGATCTGACTGCGCGCTTTGGCGCCGCGGTGCTGCCGCAGATGCGCAGCGTCGATATGCGGTCGGAGGATCTGCTGCCCTCCACCTGGATCTCGCCGGCCCTGAAGCATGCAATGAAGCTCAGGATGGAGCGCGGCGAGCAGTCGCTTTTGTTCCTGAACCGCCGCGGCTTTGCCCCGGTCACCATCTGCCGCGCCTGCGGCGCCCAGGTGGCTTGCGACCATTGCGACGCCCGGATGGTGGAGCACCGCTTCATGAAGCGGCTGATGTGCCACCAGTGCGGCGAGACCAAGCCGGTGCCCGAGGCCTGCCCGTCCTGCGAGGTAGAGGGTAAGATGGCGCCGGTCGGCCCCGGCATCGAGCGGCTGGCCGAGGAAGCCACCGGCCTGTTCCCGGAGGCCCGGATCGCGGTGCTGAGTTCCGACCTGTTCGGCTCCGCCCGCGCCCTGAAAAGCCGGATCGAGGAGATCGCCAGGGGCGAGGCCGACATTATCCTTGGCACTCAGCTGGTCGCCAAGGGGCACAATTTCCCGCTGCTGACACTGGTCGGGGTGATCGACGCTGACCTCGGCCTGCAGGGCTCGGACCTGCGCGCGGCAGAGCGCACTTTCCAGCTGATGCGCCAGGTGGCGGGCCGAGCGGGCCGCGCCGAACGGCCCGGCGAAGCGCTGATGCAGACGTTCCAGCCAGAACATCCGGTGATCCGGGCGATCCTGTCTGGGGATGAGGAAAGCTTCTGGAAGGCCGAGGCCGCCGAGCGCCAGGCGGCGGGGGTGCCGCCCTATGGCCGGATGGCGGGGATCATCCTGTCGGGGCCGGATCTGGCGGCGGTGTTTGACCTGGGCAATGCGATGGCCCGCAATGACGGCCCCCTGCGCCAGATCGGTGCGCAGGTGTTTGGACCCGCGCCCGCGCCGATTGCCCGCGTCCGCGGCCGCCACCGGGTGCGGCTGCTGGTCAAGGCCGCCAAGGGCGTGCCGCTGCAGGAGGCGATTGCCCGCTGGACCGCGCCCCTGCGCCTCAAAGGGGATCTGCGGCTGAGCATCGATATTGATCCGCAGAGTTTCTTTTAACGCTGCGGGCGGGACCGGGGGCTTTGCTCCCGCCGTCCTGACGGCCGGCTCCCCCCAGAGTATCGGGGACCATAAAAAAGCGGTTTTCCTCTTGCCTCAAAAAAACCGGAGCGCGAGGCGAGAGCCTCACATTTCCTGCTGCCACTGACCGCTTGCGGCTTTGCGCGCTGATGCGGAGCTTGATGTGCAGGCGCGCTTTCCCTCTCGCCAGGCGGCGCGAAGCGGCGTAAACCCGGGCCATGTTCAGACCCATGCCCCTCTCCGACGCCCAAGGCCTGCCGTTCTGGCGCCGTCCGGTGACGCTGTTGTTCCTGATGGCGCTGGCGATGCCAATCGCCTTCAACGCCTGGAGCGCGCTGCTCAACAATTTTGTGATCGAGGCGGCGCAATTCGACGGCGCCGATATCGGCCTGTTGCATACGGTGCGCGAGATCCCGGGCTTTCTGGCCGTTGGTGTCATCGCGGTCATTCTGTTTGTGCGCGAGCAGGTGCTGGGGCTGATCTCGCTTGCCTTGCTGGGGGCGGCCACAGCTGTCACCGCCTGGTTCCCCTCGCTGGGCGGGCTGCTGATGGTGACGCTGCTCAGCTCCATCGGCTTTCATTATTACGAGACGGTGAACCAGTCGCTGCAGCTGCAATGGCTGTCCAAGGAGAAGGCACCTCAGACATTGGGCTGGCTGGTCGCGGCAGGCTCAGCGGCGACGCTGGTGGTCTACGGGCTGATCGTGCTGACCTGGGACAGGTTCGATCTGGCCTATAACACTGTTTTTCTGGCCGCAGGCGGGGCAACGGTGCTGATCGCGCTGTTTGCGCTCTTTGCCTATCCGCAGTTCGACGCGCCGCATCCGCAGACCAAGAAGCTGATCCTGCGAAAACGCTATTGGCTGTATTATGCGCTGCAGTTCATGGCGGGGGCACGGCGGCAGATCTTTGTGGTTTTTGCCGGCTTCATGATGGTCGAGAAATTCGGCTTTGATGTGCATGAGCTGACCGGGCTTTATCTGATCAACCTGGTGATCAACATGGTTGCAGCGCCGATGCTGGGCAAGGCGGTGGCGATGTTCGGCGAGCGCCGCACGCTGATCCTGGAATACAGCGGGCTGGCAATTGTCTTTGCGTCCTATGGCGGGATCTATTGGTTCGGCTGGGGGGTGGCGGTTGCGGCGGTGCTGTACGTGATCGACCATGTGCTGTTTGCCCTGGCGCTGGCGCTGAAGACCTATTTCCAGAAAATCGCCGATCCTGGCGACATCGCACCCACCGCTGCGGTGGCCTTTACCATCAATCATATCGCGGCGGTGTTCCTGCCGGTGCTGCTGGGGCTTTTGTGGGTGTTTTCGCCGGGGATGGTCTTTGTCCTGGCGGCAGCTATGGCGCTGGTGTCGCTGTCCCTGTCGCTGCTGATCCCGCGCCATCCTGAACCTGGCAACGAGACCATCTTCAGCAAATACGCAAGCCCGGCGCCGGCTGAGTAGCCCGGCAGCCCCGTGGCGCCAGCCGCGGGGCGAGCGCCCGCGCACACAGTGAGCGCGGGCGCTGCCTGGCCTGCGGCCAGGCGGGGGTGCTTGACGCGGGCGGCGCGGCGGCCTAGGCGCTTGCCAACAGTTTCAGGAGAGACGCCATGCCCACATTCACCGCCCTCACCACGCTCACCGGAAAAGCCCAGGCCGAAGCGCTGGGCGAGGCTATGGAGCGTCTGACCCCGGAACCCAGCGGCGTGGGCGTGTTCGAAATGGAGGACGGCTCCGGCCTGTGGGAAGTCGGCGGCTATTTCACGGACGCCCCGGATGCATCCGGCCTTGCCCTGCTGGCCGCGATGCACGAAGCCAAGCCCTTTGTGGTCTCGGAGCTGCCGGAAACCGACTGGGTCGCCCATGTGCGCCGCGAACTGGCGCCGGTCGAAGCGGGCCGTTTCTTTGTCTATGGCTCGCATGACGCCGACAAGCTGCCCGCGGACCGGATCCCGCTGCTGATCGAGGCGGCGATGGCCTTCGGCACCGGCCACCACGGCACCACTCTGGGCTGCCTCAAGGCCCTGGACCATCTGCTGGATCAGGGCTTTAGCGGCGAAAAAGTGGCCGACATCGGCTGCGGCACCGCGGTGCTGGCAATGGCCGCAGCCCGGGTCTGGGACGGCACCATTCTGGCCAGCGACATCGACCAGGTTGCCGTTGAAGTCGCCGAAGCAAATCTTAAGGCCAATGGCATGGAAGGACAGGTTGCCTGTGTGGAAGCCGCTGGTTTTGATCACCCGGATCTGCAGGCGCAGGCGCCGTTCGACCTAATCTTCGCCAATATTCTGAAGGGTCCTCTGGTGGCCTTGGCCCCGGATGTCGCTGCGAATCTGCGCCCCGGCGGCTTTGCGATTCTCTCCGGAATCCTGAACGAGCAGGCCGAGGACGTGGTTAACGTTTATGCACAGAACGGCATCAATCCCGAGCGCCGGGATGAAATTGGTGAATGGACAACGCTGCTTTTGCGTAAGGCAGGCTGATTAACTTAACTTTGCGGCGAATTTGAAGGATTTGCCGCAATTTCGTCTTATTTCAAGCCAAAGATGGGCCATCCGCTGGTGGGGGCCAGTTCGGAGGCTCGTAATGGGCGAACATCGTGATCAGTTCCAGGCGCGTTTGAAGCAGATCAACCGCAAACATAAAGCTCTGTCCGCAGGCTATTCCGCGAAGCTGCGGCCGGACGGGCTGCTGGTGGTAAAGCCGCACAGGCTGCAGTCCCCGGTCTCGGGGCGTTCCATCCTTCTCTTTGTTGCGGCATTCCTGCTGTTCAAAAGCTTCCTGATGGCCGTGCATGGCTTTGACAGCTATGATGAGCGGGTGCAGACCCTGGCCGCCGGCAGCGGCGTGGAGCACGCGGGCGCCTTTCTGATGCAGGCCGATCCGGTGTCGGTCTTCTTTGCCCGCAAAATCGGACCGGTTCTGCGCTGACAGGAATGGAAGCGCGGGCAAAAAAGGCCGCCGGCAGGGGAAGCCGGCGGCCTTTTTGCTGCGGTGTTGCAAGGCAGTCCAGCAACAAAAAACGCCGCGGCCCTGTGAAGGTCCGCGGCGTTTCCCTAGTCGCCCCGAGGGAGGAGGCAGGGCGTTAAAAGGGGTCTCAGATAACTGTTTCGCCGGTCGCAACGGATTCGATGTCGCAGCGCGACAGGCCGATGTCGGCCAGCTCGCGGTCGGACAGGCCCGACAGGGCGTTGCGGGTCGCGCGGGCATCGTTCCAGGCTGCAAACATGCCGATTGCGGAGGCAACCAGTGCGTCGAAGCGGCCAAACAGGCCGGTGGAACCATAGGTGGTGCGGGTGGTGTCAAATGCGGCCATATCCGTGTCCTCTGATCTGGTGTTGGCTTTCGTCGCGTTGTTGCGATGGCGGGCATTTAGTGGCGAAAATTCAGCCCGGCAAGACCTGAAATTGCATGCGTCATATGCGCCGGGCGCATAGCTTTGCGCCATAATAATAAGGGCTGTTGGCCTGCGCGCTGCTTCTGCCGGAAAATGTCGCTCCGCCTATTGCAGAGGGTCGGTTTCAGGACAGGATTTGCGCCCTTGGCAGTACGCGGGCGCAGGGAAAGCAATTGGACATGTTCGCGGTTTGTGCTAACCGTTGGAAAAATATTTGCAATAGGCAGGCGGGGACCGGGCACATCATGCGGATTCTGGGAATTGATCCGGGGCTGCGCACCCTTGGATGGGGGGTCATCGAATCAAATGGCCCGCGCCTGAGCCATGTGGCCAACGGGCATTGCTGTTCGGATGGCGATGATCTGGGGGAGCGGCTGCTGTCGCTGCACAATCAGGTCACCGAGATCATTGAAGCCTATGCCCCGGATCAGGCCGCGATCGAACAGACCTTTGTGAACAAGGACGGCGCCGGCACCCTGAAACTGGGTCAGGCGCGCGGGGTGGCGCTGCTGACGCTTGCCAAGGCGGGATTGCCGGTGGGCGAATATGCCCCCAACCGGGTCAAAAAGACCGTGGTCGGCGTCGGGCACGCTGAAAAGGAACAGGTCATGCATATGGTCAAACTGCAGCTGCCCGGCTGTGCGCCAAAAGGCGCCGATGCGGCCGATGCACTGGCGATTGCCATCTGCCATGCCTACTACGGGGCCGCTGCGCAGCGGCAGTTGAAGGAGAAACGCGCATGACCGGCAAACTGGCATGATTGGCAAACTGACGGGGCGTCTCGATTACCGGGCGCAGGATCATGTGCTGATCGACGTGCGCGGGGTCGGCTATATCGTCTATTGCTCCGACCGGACCATGGCGGCCCTGCCGGGCACGGGCGAGGCGGTCGCGCTGTATACCGAGATGGTGGTGCGCGAAGACCTGATGCAGCTTTATGGCTTCACCTCGCTGGTCGAAAAGGAATGGCACCGGCTGCTGACCTCGGTGCAGGGGGTCGGGGCCAAGGTCTCGCTGGCCATCCTCGGCGCCCTGGGGCCGGACGGGGTCAGCCGGGCGATCGCGCTTGGCGACTGGGCGTCGGTCAAGGCGGCCAGGGGCGTCGGCCCCAAGACCGCGCAGCGTATTGTGCTGGACCTCAAGGACAAGGCGCCGGGTGTGATGGCGATGGGCGGCACCGTGGCGGACGCGATGGACGGCCCGGGGCTGGAGGTGGTTGAGAATGCCGGGCCTGCACCGGCTGCCAAACCGGCCCGCAAGGCGCCGCCCAAGAAACCTTCGGGCGCCGCTGCTGCCTCTGCCGGGGCGCTGTCGGCTCTGGGCAATCTGGGCTATGGTCCGTCGGATGCCGCAGCGGCAGTGGCCGAGGCCGCCGCCACCTGGCCGGACGCGGATGAGCCGGAGCTGATCCGCGCAGCGCTGCGCCTGCTGGCACCGAAGGGGTGATCGGAAAATGGTATTGAAACACAAAGGGCAGTGCCCGGCCGCGGGTGGAAAGCGAAGCGCCCGCCCAGGGGGGCGGACGGGCGCTGCCCGGCCTGGCGGCCAGGCGGTACAGCTGAAAACTGACAGGCGCAGGCCCAATGATTGACGCCGACCCCGCCCTGCGCCCCGAACCGCTGCCCGAGGATACTGCGCCTGACGGGGACCGCGCCCTGCGCCCGCAGGGGCTTGGCGAATTCATCGGCCAGGCCGAAGCCCGCGCCAATCTGAAGGTCTTCATCGAATCCGCCCGCCGCCGCGGCGAGGCGATGGACCACACGCTGTTTCACGGCCCTCCTGGCCTTGGCAAGACCACGCTGGCGCAGATCATCGCCCGTGAACTGGGGGTGAATTTCCGGATGACCTCCGGCCCGGTGCTGGCCAAAGCCGGCGATCTGGCGGCGATCCTCACCAATCTCGAAGCCAGCGACGTGCTGTTCATCGACGAAATCCACCGGCTGAACCCGGCGGTGGAGGAAGTGCTCTATCCGGCGATGGAGGATTTTGAGCTGGATCTGGTGATTGGCGAAGGCCCTGCAGCGCGCACCGTGCGGATCGAACTGCAGCCCTTTACCCTGGTCGGGGCCACCACCCGTATGGGTCTGCTGACCACACCGCTGCGCGACCGCTTCGGTATCCCGACCCGGCTGCAGTTCTATACCATTGACGAGCTGTTCGAGATTGTCCGCCGCAATGCCCGCAAACTGGGGGCCCCTGCGGATGATGCAGGCGCCCGCGAGATCGCGCGGCGCGCCCGCGGCACCCCCAGGATCGCCGGGCGGCTCTTGCGCCGCGTTGTGGACTTCGCGGTTGTGGAGGGCGATGGCACGATCACCCGCGAACTGGCCGATGGCGCGCTGACCCGGCTGGGGGTGGATCAGCTGGGGCTTGACGGCGCCGACCGGCGGTATCTGACCCTGCTGGCCGAGAATTACGGCGGCGGACCGGTGGGGATCGAGACGATTTCGGCCGCCTTGTCCGAGAGCCGCGACGCGCTGGAAGAGGTGATTGAACCTTACTTGCTGCAGCAGGGGCTGATCCAGCGCACCCCGCGCGGGCGGATGCTGGCGCAAAAGGCCTGGACCCACCTGGGAATGGCGCCGCCGCGCTCCCGCAACGATCTGTTCGGGTAGGCAGCGGGGAAACCACTATAAGTTGTGTCAGCCTTGCTGCCCAAATGTTTCGCGCGCGAAACATTTGGGCAGGAGTTATGACCTATTCCGCTGCTGCCGGGCGGGCCGGAAAGATGCGCCGCTGCAATGGCCGGGCGGGGCGCCGCGCGGCGGCGCGGGGAGCCTCCGGCGGGAGTATTTCCGGCCGGAGAAAAGCCGGGCCGCATCCGCCCGCCGCGCCGCGTCAGCGGCGCCCGGCCCAAGGCTGTTGCCGGAGGTCTGGCGCAGCCAGGACGCCGGGCAGGCGCGGGAGCCCCCCTTGCCGGCGGGTCGCGCAAACGGCATAGACGGGGCAGGATCAAGGAGACCCATATGACTGCCCAGCTGCCAGACCTGACGCCGGAACAGATCGAAACCCTGTTCACCCGCCAAGACGGCTCCTACGCCTGCGCCCGCTGGGGCCGTCCGGTGGCGCCGATTGTCTTCGGCGTGGAAGACGGCACGCTGAAAACCGTCAAGGGCGCGCTGGAGGCGGTGATGACGCTGGCAGGCCACCAGATGGCCGAGACCGACCCTGAGCTGGGCTCGAACCTGATGTTCTTTTTCTTCCGGGACTGGGATGAGCTGCTGGAGGTGCCGGACCTCGACCGGCTGATCCCCGGGCTTGCGCCGCTGGTAGCCCGGTTGAAGGCCGCAGGCGCGAGCCAGTACCGGGCGTTCCGGTTTGACGGTCAGGGCGGCATCAAGGCGGCGTTTGTGTTCCTGCGGATGCAAGGCGCCATGGCAGAGATGCCGGCCGAGACGCTGGCGCTGACCCAGGCAGTGCAGGTGGCGCTGATGTGGGGCGATGCGGCTTTTGCAGAAACCTCGCCGCTGGCGGTGCTGCCGGAGACCGGCGCCACAATCCTGCGCCCGGAAATTGCCGGGATCATTGCGGCAGCCTATGACCGGATGATGCCGGTGGCCGCAGACGACAAGTCCCACGCCCTGCGCCTGTTCGCGCGGCTGCAAGCGCCGGCGGCGGGGCAGCCGCAGTCCTGATGCGCGCGTTTGCGGGCTTGCCGCTGCCTGATGCAGCCCTGATTGCGCTGGAGCGTGTGCAGGAAGAGCTGACCGCCGGGCGGCCGGTGCCGGCAGAGAACATGCATCTGACGCTGGCATTTCTGGATGACCAGCCGGAACAGATGCTGCAAGCCCTGCATCAGGAACTTGCCGGGATCCGCGCGCCGGTTCTGAGCCTCCGCTTTCAGGAACTGGAGGTGTTCGGCGGCAGACAGCCGCGGGTACTGGCTGCGGCGGTGCAAAAGACACCGGAGCTGAGCCGCCTGCGGGACCGTGTGCGCAGTGCCTGCCAGGCCGCCGGGATCGGTCTTGCGCGGGAGCGGTTCCGCCCGCATGTGACACTGGTCCGGTTCCCGCGGCATCTGCAGCCGGGGCAGCTGGAGAAGATCGCCGGTTTCCTGCAAGCGGCGGCGGGGTTCCGGCTGCAGGCCGAGGCAGGCTGCTTTGCGCTGTACCAGTCCACGCTGGCCCCCGAAGGCGCACGCTATGATGTCCTGGCAGAATACCCGCTGGAGGGCTGAAGCGCTTGCGGCGGGCCGGCGCCGGCCATAGGGTGCCCGCCAAGCCACAGGAGCGCAGAGCATGATCCACGAATTCCCCGTGCGGGTCTACTACGAGGACACCGACATGGGCGGGATCGTCTATCACGCCAACTACTTGCGCTTCATCGAGCGAGCCCGCAGCGACTGGGTGCGCGGCATCGGCGTTGATCAGAACGCCATGCGCGAGGCCGGGCTGATCTATGCGGTGCGCCGGATCGAGGCGGATTATCTGGCGCCAGCCAAATTCGACGAGGAACTGCTCGTCACCACGTCAATGCACAATGTGACTCCGGCCCGGATGACCCTGAGTCAAGAGGTCACGCGCGGCGGCCAGCCGCTGTTCCGGGCGCAGGTCACCATTGTCTGCATCACCACCGGCGGCAAGCCCGCGCGGCTTCCGGCAGAGATTCGCGCATTGCGGTAACATTTGGCGCGCGCCCGCCTGTTTTGATGGCCTTTGCCATTGAACTGGGCTAGCCTTTTGCCAAATAACGCCGGAGAAACGGCCGGGAAATCTTAGAGCAGGCGAATGGAAGCAGAAACTCTGGCGCTGGCACAGGAGATTGATTTCTCCATGTGGGGCCTTTTCGCGCGGGCCACCGTAACCGTGAAACTGGTGATGCTGATGCTGGTCGGGGCCTCGATCTGGTCCTGGGGCATCATCATTCAGAAGATGATCAACTACCGTCTGGCCCGCAGGGAAGCCGATGCCTTTGACCGTGCCTTCTGGTCGGGCAATCCGCTGGATGCGCTGTTCGACCAGATCGGCGCCGAGCCGCCCGGACAGGCGGCGCGGATCTTTTCCGCGGGCATGACGGAATGGCGGCGCAGCCACCGCAGCGACGGCGGGCTGATCCCCGGTGCGCAGGCGCGCATCGACCGGTCGATGGATGTGGCCATCTCCAAGGAGACCGAGGGGCTGCAAAGCGGTCTGTCGGTGCTGGCCACCGTCGGTTCCACCGCGCCCTTTGTCGGCCTGTTCGGCACTGTCTGGGGCATCATGACCGCCTTTATCGAGATTGCTGAGCAGCAGAACACCAACCTTGCCGTGGTGGCGCCCGGTATTGCCGAGGCGCTGATGGCCACCGGGCTGGGGCTGCTGGCCGCGATCCCGGCGGTGATCTTCTACAACAAGCTGAGCGCGGACAGCGACCGCATCATCGGCGGCTACGAGGCCTTTGCCGATGAGTTCGCCACCATTCTCAGCCGCCAGCTGGATTCCTGAGGGATGGGCGCCGCTGTCCAGCAGCCGCAGGGAGGCGGCAACCGCCGCCGGGGCCGCCGCCGCGGACGCGGGCGGGTGATGTCGGAAATCAATGTCACGCCTTTTGTCGATGTGATGCTGGTGCTGCTGATCATCTTCATGGTGGCCGCACCGCTGATGACGGTCGGCGTGCCGGTGGAGCTGCCCAAGACCGCTGCGGGTGCGTTGCCCGGTGACGAGGAAGAGCCGCTGACCGTGACCATGACCGCGGCAGGCGGGGTGGAAATCCAGACCACGCCGGTGGCGCGTGACGAGCTGGTGCCCAAGCTGCGGGCGATTGCGGCCGAGCGCAGCTCGGACCGGGTGTTTCTGCGTGCCGACGGGCGGATTGCCTATGCGGATGTGATGCAGGTGATGGGCGCGCTGAACGCAGGCGGGTTTTCCAATGTCGGGCTGGTGACGGACACCGGCGGCCCGGCCCTGGACGGGCAGCCGTCTGAGGGCGCAGGGCAATAAGCGGGGACGCGGGCGGTGCAGACCGGAACCAGGATCTCTCTTGCCGGACACGGGCTTTTGATGGGATGGGTTGTCTTTGGCGCCTGGTTCCCGTCCGAACCCTTGCCGTCCCGGGTGCAGCAGGTGGCGCTGATTTCGGCGGAGCAGTTTGAAAAGCTCAGCCAGCAGCGCCAGGCGCCGCAGGTCGCCCCCGAACCGGCACCGTTGAATGAGCCGGCCGAAGTGCAGCCGGCACCGGAGCCCGCACCGCAGCCGGACCCGGAGCCGGACACCGTCCAGCCCGAACCGGTCGCGCCGGCGGCGCCGGATCCGCAGGTGACCGAGATCCCCGAGCCGCAGCCCGAACCGGATGTGCCGGACAGCCCGCCGGCCGCGGCTGAGGAGCCGGAGATCGCTGCGCTGGTGCCGCAGCTGCGCCCTGAAACTGCGCCGCGCCCGGTGGACCGGGTGGCGCCCGAGCCTGTTGCGCCGCCGGAGCCCGACACCAGGGTGGACGACATCGCCCAGCCGGAAGTGGCGCCGGAGGAGGGCGCCGAGACAGAGCAGGACGTGCAGGAGGCCACCGCGCCCGAGGCCGCCAGCGACCGGATCGTGACCGAAGAGAACGAAGGCGAGGACAGTGCCGCCTCTGCCGCGCCGGAAGTGTCTGTGCGCCCCAGGACACGGCCAACCCGGCCGCAGCCGCAGCCGGCGGAGGTGGTGGAAGCGGCCCAGCCGGCCGAACAGGAGCAGCCGGCCGGGCAGGATCAGCCGGCGGCGGCGGATACGCCCTCTGCGGTGGAGGATGCCTTAGCGGAAGCGCTGGCAGGCGGTGCCGATGTTGAGGCGCCGGAACCGTCGGGCCCGCCGCTGACGCTGGGTGAGAAGGATGCCTTGCGCGTTGCGGTTTCGCAGTGCTGGAATGTGGGGTCGCTGTCGACAGATGCGTTGAACACCACGGTGGTGGTGTCGGTGTCGCTGGCGCAGGACGGCAAGCCGGACAGCGGCAGCATCCGGATGCTGTCGAGCACCGGCGGCTCGGCATCGGCGGCGCAGCAGGCCTTCGGGGCAGCCCGGCGGGCAATAATCCGCTGCGGGGCCAAGGGGTTTAATCTTCCCCCTGAGAAATATTCGCAATGGCGTGATATTGAGATGACATTCAATCCTGAAAGGATGCGGATCAAATGAGGAAAATTCTGGCAGCTCTGCTGATCGGGGCTTCGGCATTGGCCGGGGCAGGCACCGCTGCGGCGCAGACCGGCCCGCTCCGCATCGAGATCGATCAGGGTGTGATTGAGCCATTGCCCTTTGCGGTTCCGGATTTCGTGCCCGAGACCCCTGCGGCTGCGGAACATGCGGCGCAGATCGCGCGGGTGGTGGCGGCGGATCTCAGCGGCACCGGACTGTTCCGGGAAGTGCCCGCCAGCGCCCATATCTCCAAGGTGACCGGTTTCGACAATCAGGTGAAATTCGCTGACTGGAAAGCGGTGAACGCCCAGGCGCTGATCACTGGCGCTGTCAGCGTCACCGGCAACCGGCTGACGGTGCGGTTCCGCGGCTATGACGTGTTTGCGGAAAAGGAGCTGGAAAGCGCGCTGCAGTTCACCGGCACCACCGGCGGCTGGCGGCGGATGGCGCATAAAGTGGCCGATGCCATCTACAGCGAAATCACCGGCGAGAGCGGTTATTTCGACAGCCGGGTGGTTTATGTCTCTGAAAGCGGCCCCAAGAACGAGCGCCGCAAGCGGCTGGCGATCATGGATTACGACGGCGCCAATGTGCAGTATCTGACCAACAGCGCTGCTCTGGTGCTGGCGCCGCGGTTTTCGCCCACCGGCGACCGGGTGCTTTACACCAGCTATGAAAGCGGTTTCCCGCAGATCCATGTGCTGGATGTGGGCCAGGTGCAGCGCAAGATCCTGTCCAGCGGCGACGGCATCATGAGCTTTGCGCCACGGTTTGCCCCGGACGGGCGCACGGTGGTCTATTCGCAGACCCAGGGCGGCAACACCGATCTGTTTGCGATGGATATCGGGACCGGGGCCAAGACCCGGCTGACTTCGGCCCCCTCGA
Organism: Leisingera methylohalidivorans DSM 14336; assembly: GCF_000511355.1. Classification (NCBI taxonomy): domain Bacteria; kingdom Pseudomonadati; phylum Pseudomonadota; class Alphaproteobacteria; order Rhodobacterales; family Roseobacteraceae; genus Leisingera; species Leisingera methylohalidivorans. Next base: position 2,676,799 of record NC_023135.1, on the reverse strand, counting down.
TCGAGACGGCACCGTCGTTTTCGCCGGACGGGTCGCAGGTCGTTTTTGAAAGCGACCGTTCCGGCAGCCAGCAGCTTTATGTGATGCCCGCAGGCGGCGGCGAGGCGCGGCGGATCAGCTTTGGCCAGGGGCGCTATGGCACCCCGGTGTGGTCGCCGCGCGGCGACATGATTGCCTTTACCAAGCAGAACAAGGGCCGGTTCCATATCGGCGTGATGCGCACCGACGGCAGCGAGGAACGGCTGCTGACCGCCTCTTTCCTGGACGAGGGGCCGACCTGGGCGCCGAATGGCCGGGTGATCATGTTCACCCGCGAAAGCCAGGGCAGCACCGGCCGCGCAATGCTGTATTCGGTCGATATCACCGGCCGCAATCTGAAACCGGTGAGGACGCCGGACGGGGCCTCGGACCCGGCCTGGTCGCCGTTGCAGCGGTAAAAGGAGCGTCAGGGCGGGGATACCCGCATAGAACCACCCCCGGGCTTATGCTAGTTTCGGGTCAAGAAACGCAAAGGGATAGGCAGACGATATGAGCGGTTTGAAATTGGCAATGGCGGCAGTGGCCGTGCTGGGGCTGACAGCCTGCAGCAGCAACCCATGGAACGACGATCTGAACGGCAGCGCCGGGGCAGGCGGTGCAGGCGCCGCCGCAGGCGCGCTGGATCCGGCCAGCCCGGCCTACTTCCGGCAGACTGTCGGCGACCGGGTGCTGTTCGCGAACGACCAGTCCAGCCTGTCGCCGCAGGCGCAGACGACGCTGCAGGGCCAGGCGCGCTGGCTGGCCCGGAACGCCGATTACGTGGTCACCATCGAAGGCCATGCGGACGAGAAGGGCACCCGCGAATACAACCTTGGCCTGGGTGCGAAACGCGCCAATGCGGCCCGCGAATACCTGATGTCCCAAGGTGTCGCCGGCAGCCGCATCAAGGTGGTCAGCTTCGGCAAGGAACGGCCGCTGGAAATCTGCTCGGACGAGGTCTGCTATTCCAAGAACCGCCGTGCGGTGACGGTGCTGGCCGGCGGGTTGACGGGGTAACGCGATGAAAGCTTTGCGCACCGCGCTTTTGGCCTCTGTGCTGCTGCTGCCGCTGCCGCTGGCGGCCCAGGATCAGCAGACCCTCGCCGATATCCGCCAGGAACTGACCGTGCTGCATGTCGAGATCCAGCGGCTGAAGCGGGAGCTGTCGACCACTGGCGCGCCATCGGCGGATCTGTCCGGCAATACCGTTCTGGACCGGGTCGGTGCGATCGAAAGCGAGCTGCAGCGGCTGACCCTGCAGACCGAAGAGCTGGGCCACCGGATCGGCCGGATTGTCGCCGATGGCACCAACCGGATCGGCGACCTGGAATTCCGGCTGGTCGAACTGGAAGGCGGCGATATCGGCGCCTTGGGCGAAACAACGACGCTGGGCGGCGGTGAACCGCCGGCCGCAGGTGCCGGGGCGGTGCCGGCGGATGAGGAGGCGGCCGCGGGCGGTGAGCTGGCAATCGGCGAACAAGCGGATTTCGATGCCGCCGGAAAGCTGCTGTCCGAGGGGCTTTTCCAGGATGCGGCGGAGAGGTTCGCAGCATTCAATCAGGCCTATCCGGGCAGCCCGCTGGCGCCGGCCGCCGAATTCAGCCGCGGCAAGGCACTGGATGGTCTTGGCGACACCCGCGAAGCTGCGCGGGCCTATCTGGCGGCCTTTACCGGCAACCCGGCCGGACCGGTGGCGCCAAAAGCGCTGTTTGAACTGGGCGCGGCGCTGGGGCGGCTGGGGCAGTCCGACCAGGCCTGCGTGACGCTGTCCGAAGTCGGCGTGCGCTTTCCGGGCGCGGCAGAAGAGGCAGAGGCCGCGGCGGAAATGGCCAAGCTGGGCTGTTCTTGACGGGCGTGCGGCGCGATATCCGGTCTCTGGTGCGGAGCCAGTTCCGCTCCGCCCTGCCTGACCGGCTGGGGATCGCTGTCTCGGGCGGCGGCGATTCGATGGCGCTTTTGCATCTGCTGCACGATTGTTTCGCCAGCGGCGGGGTGGAGCTGTTTGCCGCCACTGTGGATCACGGGCTGCGCCCCGAGGCGGCGGCCGAGGCAGAGGCCGCGGGGGCGGCAGCGGCCCGGCTTTGCATCAGCCATGAGGTGCTGCGCTGGGAAGACGGGCCGCAGGAGGGCAATCTGCAGAATCAGGCCCGCCAGGCGCGGTATGACCTGCTGACCGGCTGGGCGCGGCGCCACGGCATCCCGGTGCTGGCCCTGGGCCACACCGCCGATGATCAGGCCGAAACGGTGCTGATGCGGATGGCGCGCGCCTCTGGCGTGACCGGGCTGTCGGGCATGGCAGAGCGCCGCACGCATAACGGCGTGACGCTGCTGCGGCCGCTGCTGGATGTAACCCGCCGCGAATTGCGCGAATATCTGGAAAGCCATGGCATCGCATGGTTTGAAGACCCGAGCAACGAGGATAGCAGATTCGAACGGGTCCGGGTGCGCCGGGCGCTGGAGGAACTGGCGCCGCTGGGGTTGACCCCTGCGGTCTTTGCCAGGATTGCCCGCAACATGGCCAAAGCCCGCGAAGCGCTGGACTGGTACGTGTTCCTTGCCGCCCGCGACCTGGCGCATGTGCAGGCGGGGGCCGTTGTCCTGTGCCAGCGCAAGTTCCGCACCTTGCCCAGTGAAATCAGCCACCGGCTGCTGGTGCGCGCCTTTCAGTGGATTTCCGGCGCCGCCTACCCGCCGCGCCGGGTGCCGATGGAAAAAGCCGTTCTGGCGGCCCGCAATGGCGGATCGGCCACCCTGGCGGGCTGCCGCCTGGTCACCACCAGCAAACAGATCTGGATCTGCCGCGAGTTTAACTCCGTGCGCGGCGAGGTGTCCCTGCCGGGGCAGGCCTGGGACGGAAAATGGAAGATTTATGGCGGCGACGTAAAGGGTTGCGAGGTCCGGGCGCTGGGTCAGAATGGTCTGCAGCTCTGCCCCGACTGGCGGGCCGCGGGGGTGCCGGGCGCTGTGCTGCAGGCCACCCCGGCGCTGTGGCGGGGCGGTGAATTGGCGGCTGCACCAGCGGCCGGATTGGCCAATGGCTGGTCGGCGGAAACCGCCGGATCCGAAGAAGAGTTCTTTGCATCCCTTTTATCGCATTGAACCTGCCCGAATGATCCTTATTTTAAGCACAACGCAGGCGGCCCGTGTGGTACGCCTATCTGATAGGGAGAACTTTCCTTGGGCAACGCTCGCAATATCGCCTTCTGGGTTGTTCTGTTTCTGCTGATTCTGGCGCTGTTCAATTTGTTCAGCGGTTCCGGCAGCACGATGCAGAGCCGTGAACGCACTTTTTCGGACTTCGTCAGCTCGGTTGAGACCGGCAAGGTCAGCACCGTCACACTGGACGGGGAACAGGTGCGCTACACCACGACCGATGGGCAGAACTATGTCACCATCAAACCGGCCGATGCCGAAGTCACAGCGCTTCTGATCGACAAGAACATCCCGGTGCGCGCTGAAAAGCAGCAGCAGTCGGGCTTTCAGTCCTTTCTGGTCACGCTGCTGCCCTTCCTGCTGCTGATCGGTGTCTGGATCTATTTCATGAACCGGATGCAGGGCGGCGGCAAAGGCGGCGCCATGGGATTCGGCAAGTCCAAGGCAAAAATGCTGACCGAAAAGCACGGCCGCGTGACATTCGACGATGTGGCCGGCATCGACGAGGCCAAGGAAGAGCTGGAAGAGATCGTCGAATTCCTGCGCAACCCGCAGAAATTCTCGCGTCTGGGCGGCAAGATCCCCAAGGGTGCGCTGCTGGTCGGTCCTCCGGGCACCGGTAAGACGCTTCTGGCCCGCGCCATCGCAGGCGAGGCCGGTGTGCCTTTCTTCACCATTTCCGGGTCCGACTTTGTGGAAATGTTTGTCGGCGTCGGCGCGTCCCGCGTCCGCGACATGTTCGAGCAGGCCAAGAAAAACGCGCCCTGCATTGTCTTCATCGACGAGATCGACGCCGTTGGCCGCCACCGCGGCGCCGGCTATGGCGGCGGCAATGACGAACGCGAGCAGACGCTGAACCAGCTGCTGGTCGAGATGGACGGTTTCGAGGCCAATGAAGGCGTGATCATTCTGGCGGCAACCAACCGCAAGGATGTTCTGGACCCGGCCCTGCTGCGTCCTGGCCGTTTTGACCGCAACGTGACCGTCGGCAACCCCGATATCAAAGGCCGTGAGAAGATTCTGGGTGTGCATGCGCGCAAGACGCCGCTGGGTCCTGACGTGGATCTGCGCATCATCGCCCGCGGCACCCCCGGTTTCTCGGGGGCGGATCTGGCCAACCTGGTCAACGAGGCGGCGCTGATGGCGGCACGTGTCGGCCGCCGTTTTGTCACCATGGAAGATTTCGAATCGGCCAAGGACAAGGTGATGATGGGGGCCGAGCGCCGCTCGATGGTGCTGACCCAGGACCAGAAGGAAAAGACCGCCTACCACGAGGCCGGCCATGCTGTTGTCGGCCTGAAGCTGCCGGAATGCGACCCGGTCTATAAGGCCACGATCATCCCGCGCGGCGGTGCGCTGGGGATGGTGGTGTCGCTGCCGGAAATGGACCGGCTGAACTGGCACAAGAGCGAGTGCGAGCAGAAGCTGGCGATGACCATGGCGGGCAAGGCGGCCGAAATCATCAAATATGGCGATGACCATGTCTCCAACGGCCCGGCCGGGGATATCCAGCAGGCCAGCCAGCTGGCCCGCGCTATGGTGATGCGCTGGGGCATGTCCGACAAGGTCGGCAATATCGACTATGCCGAGGCGCATGAAGGCTACTCGGGCAACACCGCCGGCTTCTCGGTCTCTGCCCATACCAAGGAGATGATCGAGGAGGAGGTGAAGCGCTTCATCAAGGAAGGCTATGACCGCGCATTCCAGATCCTCAGCGGCCATAAAGAGGAATGGGAACGCCTGGCGGAGGGGCTGCTGGAGTACGAGACGCTGACCGGTGAGGAGATCAAGCGCGTCATGAACGGCGAGCCGCCGCAGGCGGGCGATGACGAGGACGGCGGAGAGGACGAGGGCAATGCCTCGGTCACCGCAATTCCCAAGGCCAAGCCGAAAAAAACGCCGCCGGAAGGCGGCATGGAGCCCGAGCCGACGGCGTAAGGATCCGAAATTGAGATTGAAACGTCCCGGAAACCAGCAGCGGTTTCCGGGACGTTTTATTTTGGCAGGGCGGCGGGGGCCGCGCAGCCAGCTTTGCTGCCTGCGCGGCCCCCGCCCGGATCGGATCGCATTGGCGCTCCGGTCCTTTTGCGCGCTGCGCCGGTCCCGTCCCCCGAAACCCGGGGTCTGCCGACGATTTCCCGCTGGCAGCCGCTGGCCAAGCGTGTAGCGTCCGCGGGGATTGATCATCTTCAGCAGGAGAAACAGGCAATGCCGGTATTGCGGGACAGCGGCTTCAAAGGCGAAATCACCTGGCTGGGCATGGTGCCTGCGGGCCATGGTCTGCGGGCTGAACCGGCTGACCGGTTGCAGCTGGGGTTTTCCGGCATTGCCGGCGAACGCCACGAAGGGGAAACCCGCGCCTCCTGTGTGCGGGTCCGCAACTTGTATCCGGAAGGCACCGAAATCCGCAATGTCCGCCAGCTGACGGTCCTGTCCGAGGAGGAGCTGGCGCGGATCGCCGCGGATATGGGGATGCAGCGGGTCGACCCTGCCCATCTGGGCGCCACAATCGTCCTGCGCGGCATCCCGGACTTTACCTTCGTGCCGCCCGGGTCCCGGCTGCAAGGGCCGGGCGGGGCGACCCTGACCGTTGATATGGAAAACCGGCCCTGCGTGCTGCCGGGGCGGGAGATTGAAAAAGCTCACGGCGGATATGGCGCCCGTTTCAAGCCGGCAGCGCAGAACCGCCGGGGAATCACCGCCTGGGTGGAACGGCCGGGGAGCCTGGAACTGGGCAGTGAACTCACTCTCTTTGTGCCGGATCAGCGCGCCTGGGCGCCGTGAATTTCTTCTTTTAAGGGAAAGCGTTTCCTTTAAGGAACCGTGACCGGGGCTGCGAAAGACCCTACGCCGCTTCAAGGCAGGATAATGTCGGAAATCACGCGCGTGTTTTGCCGCATATTGGCTAAGTCTATCGCGAAACCGGCATTCTTGTGCCGGCGATTGTATACCAACTCAGCGGGAACCTTGCCATGAGCTACAAGAGTGACATCGAGATTGCGCGTGAAGCGCAGAAGAAACCGATCCAGGAGATTGGTGCGAAGATCGGGATTTCGGACAGCGATCTGCTGCCCTACGGCCACGACAAGGCAAAGGTGTCCCAGTCCTTCATCAACTCGGTGCAGGACCGCGAAGACGGCAAGCTGATCCTGGTGACCGCGATCAACCCGACCCCGGCGGGCGAAGGCAAGACCACCACCACCGTGGGCCTGGGCGACGGTCTGAACCGGATCGGCAAGAACGCGATGATCTGCATCCGCGAAGCCTCCCTCGGCCCGAACTTCGGCATGAAGGGCGGCGCTGCAGGCGGCGGCTATGCGCAAGTGGTGCCGATGGAGGAGATGAACCTCCACTTCACCGGCGACTTCCACGCCATCACCTCGGCGCATTCGCTGCTGTCGGCGATGATCGACAACCACATCTACTGGGGCAATGAGTGCGACATCGACACCCGCCGCGTCGCCTGGCGCCGGGTTGTGGACATGAACGACCGCGCCCTGCGGGTGATCACCGCGTCCCTGGGCGGCGTCTCCAACGGCTTCCCGCGCGAAGCCGGCTTTGACATCACCGTGGCCTCGGAAGTGATGGCGATTCTGTGCCTCGCCAACGATCTGAAAGACCTGGAAAAGCGCCTCGGCGACATCATCGTGGCCTACCGTCGCGACAAGACCCCGGTCTACTGCCGCGACATCAAGGCCGAAGGCGCGATGACCGTGCTGCTGAAAGACGCAATGCAGCCGAACCTGGTGCAGACCCTGGAAAACAACCCGGCGTTTGTGCACGGCGGCCCGTTCGCCAACATCGCCCACGGCTGCAACTCGGTGATCGCCACCAAGACCGCCCTGAAAGTCGCCGACTACGTGGTGACCGAGGCCGGTTTCGGCGCCGATCTGGGTGCTGAGAAGTTCATGAACATCAAATGCCGCAAGGCAGGCATCGCCCCCTCCGCGGTGGTGCTGGTGGCCACCGTGCGGGCGATGAAGATGAACGGCGGCGTTGCCAAGGCGGACCTGGGCGACGAGAACGTCGACGCGGTCAACGCGGGCTGCGCCAACCTCGGCCGCCACATCGAGAACATCAAATCCTTCGGTGTTCCTGTTGTGGTTGCGATCAACCACTTCGTCACCGACACCGATGCCGAAGTGGAGGCTGTCAAAGCCTATGCCGCCACCCATGGCGTCGAGGCGGTGCTGTCGCGCCACTGGGAACTGGGTTCGGAAGGCTCGGCGCCGCTGGCCGAGAAGGTTGTGGAAATCGTCGATGCGGGCCAGGCCAACTTTGCGCCGATCTACCCCGACGAGATGTCCCTGTTCGACAAGATCGACACCATCGCCAAGCGCATCTACCGCGCCGACGAGGTGCTGGCGGACAACAAGATCCGCAACCAGCTGAAGGAATGGGAAGAGGCTGGCTACGGCAATCTGCCGGTCTGCATGGCAAAGACCCAGTACTCCTTTTCGACCGACCCGTCGCTGCGCGGTGCGCCGGTGGGCCATTCGGTGCCGGTGCGCGAAGTGCGCCTCAGCGCCGGTGCCGGCTTCATCGTGGCGGTCTGCGGCGAGATCATGACGATGCCGGGCCTGCCGCGCAAACCGGCGTCGGAAACCATCCGCCTGAATGACGACGGCCAGATCGAAGGCTTGTTCTAAACGGCGATATGCGACATTCACGGCCCGGGTCCCATCCCGGGCCGTGAGAGTTTTAAGACATGAGCACACGCACCCCGCCAGATGCCTGCAGTGATATGGCAAGCCTCCGGCTTCAGATCGACCATCTCGACCGGGAGCTGATCGCGCTGCTGGCCGAGCGGGCCGGATACATCGACCGGGCGATTGCGCTGAAGCAGGCAAACGGCTGGCCGGCGCGGATCCCGGAACGGGTCGAGGAAGTGGTGCTGAATGCCCGCGCCGCGGCCGCGGAACAGGGGCTGGACCCCGATCTGGCCGGGCACCTGTGGCGGCAGCTGGTGGAGTGGTCGATTGCCCGCGAGGCGCGGGTGATCCGGGAAGAGTAGGCAGGTCTCAGGCCTGCGGCAAAGAGGAAGAGATCAAATGGCAGCAACATTGATTGACGGCAAGGCCTTTGCGGCCAAGGTGCGCGGCCAGGTGGCTGAGCATGTGGCGCGGCTGAAAGAGGAACACGGCATCACCCCCGGCCTGGCGGTGGTTCTGGTCGGCGAAGACCCGGCCTCCCAGGTCTATGTGCGCTCCAAGGGCAAGCAGACCGTCGAGGTCGGCATGAACTCGGTCGAGCACAAGCTGGATGCGGATACTTCCGAGGCGGATCTGCTGGCGGTGGTCGAGCAGCTGAACAACGATCCCTCGATCCACGGCATCCTGGTGCAGCTGCCGCTGCCGAAGCACATGAACGAGGATCTGGTGATCAATTCGATCGCGCCGGAGAAGGACGTGGACGGCTTCCACATCTCCAACGTCGGCCTGCTGGGCACCGGCCAGAAATCGATGGTGCCCTGCACGCCGCTGGGCTGCCTGATGATGCTGCGCGACCACCATGGTTCGCTGTCGGGCATGGACGCGGTTGTGATCGGCCGCTCCAACATCGTCGGCAAGCCGATGGCGCAGCTGCTCCTGGGCGACAGCTGCACCGTGACCATCGCGCATTCGCGCACCAAGGATCTGCCCGATGTGGTGCGCCGCGCCGACATCGTGGTGGCGGCCGTCGGCCGTCCGGAAATGGTGCCGGGCGACTGGATCAAGGAGGGTGCGACCGTGATCGACGTCGGCATCAACCGCATCGAGCGCGACGGCAAGACCAAGCTGGTCGGCGACGTTGATTTTGCCTCCGCTGCCGAGCGCGCGGGCGCCATCACCCCGGTGCCGGGCGGCGTCGGCCCGATGACCATCGCCTGCCTGCTTGCCAACACCGTCACCGCGGCCTGCCGCGCCCACGGCCTCAAGGAACCCGAAGGCCTGACCGCCTGACCCGGCGCAGACCGCTGAACGCCTGACAGATTTGCTCCCGCCGGACGCCTCCGGCGGGTGTATTTTTGGGAAAGAGGGGAGCTGGCAGACCTTAGGCCGTCACCGGCACCATCGTGCCTTGCAGGAGGGCGGTCAGCTTCTCCTCGTCTGCTGAAACGGCGTGGACCTCCGCCGTGACGATGACCAGACGGCGTCCTGGTTTGATGACCCTTCCGGTAGCGCGCAGGCGGTCTCCGGCACCGGGAGCCAGCAGGTTGATCTTCATCTCCGCCGTCATCACCTCGCAGTCCTCGGGCATCATAGTCAGCGCGGCATAGCCTGCGGCCGTGTCGCCGAGAGCAAAGCTCAGCGCCGCATGGGCCACGCCATGCTGCTGGCGGCTGCCGGGCAGGATCGGGGCGCTGATCACCACTTCGCCGGGCGAGATGCTGTCGATTTCGGCACCGAAGGTCTGCATCATGCTTTGCCGGGCGAAACTGCTGCGGATGCGGTCGGTCATTTCGAAGGTCCTTCTTTTGCTGCGGCCATGCATAGAACAGGCGGGGCCATCACAGGGCCATGACGCTGCGCCACTTAGCGGGGCATCGGTACCGGCAGGGCTCGCGGGCCGGTCAGAATGGCCAGGGCGTTCGGCGCCATCAGTGACGTGAGGGCCGGATCGGTGCTGCGCAGACCGCCGGTATAGGTGCCGAAGGCCGGCAGGATCAGACGGGAAGCGTCCAGCAGAAAGGCCGGGCGGGACTGGCTGCGGACCCGGGCTTTAGGATGGTAGTGGCCGGACACTTCGGCATCCGCTGACGGCGCGGCAATGTGGCGGAAGGTCAGCGGGCCCAGCGGGAGGGTTGCGTGATGCTCCCCCCCAAGCCCGGTAGGGGCGGGGTCGTGGTTTCCCTCGATCCAGATCCAGCGGCGGTGTCGCATCAGGTCCTGGAATTGGTTCCTGTCGGCTTCCGGCAATGCCGCCGCGGCGGCGTTATCGTCGAAGCTGTCGCCGAGGCAGACCACGGTTGCCGGATTGAGGTCTGCAACCAGTTTATCAAGGCGGGTGAGCGTATCGCGCCCTTCGTAAGGAGGCAGGGCACTGCCGCCGCGCCGCGCGTGGCGTTCGGATTTGCCCAGATGCAGGTCGGAGACGCAGAGCAGGCGGTGCTCCGCCCACCAGAGCGCGCCGGAGCCGAGCGCGGTGAGGCGGGCGCCGGCGAGGATGAAATCAAATCCGGTCATACTGCGGTCTTAGCCGTGCGGACGGAACAGGCAAGTGTTATTGACCCAGCCGGTCCAGCCCGGATTGCCGCATCAGCGCTTCGGCCTCGCGTTGCAGCAGCTTTTCCTCTGCTGCGCCTTTGACCGGAATCTTGCCAACCTCCAGCAACAGCGGCGCGGCGAGCGGAGAGATCCGTTGCAGCCGCCGCAGGGTGATCCGGCCTTTTATCCGCGCCAGCATCTCCTCAATGCGGCCAAAGTCCACCAGCCCGCGCAAGGCTTCCTCGCGGGTGATGCCGATCAGCAGATGGTCCGGATCGTACTTTCTGAGGGTGTCATAGAGGATGTCAGAGGAGAACGCCGCCTGGCGCCCGTTCTTGCGCTGCCCGGGTGTGTTGCGTTCGATCAGCCCGGCGATGGTTGCGGCGCCGCGGAAGGCGCGTTTCATCACCGCGTTGCCGGCCAGCCAGCCGTCCAGCCCCTCGCGCAGGGCAGTGACATCGAACAGCGGGGCCGGGTCGGTCAGGGGTTCCAGTCCCCAGATCAGGGTGGCGTAGTCGGTGGCGACAAAGCCAAGCGGATCGAGGCCAAGCTCCTCCATCCGCTTGGTCAGAAGCAGCCCCAGCGTCTGCTGCGCGTTGCGGCCTGCAAAGCCGTAAATGCAGGCTTGCTCGCGCCCGTCGCGGGGGAAGCTTTCGATCAGCAGAGACCCTGCGCGGGGGAGTTCGGAAACCGCGCGCTGCAGCTCCAGCCATTCGGCGGTGTGGCGGGGCAGGTTGGGCCAGCTGTCCTGTTTGAATATCTTCAGGATGCGCGCGCTGAGCTGGGTGGAGGTGGCGAATTTGGTGCCGGAGAACACCGCGATCTTCGGCTTTCTGCCGGGGGTGCGGGTGACCTCGACAGTCATTTCGCGCAGGCCCTCGTATCGCACGGTCTGGCCGCCGATCAGGAAGGTGTCGCCGGGGGTGAGGGTGGCGGCAAAGGCCTCCTCGATCTCGCCCAGCGGTTTGCCGCCGCGGCTGCGCTTGAGGCGGACCTTGACCAAGCCGGTGTCCTGGATGGTGCCCAGGTTCATGCGGATGCGGGCGGCGGCGCGCGGGTCGCGCAGCTGCCATTTGCCGTCCGGGCGCTGCAGCAAGCGCTGCCACTGATCGTAAGCCTTCAGCGCGTAGCCGCCGGTGGCACAGAAGTCCAGGCACGCATCGAACCCGGCGCGGGAGAGGGCGGCATAGGCACCGGCCCGGGTCATTTCGGCATAAAGCGCGCCGGCGTCGAAGGGGCCGGCACAGGCGGCGATCAGGATGTGCTGGCAGAGCACGTCGCGCGGGCCGGGGCCGCGGGGCCCGCCGTCCAGATCACCCGCGCGTACCGCTTCGAGCGCGGCGCGGCACTCAACCACCTCAAAACGGTTCGCAGGCACCAGCAACGCCTTGGACGGCGCGTTGTAGCGGTGGTTGGCGCGGCCGATGCGCTGCACCAGCCGTTTGACGTTTTTCGGCGCGCCGATCTGGATCACCAGATCCACATCGCCCCAGTCGATGCCGAGGTCCAGGGAGCCGGTGCAGACGATGGCACGCAGTTCGCCGCGGACCATGGCGGCCTCGACCCGTTCGCGCTGGACCCGGTCGAGCGAACCGTGGTGGATGCCGATCGGCAGGGCGCCGTCGTTGGCGAGCCAGAGGTTGTGAAAGAAGATCTCGGCCTGGGCGCGGGTGTTGTGGAAGATCAGTGTGGTTTTATGCGCCTTGATCTGCTCCATCACCGCCGGGATGGCGTAGGCCGCGCCGCCGCCGGCCCAGGGCGGCGCCTGTTCGGTGTCCAGCATGCGGATGTCGGGGGGCGGGCCGGGATCGGCCAGCACGATCCCGCAGGGGTCCGGGTGGCGGGCGAGATAGCCGGCAATGGCCTGCGGGTCGTCCACGGTGGCCGACAGGCCCACCCGGCGCAGATCAGGGCAGAGCGTTTGCAGCCGGGCCAGTGCCAGCATCAGCTGGTCGCCGCGTTTGCTTTCGGCCAGCGCGTGGATTTCGTCCACCACCACCCGCTTCAGGCCGTTGAAGTTGCGGGCTGCATCCTCGTAGGAGATCAGCAGAGCCAGGCTTTCCGGTGTGGTCAGCAGAATATGCGGCGGATCGGCGCGCTGGCGCCTTTTGCGGGAAGACGGCGTGTCGCCGGTGCGGTCGTCGATGCGGATGGGCAGGGCCATATCCTCGACCGGGGTGCGCAGGTTGCGCTTGATGTCCGCTGCAAGGGCCTTGAGCGGTGAGATATAGAGAGTGTGCAGCCCGTCGTGAGGGTTTTCCGCAAGATCGGCGAGCGTGGGCAGAAAGCCGGCCATGGTCTTGCCGCCGCCGGTGGGGGCGATCAGCAGGGTGCAAGATTCCGCCGCTCGCTCCAGCATGGTGTGCTGATGCGGGTGGATCGACCAGCCGCGGGCGGTAAACCAGTCTTGAATGACCTCGGGAAGTTTGCTCATCCCTTCCTTTTAGGGGAAGGCCCAACACTTTTCGAAAAGTTTTGGCAAGAGTTTTCGAAAACTCATGCTGCCGCCTGTTTCCCGGCGGAGTTACTTCACGATCTCCTCGTCCATGACGAACATGTTGGCCCAGGCGCGGTCGATCAGCTCGGGGGACATCTGATAGGGGATGCCCTCAAATTCGCAGATCGCAATGATCTGGTCGATCAGGAAAACCGGCTGGTAGTTCGCATAGACGTTGCCGATCGTCGGGTATTTCTTCTTCAGCAGATGCACCAGTGCGGTTTCGTCCAGCGGCATGCTTTTCTTGCGGGCCACCATGGCAAAGATCTTGAGGTAGTTTTCCTGGTCCGGGCCGTCGATCTTGATCTTGAAGAAGATCCGGCGCAGGGCGGCCTGGTCGAAAATCTCGTTCGGGTGGAAGTTGGTGGAGAAGATCACCAGCGTGTCAAAGGGCACTTCGAATTTCTCGCCCGACTGCAGGGCCAGGATGTCCTTGCTTTCCTCCAGCGGCACAATCCAGCGGTTGACCAGCGACTGCGGCGGTTCCGCCTGGCGGCCAAGGTCGTCGACGATGAAAATGCCGCCGGTAGATTTCAGCTGCAGCGGCGCCTGATAGGTGCGCGCCGTGGGGTTATAGACCAGATCCAGCATGTCCAGCGACAGTTCGCCCCCGGTGATCACGGTGGGGCGCTGGCACATGACGTAGCGTTCGTCGAACCGGCGGCGGCGGCGCAACGCGTTGGGGTCTTCCGGCTCCTGCGCGACTTCGGTGTGGACGATCGGGTCATAGACCGTGATCACCTGGCCCGAGTATTCAATGGCGCGCGGCACATAGACGTGGTCCCCCAGCGCATCGCGGATACCGTTGGAGATGGAAGACTTGCCGTTGCCCGGCGGGCCGTACATCAGGATCGAGCGGCCCGCGCTGACGGCCGGGCCAAGGTGGTCCAGCAGGCTGCTGGGCAGGATCAGATGCCCCATCGCATTGGTCAGCTGGTCGCGGGACACTTGGATGTTGCGGATCGACTGGCGTTTCACCTGCTCGCGGTAGACATCCAGCGGCACCGGCATGGCGCCGAAGTATTCCGATTGGCTGAGCGCATCCAGCGCCCGCGATTTTCCAGCATCTGTCAGCTGGTAGCCCATCTCGTTGCCGCTGTTGGCGTTGAGCGTGCCGGTGGCCTCCAGCAGCTTTTGCTCGCGGGCGATATCCACCAGTTCCTGGGTGACGGCGGCGGGCAGGCAGACTGCCTCGGCGATTTCCGTGACGGTCTCCACGTTCTTGCGGAAGATGGTCTTCAGCAGGATGTCCCGCATCATCACCAGCGGCAGCTGCATCTGCGCCAGCCCCTTGGGGGCGGGCGGGGCCATTACGGTGAGGTTCTGCATGTTCATGGCGATGCCTGTCCCTGAGATCGGATCCGTGCCCCGGCGGCGGGGGCGTTCAAGGAAACAGACTATTCAGGACTGTGGCAACAGCGGGGCAGAGCTGCAGCAATTCCGCGGAGGCGGCGGATTTCCAGTGCAGTTTTGCCCGGCGGAGGCCGTCAGCTGCCGAACAGCGCCGCCAGCACCAGGTAAAGGGCCAGGGTGCCGCCAAGGCACAGGCCCATCGGGAAGCTTTTGCCGGTGTCCCAGCTTTGCCATTGCGGCGCCAGCTGGCGCAGGGGGGTGTATTTGGCGATCCGGTGGGCGGTGAACCCCGCCAGCAGGGTGGCGGCAAAGATGATCATCAAAAGCCGCAGGTCGCCAAGCGCAAAGTAGGGGGCCGCGGCGCCCGCAAATTTGGCGTCGCCCGCGCCCACAGCACCGGCAGCGTAGAACAAGTAGCCCAGGCCGATGCCGACCGGCAGGTGCAGCAGGTGCCAGCCGTAATCCGCCCAGCTGGGCATGACAGCCGCGCCGACGGCTGCATAGGTCAGCGCCAGCACATCTACCGCCCAATTGGGAATGCGCATGCCACGCAGATCCGTCAGCGCCACTGTGTAGCACAGCGGCAGTACAAAAGGCAGGAACCACAGGGCAGCATGAGCCGGGAACTGCATGGATCAGCCGTTCTCCAGCGCCGACAGCGAGCGCGACGCTTCCTCGAAATGCTGCGGGTGGGTGTCAATTGCTTCGCGCAGCAGGTTCTCGCCAACCTTGACGTCGCCCTGCTTCACAGCCGACAGCGCCAGCGTGTGCAGCAGCAGTGCGCGTTCGGTCTGATCCATCGGGATCACCGGCAGGGTGTAATTGCGTTGCGCGCCGCGGGCCAGTACCAGGTTGTTTTTGGCCGTGAACAGGCCGTGATTCTGGCGGATCGCTTCGCCGAACAGCCGCTCGGCGCCGGCGAAATCGCCGCGGGTCAGCTTGGAGTAGCCCCAATTGTTCATGACCTTGGCGGGTTTGGTCGTCAGCCCGGTGGCAATTTCATAAAAGCTGTCGGCGCGCTTCCAGTCCTTGCCGGCATCGGCGACTACGGCCTCCAGCCGGTAGCGCTCGTAGGTTTCATGGGTGGGGGGGACCTGATCCAGTTCTGCTTTGGCCGCGTCCCATTCACCGCTGCGCACGAATGCGCCTGCCAGCTGCACATGGTCCGCGCTGGTGGCGCCTTTCATGGACACCACTTTCTTCCAGGCGGCGGTGCCTTCGGTGGTGCGCTTGGCACGGATCAGGGAGTGCGCCAGTCCTCGCTGCAGTTCAATCCGGTCCGGGCTGCCTTTCAAGGTCCGCTGGAAATGGGCAACCGCCTCGTTCGGGTCGGCCACGGTCAGCATCACATCGTTGAGATTGCTCTCATCGATGACATTCACTTCCTGAAACGCCCGTTCCACGGTTTCATCGGCTTTCTCCGCGCAGGCCGACAGGACAAGCGCCCCTGCCAGAGAAGCGGATAGAAAAATCTGCTGGCGCATTTGTGCGTCCTTTATACTGCTCTGCCTCTGTCATGGTGCTTGGCGAATCAGGTAGCTGCCGCCGCCCTGCCGCACCAATTTATAATCTTGTTTTTGAGAGTCAGTATGCGCGGGATTTTCAAGCTTTGCGAGAGCAAGGCGTAAATTATCGCGGATTGCGTCACTTTCGCCATTGTCAAGCGCATAAGCGCGCTGGAACACCTGCACCGCTTCGGCGGTTTTGCCGCGCTCCATCAGCGCAACACCCAGGTTGTTCATCGGTTCAGGCCAGGAGTCATCCGCTTCCACCGCCTGGCGCAGCAGCTCCTCCGCCTGGCCCAGCCGCCTGAGGCCCAGTTTGGCACTGCCCATGCCGGACATAACCTCGGCCGTCAGCCCGTGGTCCAGCGCGGCGCGGGTGAAGGCGTCCAGCGCCAGTTCATGCTCGCCGGCGGCCATCAGCCGGTGGCCGACCACCAGGCCGTCCTCAGCCTGCTGGCGGTGATTGCCGCCTGGCGCCCAAGGGCTGCCCTTATCCTGCTTCAGCCCGCCCGGCGCGCAAGCCGCCGCCAGCGCAACAACGCTGGCGGCGGCAAAAGCACGGCGGAGACGGCCCGGCCCGGCCCGTCCTGGTGAGTTCATGTTCGGTTGCCTCAGTTGCCCATGTTCATGATGCCCTGCACCGACGGGCCGACCAGAATGATCAGCAGCGGCGGGACTGTCAGGCCCATTGTGGCAAGGGTCATCTTCACGGGCAACTTGTTTGCGGCCTCTTCCGCGCGCATCACACGCTTGTCGCGCATTTCCCCGGCATAGACCCGCAGGGCGTCCGCAATCGAGGTGCCGAAGCTGGCGGACTGGATCATCACGGTCACAAAGGAGGAAATATCCTGCACCCCGCAGCGGGTGCCCATGTCCCGCAGGACCTTGTCCTTTTCCTTGCCCGCCTTCATTTCCTGGGCGACCACCTCGAATTCTCCGGCCAGGTCGGGGTAGGAGGCGTGCAGTTCCGAGGCGACGCGCACGATGGCCTGGTCCAGCGACTGGCCGGCCTCGACGCAGACCAGCATCATGTCCAGCGCGTCCGGGAACCCTTCGGTGATCTTCTGCTTGCGCTCTTCAATCCGGCGGGTGATCCAGTATTTCGGCAGCATGTAGCCGGCCGCACCGGGGCCGATGATGCGGAGCGCCATCTGCTGGCTGTCATAGTCGATATCGGCCTTCAGCACATAAACAAAAAACAGCCCGGCCAGCAGGCCCAGAATGCCGAAAGCGAACTGCAGGAAATGAAACAGGCGCACCGAGTCCTTGGAGTGATACCCGGCTTGGCGCAGCTTCAGTTCCATCGCAGACAGTTCGTCTTCGTTCTGCGGTTCCAGGAAACCTGCGAATTTCTGCAGCTGCTCGTTGCGGTCAGCCTGGCGCAGCCGCTGCTTTTGCGGTTTGTTCCGGGTTTCGGGCGCGATGTTCTTTTGCAGCTTCTTCAGCGGATCCTCGGGCTGGTTCAGCAGCAGCGGAACTGCCAGCAAGATCATGAACAGCCCGGCAATGCCAAGCGCCAGGAGCGGGCCGAACTCGCCGAATTGCGATGTCAGGTAATCGTTTATTCCGGTCAGAAATTCCACGGCCCCCTCCTTATACTTTGATGTTGGTTAAAACGCGCATGACGATCAGGTTGGCTGTCAGCATGGCACCCACCGCGAAACAGGCGGGGATGAACCAGGGATGGTCCAGCACGCCGTCATAGTAGTTGGGATCCTTGACCAGGATACCGATCAGGCAGAACAGCGGGAAACCCGACAGGAACTTACCCGACCACTGGGCCTCGGCGGTGATGGCCTTGACCCTGCGGAACAGGCGGAACCGGGCGCGGATCACCTTGGCCAGACCTGCCAGAACTTCGGCCAGGTTGCCGCCCGATTGCTGCTGGATGGTGACGGCAACGGCCAGAAAGCGCATATCCTGCATGTCCAGCCGTTCGGCCATTTCCTTGAGCGATTCACCCACATCGCGGCCATAGGCGCATTCATCGGAGATGATGCCGAACTCGGTCGCCAGCGGGTCCTCGACCTCATTGGCGACGATCTGCACGGCTGAGGTGAAGGGATGGCCGACGCGCAAGCTGCGCACCATCAGCTCCACCGCATCCGGCAGCTGCTCTTCGATCATGGCCATCCGCTTCGCAGCTTTCTTGTTGACCCAGAAGAACACCGCACCGACGCCGATGATGACGGACCCCAGGATCCGGACGGGCAGGGGGGCCGAAGTGCCGATGCTGAGGCCGGTAAAGGCAATGGCGGCCAAGGCGGCCATAATCAGGATCAGCTGCTTGGGTGAAAAGGCAATCGCCGCTTTCTGCGCACGTTCCGACAGCAGCGAATAGAGCGGGATCGATTGCGATTTGGCATGCTGGCCCAGCTCCTTGCGCAGCTGGTCCAGAACCTGTTCACGGTTGCCGCCCTTCTCCATCATCTCCAGCCGGCGGGTCACCTTGCTGTTGAGGCTGATCGATTTTCCGAAGGTTAAAAGATACAGACCTTCGACCAGGGCCAGAACCCCGAAGAAGATCAAGCCATAGATAAGCGGTTCGGCACTCAGTTGCATCAGCGTGCCTCCATCACGTTGGGTTCATAGATCGATGGCGGCAGATCGAACCCCCACAAGCGGAAGCGCTCAGAGTAGTGGCTGCGCACGCCGGTGGCGGTGAAATGGCCGATGATCTTGTTGTCCGGGGTCAGCCCGACCCGCTGGAAACGGAAGATTTCCTGCATCGAGATCACGTCGCCCTCCATCCCGGTGATCTCGGTGATCGAGGTCATCCGGCGCGAGCCGTCCTGCAGGCGCGAGGCCTGCACGATCAGGTTCACCGCCGAGGCGATCTGGCTGCGCACGGCCTTGATCGGCATTTCGATGCCGGCCATGGCGATCATGTTTTCCAGACGCGAAATCCCGTCACGGGCAGAGTTGGCGTGGATCGTGGTCATCGAGCCGTCGTGGCCGGTATTCATGGCCTGCAGCATGTCGATGACTTCCTCGCCGCGGGTCTCGCCGACGATAATGCGGTCGGGGCGCATCCGCAGGGCGTTTTTCAGACAGTCGCGGGGCGAGACCTCGCCCTTTCCCTCGACGTTGGGCGGGCGGCTTTCCATCCGGCCCACATGGGTCTGCTGCAGCTGCAGTTCCGCGGTATCTTCGATCGTCAGAATCCGTTCGGCATTGTCGATGAAGCTGGACAGCGCATTCAGCGTGGTGGTTTTACCCGAACCGGTACCGCCCGAGACGATAATATTCAGCCGGGTTGACACGGCGGCCTGCAGATAGGCGGCCATTTCTTCGGTGAAGGCGCCGAAATTCACCAGATCGTCGATCCCCAGCTTGTCCTTCTTGAACTTCCGGATCGATACCAGCGAGCCATCCACCGCAACCGGCGGGACCATGGCGTTGAAACGCGAGCCGTCGGCGAGGCGGGCGTCCACATATGGGTTGGATTCATCAACCCGGCGGCCCACAGCCGAGACGATCTTGTCGATGATCCGCATCAGATGCTTCTCATCCTTGAAGGTAATGTCGCTGATCTGCAGCTTGCCGTCGCGTTCGACAAAAATCTGCTGCGGCCCGTTGACCAGGATATCGCTGACCGTGTCGTCCTGCAGCAGCGCCTCGAGGGGGCCAAGGCCGGTGACCTCGTCATACAGCTCCTTGTTCAGCTGCTGGCGGTCTTCGCGGTTCAGGACGATGCTTTTTTCGGCCAGAATCTCGGTCGCGATGGTCGCGATCTCAGACCGCAGTTCCGCCTCGCCTGCGCGTTCCAGCGCGGCCAGGTTCAGGTTTTCCAGAAGCTCCCGGTGCAGCTGAATCTTGATTTCGCCCAAACGCTCCTTGCGCTTGCGCTCCTTGTCCATCGGCTGCGCTTCGGCTGCTTTGCGCTGGACCGGCCGCCGCAGACTGACAGCAGGCGCGGCAGTGGCTGCCGCCGCATCCGGCGCGGGCGCAGGCGCGGCAGGTTTGGCCGACTGCTTTTTGTACTTGGAAAACATCAACTCACCCCAGGTTCAGCCGCTCAGGCGGCTTCGGCTTCACTACGGCCCAATGCGTGCAGCGAGGCTGCAAGCTTGGCAATTTCTTTGCGCAAGGGATTCTTTGCTGCCGAAACGGCCAGCGGCAGCCCGTGGTCGCAGCTCTGCAGAACCTGCTTGCCGCCATCGGGCAGCTGCAGGTCGATGGAGATGCTTAGGGATTCGGCCATCCGTTTGACCCGGCTTTTACCGGCAAGATCGGTGAACTTCGGTGCCCGGTTCAATGCAAAGCGCAGTTTCTCGAACGGCAGATCCTCGGACTGCAGCGCCCGCTTCATGCGCAGCGCATTCTGGGCCGAGCGCATGTCCAGTTCGATCATCGCAAAGTAGACATGCGCCATGTGCAGCACGGTTTCGGACCATTGCACCAGCGTATGGGGCATGTCGACGACAACAAAGTCGAAGTGGCTGCGCGCCATCTCGATCACCCGTGTGATATCCTCGGGCGACAGCAGATCCAGCGGCACCAGCTCGGACGGTGCTGTCAGAACCTGCAGTTTTTCCTGGAACGGCAGCAGCGCCTGGCCGAACAGGTCTTCGTCCATGCTGTCGGTTTCGCCGAGCATTTCCATCACCACCTCGCGGCGGGGCAGGTCCAGATAGGTCGAGACCGAACCGTGCTGCAGATCCAGATCCAGCAGGCACACGGTGGGCTCGTCATGTTCGCTGAGCGCGGCAAGCTCCCAGGCCAGGTTGACAGCCATGGTGGTCGATCCGGTGCCGCCGGCCAATCCGTGGCAGACAATCACTGCGCCTTCGCGCTGGCTGCCGGACTGAAGCTGGTGCGGATTCTGCGCAACTTGCGGTTCCGGCGCCTGCAGCCGATCGATGGCAGCCTGCAATTCCTGTTCAGGCAGCGGGTAGGGAACAAATTCGTCCGCGCCCTGGCGCAGCAGCGTGTGCAATACTGCCGGGGTCACGTCCTCGGCGATCAGGATCACCTTGATGCCGCGCACTTTGGCCTGGCTGATGATTTCGCCCATCAGCGGCAGATCGCCCTCATCGGCGCTGTCGATCGCCAGCGCCACAAACTGCAGCGGCTCTGCCTCGGTCTGGCCGAAGAAAGCCAGCGCCTCGGTAAAGCCCAGATCGCCCCAGGCCTCTCCCAGGGCGGCTTCCATGTCTTCGATAAGGAGGTCGAAATTCTGCACGTCGCGGCTGATCGTGCAGGCAACAATCGCAGGTATCTCTGTTTGCGGCATTCCGCTGCTCATCGCCATCATCCTTGTTCACATGGGCAGACCGGGCTTTGGGCACAGTCCGCCTCTTGGAAACAATGTCGGTGGCAATCTAGGCGATATTGGGGCCAAAAATCCCCAAATCTGGGGAATTGTTACTACTTCGTAATCAACGGATCGCGGAATCTGGCTACTGCAGCGTGCGCTCCAGCGACTGCTGTGCGGTCAGGGTGGTGCCCGGAACCGCGCTTTCCAGATATTCGCGATAGATGATCTGGGCGTATTTCCCGTCCAGCACCGTCGGGTGGCGCTTGAGGAAACCGCTGACCTCGGTCACCGTCCGGCGGTTGCGGCGTTCGCGCTCCGGCGTCGGGATCAGCGGCTGGGTTTCACCATAGGAGACCACTGCTTCCAGCCGGCTGCGGCTGATGCCGCGGGACACCAGATAGGTCACAGCCGCGCGGGCCCGGCGCAGGCCAAGGGATTTGTTATAGGCATTGCTGCCGACCGCGTCGGTGTGGCCGAAGACGCGGAAGCGCACTTCGGGGAATTGCCGGATCCAGACTGCCTGGCGGTCCAGGACCGACCGTGCTGTCTGATCCAGCCGGGCGCTGTCAAAGTCGAAGTTGATGGTGGTGGGCACTTCCTTGGCGAACCGGCTGGCCAATTGAATGGCGAAACTGCGTTCGCCGCTCATCACCGCTGCATTGCTGAGGGTCGACTCGCCAAAGTCCCCCGCACGGTTCAACTCACGGCCGGCTTCCCGTTCACAGGCGGCCGCGGCCAGAAGAATGCCGAAAATTGCAGCGGTTCTGATCATTTGTGCCACTCCCTATCAGTCCAGCACGTAGCCGTAAGAGCCATTGAAATCCTGTTTGGCCACTTCGGCAGCCGGGCCGTTTTTGCTGCGGGAGGTGCGCCCGAACAGGAACAGGTCCTTTTCGCTCGGCGGCGCCACCCGGTCGGTCGGCAGGGTCAGCGCCTCGCCGCGGGTCGGGGTGACCAGATGGGCGCTGACGATAATCACCAGCTCGGTCTGTTCGCGCTGGTAGTCGGCGCTGCGGAACAGCGCCCCCAGCACCGGCACATCGCCCAGCCAGGGCAGCTGCGAGGAATTGTCGAGGAACTCGTCGCGGATCAGACCGGCAATGGCAAAGCTCTCGCCGTCGCGCATTTCCACAGTGGTGGAGGTCTCGCGCCGGGAGAAGGCGTCGATGGTCAGGCCGCTGAGTTCAAGCGAATTGGACGGGTCGATGGACGAGACCGCCGCGTTCAGTTCCAGATTGATGAGATCGCCGTCGATCACCCGGGGAATGAAGTTCAGTTCGATGCCGAATGGTTTGAAATCAACCGTGATGACACCGTCTTCCTGGGCAATCGGAACCGGGTACTCACCGCCGGCCAGGAATTTCGCCTCCTGCCCTGACAAAGCGGACAGGTTGGGTTCGGCGAGGGTGCGGACAACGCCCTTTTGCTCCAGCGCTTCCAGCAGCAGGCTGACCTGGACAGAGCCTGCGTTGAAGCCGAACAGGAAGGCGCCGGTGTTGGCGTTGGCAGCCGGGATGTTGCCAGCCAGAGAGTTGGCCAGCGCGCCGGATGTGTTGAGCGTGTTGACGCCGCCGGTGCGGCCGCTGCCGGTGCCGCCGTTGAAGCCCAGCGAAGCGCTCAGGGATTTGGAGACCGAGCGCTGCATTTCGGCAAAGCGGACTTTGAGCATCACCTGCTGCACGCCGCCGACCGACATCAGATTGCTGACCCGTTCCGGCGCATAGCGTTCAGCCAGGTCCAGCGCCCGCTGCAGCCGCACTGCGCTGGACACGGTGCCGGACAGCACGATGCCGTCATTGGCGGTGCGGACTTCGATTTTTTCATTGGGCAGGATCTGGCGCAGGCGTTCCTTGAATTCGGTCACATCCGCGGCCACCCGCACATCGACATTGGTGATCAGCCGGCCGGAGCCGTCCAGCAGCGTCAGCGTGGTCAGGCCGGGCGATTTGCCCAGCACATAGATCGTGCGGTCGGACAGGGAGGAGATGTCTGCAATGCTGGGGTTGGCAATGCTGAGCTCAGCAAAAGGGATTTCGCTTTCCACCACCACGGCGCGGTTCATCGGCACGTCCAGCCTGGATGCCGTGCCTTTTTTCACCACCCGCAATGATTGCGCTGATGCTCCGTCTGCCTGCGGCATACCAATCAGCGATAGACCCAGCAGGGCCGCCGCTACGAACCGTCCAATTGCCATGTGACCTGCCTTTCCGATCACGCCTCAAAATACGGGTCTTTTTGCCCGCTCTTTCGGGCACTGTGGTGCAGATCCCGAATTATTGCAAGAATCAATGGCTTCGGGGGTGTTCCTGACCGGAGGCCATTGTGGGGCCTGCGCAACAGGCAAAACAGCCGCCCTTTGCTGAAAAAGGACGGCTGAGCCTGTAAAGGTCGGCGCTAAAATGAAATTTCTAGTTGGTGCAGGGGATCGGAATCTCCACAACCTCTGCTCCGCGGCGGGTGCGGATGGTGCAGACTTTTTCCTTTTCCACTTCCTGCGGCGCTTCCAGGGCCCCCAGGCCCAGCAAGGAGCGCTGGTCCACTTCGACAACCGAGGCGATTGTGTCATCGCCGGCGCCGACCAGGGCCAGCGACAGCCGCCCGGTGGATTGCGCCTGTGCCAGCGCGGCGACCTGCTTGGGGTGGGCGGCAACGGTGACGGTGCGGGCAATGATGGCTTCGTTGATGTCGCCGCCGGCACTTTGGTCCACGGCCACCAGTTCCACATTGGTTTGGATCAGACGGGTGACTTCACCGCGGGCACCGGCCGAGCCGGGCATCATGCCGGTCCAGTAGACGTCCACCTTGTCGCCAGGCCGCAGGAAGCCCGAAACGCCGGATGAGACATCGACCTTGATTGCAAAGGCGCGCATGCCGCGCTGCAGCCGGGAGGTGATGCCGGCGTCTTTGCCCGGCGCGGTAACCTTGACGGCCATGATGGCTTCATCCGCTTCCATGGCGCGCAGAACCACCCTCAGCTGATCACCGGCATGCGGCGGAAACAGCGCCTCCAGGGTTGTAAAGGCGCCCTCGGGGATGGCGTTCTGCGGCCAGCGCACGGCACGCACGGCTTCTTGGGACAGCCGCTCGCCGTATTTCAAGGGTTTGGTGGCAACGAAAACATCCACCATCGGCACCGCCTCGGCACGGGCTGCGCGTTCGTTGGCCAGTTCATTCTGATAGGCCGAGATATAGTTTTTGGCCATCATGACGGCGCCGCCTGCGAGGGCCACCCCGACGATCAGCACAAGTCCGAAAACTGCACGCATTGCGATACCTCTCATACATTTCGACCGGCGCCCCGCGGGGCGGAGCCGGCTGCTGGATTGTTCAAACTGTGACTGGAGCTCTGGGCTTCTGCCGGATTCAGCTGAACGACCAGTTGGACATGTAGGCGGCAATTGCTTGCGCCGCGCCCAGGGCGCCATCTTCCATTGCCGCTGCAATCATTGCGGCCATCCCGACGATTGCAGCGCACAGGACAACCCAGTCGACGGTAACCGCGCCGTCGTCGCTTGCGATATAAAAACGTAGCTTTTTCACAGTCTGAACCTCGCTGCCAAAACGGTTCCGGGGTGGAGGCGGCGCCGGACTGCCCGTTGCCGCCTCTCAAGTCAGGCAGTGATCAGGTCGGAGCCTGGGTGCTCAGATAGGAGCCGGTTTTGCTGGTCAGGTCCGAAGCACCGTCTTCAATAGCGGTGTAGACCACGCCGCCCAGAGCGGCGACAGCTGCGGTCAGAACAACCCAGTCAACAGTCACGGCGCCGGAGTCGTCTTTGCGGAAGTTTTTGAAGAATTTGATCATGGTTTGGTCCCTCCAAAGGAAACTGAAATGCTGTATCTGACCCGCCGGGCGATCTGGTCAGCTCTCTCCTTCTGGCCTGCCCGCCGGTTGATGAGTCTATTAAGCTTTATGAATAGGGCGTTAATGGGGCGTAATACTGAGTTTTCTGCCCTATTGCCGGGAAACCGGACGGTTAAGCTGACCGCTGGAAATACCTGAGGAAGGCGGCGAGATTTGGAAGGGGTGCAACAGGAGGCTAACGCTTTTGCACCGAAATATGAAAGGCCTGAATTGGCTTGCTTCCTGCGTGGTTGATGCCAGTCCGCTTTTTGCGCGGCTAACGTCAGCCTGAAATAGAAACAGGCCGCCCGGGAACGGGCGGCCTGTAACGCGGTCAAGTCAGACCACTAAATGAGATCAGGTCGGAGCCTGGGTGCTCAGGTAGGAGCCGGTTTTGCTGGTCAGGTCCGAAGCACCGTCTTCGATAGCGGTGTAGACAACACCGCCCAGAGCGGCGACGGCTGCGGTCAGCACAACCCAGTCAACAGTCACGGCGCCGGAGTCGTCTTTGCGGAAGTTTTTGATGAATTTGATCATGGTTCGGTCCCTCCAAAGGATCTCTGAATGTGTCATCCCGCCATCTCGCCAGGGTCTGCTCTCTCACCTGCTCGACCACTGTCCGGCTTGGATGAATACATATAGCCAGTGCAGCGTGGCAGGATTTGGGCTGAAATCCGCATGGAGCCGCCCAATTTTTACTTTTCGGCAATAAGTTCCGCATCCATCTGATTTTGCGCGATTAATTTTTTGTTACCTTATCGTGTCCCGTGATATTTCAGCGCCAGTCCGGGGCAAATAAGGCGGTTGCGCCAGATTCTGGGGCAGGAATACTGGCCTTCGGGCGCCAATTTTCACAGGTTGGAACGGATTGAAACCACAGGCAGGCAGAGCAATGTCGATCCGGACCGCAGTATTGGCGCTGGCAGCCTGTGCCATGCCACTGGCTGCAGTGGCGCAGGAGGTGCAGCCCCGGCCTTTCCCTCAGTTCGAAGCCAAACGCATCAAGCCGCCGGCCCCGGGCACCGGCAAGCGCATTACCATACAGATTGAGCCGGAACCTGAGGCAGAGCTGCCGGCGCCTGCGGCAATTGCCGCAGACAGCGGTGCAAAACCGGCCGGCCGTTATGGCTGGTTCTGGGACAAGGTCGCCTTCGGGCTTGAGGGATCAGGGCCGGGGCGTCTGGATGACGCCCTGCAGGCCTTGAGCGGAGCCAAAGGCCTGGCAGCCCCGCGTTTGCAGCTGATGCAGGATATCGTGCAGGAACGCGGAGTGCAGATCCTGACCGAAAGCGTCGGCACCGAGGTGTCGCCGGCCCTGGTCCTGGCGGTGATCGCAGTTGAATCTGCCGGCAAGGCAGATGCGGTCAGCTCTGCCGGGGCGCAGGGGCTGATGCAGCTGATGCCCGATACCGCCAAACGCTTCGGGGTGAGCGATGCACTGGAGGCGCAGCAGAACATTGCCGGGGGTATTCAGTATCTCAACTGGCTGATGGGGGAATTCGGCGGCGATCCCATTTTGGTTCTGGCCGGCTACAACGCGGGGGAAGGGGCTGTGCGCTCGCATCAGGGGGTGCCGCCCTATGCCGAGACGCGCGATTACGTGCCCAAGGTCCTGGCTGCCTATCAGGTGGCGCGCGGCCTGTGCATGACGCCGCCGCAGTTTTTGTCCGACGGGTGTGTTTTCCGGCTGGGTAAATAAAGCGCGGTCAGCTGTTTTCCAGATAAGGCTGCAACAGCAACCGGGCGGTTTGCAGCGCGTCCTCTGCCGGATCGGGAGTGACCGACATGGCAGCCAGGACAATGGCGCCTTCCTTCAGCATCAATAGCCGCCGGGCCAGTGCCGCCGGATCAGGCGCCCCTGCCGATCTGGCCAGGGCGGTGAAATGGTCCAGCAGCATCTGCTTGTGTTCGCTGGCCTGCTTGTACACCGGATGCGCGTGGTCCTGAAATTCGGAGCTGGCCTTTACAAACATACAGCCGGCAAATTCGGGCTTGCCGAACCATTCCCCCAGGGCGGTGAAGATACCGATCAGTTGTCCCGCCGGTGTGTCCGACAGTTCCTCCATGCGGCCATACAGCCAGCTGCGGAAGTTCGCGTCCCGCAGCTGCAGGACAGCAATGATCAGGTCATCCTTGGTACGGAAATGCTTGTACATGGAGGTCTTGGATACGCCGGTTTCCTTGACCAGCGTGTCCATTCCCGTGGCGTGAAATCCGCTGCGGTAGAACACTTCCAGGGCTTTGCGAACCAATTCATCTCGTTTGTTCGGGCGCATGATTCGTCCTTATGTGTACCGGTCTGTACATACATTTGATCCCTTGAGGCGAAAACGCAAAAGTTTTTGTTTCGTAATTTCAATGGTGAGCGGTCTGGATACCCTGCTGCACACAGGCGGCGGCAAATTTTCCTTGAGTTAATTTACTGACCAGTACATACAAAATTCATGGGTTAACCGAATGGTACACCCTAACGATTGAGGAAACTGTTATGAAACGCCTGTTTAAGCCGATGACATCGCCGTTTGGGCCAATAGTACTAGCATCCTGCATAGCAGCGGCGCTGAGCGCCCCGGCGAAAGGCACGCAGCCCGGCAACCCGGGCCGCATATGCCTGGCCCCGGAATTTTCTGGCAGCCGCGCCTGAGCGGACGCGGAACGGCAGGATAACCAGCCCGAATTCAGGAGGGGATGCAATGAAACGCGATATCTTGATGGCCGCTTGTGCGGCGATTCTTGCAGGCGGTGCGCTGTTGCCGGTGACTCTGCCGCGGGCGCAGGGCGGCGCGTTAGGCGTGCAGGCGGCAGTGTCAGTCCGGCGTTGAGCGGCGTCTTTTCAAGGTCTTTGCAACATCGAAAACGGGGGCGGGCTGCCCAAGGTGCCGTCGGCTGAAAAAAATCTCAGAAGTTTGACGAAACCGGCAGGCGGCGGACATTTTTCTGCCCGAATGAATTGATTTCTGGACGGCATTTTCAAGCTATACGATATTGGAGGCAGGTTTTGAATTTTGGATTTGACCCGTCGGCGGATGCCGCGGGTTCGCAACAGCTGACCAGCAACGTTGTCCTGATCGGGATTATTGCATTTGCGGGTTTTTTCGGGCGGCTGGTTTTTGTGGCCTTTGCACCGGGCATTGCCAGGGCGGCCCCGTTCAGAAACTTCACAGCGCCCGGTTTCATCCTGCTGGCGGCGGCGCTGTTTGCCGGCGGGCTGTATCTGTCGGGCAAGATGGTCAAGGCGCAAGTGCTGGTCAGCCGCCACCTGGTAGATCCGGTCATCGTGACGCTGCTGGGGCGCGACAGCTGTGATCCGGCCGATGGCAGCTATTGTGTGGTGGTGTTCGAAGACGGCAAGGAGAAAATGGTCAACTGGTACGACAAGCGGGTCTATATGTGGGAAATCGTCAACCCGCCCGAGGGCGCCATCTGGCACACGCAGCGGCCGCGAGAACGGCCTGGGTCCGCAGCCGGGATTTGACTGTGAACCGGATCTCCACAGGAAAGACCCGCCGGAAACGGTGACGTACTCCGGGAAATGGCACGCAGCGAGGCCCTGGCGGAGATTTTCCGCCGGGGCTTGTTGATTGAGATGGCATTCAAAGGGCCCGGAGTTTCTCCACGGCGGTGTTCCTTGGATGGGCCATGGCCAGTGGAGCAGGCAAGCCAGGGTCCGGCGCTTTAGACTGGCTCGCGTTTGCGCCGGGCGCATGGCTGGTGTCTGCATTACGGCGGCGGTGGCACGGCGCTGCGGCATTTGCGGGTCTCGTCCGAATCCGGGACACGGGCCGTATAAGTTGCAACTGACGCGGCAGATGTTGAAGATTGCCACCGCGACAGCCGGATTGAATGAACTGCGCTTTGATCAAGCGATCCCGAGCTTCTTCTGGCGCTTTCCGTTCCCGGGGTTCTGCCTTCTCGAAGGCCAGGTGATGCAGCTGCAAATCCGGCTTATGCCGCATTTCTTCCCTGCATCCATGAGCGATGAAAGCCTGCACAGCATCATTGAAGCTGGCCGCATTGAGCAAGGCCCGCTGCAAGCGCAGATTGCCGTGCTGCTTTTTCCGATCCTGATGATTCAGCGGGGCAAATCATCACCCCGCCTGCTTCCCTGGCCTTGAGGTCCTGTTCATATTCGAAGACCTGCAGGATCCGTTCGTTCTGGCCGCCGCCACTGAGAGGGTAAGCTCCGGGACTCGTCGAAGGTGCCGGAACCTTGGTTGATGCGAGACTTGTGCGCTGCAGGGCACCAGACCGTTAGAATACGGGCACAGCGAGGGCGGCAGCGATGCCATAGCTGCCGCGACCGACACGGCCACACGTACTCTGGTTGATTTCCGGGGGCGGCCGGGAAGCCCTGCGCGCAAGGATTAGGTGCGGAATATTCCTGACCGTCGGACGACCTCGCTGTGGCAGTGGGACGGAGGCCCCGCATCGCCCAAATCATTTCACGCCAATGCAATTCGTAAAAAAAACCTGCCGAGAGGTTTCCCGGCAGGTGCTGTCTCAGTGTCCTGAATCCCGGAATGCGCCGAGGAAACCGGCGGACCCGGTTTGTCCCGTTTGATCCGGGATCAGTTTACCAGGGTGGCCTGGGTCGCGCTGCGCATCTCGTCTTCGCTGACGCCATCTGCGAGTTCGACAATCTTCAGACCGCCGTCCACGACGTCGAGAACGCCCAGGTTGGTAATGATCCGGTCCACCACACCCTTGCCGGTCAGCGGCAGGGTGCAGTCCTTCAGCACCTTACTGTCGCCGTGTTTGTTGGTGTGGTCCATCACCACCACCACGCGGCCGACACCTGCGACCAGATCCATGGCGCCGCCCATTCCCTTGACCAGCTTGCCGGGGATCATCCAGTTTGCCAGATCGCCGTTTTCGGCGACTTCCATCGCGCCCAGGATCGCCATGGCAATCTTGCCGCCGCGGATCATCGCGAACGACTGCGCAGAGTCGAAATAGGCGGTCTGCGGCAGCTCGGTGATGGTCTGCTTGCCGGCATTGATCAGGTCCGCGTCCTCTTCGCCTTCAATGGGGAAGGGGCCCATGCCCAGCATGCCGTTCTCCGACTGCAGGGTCACTTCCACGCCTTCCGGGATGTAGTTGGACACCAGCGTCGGGATACCGATGCCAAGGTTCACATACCAGCCGTCCTGCAGTTCCTGTGCGGCGCGTGCCGCCATCTGATTGCGGTCCCAAGGCATTATGCTTGCTCCTTCTGGCGGACAGTGCGCTGTTCAATGCGTTTCTCGTGCTGGCCTTGAATAATGCGGTGCACATAGATGCCGGGAAGGTGAATCGAATCCGGGTCCAAGGAGCCTGTCGGCACGATTTCTTCGACTTCGGCCACGCAGACTTTGCCGCAGGTGGCGGCAGGCGCATTGAAGTTGCGGGCGGTCTTGCGGAACACCAGGTTGCCGGTCTCATCGGCCTTCCAGGCCTTGACGATGGCGAGATCGGCAAAAATGCCTTCTTCCATGATGTAGTCTTCCATGGCGCCGTCCGGGCCGGTGGCGAACTGCTTTTCAAACTTGCCGTCAGCTATCACGGTGCCGACGCCGGTCTTGGTGAAAAAGCCTGGGATGCCAGCGCCGCCGGCCCGCATCCGCTCGGCCAGGGTGCCCTGCGGGTTGAATTCCAGTTCCAGTTCACCGCTCAGGTACTGGCGCATGAACTCGGCGTTCTCACCCACATAGGACGAGATCATCTTCTTCACCTGCCGGGTCTGCAGCAGGATGCCGATGCCGAAGTCATCGATGCCTGCGTTGTTGGAGGCAAAAGTCAGGTCCTTGGTGCCTGCGTCCTTGATCGCCTGCAGCAGAAGTTCGGGGATGCCGCAGAGGCCGAAGCCCCCGGCGGCGATGAACATGCCGTCGTGAAGCAGCCCGTCGAGCGCTTCAGCAGCGTTGGAATATACCTTCTTCATGGAGTTCTCCCAGTATGCCGGTTGCGGGATTTCTGGCTGCCGGCAGGAGCAGAGTCAATGAATACGGAGAGTGACACGTATTTCTACGGAGGGCAGAGAGGGGAATGCTCCCGCGCCTTCCTGAAGCCATTGCCTGCGGCAAAAACGCCCTGAGGCTTGGGTGTGGCGCCGCTGCGCGGCGCAAATCGGGGCTTGGCTGAGGCGCCTTGAAGGTTCAGGCCTGCCCTTAAAGGGCGTTTGCCGACCTGAACCTGTTCTGCACCATGTCAAGGGCGAGCCGCTGGCACGGCGGCTGCACCGCCCTTGCCCTCTTGCGCAACATGTCCGGCAGCCGCGGGCGCGCCGTGCCAGCGGCGCCGGGCCCAACGGTGAGGGCGCATGCCAATGCGCCTGGAACCGGCGGGAGCGCCCCGCCCAAGCCCATGCCGCCGGGTGTCAGTCTTTTGCCGCGGCCTTCTTCGGCGCGGCTTTTTTCTTGGCTGCGGGCTTTTTGGCTGCGGCTTTCTTCTTGCCGCCCTTTGCGGATTTTTCCGCAATAAGCTCCACCGCCATCTCTATGGTCACGTCCTTGGGTTCGACATCCTTGGGCAGGGTGGCGTTCACCTTCTCCCATTTGACGTAAGGCCCGTAGCGCCCGTCCATGATATTGATGGCACCGCCGCTGTCGGGGTGATCGCCCAATTCCTTCAGCGGCTTGGCGGCGGCGCGGCTGCCGCGGCGGCCCGGGTTGGCGCGTTTTTCTGCCAGCAGTTCCACCGCCCGGTTCATGCCGATTTCAAAGACATCATTGGGGTCCTTGAGGTTGGCGTAAACCGGTTTTTCCTCCTCTGGCATCTGATGCATCAGATAGGGGCCGAAGCGGCCGAAGTTGGAAGAAATCACGCCGCCTTCGGGGTGATCGCCGATCTGGCGCGGCAGGCTGAGCAGGGTCAGCGCCTTCTCCAGGTCCATATCGTCCTTGTTCCAGCCTTTGGGCAGGCTGGCGCGCGGCGGTTTTTTGTTCTCGGGCGTTGCTTCGCCGCGCTGCACATAAGGGCCAAAGCGGCCGGCCTTCAGATGGATTTCATCTTCGCCGTCCATGCCCAGCAGGCGTTCATCGCCATCAGCCCCTTCGCCGGCGATGGGACGGGTGTAGGTGCATTCCGGGTAATTGCCGCAACCGACAAAGCCGCCGGTGCGCGAGGTTTTCAAATGCAGCTGGCCCGCGCCGCATTTGGGGCAGATGCGCGGGTCGCTGCCGTCTTCGCGCGGCGGATAGAGCTGCGGCGCAAGTGCTGCGTCCAGCACGTCCAGCACCTCGGTGATGCGCAGATCGGAGGTTTCCGAAATGGCGGCGGAAAAATCGCGCCAGAACTTGCCCAGCAGGTCCTTGTAGTCGCGCTGTCCTGCGCTGACGTCATCCAGTTCTTCTTCCAGATTGGCGGTGAATTCATAGCCTACGTATTTGCGGAAGAAATTCAGCAGGAATATGGTGACGATCCGGCCTTTGTCTTCGGGGAACAGCCGGTTCTTGTCCTTGCGGACATACTCGCGGTCCTGGATCGTGGTGATGACGGAGGCATAGGTCGAGGGGCGGCCGATGCCCAGCTCTTCCATGCGCTTCACCAGTGTCGCTTCTGTATAGCGCGGCGGCGGCTGGGTGTGGTGCTGCAGCGCCAGCACGGCGCCGTCCTTAGAAAGCACGGATGCCTCTTTGCCGGCCTTGTCAGCCTGGGCCGCCAGCGAAGACGCAAATTTCAGCGCTTCGCCTTCCATGATCTGCGGCAGGCGCTTGTCGTCCTCGTCGGCCACATCATCGCGGCCTTCTTCATACACCCGCATGAAACCGTCAAACAGCATCACCTGTCCGGTGGCGCGCAGCACGACCTGTTTGTCATCCGAGCCGATTTCGACGGTGGTGCGTTCCAGACGGGCACCTTCCATCTGGCACGACAGAGTGCGCTTCCAGATCAGGTCATACAGCTTGCGCTGATCGTCATCCGTGACTTTCAGGCTGGCCGCGTCGCGGCTCATATCCGTCGGGCGGATACATTCGTGCGCTTCCTGGGCGTTCTTCGCCTTGTTCTTATAGATCCGCGGAGAGGACGGCACATATTCTGCGCCGTAACGCGTTTCGATCTCGGCCCGGGCGGCCTGCACCGCCTCTGGCGCCATGTCGATGCCATCGGTCCGCATATAGGTGATGTGGCCGGCTTCATACAGGCGTTGGGCGGCGTTCATGGTCTGGCGCGCGCCCATGCCGAATTTGCGGCTGGCCTCCTGTTGCAGGGTAGAGGTCATGAACGGGGCAGAAGGGTTGCGGGAGGCAGGCTTGGCCTCGACCGACAGCACCGACAGCTGGCGCGATGCCACGGCCTGAACCGCCAGTTCCGCGGCGGTGGAGTTTTTCAGGCTGTATTTGTCCAGCTTGTCGCCGCCCAGCACCGTCAGGCGCGCCTCGAACTCCTGGCCGCGCGGGGTCGCCATCTGTGCCCGCACCGACCAGTATTCCTGCGCGTTGAACGCCTCGATTTCCATCTCGCGCTCGACGATCAGGCGCAGGCAGACGGATTGCACCCGGCCTGCGGAACGCGCGCCCGGCAGCTTGCGCCACAGAACCGGCGACAGGTTGAACCCCACCAGATAGTCCAGCGCGCGGCGGGCGAGATAGGCCTCGACCAGCGGCATGTCGACTTCGCGGGGGTTCTGCATCGCCTCGGTCACCGCTTCCTTGGTGATCGCGTTGAAGGTCACCCGGCTGACCGCGGTGTCCTTCTTGATCGAGCGCCGCTTGGTCAGCGCCTCCTGCAGATGCCAGCTGATCGCCTCGCCCTCGCGGTCGGGGTCGGTGGCGAGAATCAGCGCATTGTCCTCTTTCAGCGCGTCGGCAATCGCCTTGACGTGCTTGCGGGAATCATTGCCGACCTCCCAGGTCATGCCGAAATCGGCTTCGGTATCGACCGAGCCATCCTTGGCCGGCAGGTCGCGCACATGCCCGTAAGACGCCAGAACCGTATAGTTGGAGCCAAGATATTTGTTGATTGTCTTTGCTTTGGCCGGGGATTCGACAACGACTACTGGCATAAATTCTGTACCCTCTTCGGACCGCTTCTGCGGGTTCTATGGCGGGGCAGGATGTGGGGCGCAAGGGGAGATTGTCAATCCAGGCGCAATGAACGCGGCAGGAAACCGGCCGTTTCGGGTGGTATTCCGGTGGTTCACGGCAGCCTGAACCCGCGATCCGGGGAGGACGGCAGGGGCAAGGCGGGACGTGCTGGGTCAGTCTTCATTTTCAGGAAAGGCCTTGGACAGCAGCCCGCCCGGCTGGCGCCGGATCGCGCCTTCAAGCTCCAGATCCGTCAGCGCCGGGGCCAGCTGCTGCGGCGGCAGGGAGAGGTCGCGCAGCAGGTCGGTTTCGGAGGTCGGGGAGGGGCCGAGCCTGCCGAGGATCTGCTGATGCAGGGCATTGGTCTGCGCCCGGCTGCGCCGATCGGGCGGCTGCGGCGGCAGGCCGGCCAAGGCCGGCTGCGGGCTGCCGGCTGCCGGCGTCTTTTCCTGTGGCGGGTCATGCGGCGGCAGCGCCTCCAGCACGTCAGCGGCATTGCGGACCAGCAGGGCGCCGTCGCGGATCAGCCTGTTGCAGCCGGAACTGCGCGCATCAAAGGGATGACCGGGCACCGCCAGTACCTCGCGCCCGTAATCCAGCGCGTCCCGGGCGGTGATCAGGCTGCCGGATTTCGCGGCCGCCTCCACCACCACGACGGCGCGGGACATACCGGCAATGATCCGGTTGCGTTTTGGGAAGTCGCGGGCCTGCGGTGTCTTGCCCATAGGCTGCTCTGACAGGCGCAGCCCGGTTTCGATAATGTCTTCGGCAAGCCGGGTGTTGTCTGCCGGGTAGATCACATCGGCGCCGCCTGCCAGAATAGCAATTGTTCCCGTTTGCAGCGATGACTGATGTGCAGCGCTGTCGATGCCGCGGGCCATGCCGGACACAACGGTATAGCCGGCCTCGCCCAGGTTTTGCGCCAGCGATCTGGCCATGCGCAGCCCCAGCGAAGACGCGTTGCGTGCGCCGACCATGGAAATCATCGGGCGCTGCAACGCCGCAAGGTCGCCAATGGCCCACAGCAGCGGCGGCGCATCTTTCAGGCTGCGGAGAAGTTCAGGGTATTCCGGGTCGTAAAAGCACAAAAGCCGCGCTTTGGCGGCTCTTGCGGTCCTAATTTCAGCGTCTACCGCCTTGGCGGGGCATGTTTCATACCCTTTGATACCTGCGGAACGTGCCACTTCGGGCAACGCATCCAGCGCGTTCTGCGCTGAACCATATTCGGCGAGCAGCCGGTGAAAGGTCACCGGGCCGACCCGCTTAGAGCGCAAAAGGCGAAGCCAGGAAAACCGGGTATCTTCCGTGGTGGGTGGGAGTGGGGGGTGAGTGGAAGAATGTGCTTCTTCGGTCATCCGCAGCTCCGCCTGTTTGCAGGACCAGAATTAACCTTAAGGGGGTTAACAGGTGGTGAACGTCAGAACGTTTTTGGCCAATTTCGCGAAAATTTTCCCGAGACGCCGGGGCAATTGGATAATGGGGATTCATCCAGGGAGCTGGTGGTTGTCCAGACTAAAAACCGGCCCTGAAGTCCTGGCTTCCGGGCCGGTTTTCATTTGTAAAACAGCGTTTTACAGAGAGTTGCGTTACCTCAGGCTGCCGAACCGCCCACCGTCAGGCCACCCATCAGAACCGAGGGCTGGCCGACGCCGACCGGTACCCATTGGCCTGCCTTGCCGCAATTGCCCATGCCCGGGTCAAGCGCCATGTCATTGCCAAGCCCGCGAATCTGCTGCAGCGCGGTAGCGCCGTCGCCGATCAGCGTGGCCCCTTTGACCGGCGCGCCGACCTTGCCGTCCTTCACCCTGTAGGCCTCGGTGCAGGAGAACACGAATTTGCCATTGGTGATGTCCACCTGGCCGCCGCCAAACCCCACTGCCCAGATGCCGTCCTTGATACCTGACACCAGTTCGCCGGGGTCGGCGTCGCCGCCCAGCATATAGGTGTTGGTCATCCGCGGCATCGGCGCATGGGCATAGCTTTGGCGCCGCCCGTTGCCGGTGGGCGCCACTCCCATCAGCCGTGCGTTCTGCCGGTCCTGCATGAAGCCGACCAGCACGCCATTCTCGATCAGCGTGGTTTTCTGGCTGGGCGTGCCTTCGTCATCCACGGTGATAGAGCCTCGCCGGTCGGGGATGGTGCCATCATCCAGCACGGTGACGCCCTTGGCGGCGATCTGCTGCCCCATCAGACCCGCAAAGGCGGAAGACCCCTTGCGGTTGAAGTCTCCCTCCAGCCCGTGGCCGATTGCCTCGTGCAGCAGAATACCGGGCCATCCGGGGCCAAGCACGACATCCATTTCGCCCGCCGGGGCAGGGACCGCATCCAGGTTGACGAGGGCAATCCGCAGCGCCTCTTGCACCTGTGCCTGCCAGTTCTTGGGGTCGACCAGCCCGTCAAGCCCCAGCCGCCCGCCGCCGCCTGCCGAGCCGCTTTCGCGGCGGCCGTCCTTTTCGACGATCACCGACACGTTGAAACGTGCCATCGGGCGGATGTCGCGCACCCGCGCTCCGTCTGCGCGAAGGATCTCCACTTCTTGCAGCGAGGCGGCCAAAGACGCGGAAACCTGCACCACGCGCTGATCCAGATCGCGCGCATAGGCGTCAACCTCGCGCAGCGTCTCCACCTTCACCGGAAACGGCATGGCGCTGATCGGATCGGCATCGGTGTAGAGTTTGGCGTTGGTCGCCTGGGGGGCATCCGAATAGGTGCCGCCGCCGCTTCCCACCGCCAGCTTGGCGGTCTCTGCCGCCCGCTTCAGCGACCCGATGGAGACATCGGTGGAATGCGCATACCCTGCCACATCCCCGTTCACCGCCCGCAGGCCAAAGCCTTCGGAGGCATCATAGCTGGCGCTGCGCAGCCGCCCGTCATCAAAGGACAGCGCTTCGGACTTTCGGCGTTCTGCAAAAATCTCCCCGTCCTCCGCACCATTCAGCGCGTCGCGCAGGCAGGCGAGGGCCTCATCCTCGGGGAGCGCGGTTTCAAACGGGCGAAAGGCGGGGGTTTCCATAGCACGGTCCTCGGATTTTTTTGATCTAAATCAAGAAAGCGACGGTTTGACGCTTGCCTGCCTCTTTATCTGTACGCCTGAATATGATTTTAAGCGGCGTCAAAGACAACGGGGCAGGTGCGTTTTGTGGGAATCAATGATTCCCCCGCATTCGTGCTGCCGCAGGAACAATGCGATCAAACGATCAGGACAGAACATGAAAAACGCTTTGATGCTTTCGGGCCTTTTCGCCGGCCTTTCAAGCCTTCCAGCAATGGCGCAAGAAGGTCTGAAAACCATTGGCAAGCCGGTTAACGGCGGCCTGAACTTCCAGCCGGCGGCGACCTCGCTGGCGGATGGCCTGCAGAAACTGGATTACATGATCCTGGTGATCATCACCGTGATCTGTGTTTTTGTTGCTGGTCTGATGGTCTACGCCATTGTCCGCTTCAACAAGCGGGCCAATCCGACACCGGCCAAGTTCACCCACCACACCCCGGTTGAGATCGCCTGGACCATTGTCCCGATCCTGGTTCTGGTATTCATCGGTTCCTTCTCGCTGCCGCAGCTGTTTGCCCAGCAGGAAATCCCCAAGGCCGACCTCACCATCAAGGTGACCGGTTACCAGTGGTACTGGGGCTATGAATACACCGACCACGAATTCGGTTTCGAGAGCTTCCTGCTGCCCAAGGACCAGCTGGCTGCAAACGGTTATGCCGAAGACGAATGGCTGCTGGCCACCGATACTGCCGTTGTGGTGCCCTCGGGCAAGACCGTTGTGATGCAGGTGACGGCGGCTGATGTGATCCACTCTTGGACCATTCCGGCCTTCGGCGTGAAACAGGACGCGGTTCCCGGCCGTCTGGCAGAGCTGTGGTTCAACGTTGAGGAAGGCAAAGAGGGCGTCTACTTCGGCCAGTGCTCCGAGCTGTGCGGCAAGGATCACGCCTATATGCCGATCACTGTCAAGGTTGTGACCCAGGCTGAATACGACGCCTGGCTGGAAGGCGCCAAGGAAGAATATGCGGGCCTCCCGCAGGCCTACCAGGTCGCCTCCAACTGAGAACTGGCCATACGGAGCTTGAGGGGGTTTCGTATGGTATAGTCAAAAGATCAGGGTGCGCAGCGTTGCGCACCTGCTGCCGCCAAAGGACTGAAGATGAGCGACGCAAGCATCAACGCAAGCCGGGCATATGAGGACGAGGCCAGTTTTGGCGATTATTTCGCCCTGCTGAAGCCCCGTGTCATGTCGCTGGTGGTGTTCACGGCTCTGGTCGGGCTGCTGGCGGCCCCGGTTGGTGTGCACCCTGTCATCGGCTTCTGTGCCATCCTGTTTATCGCCATCGGCGGCGGTGCGTCCGGGGCGCTCAACATGTGGTGGGACGCTGACATCGACAAGGTGATGAAGCGCACCAAGGGCCGCCCGATCCCCGCTGGCAAGGTCGAGCCGGGCGAGGCACTGGCATTGGGACTGGCGCTGTCGGGCCTGTCGGTGATCATGCTGGCGCTGGCCGCCAACGTCTTTGCCGGGGCGTTCCTAGCCTTCACCATATTCTTTTATGTGGTGGTCTACACCATGTGGCTGAAGCGGGCGACGCCGCAGAATATCGTGATCGGCGGTGCAGCGGGGGCCTTCCCGCCGGTGATCGGATGGATTGCCGCCACCGGCACCATGTCGGTGGAACCCTGGCTGATGTTCCTGCTCACCTTCATGTGGACCCCGCCGCATTTCTGGGCACTGGCGCTGTTTATGCGGTCGGACTATGACGATGCCGGCGTGCCGATGCTGACCGTGACTCACGGCCGCCGCGCCACCCGTGTCCATATTCTGGTTTACACTGTCCTGCTGGCGCTTCTGGCCATTGGCACTGCCTTCTCCGGCATCGGCGGCCCGTTTTATCTGGCAGCAGCGCTGGTAATGAACGCGCTGTTCCTGCACGGCGCCTGGAAAATCACCCGCCGCAATGAAGACGACTCGGAAGGCGACAACTTCAAGGTGGAGCGCAGCTTCTTCAAACTGTCGCTGCTTTATCTGTTCCTGCATTTCGGTGCGATCCTGGCTGAAGCATTGCTGAAGCCCTACGGCCTGGGAGGCTGGTAAGATGGCTCTGCGCAAGGAACACGAGCTGCACAAGCGGCGCTCCGGCCTGAACAAGGGCGTGGGAATCCTTCTCGCTGCATTTGTGGTGCTGGTCATGGCGCTGACCATGGTCAAGGTAACCTCGGCCACTTTTAAATTCCCGGACGCCCAGGGAGAGCAGAACTGATGGCGTTGCAGGGACCGCAGAAAACCGTTGTCCAGCTGGTGGGCGTGGTTGTCCTGATGGGCGGCCTGTCCTGGGCGTCGGTGCCGTTTTACGACTGGTTCTGCCGGGTGACCGGCTTTGGCGGTGTCACACAAGTGGCCAATGCCGGCTCTGACACCATTCTGGACCAGACCATCACCGTCCGTTTCGATGGCTCCAAACAGCGCGGCATGCCGTGGGAATTCAAACCGTCGCAGCGCGAGATGGAAATCAAGCTGGGCGAAACCGGACTGGCCTTCTATGAGGCCTACAATCCGACCGACCGCCCCGTTGCCGGTCAGGCGTCCTACAACGTGACGCCCTATCAGGCCGGGTACTTCTTTGAGAAAATCGACTGTTTCTGCTTTACCGAGCAGGTGCTTCAGCCGGGGGAGCGGGTGCAGATGCCCGTGACCTTCTACGTCGACCCGGAAATCATCGACGACCGGGACGCAAAATACGTGCATACGATCACGCTTTCGTACACGTTTCATGAAATCGATCTGCCCGAGGGTTACGCAGCCCTCGACACCGGGGATAACACCGGGGCAGGCGCAACCACGAACTAGGCCGCTTTGGTGAGGGACACTTGAATGGCGCACGCTAAAAATCACGATTATCATATTCTGCCGCCGTCGATCTGGCCGCTGGCTTCTGCTTTGGGCACTTTCGTCATGCTGGTTGGCGCGGTCTTCTGGATGAAGGGCGTCACTGCCTGGGCGTTCTGGATCGGCCTGGTGGCCGTTCTCTACTCCGCCTTTGCTTGGTGGTCCGAAGTTGTCGCCGAAAGCAAGGTCGGCGATCACACCACTGTTGTGCGCATCGGTCTGCGCTACGGCTTCATCCTGTTTGTGATGTCCGAGGTGATGTTCTTCTTCGCCTGGTTCTGGTCGTTCTTCAAACACGCCATCTACCCGATGGAGACCTATTTCGGCACTGAATACGTGGCGCCGGATATCCTGCCGGTCGACCCGTTCCACCTGCCGCTGATCAACACTCTGATCCTGCTGCTGTCGGGCTGTGCGGTGACCTGGGCGCACCACGCGCTGGTCCACAACAACGACCGCAAGGCGCTGATCCAGGGCCTGTCCATCGGCATCCTCTTCGGCATCGCCTTCACCTTCCTGCAGGGCTACGAATACGTCCACCTGCTGCACGAAGGATGGCAGTTCGGCGGCGATGAGTTCTACTCCAACTTCTTCATGGCAACCGGTTTCCACGGTTTCCACGTAGTGATCGGCACCATCTTCCTGACGGTCTGCCTGATCCGGGCGATGAAGGGCGACTTCACACCAGAACAGCACGTCGGCTTCGAGGCTGCGGCCTGGTACTGGCACTTCGTGGACGTCGTTTGGCTGTTCCTGTTTGTCGCCGTCTACATCTGGGGCACTTCCGGCCTGTAACGGGCGGTTTGTAATGGTTACATGTTTGCGGTTCCAAAAACCGCAGACAGACCTTAATGAGCAAGGCGCGCGGAGCAGCAAGCTCTGCGCGCCTTTACTGTTGAAGCGGAGCGGCCCGGATGCGGCATGTCGGTTTTTTGGTGGTGGTCAGCGGGCTGGGCATCGCGATCCTGCTGGGCCT
Source organism: Leisingera methylohalidivorans DSM 14336 (assembly GCF_000511355.1). NCBI lineage: Bacteria > Pseudomonadati > Pseudomonadota > Alphaproteobacteria > Rhodobacterales > Roseobacteraceae > Leisingera > Leisingera methylohalidivorans. The sequence continues at coordinate 2,636,119 of NC_023135.1, read as the reverse complement.
TGGAACCTGGCAGCTGCAGCGGTTGACGTGGAAAGAACAGGTCATCGAAGACATTCTTTCCCGTTTGGCCGGGTTGCCTGAGCCCCTGCCTGAGGCCCCCAACGCGGCAGAGCATAAATACCAAGCCGTGGATCTGTTCGGGGCCGTATCCGGCCCGGAACTGCACGTACTGGTCAGCTCCAAGGAAACCGGCGCTGGCTTCCGGGTCATTCAGGCCCTGACGGAAGAAAAGACAGGCCGCCGTATTCTGCTGGAACGCGGTTTCGTGACCGAGACCGAGAAGGACGTGCGGCGCAGCACCGGTCCGGTCCATGTCGCCGGAAACCTGCACTGGCCGGTTGAGCGCGACAGTTTCACTCCGCAGAATGATCCGGCCGAAAATTTCTGGTACGCACGCGATGTGGCCGAGATGGCCGCCGTTTTGGAGACAGAGCCGGTCCTGGTGATTTCCCGCGAGCCTGTCGGGAAAAATGTCCAGCCGATGGGGATCAGCACCGCCGCCATCCCCAACAACCACTTGCAATATGCGATCACCTGGTTTTCGCTGGCCTTCATCTGGGCTGCGATGACTGTCTATTTCCTGCGGCGCGACCGCGCCAATTCCTAGAGAGCCAAGGCGATGAAATATATCTCGACCCGGGGCCAAGCGCCCGAGCTGACCTTTGAAGACGCGATGCTGACCGGGCTTGCCCGTGACGGCGGTCTTTATGTGCCAGCCGAAATTCCGCAGATGTCCCAGGGTGACATCGCCGCACTGGCCGGTCTCTCCTATGAGGAAACTGCCTTTCGCGTGATGCGCCCCTTCCTTGGTGATTGCTTCACTGACGAAGAATTCCGCGGTATCATCGCCCGCGCCTATCAGGGCTTCGGCCATGCGGCCCGCGCACCGCTGAAACAGCTGGCGCCCAATCATTTCCTGCTGGAGCTGTTCCACGGCCCGACGCTGGCGTTTAAGGACTTCGCTATGCAGCTGATCGGCCAGCTGTTCCAGACCGCACTTGAGCGCCGCGGCGACCGGGTGACCATTGCAGGCGCCACCTCCGGCGATACCGGTTCGGCGGCAATGGAAGCTTTCCGCGGCCTCAGCAATGTGGATGTGTTCATTCTCTACCCGCATGGCCGTGTCTCCGAGGTGCAGCGCCGCCAGATGACCACGCCGCAGGACGCCAACGTGCACGCGCTGGCCGTCGATGGCGATTTCGATGACTGCCAGGCCCGCGTGAAGGACATGTTCAACGACTTCGATTTCCGCGATGGCGTGAAGCTGGCGGGCGTGAATTCGATCAACATCGCCCGGGTGCTGGCGCAGGTGGTCTACTATTTCTCTGCCGCCGTTTCGCTGGGCGCGCCGGGCCGCAAGGTGAGTTTCACCGTCCCCACTGGCAACTTCGGCGACATCTTCGCAGGCTTCATCGCCAAGCAGATGGGCCTGCCCATCGACCAGCTGGTGGTCGCCACCAACCAGAACGACATCCTGCACCGCTGCCTGTCGGGGCAGGGGTATTACAAGGGCGACACCGCGCCCTCGATCAGCCCGTCGATGGACATTCAGGTATCCTCGAATTTTGAGCGCGCGCTGTTCTACGCTTACGGCCAGGACAGCGGCGCCGTGGCCCAGCTGATGGATGAGCTTAAGACCGGCGGCTTTGACGTCTCCCAAGGCGCGATGCAGGCGCTGAGCGAGACCTACGTCTCGGGCCGCACTTCCGAAGAAGAAACGCTGGCGACCATCAAATCCGAACTGGCCGCCTCGGGTGAGCTGCTGTGCCCGCACGGCGCCGTGGCTGTGAAGGTTGCCAATGAGCACCGCACAGCAGAGGTGCCGATGATCACACTGGCCACCGCGCATCCGGCAAAATTCCCGGCGGCGGTTGAAGATGCAAGCGGCATCCATCCGCCTCTTCCCCCGCGCATGGACGATCTGTATGACAGGCCGGAACGGGTAACGCGGATCGCCAATGATCTCGCCGCCCTCGAGGATCACATCAGAAAGAACATCGCGAATTGACAGTTCAGCAGCACACACTCGCCAATGGGTTCCGCATCGTCTCCGAGGATATGCCGGGGCTGGAATCCGCGGCGGTCGGGATCTGGGTCAACGCCGGCGGCCGCCACGAGCGGTTGGAGCAGAACGGTATTGCCCATTTCCTGGAGCACATGGCCTTCAAGGGCACGAAGATCCGCACGGCCCTGCAAATTGCCGAAGAGATCGAGGATGTCGGCGGCTATATCAACGCCTACACCTCGCGGGAGGTGACGGCGTACTACGCCCGTGTGCTGAAGAACGACGTGCCGCTGGCGGTGGATGTGATCGGGGACATCCTGCTGAACCCGGTGTTCGATCAGCGCGAGATCGAGGTCGAACGCGGGGTGATCCTGCAGGAAATCGGCCAATCGCTGGATACGCCGGATGACGTAATCTTTGACTGGCTTCAGGAAGAAAGCTACCGCGGCCAGCCCTTGGGCCGGACTATCCTTGGCCCGGCAGAGCGCGTCAGCAGCTTCAGCCGAGAAGACCTGCAAGGTTTCGTGGCGGAACATTACGGCCCTGGCCAGATGATTCTGGCTGCGGCCGGGGGTGTCGATCACGATGTCCTGGTGAAGCTCGCCGAGCAGATGTTTGGCCATATGGCACCAAAGCCCGAGTTCAACGCCGAAGGCGCGCGGTTCACCGGCGGCGAGGCGCGGCAGGTCAAAGACCTGGAACAGGCGCATTTTGCGCTGGCGTTCGAAGGCCCCAGCTATCGAGACCAGTCCATGTACACCTCGCAGATCTATGCCAGTGCGCTTGGCGGCGGCATGTCATCTCGGCTGTTCCAGGAGGTGCGCGAGAAACGCGGTCTGTGCTACTCGATCTTTGCGCAGGCCGGGTCTTATGCCGATACCGGCGCGCTGACGGTTTACGCCGGCACCTCCGGCGAGCAGCTGGAAGAGCTGGCGGGCATCACCATCGACGAGATGAAACGCGCCGCGGACGACATGACTGAGGCCGAAGTGGAGCGCGCCCGCGCCCAGATGAAAGCCGGGATGCTGATGGGGCTGGAAAGCCCGTCGAACCGGGCTGAACGTCTGGCCCGCCTGGTGCAGATCTGGGGCAAGGTGCCGTCGCTGGAACACACGGTTGAACGGATCGAAGCCGTGACCACCGGCGACGTGCGCGGCATGGCTGAGGAAATGGCGGTTTCCGCCCCGGCGGCTCTTGCGCTCTATGGCCCGGTGGCCGACGCCCCGGCGCTGGAAAGGCTGCAGGAGAGGCGCGCCGCCTGATGCTGCTGAACCGCCGCAAGGTCCGCATTGAAACCGAGCGCCTGACCCTCAGGCCGCCGGTGCATGCGGATTTTCACGGCTGGGCAGCTTTGCGATTGCAGAGCCAGCCGTATCTGACGCCTTGGGAACCCAGCTGGGCGGCGGACCACCTCAGCCGCAAAAGCTTTACCAACAGGATCTATTGGGCCCGCCGGTCAGTGGCCGGGGAGACGGCTTTGCCGCTGTTCCTGATCCGGCGGGCCGACAATATGCTGGTGGGCGCGATCACGCTGGACAACATCCGCCGCGGCCCGGCGCAGGCGGGAACACTGGGGTACTGGACCGGCTTGCCCTTTGCCCGCCACGGCTACATGCGCGAAGCGATCGGCGCGGTGGTGCATCACGCCTTCAGCAAGCTGGATCTCAGCCGGATCGAGGCCGCCTGCCTGCCGGAAAACCAGGCATCCCGCGGGCTGCTGGAGAAATCCGGCTTTAAATACGAGGGCGTTGCCCAGTCCTATTTGCAGATCAACGGCCGCTGGCGGACCCATGTGCTGTATGCTTCGCTGCGGCACGACCGGCGCGGCAAGACACTGACCGGACAGGCCTGATCACAGCCACGCGGGCTCCCCGGGAATAGCTGCCGGTCGCTGGTGGGCAGTAAATGCACCGCTGTCGTGAAGCCCGGCCCGGTTGCAAGACAGAAATTTCAATTCTGCCGCTGCATTGGGCGCTATGTGTGCAAATGATTCTCTTCGGGGCTGACGAACCGCAGCAGCGCCCTATAACCACTCCTATGCGCGTTTTGCCCGCCCTTGCTTGCGCCTTGGTGCTTTCCGGAGCTGCCGCCGCTCAAGTTCAGGAGCGGCGTGCAAGCCACTGCATCGCACTGGCCCAGGACACGCCCGGCCTCGAGTACCTGCACAAAGCCGATTGGCAGGACCCGGTTGCGCAGGATAGCGTGCAGATCCGCTATATCGCGCATGCCTCCTTCCTGCTGCGCACCGAAGGCGGGTTGAATGTGGTCACCGATTTTACCGGCTTCACCGGCGCCGCGCCGCTGATCCCGGATGTGGTCACCATGAACCACGCGCATGAAACCCACTGGACCGCGCACCCCGATCCAGCCATTCCCCATGTGCTGCGGGGCTGGGGGCCGCGCGGGAGCGGGGCAGAACACCACCTGGATCTTGGCGAAATGCTGATCCGCAATGTATCAACCGACATCCGCAACATGTTCGGAGGCGTGGTGGCGCAAGGCAACTCGATCTTTGTTTTCGAAGCGGCCGGCCTTTGCATCGGCCATTTGGGCCATCTCCACCACGTGCCGACGCCGGAACAGTTCGCGGCGCTGGGGCGGCTTGATGTTGTGATGGCCGCTGTGGATGGCGGCATAACCCTGCCGCTGGACCAGATGCTGGAAGTTCTGGGGCGGCTGCGTTCCTCAGTCATTATCCCGATGCATTGGTTCAGCGGCGCGTCATTGCAGCAGTTCCTGGCCCGGACCGGCCCAGAGTTTGATGTGGTGAATGAAGGCAACAATACGCTGACGGTGTCGCTGCGCAGCCTGCCCAGCCGCCCGACGATCCATGTGCTGCAGCCGAAGTACCTGCTGCAAGAAGAGTGACCTGCCTTGCCAGCCAGAGCGGCTTCCGGCATGGATGAGACATGAGCTTGAACCCCGCTGATACTGCCTTTGCCACCCGTCTTTCGAACCAGTTGCCCGAAGGCGTGCTGCGGCCGCCAGAGCCGCGGTATCTGGAGGAACCGCGCGGCCGCTACCGGGGACAGGCAGGGGTTCTGGCCTTGCCGCAGACAGTGGAGCATGTCTCGGTCCTGATCCGCGAGGCCAATGCTGCCCGGGTGCCGGTTGTGCCCTATGGCGGCGGCACCGGCCTGGTCGGCGGCCAGGTAATGCCGGACGGTCCGGCGCCGCTGGTGCTGTCTCTGGAGCGGATGACGGCAATCCGCTCGGTCTTCCCGCAGGAAAATGTCCTGATTGCCGAAGCAGGTGCGATTCTGGCGGATATCCAGACAGCCGCGCAGGGGGCAGGGCGGCTGTTTCCCTTGTCCCTGGCGGCAGAAGGGTCGGCCCGGATCGGCGGCAACCTTTCGACCAATGCGGGCGGCGTCAACGTGCTGCGCTACGGCAATGCGCGCGACCTCTGCCTGGGGCTGGAAGCGGTGCTGCCCACGGGCGAAATCTGGCAAGGGCTGTCCCGTTTGCGTAAAGACAACACCGGTTATGACCTGAAGAATCTGCTGATCGGGGCCGAGGGCACGCTGGGGGTGATCACTGCCGCCGCGCTGAAGCTGTCACCGATACCAGTCAGCCAAGGAACAGCGTTTTTCACGGTAAAGGACCCCGCCGCTGCCATTGCGCTGCTGGCGCTGGCCCGTGACCACGCAGGCGAAGCGGTCAGTGCTTTCGAGCTGATCCACCGGCAGGGGCTGGACTTCCTGTCGGACTGCTTGCCGCAGATCCGCCAGCCTTTTGCCGAAGCGCCGGAATGGAGCGTGCTGATCGAGCTGGGCCTGCCGCGCGGGCTTGACCCGGAAGAGACACTGGCAGAGCTGTTCGAAGCCGCAGCGGCAGCAGGGCTGGCAGGCGATGGCGTGATTGCCCAATCCGGCTCTCAGCGGCAGGCCCTGTGGGCGGTGCGGGAAAACATCCCCGCGGCCAACAAGGCAATCGGATCCGTTTCCAGCCACGACATCTCTGTGCCGGTCTCGGATATTCCTGCCTTCATCGAACGGGGCAGCGAGGTTGTTGCAGGCCTGGGCGACTTCCGCATTAACTGCTTCGGCCACCTGGGAGATGGGAACTTGCATTACAATGTGTTCCCGTCAAAGGGCCACATGCGGGAAGAGTACAATCACCTGCGCGGTGCCGTGAAGGAAGCCGTGCATGATCTGGTTCACGCCTTTGGCGGCTCTTTCAGCGCGGAGCATGGTGTAGGGCGGATGAAGACCGGCGACCTGGAGCGTTACGGCGATCCAGTCAGGCTGGCAGCGATGCGGGCGATCAAACTGGCACTGGACCCCAATGGCATCATGAACCCGGGGGCGGTGCTGAAGACGGGCTGATCAATCTGAAAAAAAAGGGGGCTCCCGCACCCGCGGCTGCCCGGTTGCGCCGGACCGCCTGGCGGCTTTGGGCGCGGCGCCGCGCATCCACGCGGCGTGCCCTTTCAGGCCCGTTAGGGCCGGAAAGGGCTATGCCCAACGGGAAGAGCCATTCGAAAGACTGGCGTTTGACCGGCGGGAGACCCGGCCCGGACACTGTCTGACCAGTGCTCAGAGGCCGTCGAACTCGCACAGCACATGCACATCCATGCCCATGCTTTCCAGCAGTTTCCGGCCGCCCAGTTCCGGCAGATCAACGATAAAGGAGCAGGACACGATCTCGCCGCCCAGCCGCTCGATCAGCTTGATGCCCGCACCCGCTGTGCCGCCGGTGGCCAAGAGGTCATCCACCACCAGGATCTTCTCGCCCGGATTGATTGCATCGTCATGGATTTCGACAATCGCTTCGCCGTATTCCAGCTTGTACTCTTGGCTGATGGTGGTGCCGGGCAGCTTGCCTTTCTTGCGGATCGGCACAAAACCGACGCTCAGCTGGTGCGCAATCGCGCCGCCCAGGATAAAGCCGCGCGCTTCAAGTCCCACGACCTTGTCGATCTGCTCACCGGCATAGGGGTGCAGCATCTGGTCGATCGCCATGCGGAAGCCGCGCGGATCGGCAAACAATGTGGTTACATCGCGGAACATGATCCCTTCGTGCGGGAAGTCGACGATGGTGCGGATGTAATCCTTTACGGCGGGCTTATTGGGCATCGGATTGGCTCCCCTTGGCGCAACTGAGACAGCAGCCCGGCTGCGCCGCCGGGCCACCGGCGGTTTGGCGGATGCAGCGCTGTCATGCAAGGGGGAACCGTGAGCCTGCGGTTCAGGGATGCCGCCGAATGCCAGTCGGGGCTGGGTTGGAAAAGGGGCGGCGGCGCGGCGTGAAGACAGCAGGAGAAGCAGGGGCCCCATCGCACCAGTGCCTCCGGGGTCCGCGTTCTGCTCAAGTATTCCAGACCCGGACCAGCACCGTCGACTGGGCGCAGAAACCAAGGCTGTAGCCGGCGATATGAGAGGTGCTGAGCGAACCGTCCATCTGGCCCAATGTTTCCAGCGTGCCCAACCCGGCAGGATATGGGCAGCATTAAGGCTCAGCGCCTGCAGCCCAGGCGCCGTTGGCCATTCCCCAAGATCCGCCATGTCCAGCGCCGCCGCCAGGCCTCCCAGAGCGCCGGTGAAAAGCGATACGGCGCCTGTGCCCGGGGTCGCCTGTGCTGCAATGCAGACGCCGGCCGGCATTATGCTGCACAAGGTGAGAAAGCGGGCGGTGTTCAATCCGGGAAGACCCAAGAAAGGGTTCTGATGTCAGCAAACTGCAAGACACGGCGTTGTGTGCGATAGAGGCATTCGCGGCAGAAAAGAAAAGGGGCGGCCCTGCTGAGACCACCCCGGAAAGTCAAGACTGTTGCAAGCCTGGATCAGCCCAGAACCCGGCCTGCCACCGCATCCAACTTGGCCAGAAGAGCCGGGTCGCGTTTCTCGGCTGCGGTCATAATGGCGTACTCCAGCGCCGTGTCGCAGCCATGCGGGCAACCGGCGCGCTCCTGGCCCAGCAAAGCGGGCAGGCGGCGGACCAGCTCGCGGGCATTGGCGGAGTTGCCCTGCAGGGTGGCAATGATATCAGTGATTTCGACCGCTCCGTGCTCCGGGTGCCAGCTGTCGTAATCGGTGACCATGGCAATGGAGGCGTAACACAGCTCGGCCTCGCGGGCGAGCTTGGCTTCGGGCATGTTTGTCATGCCAATGACGTCGCAGCCCCACTGCTCGCGGTACAGTTTGCTTTCCGCTATGGACGAAAACTGCGGCCCCTCCATGCACAAATAGGTGCCGCCGCGGTGGATGTTGATACCAGCATCCTTGCCCGCCTCTTCCGCCGCGTTCGAGAGCCGTTCGCAGGTCGGATGCGCGACACTCACATGGGCGACGCAGCCGGTGCCGAAGAAGCTTTTCTCGCGCGCAAACGTCCGGTCTATGAATTGGTCCACTACAACAAAATCACCCGGCGCCATTTCCTCGCGGAACGATCCGCAGGCAGAGACCGAGAATACATCTGTGACGCCGAGCCGTTTCAGCGCGTCGATATTGGCGCGGTAGGGAACCTCGGTCGGGGAATGCACATGGCCGCGGCCGTGGCGGGGCAGGAAGGCCATCTTCACGCCGCCCAAAGTGCCGGTCAGGATCTGATCCGAGGGAGCGCCCCAAGGCGTGTCGACCGAGACCCACCCGGCGCCTTCCAGCCCGTCGATGTCATAAATGCCCGAGCCGCCGATCACGGCGATCATGGTCTCACGGGGTTCTGGTGCGGTCACGTGCTGCCCTCCTGATGCTGCTGGTTGGGATATGCGCAAGCGGCGCCGGATTTGGCAAGCCCAAGGTGTTCCTCAGGGGCAGGCATGCCTGCACCGCCTGCTTGGTCCCCCGTATACCGCCCCCCGTTCGGCGGTGTGCTGGGCACGGCAGTGCACTCCGGCGGAAATATGCGGGGGAAGATGGCGGGGCGGGCACGATTCGCGCAGGAAGCGGACGCCGGCGTTTCGTACGTGAGGCGGTGCCGTCCGTTTCGGTGAATGCGCTGTACAACATGCAGCCGCGCACGGCGAGGGCGGTGGGCAGGCCGACCGAACCCTTGCCCCATTGGCGTATTTCCGCTAGGGGCGGGCAGCGAATACCCTTCCTCCCGAGCACAGGTACCTGAGATGAGACGCGCAGCCATGGCTTTGCTGGCCAAGCAGATTTCCCCGCCCAACCTCTCGATCATGCAGGACGAGGGCTTTACCGTGGCCCGCGTGCGCACCGAATTGTTGTCCGGCCTCACGGTGGCTCTGGCGCTTGTGCCCGAGGCTGTGGCCTTTGCCTTTGTCGCCGGGGTACATCCTCTGGTCGGACTTTATGCGGCCTTTATGGTGGGTTTGATCACCGCGGTGTTCGGCGGTCGGCCGGGAATGATCTCGGGCGCGACCGGGGCATTGGCGGTGGTGATGGTGGCGCTGGTTGCCGATCACGGGGTCGAGTACCTGTTTGCCACCGTGGTCTTGATGGGAATCCTGCAGATTATCGCGGGGGTGATGCATTGGGGCAAATTCATCCGCCTGGTGCCGCATCCGGTGATGCTGGGGTTTGTGAACGGTCTGGCGATCGTGATCTTCCTTGCGCAGCTGACTCAGTTTAAGGACCCTGATAATACCGAGGCCTGGTTGGCGAATTCGCAGCTGGTGATGATGCTGGGGCTGGTGGGGCTGACCATGCTGATCATCTGGGGCGTGCCCAAGGTCACCTCGATCATCCCCGCACCGTTGGCCGGGATCGGCATTGTGGCGGGCCTGGTGATTGCCGTTGGGATTGATGTGCCGACTGTCGGCGACATGGCCTCGATCAAGGGGGGCTTTCCGTCGTTCCACAACCCGTTCGGCACCGGAGAGGGGCTTTTTGGCACCGCCTTGGCGCCGTTCACGCTGGAAACGCTGTGGATTATCCTGCCTTATGCGGTGATCCTGGCAGCGATCGGCCTGATCGAGAGCCTGCTGACCCTGAACCTGGTGGGCGAGATCACCGGCAAGCGCGGCGGTGCCTCGCAGGAATGCATTGCGCAGGGCGCCTCCAATGTGGTGACCGGTTTCTTTGGCGGCATGGGCGGCTGTGCAATGATCGGCCAGTCGATGATCAACGTGAAATCCGGCGGCCGGACCCGGATTGCTGGGATTGCAGCGGCGCTGTTCCTGCTGGCCTTCATCGTCGTGGCCTCGCCGCTGATCGAGCAGATCCCGCTGGCGGCGCTGGTGGGCGTGATGTTCATGGTGGTGATCGGCACCTTTGCCTGGAACAGCTTCAAGGTGATGACCAAAGTGCCGCTGATGGACGCCTTTGTCATCGTTCTGGTGACCGTGGTGACAGTGATGACCGACCTTGCAATTGCGGTGGTTGTGGGCGTGATCGTCTCGGCGCTGGCGTATGCCTGGAACAACGCGCGCCGTATCCACGCCTATACCCGCGAGTCTGAGACTGACAAAGGCGCCAAGGTTTATGAGATCGAAGGCCCGCTGTTTTTTGGCTCCACCGACGGATTCATCGAGCTGTTCGATGTGACCGGCGATCCGGATCATGTGATTGTGGACTTTGCCCGCAGCCGGGTGGTGGACCAGTCGGCGCTGCAGGCAGTGGAGACGATTGCCGGCAAATACGAGGCCGAGGGCAAGACACTGGTGCTGCGCCACCTGAGCCGCGATTGCCATCAGCTGCTGACCAAAGCGGGCCACTTGATGGTCGATAGCGATGACGACCCGGAGTATGAGGTGGCGGCGGATTACTCGGTCAAGACCGGGATTTTAGGCGGTCACTGACATTAAGCGGATTGTACAAGAAACCCGCAGTTCCAGCGAACTGCGGGTTTCTTTTGTTTTGGAGCGGGCTTCTGGCTCACCAGACCGGCAGATGCTTGGGGTGGGGTTCAGTCGGGGGCGAGGGTTTCCAGCATTTCAACGTCGCCGGACAGCAGCGCAGGTTCGGCGCGGGTGATCAGCTCGGGCGGCCAGTCCCACCATTTCAGGCTGAGGAGCCGGGCAATCTGCGGCTTGGAGAAGCGATAGCTGTGCACTGTGCTGGGATTACCTGTGACGATGGCATAGGGCGGGACAGAGCCGCGCACCACGGCACCGGCGCCGATGATGGTGCCGTCGCCAATGCGGGCGCCAGGCAGGATCATCGCGCCGTAGCCGATCCAGACGTCATTGCCGATCACGGTGTCGCGGGTGTCGGGCTGGTAGCTTGCCATCTGCGCCGGGTCAAAAACCGGGAACGGGTAGCAGCTGAGGCCTTCTTGCGCGTGATTGGCTGAAGCGGTGATGAAGCGCACCCCATGGGCGATTTGGCAGAAGCGGCCGATCACCAGCCGTTCGCGTGCGCCGGGGAACAGATAAGGGGCAAGATGCTGTGCCCAGTTTTCCGGCGGGTCGAAATCGGAGGCATAGCTGAAATCGCCAGTCTGGATGTTCGGGTGATCCAGCACCTGGCTCAGCATCACGGTGCCAGCATGCGGCGTGCCATCCGGCAGGATGATCGGGTGGCGTCTGCCAGGGTCGGGTAACGGCATTGCGGGCCTCAATCGTCGGGGCGGGTGAGCGGGAACAGGTCGCGCACCACAGAATAGTCGCGGTACCCGAGGCGGGCCAGCGGCTGAAAGGTGGTGACATCAAACGTTCCGTCCTTCAAGTACTCGTCGCGCAGGTGAACGCCGGTCACCTCGCCGAACACCACCTTGTTGGCCTCGCCCGGCAGGGTCACGATTTGGGTGAGCCGGCATTCCAGCGCCGCCGGCGCTTCGGCGACGCGGGCGCAGGCGATGGTTTTGCACTCCAGCGCGGTCAGGCCTGCGTGGGCGAACTCGTCCTCGTCCTTGGGCAGCGCGCCGGAGCTGGCGTTCATTGCATCCCGCAGCGCATAGGAGACTACGTTGACGCAAAAGACGCCGGTGGCCTCGATATTGGCGACACTGTCCTTGGTGCCCGGCTGGTCGGGCTTGGCGCTGGTGGAGGCAAACATCACCTGCGGCGGCGTATAGGCGACCGCGTTGAAGAAGGAGTAGGGCGCCAGATTGTTCACCCCGTCGCCCGAGCGCGAGGAGATCCAGCCGATGGGACGCGGTGTGACAATGGCGTTGAATGGGTTGTGGGGCAGGCCGTGGCCGTCCTCGGGTCGGTAGAACATTCTTGCTTCCTGCTTTGGATTATTCAGCGGCTTAGGTGTTTGCCCAAGGCTTACGCGCGTGTTAGGCCGATTGCCAGCCTGCAGGGGAAGAATGCGGAGACAGGGCAGCGTGATCGAATTAATGGCAGAACAGCCGGACGACCGGTGGGAGGTTGAGGCGCTGTACGACCTGTGCTTTGCACCGGGCCGCGAGGCTCTGTCGTCCTACCGGCTGCGCGACGGGGTGCCGCCGGTTGCGGGGCTCAGCCAGGTGGCGCGCGACAGTGACGGCATTCTGGCTGCGGCGATCCGGTTCTGGCCGGTTCTGGCCGGCACAGCGCCCGCGCTGCTGCTGGGACCGGTTGCGGTGCACCCGACACGGCAGGGCGAGGGGCTGGGCGGGTCTTTGATTCGCGACAGCGTTGCCAAGGCAGAGGAAACCGGCTGGGCACGGGTGATGCTGGTGGGCGATGCGCCCTACTACCGGCGCTTTGGCTTCACGAAACTGACCGGGGTTGAAATGCCGCCGCCGACCAACCCGGACCGGGTGCTGGGTCTGGCGCTGCAGGACGCGGCCTGGGACGGCGTTCACGGGCAGGTGCGCCGCTGGAAGGGTTGAATTCCCGCCATTGGCTGCCGATCTTTAAGACGGGCAGAGGAGTCGCGTGTGGCGGACGTTCTATCGGCATCGCGGGAATTTACCCCGCAGGATCTTGAGGCTGAACTGGAGGCGCTGGCACAGCGCCACCGGGCCGCGGGCGGTTTTGGCGTCGGCCTTCTGAACCGGCTGGGCGGCAGCGGCGAAAGCCTGCTGGAACGGTTGCCGGACCCGGTGCGGGCCGGGCTGACAGGCGCGGCGGAAACCGCCCTCAAGGTTGCCATGAAGGGGGCCAGCCAGTCACGCCGCCTGGTGGCGGATCAGAAACCGGGCGTCGACCGGGCGGTGAGCGCTGCCATGGGCGCTGCGGGCGGCGCGGCGGGCCTGCCGGGCGCACTGGTGGAGCTGCCTGCCACCACGGCGTTTCTGCTCCGGACCATTCAGGGCGTTGCAGCGGCGGAAGGCTTCGACCCGGAGGCTGAAAGCGTGGCTTTTGACTGTATCCAGGTGTTTGCGGCGGCTGGGCCTCTGGCCGGGGATGACGGCGCGGATCTGGGCTTTGTCTCGGTGCGGCTGGGGCTGCCGGGAGGCTTGCACAAGCTGATAGCTCAGGTGGCGCCCAAGCTGGGCGCAGTGCTGGGGCAAAAGCTGGCGGCCCAGGCGGTGCCGATCGCCGGAGCCGTGGCAGGGGCGGCGGTGAATTATGTCTTTGCCGGTTATTACCGCGAAATGGCGCATGTGCATTTCGGCCTCAGGCGATTGGCGGTAGAGGCCGATGTGCCGCAGGAGGAGTTGGCGTCAAAGCTGCGGCAGCGGCTGCAAACTCCGGGCGCGGCGCGGTAGGAACAGACACCTCTTGCACTTGCCGTAGAGGGAGATTTAATCATCCCTTCCTGCTAAGAGGGAAAGCATGATTCAATACAGCCTCAAATGCACTGAAGGCCACAGTTTCGACAGCTGGTTCCAGTCGGCGGCGGCTTTTGACAAGCTGGCGGCAGCCGGCCTGGTGTCCTGTGCTGTCTGCGGCAGCGCGCAAGTGGAAAAAGCCATCATGGCGCCGCGGGTCCGGACAGGCCGCAAAGCGGTGTCTGCCGTGGGTGAACCGGAACCGCGGGCCGCGCCGCCTGCGGCCCCCGAAGCTGCGCCGGCGCCGTCTGCAGGACCCGGCGTGCTGAGCCGCCCCACGGGGAAAGTCGAACAAGCGATTGCCGATCTGCGCAAGAAGGTTGAGGAAAACTCCGATTACGTAGGCGGCAGCTTTGTTAAGGAGGCCCGGGCAATGCATCTGGGCGAGGCGCCGGAGCGGGCGATCCATGGCGAGGCAAAACTGGAAGATGCGCGGGAACTGATCGAGGAGGGCGTGCCGGTTTTGCCACTGCCGTTCCGTCCCGGGCGCAAATCAAATTGAAGGGCAGAGCAAAGATGCATGCAGTTGTAACAGGAACCAGCCGCGGCATTGGCAAGGAGCTGGTGAAACGGCTGCAGGAGGCGGGCTACGAGGTGACCGGCACCTCGCGCGACCATTCCTCCGGAGTGAAACTGGATGTCTCCGATCCCGGCCAGCAGGCGCGTTTTGCCGCGCAGATCAAGAACCGGCCGGTGGACCTTCTGGTCTGCAATGCGGGGGTCTATATCGACAAGGCGATGGGGATGGAGGACTACTCGGCCGAGGTCTGGGCCAAGACCCTGGCCGCCAATGTGACCGGTGTGTTTCTGACGGTGCAGGCGATGCTGCCGAATCTGCGGCTGGCACAAGAGCCGAAGATCGCCATTCTGTCCTCGCAAATGGCCAGCCAGGCGCGGGCGCCCGGAGGCAGCTATGCCTATCGCGCCTCCAAGGCGGCGGCGTTGAATATCGGACGGAATCTGGCGGCGGATCTGCAGCCGGAGGGGATTTCTGTAGGCATTTATCACCCCGGCTGGGTGCGCACCGATATGGGCGGTTATGAAGGCGATATCACGGTGGAGGAGTCGGTCGCCGGGCTGATCAATGAATTCGCAGTGCTGAACCTGGATACCACCGGCTGTTTCCACACCTGGGATGGCCGCATTCATCCCTATTGAACCGGCTGAGGCAAAGCAGGCAGAGGCTCCCGCGCCTGCAGGTGCCTGGCTGCGCCAGCCCCCTTGGCGGATTTGGGCCGGGTGCCGTGCACCGGCGCGGTGCCATGCCCAACGGGCATAGGGCCTGCCAAGGCCCGCAGCCGGGCGGGAGATTTTACCTGTTTGCAAGCTGCGTGCCGTTGAAGACATGATGCGCATGAAAAAGCCGGCGCAGAACCCGCGCCGGCTTTTGTCTTTCTGATCAGGCCTGCCACCAGTGGCGGCCGGCTTGTCACTCCCAGCAGCTGACCAGCACGGTCATGCCGGAAGCCAGCCGGGTCAACGCTGCATTGGGCAGGCTGCCTGCCGATGCGCTCTGGGCTGCGGGGCTCAGGCCAGCGGTGTTCAGCGCGCCGCGGATGGCTTCGGCATTCACCGCAAATCTAACGTCCTCGGGCAGCTGCTTGCCTTCGATTTGGCGCGGCAGCAGCATCCCAAGAACAGCGCCGGTGCTGTCCAGGACCGGGCCGCCGGCGTCACCGGGCTGTGCGGTCAGTTCCAGCCGGGCGACGCCGGTGTTGCCATCCAGGCTTTTGACGTCTGCGACTTTGCCCCAGGTGAGGCTCGGTGCGCCCAGCACGCCCTCATAGGAGAAGCCGGACACGGCAACCTCGGACTGCAACCGCGGCGAGGTGGCGCTGAGTTCGGCAACTGCGGCTGGCGCCAGCGCTTCGGCGGGGCGCAGGATGGCGATGCCGTCTGCAATGTTGTTGGCCGCCACTTCAGCCTGATACCCATGATCCAGGGTGATCCGGGTACAGCCCGCTACCACATCCGAGGTGGTCAGCACGCTGCCGTCGCTATCGACAAAGAAGCCGGAGCGCGACAGTTTCGGCTTGCGGATCTCAAGGCCGGAAACCAGGTCGATGTTTTGCACCGTATCGCCGCCCGCGGCCGGGTCCAGCACCCCGTCGAGACGGGTGAAGCTTGCTTGCATGGCCGCCAGAACGCGGGTGCGGCGGTCCTCATCGCCGGCCGGCCAGATCAGAGTGAAGCCTTTCACTTCGCCGTTTTTCAGGCTGGCCTGAGTGAAGGAGACGATATTGCTGTTTCGGCCTTCGATAGTGAAGCTGTCCTTGCCGCGCTGGCGCGGGCCCTCCAGAGGCACGATCTCAAGCGTCTGAAGGATGTCATAGAGGCCGAAAAGGGTGCGTTTATCGCCGGGCTGGCTGATCAGCAGAACCTCTGCCCCCAGATCGCCCTTGGCAGCGTAATGGGCAAAGGGCGATTCATAGCGGTCGAACGCGACTTCACCCGCCGGAATCTGCAGGGCGATACCGGCCTTGGCGTCTTCCACACGGGCCATGCCGACCGAGATCAGCGGGGCGTTGTACTCATCCATCAAGACCTGACGCTGGCCGGTGGTCAGCACGCCGGTCGGCTCAAAGCCGCGGGCGGATTGCCAGTCGCTCATCGACCTGCGGGTGCCGCGGCCAAAGGCGCCGTCGATGCCCGAGTTGTAGAAGCCTGCGGCCTTCAGCGCGACCTGCAGCTGCATCCTCTGCTCACGCGACAGAGCGCGTTCGCTGCGTCGCGCCTCGGCCGGGGTCTCATCCGGCAGGTTGGACTGCAGGGCTGCCTGCTGCTGCGGCGCCGGGTCTTCTGCTGCAGGGGCTGCCGGTGCAGGGGCGGGTGCCGGCTGCGCCGGAGCCGTTGCATCAGCGGTCAACGGATAGAACTGGTTGCCCAGGTTGCGGCGGAAAGCGATGAAGCTGTCGCGGGGGATCTGCCCCTCGGCGCGGTAGACTTGGAGAACCCGTTCGGCATCGTCGCGGGCGTAGGGGCCCAGAACCACCCCGTACCAGCCGCCGCCAAGCGCATAGCCCGACACATCGGGCAGGCGCGCGGCAAAGGTGCGGGCCTCGGTTTCGGCCTCGCGCAGGGACGGGCGGGCGGCGATCTGGACCCACACCGCATCGCGGCTGCTTTGCGCTGAAACAGGCGCGGTGAACGCAATGGCCAGCGCAATCAGCGGCAGCGCCAGAGCGGCAAACAGTTTTTTCATTGTCAGGGCCTCGTATCCCGGAAGAACTCTTATTCTTTGCCGCGGAGGTTAAGCATTTTGGCGCGGCAAAGGGAACTCCTCATCGCAGGGGGAATTCCCGCCCCGTTGCCGCATTCCCGCACATTTGTTGCCGATGCGCGGTCTGGTTCAGGCCGGAGGGCGCAGTGTTAGCACCCGCAGGGCGTTGACCCTGCCCATAGGCTTGCATAGGAAGATCCCCGCAATTGCTGCCCCAAAAGGGATAAGAGATGACCCAGACCAACGGCGCGCCGCGCTCCTTCCAAGAGATAATCCTGAGGCTTCAGAATTACTGGGCCGCCAAAGGCTGTGCCGTCATGCAGCCCTATGACATGGAAGTCGGCGCCGGGACATTCCACCCAGCGACCACTCTGCGTTCACTGGGCTCCAAGTCCTGGGCCGCCGCTTATGTGCAGCCCTCGCGGCGCCCGACCGACGGGCGCTATGGCGAGAACCCGAACCGCTTGCAGCACTATTACCAGTATCAGGTGCTGATCAAACCCTCGCCGCCGAACCTGCAGGATCTGTATCTGGGCTCGCTGGAGGCAATTGGCGTCGATATGGCAATGCATGACATCCGCTTTGTCGAGGATGACTGGGAGTCGCCGACGCTGGGCGCCTGGGGTCTGGGATGGGAAGTCTGGTGCGACGGTATGGAAGTCAGCCAGTTCACCTATTTCCAGCAGGTCGGCGGCCATGACTGCCACCCGGTCTCGGGCGAGCTGACCTATGGTCTGGAGCGCTTGGCGATGTATGTGCTGGGTGTCGACCACGTGATGGACATGCCCTACAACGATCCGGATGCACTGATCCCGCTGTCCTACGGCGATGTGTTCAAGCAGACCGAAGAAGAATACGCCCGCTGGAACTTCGACGTGGCCAACACCGAGGTTCTTCTGCGCCATTTCGAGGAGGCCGAGGCCGAATGCGCCGCCATCCTGGCGCAGGAGCACATGGATCCCAAGACCGGAAAGCGCATTATCATGGCGCACCCGGCCTATGACCAGTGCATCAAGGCTTCGCATATCTTCAACCTGCTGGATGCCCGCGGGGTGATCTCGGTCACCGAGCGGCAGGCTTATATCGGCCGGGTCCGCGCTCTGGCCAAGCAATGCGCCGATGCATTCGTGCTGACCGGCGCCGGCGGCCATACCGCCGGAAGTGCGGCCTGAGCAGAGTAGGCGCGTTATGGGAAAGTTTCTTGCTTTGATCCTGATCCTGTCGGCGCTCGCCGCCGGCGGAGCGATGTACTACCTGCAGGTCTACGGCTTTTACGAAGACGTGCAGCTTCAGCCGGGCCGCGACGTTGCCCTGGTGCCGCTGGGCGGCGGCGAGGCACAGCCTATTGCCTATTCGGAGTTTGAGGCGATAGACGCCGGCAGTTCGCCGATCCGCTACCGCGCGTGTTTCACCACCATGGTGACGCCGGACGAGCTGGCGCAGGTTTTCACCCTGTCCGACAAGTTGGAGCCGCGCAACGCGCCCGGCTGGTTTGATTGCTTTGATGCAGCAGCTATCGGCGCCAGACTGGCGGATGGTTCGGCCAAAGCCTTCCTGTCGGTCAAGAACATCTCCTATGGCGTCGACCGCATTGTCGCCGTCACCGATGAGGGCCGCGGCTATATCTGGCATGAGCTGAATGACTGCGGCCAGAAAGCCTATGACGGCACTGTGGTGGGCGAGGAATGCCCGCCCCGTCCCGAGGCAGGCCAGGCACCCGAAACCGGGCAGGCGGAAGAATGACTTTCTCCGCTGCACCGGCCTTTTCCCGAATTTCTGCTGCGCCCGCCCGCGCGGCCACCCGTGAGGACATCTGATGCCCGATCTGCTGATTGAACTCTTTTCCGAGGAAATCCCGGCCCGCATGCAGACGCGCGCCGCCGAGGACCTGAAGAAACGCGTGACCGACGGACTGGTCGAGGCGGGTCTCACCTATGCCGGTGCTGCGGCGCTGTCGACGCCGCGGCGTCTGACCCTGGCTGTCGATGGTCTGCTGGCCGAAAGCCCCACTATCCGCGAAGAGCGCAAGGGCCCCAAGGTCGGCGCGCCGGACAAGGCGATCGAAGGCTTCCTGCGCGGTGCGGGCCTGACCCGGGATCAGCTGGAGGAGCGCGAAACCCCCAAGGGCGCGGTCTATTTCGCCCTGATCGAAAAACCGGGCCGCCCGGCGGCGGAGATTATCGCCGAGGTTCTGGAAGCCACTATCCGCAATTTCCCCTGGCCAAAATCCATGCGCTGGGGCGCGGGTTCTTTGCGCTGGGTGCGTCCCTTGCATTCGATCCTGTGTATCCTGTCGGACGAGGCGGGCGCCACCGTGGTGGATCTGGACATCGATGGGATCAAGGCGGGCAACACCACCCGCGGCCACCGTTTCATGGCGCCGGCTGAGATCTCCGTCACCAGCTTTGACGACTATGCCGCCAAGCTGAAGCGCGCCCATGTGGTGCTGGACGGCCGCGAGCGCGCCGAGGCGATCTGGCAGGAGGCCACCAATCAGGCCTTTGCCTCGGGCCTCGACGTGGTTGAGGACAGGGGCCTTCTGGCGGAGGTCGCCGGTCTGGTCGAATGGCCGGTGGTGCTGATGGGCGCCATCGACGAAGAGTTCCTGGAGCTGCCGCCGGAGGTGTTGCAGACCTCCATGAAGGAGCACCAGAAGTTCTTCTCGGTGAAGAACCCCAAGACCGGCCGGATCGAGAAGTTCATCACCGTCGCTAACCGCGAGACGGCGGACAATGGCGCCACCATCCTGGCGGGCAATCAAAAGGTCCTGTCGGCGCGTTTGGCCGATGCCAAGTTCTTCTGGGAGAACGACCTGCGCACCGCCAAGTCCGAAGCAGGCATGAGCGCCTGGGTGGAGAACCTCGGCAACGTGACCTTCCACAACAAGCTGGGCACCCAGGCGGCGCGGATCGGCCGCATCGCCGCGCTGGCCCGCGAGATCGCGCCGGTGGTGCGCGCAGACGCCGATCTGGCGGAGCAGGCGGCACGGGTGGCCAAGGCTGATTTGTCGTCTGAGATGGTCTATGAGTTCCCGGAACTGCAGGGCCTGATGGGCCGCTATTACGCCGAGGCCGCGGGCCTGCCGCAAGAGGTGGCCAACGCCTGCGAAGCGCATTATTCGCCGCTTGGACCGGGTGACGATGTGCCTTCGGAGCCGGTTTCGGTTGCCGTGGCGCTGGCCGACAAACTGGACACGCTGACCGGCTTCTGGGCGATCGACGAAAAGCCCACCGGGTCGAAAGACCCCTTTGCCCTGCGCCGTGCCGCGCTGGGGGTAATCCGGCTGGTGCTTGAGAATGATCTGAGACTGGACCTGCTTTCCTTGCTGGAATGGCGGATGAACCACCTGATGGATTTGTCCAAGGTCTTCAGCAACCCCGGCGCAGAGGAAACACTCAAGAAACTGCAGGAAATTCAAGCCTCGACGCCGTGGAATGATGAGCACCTGAAGCGTCTTAAGCAGAGGGTTGAACAGGAAATTGGACCGGCACCAGAGCAAAGTTCTGAGTACATGAAGGTGTTCATGGAAAAGGCACATGACCTCCTCTCCTTCTTCCATGACCGCCTCAAGGTTTTCCTGCGCGATCAGGGCATCCGCCATGACGTGATCGACGCCTGTATAGCGATGGAGGGCAACGACGACCTGACGCTGCTGGTGAAACGCGCCCGCGCGCTGGAAGACTTCATGAAGACTGAAGACGGCACCAACCTGCTGCAGGGCTTCAAACGCGCCAACAACATCCTCAGTCAGGCAGAGGAAAAGGACGGCGTCGAGTACTCCTATGGCGGCGACCGCAAGTTTGCCGAGGACGCTACTGAGACCGCGTTGTTCGACGCGCTGGAAGCAGGCGGGGCGGCGATCTCCCCGGCCATCGAGGCCGAGGATTTCGCGGCAGCCATGCGCGGCATGGCCGCCCTGCGCGCACCCATTGATGCCTTCTTTGAAGCGGTGCAGGTCAATGCCGAAAGCGAAGTGATCCGTCGCAACCGCCTGAACCTTCTCAGCCAGATCCGTCAGGTCTGCGGTCAGGTTGCGGACCTCACCAAGGTCGAAGGCTAAGCGGCACACCTGCTGCTACTTTCTGCTTGAAGATACTCCCCGCCGGGGCACCGGCCTTTCCGCAAGGGAAGGCCGGTTTTCTTTTGCAGAACCGCCCTCAGTTGCCGGCGGGCTGTGACAAGACCCTTGCGCCATCGCGTCTTCCCCTTATGGTGACTTTTAAAGGAGACGTGCTGCAGTGCAGAAAGATTTCGAACAGATCCCGCCGGCCTCGCTGATCACTCCGAATGCGCCGATTGCAACCGCCACCCATGGCGGGCGCGCGAAATGCCTGCAGCGGCTGGAGCGGCTGGACCTGCCGGTGCCGCGCACGGTGGCGCTGTCTTTCGATGCGGTGCATTCGATTGCCGAGGGGCAGATGCCCGATCTGACTGCGGTGCTTGCAGAATTCGACCCCGAGTCGCTGCTTTGCGTGCGCCCGTCTTCCGAGGATCCGGATTGGGGCGGTCCGGGCGCGATCCTGAATATCGGCATGAACGATGCGCGCTATGTCGACCTCTGCGACAGCCTGGGACGCGACGCGGCGGCAGCGTTGTACCTGCGCTTTGTGCAATCTTATGCGGTGCATGTGGCACGGCTGGACCCCGACGTGTTTGACGATGTCGAGGACGGCGGCCCTGATGCGCTGAGCGAAATCCTGCACGCCTATGAGGCCGAAACCGACGAACCCTTCCCGCAGGACCCGGGCGAGCAGCTGGCGGCTGTCCTGCGCTCGATGGCGCGGGCGTGGGAGGGCACCTCGGCGCGGCTGTTGCGTCAGGCCAAGGGCGCACCTGCTGATGCCGGTCTGGGGCTGGTGGTGCAGGAAATGATCCCCGGCGTCGGCCAGGGCGAATGCGGCTCAGGCGTGCTGCAACTGGTGAATTCGACCACCGGCAGCCCGCAGCTGACCGGCCGCTATCTGAGCCAGAGCCAGGGGCGCGATGCGCTGGGGGCGGGGGCCAAAGCGCTGTATCTGGCCAGGGATACGCGCGGGCTGTCGCTGGAGGAGCTGGCGCCGGAGGCCTTTGCGGACCTGCAATCCCATGCCGCGCTGATGCGTGAAAAGCTGCGTGAGGAAATGCAGCTGGAATTCGTGATTGAGAACGGCCGCGTGCATATCCTCGACGGGGTGCGGGTGGGGCGTTCGGCACAGGCTGCGGTGCGGATCGCTGTGGCGCTGGCCGAAGACGGGATCATTCCTCAGGAAGAGGCGCTGATGCGGGTGGATGCGCATATCCTGAATGAGATGCTGCACCGCCAGGTGGCGCCGGATGCGAAGCGGGATGTCATTGGCCGCGGCATTGCCGCCAGCCCGGGGGCGGCGACCGGCAAACTGGTCTTTACCGCGGCCGGGGCGCAGGCCAGCGCGTCGCGCGGAGAGCCGTGTATTCTGGTGCGCCGGGAGACCTCTCCCGAAGACGTGCGCGGGATGCATGCCGCTGCCGGGGTACTGACCGAGAAGGGCGGCATGACCAGCCACGCTGCGGTGATCGGCCGCGGGCTGGGGCTGCCGTGCATTGTCGGGGCTTCGAACATGAAGTTCCACAGCAAGCGCAAGATGCTGGAGGCCGCGGATGGCCGGGTATTCCGGGCAGGTGACATCATCACCATCGACGGCAGCAGCGGCCAGGTGCTGGCAGGGCAGCCGGCGATGCTGGAGGCGGCCCAGGACGGGGCGTTGCAAACGTTGCTGGCCTGGGCGGACGATGCCCGCGACATTGGCATCCGGGCCAATGCAGACACGCCGGAAGATGCTGAAACAGCACGGAAATTCAATGCGCAGGGGATTGGTCTCTGCCGCACGGAGCATATGTTCTTTGAACCCGGCCGCCTGACGGTGATGCGGGAGATGATCTTTGCCGAAACACCGTCGGGCCGCGAAGCGGTACTGGAGCGGCTGTTGCCGATGCAGCGCGACGACTTCCGCGAGTTGTTCCGGATCATGGAGGGAATGCCGGTCTGCATCCGCCTGTTCGACCCGCCGTTGCATGAATTCCTGCCTGCCACCAGGACCGGTCAGCGCGAACTGTCCGAAGCACTGGGCATCCCTGTCAGCGATGTCACCCGCCGGGTCGAGGAAATGGGCGAATACAACCCAATGCTGGGCCTGCGCGGCGTGCGGCTGGGTGTTACCGTGCCGGAAATCTATGACATGCAGGCGCGGGCGATTTTTGAGGCAACACTTGAAGCCTCGAAATGGGGCGAGCCTGTGGTGCCTGAGATCATGATCCCGCTGGTTTCGGCCAAGCGCGAGGTTGAACTGGTCAAGGCCCGCATTGATGCGGTGGCTGCGGCAGTCAAGGCGGAGCGCGGCGAGGATTTCACCTACCGTCTGGGCGTCATGGTGGAAACACCGCGCGCGGCGCTCAGGGCGGGCGAGATTTCGCCGCACACCGCGTTCCTCAGCTTTGGGACCAATGACCTTACTCAGATGACCTATGGGCTGTCGCGCGACGATGCGGGGCGGTTCATGTCGGATTATGTGAACCAGGGCGTCTTTCCCGAGGATCCGTTCCATGTGCTGGACACCGACGGGGTGGGGGAGCTGTTGAAACTGGGTGTGCAGCGCGGCCGGGCGGAGAACGGGGAGATCACTCTGTCGATCTGCGGCGAGCACGGCGGCAACCCCGAATCGATTGCCTTTTGCCGTGATGTGGGCTTTGACTATGTCTCCTGTTCCCCGTTCCGGGTGCCAGTTGCGCGTTTAGCCGCAGCCCAGCTTGCAATTTCCGGGAAGACCGGGCAGACGGCGCCAACATACACAAAATATTAAGTAAACTTGGGCCATCCAGCAGCCGCCGATGTAAAACCGGCGGAGTGAGTGTGTTCCCCATGAGTGCGGTTGCTGCCCGAACGCTGGACGTTTCGGGTCTTTTCCCTTAAGGGATGCGACCGCATGTGCTGGGGGAACCGGGCACAAGCTGCTAGGACGGGGGAACCCTGAATGAAATTGTTGACTATGATTGCCGTGATGGCTGCCACCATCGCGATTGGTAAGAGTGTTGCCGCTGAAACCGGTCTGGGTACGCTGATCGAGCGTGAACAGGCCAGTCTGAGCGCGGTGCCTGTGCGGAAGTTCAACGGATTTTTCGGAATCCGCAACAATCCGTTCAAGACACGCAAGGCGCGGCCGCAGGTTGAATACAGCAAGGCCTGGCTGGACGCCCAGCCAAAAGCTGGCGGCGGTGAGCAATTCGCCTGTCTCGCCGAAGCGCTGTATTTCGAGGCCCGCGGCGAAACCGTCAAAGGACAGTTCGCAGTTGCCGAAGTGATCCTGAACCGGGTCAAGAGCGCGCAATTCCCGAATTCGCTTTGCGGTGTGATCAAGCAGGGAACCGGGCGCAAGTACCAGTGCCAGTTCACCTACACCTGTGATGGCCATAAGGAAGTGATCAACGAGAAGAAGGCGTATCAGCGGGTGGCCAAGGTGGCGCGCGCAGCGCTGGACGGGCTGAAGTCAGAGCTGACCGGCGGTGCGACCTACTATCATACCACAGCGGTCCGGCCGCGCTGGAGCCGCACCTTTACAAACACCGCGCGCATCGGTGTGCATCTGTTCTACCGGGACGAACGTTACCGGACGGCGCTGAGCAACTGACCGCCTGAAGGCGGCACGCCAGTGCCGCTTTCGGCCACTGGCGTGGCGTTTGCGGGACTGTTATGAAGCCCTTGAAATACTATTGTTGTGTCCCATCACTTGACACAGCCAGCCAAAGGCCCGTTCTCCCATGCCCTCTGAAATCCGCCTTGCCTTTGCGCACCCGTCTGAGCGTTCCGTGGCCACTGCTGCGCCCGGGCCACTGGACCGCATTTCCTTGCGGGACCATATTGTCGAGGTGGAGATTGGTGCTTTTCAAGCGGAGCGCGGCACCACTCAGCGGATCTGCTTCAATGTGGTGGTGGAAATCTCGCCGTTGCCGAAGGATCTGGATGACGATGTCGACCGGATCCTGTCTTATGACAAGGTATCGGAGGCCATCGCGCATGAGCTTGCGGCCGAGCGGCTGAATCTGCTGGAAACCCTGGCCGAACGCGTGGCTGAGCGGATCCTGCTGGAGCATCAGGCCGTGCGCGCCTTTGTGCGGATCGAGAAGCTGGACCGGGGCCCTGGCGCGCTGGGCGTCGAGGTGGTGCGTTCCAAGGATCAGATTACCCATCCGGTGGATGAGGAAGAGCGCCCGCATCCGCGGCTGATGTATTTGTCCAACGATGCCATCGACAGCGGCAACCTGACCGCTTGGATCGACCAGATGGAATGCCGCCAGCGGCCTTTGATCCTGTGTGTCGGGACACACCTGCTGGAAGTTCCCACCACAGGCCACAAGTGGACCCAGCGCCGGATCGATCTGCTTGCAATCGAACAGAATGCCTGGCGCCTGGCGGCCAAGGATGACCGCTGTGTGGTGGTCTCGACCCGGACTGAGCTGGACTGGGCGATGAAGAACCGCCAGATCTGCGTCTGGGCCCCTTCCAAGATCGTTCTGGACGCGGTGGACGGGCCCTCGGCGCCGCCGTCGAACTCGGTTGCTTTGGCGGCCTGGTTCGCAGCGACCTTTGCGGCGGGTGAAATGATTGTGCTTGGCGGGGATTTGCCTGATAATCCTGGCGTCCCTTTGCGGGCCGTCAGCGTGGAGCAAATACAACTGTGACATATTACCGGCCATTGGTTCAGCACGGCGAGGCGCGCCCCGAAGGTGCGGTTCCGCTGGCAGGCAGCGCGTTGTGGTTCACCGAGGTTGAAATCCTGAACCGTGAGGGGCCGCCGCGTGTTGCTCCGGTTGGGTTTGTGCCTGAGGCAGAACGCCGGCGCCTGAGCGCGCGGCGGCCCTCTATTGCGGGGCTGGACATGACACAGCCGCAGATCATGGGCATCCTCAATGTGACGCCGGACAGTTTTTCGGACGGCGGTCGGCATTCCGGTATCGAAACCGGCAAAGCGGCGGCCCTGCAGATGGTGGCTGATGGTGCCACGATCATCGACGTGGGGGGCGAATCCACTCGCCCGGGTGCCGAAGAGGTGTCCGAGACCGAAGAGATAGAGCGCACAGCGCCAGTGATCGCCGCAATCCGCGCAGCCAGCCCGGTGCCGGTCTCCATCGATACCCGCAAGGCCACCGTGGGCATGGAAGCGCTGGAGGCGGGGGCCAACCTGCTGAACGACGTCTCGGGGTTCACCTTCGATCCGGCGCTGGCGCCGTTGGCGGCCCAGGCTAGCGTGCCGGTTTGCATCATGCATGCGCAGGGGGATCCTGCTACCATGCAGGACCAGCCGACTTACGCCAATGTTCTGCTCGACGTCTATGACTTCCTTGAACAGCAGATCGACCGGCTGGAAGCGACCGGGGTGATCCGCGAGCAGATCGTGATCGACCCGGGCATCGGCTTTGGCAAGTCGCAGGCTCATAATCTGACTCTGCTGCGCAATCTCAGCCTGTTCCACGGGCTCGGCTGCCCTATCTTGCTGGGCGCGTCCCGCAAGGGTTTCATCGGCAAAATAGGCAAGGAGCCGCGCGCTGATGCCCGCGCACCGGGCTCGATTGCCGTAGGGCTTGCGGCCTTGGGGCAAGGCGTGCAATTCCTGCGGGTGCATGACGTTGCTGAGACGGTTCAGGCGCTGCGACTTTGGCAGGCCGTCCGCTGAGGCTTTTGGCAGGAAAAGCATAATGCGTAAACTTTTTGGCACTGATGGCGTGCGCGGCACGGCCAATTCCCATCCGATGACCGCCGAGATGGCGCTGCGCATCGGCGCCGCTGTCGGACGGTATTTCCGGCGTGACGGGTCAGGCGTGCACCGGGTGGTGATCGGCAAGGATACCCGGCTGTCCGGCTACATGTTTGAAAACGCTTTGACGGCGGGGCTGACCTCGACCGGCATGAATGTGCTGCTGCTGGGACCGGTGCCGACGCCCGCGGTGGGGCTTATGACCCGCTCGATGCGGGCCGACCTCGGGGTGATGATTTCGGCCAGCCACAACCCCTCCGAGGACAATGGCATCAAGTTCTTCGGCCCCGACGGGTTCAAACTGTCGGACAGTGCCGAGATGGAGATCGAAGGCCTCATTGATGCCGGCGTCGAACCCGCGCAGGCTGCCAATATCGGCCGCGCCAAGCGGATCGACGATGCCCGGTTCCGTTACGGCGAACGGGTCAAAAGCTCGCTGCCGCGCAATCTTGGCTTTAACGGGCTGAAAGTGGTGATTGACTGCGCCAATGGTGCGGCTCACCGGGCGGCGCCTGAGGTTTTGTGGGAACTGGGCGCCGAGGTGATCCCGGTGGGGGTATCTCCGGATGGTTTGAACATTAACCTCGGCTGCGGTTCAACTCAGCCGCAAACCGCGGCAGAAGCGGTCGTCGCGCATGGTGCCCATGCCGGCATTTGCCTGGATGGCGATGCCGACCGGGTGATTGTGATCGACGAAACCGGCACAGTGGCCGATGGCGACCAGCTGATGGCGCTGCTGGCCAGCCGCTGGGCGGAGCAGGGCCAGCTGGCCGGCGGCGCGTTGGTGGCGACGGTGATGTCGAACCTCGGGCTGGAGCGGCACCTGGCAAGCAAGGGGCTGGGTCTGGAGCGCACGGCCGTTGGCGACCGTTATGTGGTGGAGCGGATGCGCGAGGGCGGCTTCAACCTGGGTGGCGAGCAGTCGGGCCATATCGTGATGAGCGATTACGCCACCACCGGCGACGGGCTGATGGCGGGGCTGCATTTCCTGGCCGAGCTGGTGCAGACCGGTAAGAAAGCGTCTGAGCTGGCGCATCAGTTCCAGACCGTGCCGCAGCGGCTGCGCAATGTGCGCTTTCAGACTGGCCAGGCGCCGTTGGAAGATGCGCAGGTGCAGGAGGCGATTGCGGCTGCGGAGAAGATGCTGAACGGTCAGGGGCGCCTGCTGATCCGCAAGTCAGGAACCGAACCGCTGGTGCGGGTGATGGCGGAGTGCGAGGACGCTGAGCTGATGGCACTGGCGGTCGACAGCGTGGTGGCTGCGGTCGACGCCGCGGTTGCGGAGTAACCGGGCGGGGGACGCTCAGCCCCCTTTGCCGAACAGGCGGCTTAGCTTGCCGAACTGGCTGAGGCCAAGCCCGCCCAGGATCAGCGCCAATGCCAGCAGCATCGAGGGCGGCAGCTCCTCGTCCAGAAACACCGCTCCCAGCACCACGGCCCAGACTGGCAACTGATAGTTGGTTAGCGTCATGAAGGTCGGCCCCGCCTCGCGCACCACGATCACGCGCAGCAGATTGGCCGCGGCGGTGGGGATCAGGCCGAGGATGGCGGCAATCAGCAGGGTCCGGGTGTCAGGCATCACCGGGGCACCTTCGGTGAGCCAGGCCGCCGGGAAGATGATGAAGCATCCGATCACCAGCAGGATGGCCGCCAGCCCCAGCGGATCAACCGGCGGCAGTCGCCGGGTCAGGATTGAGCTGACAGAATAGCAAGCTGCGGCTGACAGACAGGCAGCCCGGCCATAGGTCTCCAGCTCCGCACCGCTGCTTTCAAACGCCTTGCCGCCGATCAGCAGCGCTACCCCGGCAAATCCGATGGCAAAACCGATGAGGCGGCGCAGAGTCATTTGCTCGCCGGGAACAAAGAAATGCGCCAGCGGCAGCACCATCAGCGGGATCGATGCCATGCTGACACCGGTAAATCCCGAGGACACATGCTGCTGCCCCCAGGAGATGAGCATGAAGGGCAGGGCGGTGCTGAGAATACCGACGATCACCAGAGGTACCCAGCTGGCCTCGCCCCTGAACAGCTTGAACCCGCGCCAGCCCCAGACCGCGCACAAGAGCAGCGCTGCAAATCCGATCCGCCCCGCTGCGAGCCAGAACGGGGTGGTCCCCTCCAGCGCCAGCTTGATCAGCAGAAAGGTCGCGCCCCAGACCAGACCCAAGGCGGCAATCATCAGCCAGTAGCGCGGTGCGATGCCGGGCATGGGTCTCTCCTGCGGTTCACAGCGCGACAAGACCCCTCCGGGTGGACAGGGTCAATGGCAATTGCTTTGTTATCGATCTAAGCGATTTGAACTTAGACCGCGCGCGGGCGCCGGCTGCGGCTGAGCAGCAGCCCGCCCAGGATCAGCGCCAGCGCTGCAAACAGCTGCGGCGGCAGGGTCTCGCCCAGCAGTGCGGCCCCGAAGATCACCGACCAGACCGGCACTTGGTAATTCACGGTCGACAGGAACGCCGGACCGGCGCTGCGGGCAACCTGGACCAGCAGCACCTGGGCCAGCGCGGTGGGCAGCAGGCCTAGGTAGATCACTGCACCCAGCGGCAGTGCGGCAGGCAGGTCCGGCACACCTTCGGCCCAGAGCGCTGCCGGGATCATCAAGGCGGCACCGCACAGGAGGGCGGCGGCCGAGAGTGACAGCATGTTCACCTGCGGGCAGAGCCGGGTGATAATCGAGCCGATGGCATAACACAGCGAGGCGCCCAGACAGGCCAAGCGGGCGAGAGATTCATAATCGGTGCCGGCGGAGCGGAAGGCATCAAGGCCGATCAGTACCACGACACCGGCAAAGCCGATCAGGAAACTGATGGTGCGGCGCAGGGTCATGTGCTCGCCCGGCACCAGCAGATGCGCCAGCGGCAGCACAAACAGCGGCACAACGGCCATGCAGACCCCGGCAAAGCCGCTGGCCACATAGGTCTGCCCCCAGCTGAGCAAGGTGAATGGCAGAGCGTTAGTGAAAAACCCCATGCCAAGCGCGCAAGCCCAGATGATCCGCCCTTCGCGGCTGCGGGGGGAGGGCAATCCGATCCCCATGGCAGAAATCACTGACAGCAGGCAAAGCGCGCCAATTGAAATCCGCAGTGCGGCGATGGTCATTGGCGGAAAGCCTCTGAGGGCCAGCGACACCGCCATGAAGGAGGCGCCCCAGATCACTCCGAGGAACAGAAGTTTGGTCCAATTGGCGGCGCCGGGGGAGTCTGGCATGGCAACGTCTCAACGCGTATTGAATGAAAAAGGGCGCCCCGATGTGGAGCGCCCTGCAGAGGAATTAGGCTGCGGAAATGTCCGCGGGCGCCTTAGTTCTTCTCTTTGTCGACCATCTTGCCGGCCGAAATCCAAGGCATCATGCCGCGCAGCTTGGCGCCGGTTGCCTCGATCGCGTGCTCGTCGTTGGCACGGCGGGACGCTTTGATGGTCGGCTGGCCAACCGCGTTTTCCAGCATGAAGTCGCGGACGAATTTGCCCTGCTGAATGTCGTTCAGCACTTCTTTCATGCGGGCTTTGGTTTCGTCGTACTTCAGGATCCGCGGGCCGGTGACATACTGGCCGTACTCGGCAGTGTTGGAGATCGAGTAGTCCATGTTGGCGATGCCGCCTTCATAGATCAGGTCAACGATCAGCTTCACTTCGTGCAGGCATTCGAAATAGGCCATTTCCGGCGCGTAACCGGCTTCGACCAGGGTCTCAAAGCCGCAGCGGATCAGCTCAACCAGGCCGCCGCACAAAACTGCCTGCTCGCCGAACAGATCGGTTTCGCATTCTTCGCGGAAGTTGGTCTCAATGATGCCGGAGCGGCCGCCGCCGATGGCGGAGCAGTAGGACAGACCGGTTTCCAGCGCTTTGCCGGTGGCGTCGTTGTGAACCGCAACCAGGCAGGGCACGCCGCCGCCTTTGGTGTATTCGCCGCGCACGGTGTGACCCGGGCCCTTGGGCGCCATCATGATGACGTCGACGCCTTCCTTCGGCTCGATCAGGCCGAAGTGGACATTCAGGCCGTGGGCGAATGCAATCGCTGCGCCCGGACGGATGTTGTCGTGGACGTATTTCTTGTAGGTTTCGGCCTGCAGCTCGTCGGGCATGGTGAACATGATCACGTCACACCAGGCAGCGGCTTCGGCGATGCCCATGACCTTCAGGCCTTCGCCTTCAGCTTTCTTGGCCGAGGGGGAGCCTTCGCGCAGGGCGACGACAAGGTTTTTGGCGCCGGAGTCGCGCAGGTTCAGCGCGTGGGCGTGGCCCTGGGAGCCATAGCCCAGGATGGCCACTTTCTTGTCCTTGATCAGGTTCACATCGCAATCGCGGTCGTAATAAACGCGCATGATCCACGTCCTTTCCATTGGTGTTTGAGGGCATCATAGGGAAGTGAGCGGGGAAGGCGATTGCCGTTCCGCATGAATAAGTCAGATTATTTGCAGTATTTATTCGTCTATTTCCATGATAGTGAAAAATTCATGCTTGATGATCTAGACCGGCGCATTCTCCGCCATCTGCAAAGCGAGCCGGGGCAACCGATTCCGGATTTGGCTGAACGGCTGGGTATGACTGCCTCGCGCCTGTCGCGGCGGCTGGAGAAGTTGCGCGAGGGGGGCGTGATCCTGGGCCAGCGGGCGATAATCGACTGGCGCGCGCTGGGATATGAGGTGGAAGTCTCGCTGCGGGTGACGCTGGACAAGACCAACCCGCGTGCCTTTGACGAATTCATCGGCGCTGCGCGCAAGATCCCGGAGGTACTGGAAATCCAGACTTTTCTCGGCCAGGTCGACGTGCGGCTTTCTGTGATCGCACGCGATATGCCGCATTATCAGCAGATCTACCGCGCCGCCATTCTGAACCTGCCGCATATCAACGATATCGAGGCGCTGATGCATGTGGCGCGGATCAAGTCGGACGAGGTGCTGCCGGTATGAGCACGCTGGATGATTTGGACTTTGCCATCCTGCGGGCGCTGTCGGAGGATGCGACCCTGTCAGCGGGGGCGCTGGGGCGGCAGCTGGGCCTCAGCCAGCCCGCCACCTGGCGGCGGATCAAGCGGCTGCAGGAGGCAGGCATCATTGCCGGACGCAAGCTGGAGCTGGACAAGGAAAAGCTGGGGTTTGGCGTCACTGTCTTTCTGGGGGTGAAGCTGGCCACCAAGGGCCGGGTCAGTTTGGAGGACTTCGAACGCGCGGTCTCTGCCATCCCTGAAGTGCAGACGGTGGAGCATGTGCTGGGCATGTACGACTACCGCCTGCGGGTGACGGCGCGCGATATCTCAGATTTTGAGCGCGTGCTGCGGCGCCGGGTGATGACCCTGCCGGGGGTGGGGAATGTCGAGGCCAATGTGCTGCTGAGCGAAGAGCGGCGTCCGGGGCCATTGGGGGGAGAATTTCTAGAAATCGAGCAAAAAATTGGAGTGCAGAATTGAACCGCAAGCAAGCGAAACCGCTGAAAGGCAAGCTACCGCCTGATCATGAGTTTGCAGAAGTGATTTCGGAAGCCTATCGGGTCTTTGCATGTGAAAAGCCCTCTGAACCCGGTGTCTGTGATTGCTGCATGGATCGAAGAATACGGGAGCAATTCTTTGAATCTGAAATCGCAGAGATGTTTCTCCATTACTTGCAGGATTGGTACTTTGGGGCCATCGGAGTTGAGTTTAATCAGCACACATGGCGTTACCTGCTGCCTCGTATTCTGGAAGTGCTGGCGTCAGGGGAGACGCTGGCGGGTGTTGGCATTGAAGTAAGCCTGAACCGGTTCCCCACCGGTGTGGAGGAAAACTGGCTGGAGAAAGAGTGGTCAGTTCTGGACCGGTTTCAGCGCATGTATTTGCGGTGGGCAGCGCTGAGTGGGGAAGACGATTTCGACAATGTGCTCTGCACGTTCGGCATTGCAGGCTGGCCTCTTGCCAGTTTGTTCGACCAAGTCCTGAAACTGCCTCCTCAGGTTTTAGCAGAGCGGTTCTGGAATGATTGGTGCCAGTTTCCGACCCCAGGTGTCTGGGTGAGCAGTTTTTGGGAGCATAGTCAGGAACAGGACGTTTATGCGTTTTACCGGTCCTCTGTTCTCTACCGAATGATGGCGGATCTGGCCTTTAAGGATCAGACGCCGCCTGAACTTGCAGAAAGGGCACTGGCTGTTGCAGCGGTAATCGAAGGGGAAGAAAGCTGGACCTGACGCTCCGACCCCGGCTCTTGAGCCGACGTTTGTTGCCGATCCGAAACCCGCTTGGCGCAAATCCGGGTGTTTTCTGTCGTGACTGGGCTGTCTTTTCCTTTCCGTTCCGTCAGTATCCCCCTTCGGAGAACGGCGGCGGTGCTGTATGCCATTGTAGGCTTTGCCAAAGCCTGCGGCACCGGCTAGCCGTTTGATGAGGAAATTCAGGGAGGCCCAAATGGCACTGCTCGATACCGTGGACCCGCAGGGTCTGGATGAATTCTCGGTGGTTTTCACCGACCGTTCGCTCAACCATATGTCCAAGACCTTCCAAGGCGTGATGCTGGACATCAATGCGATGCTGAAAGAGGTCTATAACGCCGAAGCCGTGGCGCTGGTGCCGGGCGGTGGAACCTTCGCGATGGAGGCGGTGGCACGGCAGTTCGCCCGCGGCGCAAATGCACTGGTGGTGCGCAATGGCTGGTTCTCCTACCGCTGGAGCCAGATATTTGAGGCCGGCAGCTTTACCGCGTCTTCGACCGTGATGAAGGCACGCCGGACCGGTAACGAGTCAACCTCGCCGTTTGAACCTGCGCCGATTGGTGACGTGGTGGCCGCAATCAAGGAGCAGAAACCGGATATCGTCTTTGCCCCGCATGTGGAAACCGCTGCGGGCGTGATCCTGCCCGACGATTACGTGACCGCACTGGCGGCCGCTGCGCATGAAGTCGGTGCGCTGGTGGTGCTTGATTGCATCGCCTCGGGCTGTGCCTGGATCGACATGAAGGCGACCGGCGTCGATGTGCTGATCTCGGCACCGCAAAAGGGCTGGAGCGCCTCGCCCTCCGCTGGGCTGGTCATGTTCTCGGATCGGGCGCTGGCGCGTCTGGAAGAGACCGTCTCGGACAGCTTTGCCATCAATCTGAAACAGTGGCGCACTATCATGGAAGCCTATGAGGACGGCGGTCATGCGTATCATGCCACTATGCCGACCGATGCGCTGAAGGCGTTCCGCGACACCATGCTGGAAACCAAGGAATACGGGTTTGACCGCTTGCGCGATGCACAGTGGGCGCTGGGCAACGGTGTGCGGGCGATGCTGAAGGACAAGGGCATCACCTCGGTCGCTGCGGACGGCTTTGGCGCACCGGGCGTTGTGGTGAGCTATACCAGCGACCCGGATGTGCAGAACGGTAAAAAGTTTCTGGCGCTCGGCACCCAGATTGCGGCGGGCGTGCCGCTGCAGTGCGACGAGCCTGCGGATTTCCGCACCTTCCGTTTGGGCCTGTTCGGCCTTGATAAGCTATACGACGTGGACGCCACCCTCGCGCGTCTGAAGACAGTTCTGGATCAGGTGCTTTAACGAAGAAACCGGATTGGGCTGCGCAAGGGAATATTGCTTGTGCGGCCCAGCCCATGGCGCAGGGTGAACCAGATCACCCCGAGGCTGATGGCCAGCCACAAACCGCCCCAAAGCATGGTGCCGCCGCCGAATTCCTCGGCCATCATCCGCGCGTCCGAGCGCAGGTAGGGTCGCGCGATGGTATCGTCCCAAATGTCGAGCGGCGCATAGATCATGCTGCTGATGCCGATCACCCGCAGGATCATATCATTGATTTTCAGGCTCAGATATCGGGAGGCCGCCAGCATCAGTGCGCCTGTCACAAGGGTAAAGCCGAGGGCAAACAGATTCCGGACATAGAATACCGCAACTGCCAGTGTGATAGCCCCGAAAAGCGCCAGCACCTTGCGGTCCCAATCCGTGCGAAGGGCGATCACAAACAAGGCTGAGCCGATCAGCAGTGACCCGGTATAGCCTGCCGAAAGTCCCAGAAACCGGCTGCCGCCACGGGAGATCACCATGCCGCCCTCACGCGGGTCGATGGTGAGACGGAGAACATCGCCGCCAGTGAGCAGGGTCGCCGCGGCGTGGGATAGCTCGTGCAGGTAGACGGTCAGGATACGTAGGGGGAGAAGCGCCGGGGTTTGCCAGAGCGCGGCAACCGCCAAAGTCAGGCAGAGGAGCTGCCAGTGCCCTTTGAGAAAGCGTCCGGCAGCGCGCATGTTATTTTACGCCCAATCCCATTTGCATCAGCGTCTTGCGCACCGGTGCCAGTGAATAAAGCGCATTGAGGCCAAAGGCGCGCAGGTCGCGCAGCGGGCGCGGCGCCAGCATCGAAGTGCGATTGAGCAGATCGATGCCTTTGACGCGCAGCATGATCTCGCTGTGGCGTGCCTTGTGGTAGGCCGCCAGCATCTGCGCATCGCCCAGGCCTTCGGGGCGGGCGACGGCCAGTTCCAGCAGGCTGCGCAAATCGCTCAGCGACATATTCAGTCCCTGCGCGCCGATTGGCGGCACCACATGAGCGGCCTCGGCCATCAGCGCCAGCCGTTCGCCGTTGAGCCGCTCCGCCGACTGGCTGATAATCGGCCAGATAGTGCGGCGCGACGCCAGCTTCAGGTCGCCGAACAATCCGCAGCTGCGGTCAGTCATGGCCGCCTCAAAGGCGGCGGGTTCCAGATTCAGCAGCTCCTGCGCTCTGGGACCCCGTTCCATCCAGACAATCGCAGAGGACGGCTGGCCCAGATGATCGGGCAGCGGCACCAGAGTGAACGGCCCACCGGAGCGATGGATCTCGGTAGAGACATTTTCGTGCGGCACCGGGTGGGTGACTGCGAAGGCCAGCGCTTTTTGACCGTAACGGGTGGTTTTCACCGGAATGCCCGCCGCCTCGCGCATCGGCGAAGTGCGCCCGTCGCAGGCCACCACCAGTTTGGCTGTCACCAGGCTGCCGTCGCTAAGGGTGACGCGCGCCTCATCGGTACGGGTGAACAGCCCGGCGGTGCCGGTGCCGAAACGCAAATCAACATTGGACATGCCGTCCAGCCGGGCCATCATCTCGCGCCGCAAGAGCCAGTTGGGCAGGTTCCAGCCGAACGGCTGGTTGGAGATGTCGGCGGCATTGAAGTCCTTGACCACCCGCGGCTCGGGGCGGGCGCCTCCGGCATCGACAATGCGCATGATCTGCAAGGGCGCGGCGTGATCCGCCAGCCGCGCCCAGATTCCGCAACGTTCGAGCAGCGCTTGTGCCGGCTGCAGAAAGGCGGTGGTGCGCAGGTCGGAGCCTGCGGCGTCGCGGTCGGTCACCGGCGGGGCGGGATCGGCGCAGATCACGCTAAAACCGCTGGACGCAAAAGCAGCGGCCGCGGTCAGACCCGCAATGCCGCCTCCGGAAATCAGGATATCGCAGGTATCGGCCATCTCGTCAGCCCTCCGTTCTGGGCCAGAGATAGGCCTTGACGGCAGGGTAAGACAAGCCGTTGCCGGCAGAAAGGGCGCTTAGCCGCGGGTGATGGTGATCAGCAGCGTGAACACCACCGGCACCATGCAGACCGCCGGGATATAGAGGCCGGGAATGCCGAACAGCAGGATCGAACAGCCCCAAAGGCTGACAAGGGTCGCAATGGCGTAATACAGGTTCTCTTCCGGGCCATAGGCGATCTCTTTGATCATCCGTCCCAGCAGCGGCACGGAAAAAAGTATGCGTTGCATCAGGGTCAGGCGTTCGGGAAGGACATATGCGCTCATCGGGCGGGCTCCAGAAGATCGTTTCTGCGGCGCATATAGGGACGATAACCTTTAGCAAACAGGTATATTTTGCCGCAGGTGCGGAGAATTGCCAGCATGCGGTTGTGCACATTCAGCTATGCGGCGAACGGCGTCTGATCGCGCCGCGGGCAGAGGCCGGAGTTCAGGTCAGATCGGCCAAGAAACCAGCCAGATCGTCCGAATGATGGTGGATGTGCGCGGCCTCGACCGGCTCTGGCGCCACATGCACCGTGCGCATTCCCATCTGGTACGGGGCAGCGAGGTTGCGGGCGTCATCCTCGAACATTGCCGCCTGTTCCGGGTTCACGCCAGCGCGGGCAAAGACCCGGTCAAAGGCACGGCGTTCCGGCTTGGGGTGGTAATCCGCGTGTTCGACGCCATAAACGCCGTCAAACAGACCCGACAGCCCGCGGGCGGCCAGCACCCGTTCGGCATAAGGGGCCGTGCCATTGGTGAAGACAATTTTTTTGCCAGGCAGATTGTTGATGTTGGCAGCCAGCGCCGCGTCCTTTTCCAGATGCTTCATTGAAATGTCATGCACCGCCACCAGATAGGGTGCCGGATCCAGATCATGTTCGCGCATCAGTCCGGCCAGCGTGGTGCCATGTTCGCGCCAGTAATGGCTGCGCAGGTGGTCGGCCTTGGCCTTGTCCACCCCCAGGGCCTCCATCACATAGGCGGTCATTTTAACCTCGATCTGGTCAAACAGGCGGGCCGAGGGCGGATAGAGGGTGTTGTCGAGATCGAACACCCATTGGGTGACATGGGAAAAAGCGTGCTTGGGCATAAGACCGGATTAGGGGGCGAAGGCCGGCATTGCAATCAAAAGCGCATTTTGACTGCGGGTTTTCAGCGCTTTAGCGCCATCAGGGTTGATTGCTGCCCTATGCGCTGTAGAGATTGGCAAACCGGAAATGACAGGAAGACCCATGAGCCAGAGCCGCAGCAACCAGAAAGATGCCTATGCGCTGATCCTAGAGGCGATCGACGTCGGCGTTTACAAACCCGGCGACCGGCTGGTGGAAAGCGATCTGGCCGAGCGTTTTGGCGTGTCGCGCACCCCGATCCGTGAGGCGCTGCAGCGATTGGAGACGCAATCACTGCTGGAGCGTGACGGGCGGTCGCTGATTGTCGCCTCGCTGGACCACAACCAGATGGCCGAACTGTATGTGGTGCGGCGTGAGCTGGAGGGGCTGGCAGCCCAGCTTGCGGCGCGTCATGCCACCGAAGAAGAGATCAAGGTGCTGAAAGAAATGGTCGAGGCCGATAACCAGCTGGTCGGAGATCCGTCAGCGTTGTCCAAGGCCAATCGCCGGTTTCACGAACAGATCCACTTGGCGTCGCACAACCGCTATCTGGTGCAGCAGCTGGACCTGGTGCACCGGACCATGGCACTGATGGCAACGACCTCGCTGGCCGCCGAGGGCCGCAGCGAGATTGCCCAGTCCGAACACAAGGGCATCGTTGATGCTATCGGCCGCCGCGACGAGGCAGCAGCGGGCGAAGCGCTGAAGGAACATATCTCGATCGCCTTCATGACCCGGCTTAAGCAGGACGCCAGCGGGCGGGGATGAACCACCGGAGCCCTGGCAAGCGCCAGCGGCGGGGTTTGGCGCCGGGTTTGATGCCGTGCGCCGTCTTGTCCCAGAAAAAGGGGCGGACGAGCAGTTCATGCGTGGCCTTGGCGATGGCGACGGCCCCCATCGGAAAATAGAGGATCATCGCCGGTGCCCAGGCTGCCAGCCAGGGCCGGCCCATGGCAAAAGCAGCAGTGATGCTGATGATCAGCCCCAGAAGTTCAAAGAACACCAGCGACGCCGCTGCCAGGGACAGCAGCAGCGGCGAAGCCGTGCCTGCGCTCGGGTGCGGCAAGCCGAACGTGATCAGCCAGAACGACCACAACAGCGGTGCAAACAGAAACTGCCCGATAGTGCCCAGGAAAAAGGCCTGAAAGCCCAGGAAGCGTTTCCAGCCGAGATCGCCCCGCAGCCGCAGCGGCTGGCGCATATGCACCAGATAGGTCACCATGAACCCTTTCAGCCAGCGCGAGCGCTGTTTGACCCAGGGCCAGGGACGGCAGTTCGCCTCCTCGAATGTGGTGCTGGGCAGCATTCCGGTGCGGTAGCCGGCGCGGTAGAGCCTGACACCCAGATCCGCATCCTCGGTGACGTTGTGTGCATCCCAGCCGCCCAGCTCCTCCAGCACCTTGCGGCGGATGAACATCGTCGTTCCACCCAAGGGCACCACCAGGTCAAACCGGGAAATACCGTATAGAACGATGCGGAACCAGCTGGCATATTCCAGCGTGAAACAGCGGGAAATCCAATTGGTGCCGGGATTATAGTAGTCCAATATACCCTGAAAGCAGGCGGTTCTCCTATCCGCGCGGGCAAAGGCCTGCGCCACTTTGTCCAGCTGGTCCGGCTGCGGCGCGTCCTCGGCGTCCCAGACGCCGATGATGTCGCCGCGGCAGAAGTTCAGTGCATAGTTCATCGCCCGCGGCTTTGTCGTCAGCCCGCCAAAGGCCGGAACCTCGACCACCCGGATCCAAGGCGGCAGGCGGGTGCCCGAAAGGGCAGCCCGGGTAACGGTGTCATGTTCCTCCAGCACCAGGATCACATCAGTCAAAGCCCGCGGGTAGCTGAGCCTGCGGATTCGGGTAAGCAGGGCCCGGCTGATCTCGGCCTCCTGGTACAGCGGCACCAGGATTGAAATGCCGGGCCGGTTGCCCAAGCCGGTTTGACAGGGGGGGGGCTTTTGCGCCGGGGTCTGCCGGGGGGGGCGGCCCGACCAATAGGCAGAAAGCCCGCAAAGCTTCAGCATCGTGAACAGCAGAACCGACAGCAGCGCCAGCAGGCTGAGAGCAGTGAAGACCGCCGCCGGGGCGGTCCAGCCAAGATAAAACGCGGGCAGGGCACAGGCCGTCAGCAGTGCGCGGCCCTTTGCAGGCTGCAGTGTGCGGCAGCTTTGCCGCGGGACCACGCTGCAGCTGGCCTGGCGCACCAGGGCGGAGCTGAAATGCGCGGTCAGCAGAGCGGTGATCTGCGCTTCGCAGGCCAGCACCGGGGTGATGCGGTCAAAACTGTCCTGCAACTCGCCGTGCAGCGTCTCGAACCGGTCCGGGTGGGCAATGGCAACGGTAACGGTCTGACCGAATTGCATCCATGGAAGCGCAGAGTGGCGCAGCCAGAACTGAGCGGGTTTGCGGGCCAGCAGCCGGGGATTGGCGACCTGGCCGGTCAGGTCGGCGCGCTGCATCCGGAATTGCCGGGCCAGCGTGTCCTGAACCTGGTCTTCGCTGGCCAAACCCTCGGCCACCAGCACCCGCCCAAGGGCTGCTTTCTGGTGCTGGCGCAGCACCAGCGCCTTCATCATGCTGCGGCCATTCGCCGGTGGCGGCAGCTCCGGAGATCGCTCCCCGGTGGGCCGCGGCGGGCGGAACTGCCGCAGCGGCTGAGATAAAAAAACCATCGCCACCCCTTAACAAAAACGCTGAGGGTTTCAGGCTGGCGGCGGGGGTTTAAGAATTGGTAAATGCGGCGTTAACCATGCCGTCCAGCGGCATGGTTAACAGGTTTTTTTACGCAGTTTTGCGCGCGGCCATGGCTTCGGCAAAGCGTTCGAACAGGTAAAAGCTGTCCTGCGGGCCGGGGCTGGCCTCGGGGTGGTGCTGTACCGAGTAGACCGGGCGGCCGGAAATGCGGATACCGCAGTTGGAGCCGTCAAACAGCGAAACATGGGTCTCTTCAACCCCTTCCGGCAGGGTCTGCGCATCCACGGCAAAGCCATGGTTCATCGAGGTGATCTCGACCTTGCCGGTGGAATGCTCCTTGACCGGGTGGTTGGCGCCGTGGTGGCCGTGGTTCATCTTGACGGTTTTGGCACCCAGGGCCAGCGCCAGCATCTGGTGGCCGAGGCAAATGCCGAAAACCGGCAGGTCGGTTTTCAGAATGTCCTGAATCATCGGCACCGCATATTCACCGGTGGCGGCAGGGTCGCCGGGTCCGTTGGAGAGGAACACCCCGTCTGGCTTATGGGCCAGAACCTCTTCGGCGGTGGCGGTGGCGGGCAGCACCGTGACGTCGCATCCGGCCGACGCCAGGCAGCGCAGGATATTGCGCTTGGCGCCATAGTCGACGGCCACGACCTTGTGCGCAGGCACTTCCTGGCGGCCATAGCCGTCCGGCCAGGCCCAGCGCATTTCGTCCCAGCGGTAGCTTTGGGCGCAGGACACGTCTTTGGCCAGATCCATGCCTTCCAGCCCGGGCCATTCACGGGCCTTGGCAACCAGCGCCTCGACGTCGAAATTGCCGTCTGGGTCATGTGCCAGGGCCGCATGCGGTGCGCCTTGCTGGCGGATCGCGCGGGTCAGGCGGCGGGTGTCGACGCCGCCGATGGCGATGCGCCCGGTCCGGGTGAGCCAGGATTTCAGCTCTTCGGCGGCGCGCCAGTTGGAGGCCAGGGTCGGGTCCCATTTCACCACCATGCCGGCGGCAACCGGATCGCCGCTCTCGTCATCCTCGGGTGTCACGCCGGTGTTGCCGATATGCGGGAAGGTGAAGGTGACGATCTGGCCGGCATAGGACGGATCGGTCATGATCTCCTGATAGCCGGTCATTGCGGTGTTGAAGCAGAGCTCCGCCACCGTGTCGCCGGTGGCTCCGAATCCGGTGCCGTAAAAGACGGTGCCATCAGCGAGCGCCAGGCATGCGGTGGGCTTGGACGGGGCGGAAGCGGCCATTGCGCGAGTCTCCATGCGGTGAAATTCACCGGCTTGTAAGGGGAGCGCCGAAGCGGGTCAAGCCTACAGCAGCGGGCAGGCCGACGCAGGTGCCGTCCCGGCGCCAGCAGATAGTAAACTTGCACAGCAGCTGCAGAATGGATAACCATCGGTGTCCGGCAACCATGGGATGCTTATTACGATGGATACGCGCACACAGGTCAATCAGGCCTTGAAGCAAGCGATGAAAGACAAGGCGGCCGAGCGGCTGTGCACGCTGCGGCTGATCAATGCGGCGATCAAAGACCGGGAAATCGCCGCCCGCGCCGATGGCGAGGAGGGCGGCATCGACGAGGGGGAAATCCTTGCCATCCTGGGCAAGATGACCAAGCAGCGCAACGAAAGCGCCCGTGCCTATGAGGAAGGCGGGCGGCTGGACCTGGCGGAGCGGGAACTGGGCGAAATCGCCATTATCGAGGAGTTCCTGCCGCAGCAGCTGAGCGACGAGGAAGTCGGCGAGGCCATCACTGCGGCGGTGGCAGAAACCGGTGCCGAATCGATTCGCGATATGGGCAAGGTGATGGGTGCGCTGAAGGCGAAATACACCGGCCAGATGGATTTCGGCAAAGCCGGGCCTTTGGTCAAGGACCAGCTTTGCAGCAAGGGCGATTGCTGATTCTCGGCTGCCCGGGATGATATCGCTCTGGCGCGCGGTGCCTGCGGCGCGAGTATTTTTTGACAAAGAAGAACAGGGGCCTGCATCGCGGGCCTTTTTTTGTGCGTCTCAGCGGGAAAAGGCGGATTTCAGGTCGCCGTAAAGCGCGACCCGTTCCTGTTCCGACAGGAAGGCACCGATTTCCACTTCGCGGCCGCCGCCCTGCAGGGTGACATAATGCGGAACCGGGCCGTCGCGGTCGTGCATTTCGACGCGGGTCCAGTAGCGGTTGCAGTGCCAGCTTTGCCGTCTGCCATCGGGATTGATCCGCTCCAGACGGGCGTCTTCCTTGCCGATGGTCAGCACTTCCAGGATCTGATGGTCGCGGCGGCTGCGGTCCAATGCCCATTTCATTCCGAACAGGGCCAGCAGCAGGAACGGCAGCAGCCCCCACAGCAGAAAAGAGCCCAGAACCGGGATCAGCGGCACGCAGATCAGCACTGCAGTCAAGCCAAGGAAGCGCACATAGCCCTGCGCTGGCAGTGATTGATGCGGCCAGAGGTGCAGCTCGCGTTCGGTGTTCTGCTGCGGACGGGTCCAGTTGTAGGGCATGTGTTCAACGCCTGCTGAGCAATGATAGATCTTATTAGATAATGTACCGGAAAGTCCGGATTTCCACTCGGTTTTTACGGCGGCGCGCACATATGAAAAAAGGCCCCGGAGCATCTGCTCCGGGGCCTTCTTTTGACGTCAGGGTCTCAACTGCTTAGTGCGAATGCGAGCGGTCCCAGTCTTCCTGCTTGGGCAGGATTTCAAAGGTATGCTCGGGCGGCGGAGAGGGCAGGGTCCACTCCAGCGTGTCGGCATATTCGTTCCAGTAGTTGTTCTGGGTGACACGGGCGCCGCGCAGCAGCGAATAGATCACCACGCCAAAGAACAGCAGGAAGGAAGCAAAGGACAGGAACGCGCCGTAGGACGAGATCTTGTTCCAGTAGGCAAAGCCTTCCGGATAATCGATGTAACGGCGCGGCATGCCCTGGCGGCCCAGGAAGTGCTGCGGGAAGAACGTCAGGTTGGCACCGATGAAGAACATCCAGAAGTGGATCTGGGCGCCCAGCTCGTTGTACTGACGGCCGGTCATCTTGCCGAAGTAGAAGTAGACGCCCGAGAAGATTGCGAAGACAGCGCCCAGCGACATCACGTAGTGGAAGTGTGCAACCACATAGTAGGTGTCATGATAGGCACGGTCCACGGCGGCCTGCGACAGAACCACGCCGGTCACACCGCCGACGGTGAACAGGAACAGGAAGCCGAAGGCGAACATCATCGGGGCTTTGAATTCGATGGAGCCGCCCCACATAGTGGCGATCCAGGAGAACACCTTCACCCCGGTCGGAACCGCGATTACCATGGTGGCCAGCATGAAATAGGCCTGCTGGTTCAGCGACATGCCGACGGTGTACATGTGGTGCGCCCAGACGACAAAACCCAGCACACCGATCGCGATGATCGCCCAGACCATCGGCAGGTAGCCGAACACCGGCTTGCGCGCGAAGGTGGCGATCACGTGGCTGATGATGCCGAAACCCGGCAGGATCACGATGTACACTTCCGGGTGGCCGAAGAACCACAGGATGTGCTGGTACAGGATCGGGTCGCCGCCGCCGGCCGCATCAAAGAAGGTGAAGCCGAAGTTGCGGTCCATCAGCAGCATGGTGATGGCGCCTGCCAGAACCGGCAGTGACAAGAGGATCAGCCAGGAGGTGACGAAGATCGACCAGGAGAACAGCGGCACCTTGAACAGGGTCATACCCGGGGCGCGCATGTTCAGGAAGGTGGTGATCATGTTGATCGCACCCAGGATCGAAGACGCGCCCGAGACGTGCACGGCAAAGATCGCCAGGTCCATCGAGTAGCCGCCTTCGTTCACCGACAGCGGCGGGTACAGAACCCAGCCGACACCAGAACCCAGCTGGTCATTGCCGCCCGGCGAGACAACTGAAAGGACCGCCAGCGCGGTGCCTGCGACATACATCCAGAACGACAGGTTGTTCATCCGCGGGAACGCCATGTCCGGCGCGCCGATCTGCAGCGGCATGAAGTAGTTGCCGAAACCGCCGAACAGCGCCGGAATCACCACGAAGAACATCATCAGGATGCCGTGGGCAGTGATCATCACGTTCCAGAGGTGGCCGTTCGGGGTGCATTCCGCAGAGGCGTCTGCGAACATGCGCGCACCCTCCAGGCACATGTACTGAACGCCGGGGTCCATCAGCTCAAGCCGCATGTAGACGGTGAAGATGACAGAGATGAGACCTGCGAACGCCGAAACGATGAGGTAGAGAATGCCGATGTCTTTATGGTTCGTGCTCATGAACCAGCGGGTAAAAAAGCCCCGCTCGTCCTCGTGGCCGTGACCATGAATGGCTGCGTCTGCCATTATGTGCCTCCTGCTGCATAACGAAAGGCCCCCGGAGACGGACTCCGGGCGGCCTGGATTCCTTTTGTGTATTAGAATGGCGTGCCGGGGCCTTCAATGGCGGAGTTTGATCTGGATCAAGATTTATTGCCGCAGGGGTCTTGAATGCCATGCAAGGCACATCGCCCCGGGACGCTTGACCTGGCTGCAAGGTGCGCGCAAAACCGGACCGATTTCAAAATCAGGAGGCCAGACGCATGCCCGCTTATGATCCCGACAATATCTTCGCCAAGCTCTTGCGCGGCGAGATTCCATCGGCCCGTGTTTATGAAGATGACGATACCCTGGCCTTCATGGATATCATGCCGCGTGCGGACGGGCATCTTCTGGTGATCCCGAAATCCCCGTGCCGCAACCTGCTGGACGCCAGCCCCGCGCAGATGGCAGCGGTGATGCAGACGGTGCAGAAACTCTCGCATGCGGTGATCAGGGCTTTTGGCGCGGACGGGGTGACCGTGCAGCAGTTCAACGAGGCCGCGGGCGGGCAGGAAGTCTTTCACCTGCATATGCATGTGCTGCCGCGCAAGGAAGGCGACCGGCTGCGCCCGCCGGGAACGATGGGGGATCAGGCGCTGATCCAAGCGCAGGCAGAACAGATCCGCGCTGCACTCGCCGCAGGCTGAGGCCGGCCTTCCAGGCGGGGCTTTGCTGTATTGAAACTGCCGCCTGAACAAGGCCGGCGGTTTCAATGCGGATTCGTGTATTTAAAATTAATGTTGATCTTTAGTTGAATTTGATCATAGCTGGTTCGCAAATTGGTTGTGGATCGATGAGGGCGCCCGCG
The DNA here is from genome assembly GCF_000511355.1 of Leisingera methylohalidivorans DSM 14336. NCBI lineage: Bacteria > Pseudomonadati > Pseudomonadota > Alphaproteobacteria > Rhodobacterales > Roseobacteraceae > Leisingera > Leisingera methylohalidivorans. The sequence goes on along the minus strand of NC_023135.1, from coordinate 2,591,194 downwards.
CCCAAGCGTATGGGAACTCAAGAATTGGGTGGTCCGGCACGGTATGCCAGCCCGGTTTAGGGCGGCATCAGCCGGTAATTTTCAGTTGACAGGCTGACTGCCTGAAGCAAGCGGGCAAACGCGCCCGCGCCTGAACGTATGCTTGCAAGGCGTGCCGCCGCATTGACGCGGAAAGCATTATTGGAGGGAGCGGCGTGACGCTCTTGTACCGTGCGCAGGCCTTGTCGCAGGACCAGGTTGTTGCTGCCATTTACGAAACGATAATCCGGCCGGAGCAGTTCGACCGGTTTTCTGCTGGTCCGCCGGCCGGGCCGGGGGGCGGGGGCGGCCTTGACCGATGGGGGGTGTTTGGGCGGCCCAGGGCCGTGCCGTCGCTCAGGGCGCATTTCTCGCGCGCAATGCTGATCCAGGAACAGCAGTGGGAGCGTGCAGGGCGGCCGGGTCCCGGTGAATGCGCAGGAGATTGCAGCCGGTTCTGGCTGCTGGCCGGCGCCGGATCCGGGGGGCGCCTGCTGAATGCGTCGCAGCCTGCCGCCTGGCAGCTTGCCAACGGCGGAGATCTTCCCGCGGCCATGGGGCTGACAGGGGGCGCTGCAGACCGGTGGCGTATTTTTCTGGATCAGGTGCGCGGGGGGGAGTTTTCCTGGCAGGAGGTTCTGCTTCTCGATACCCGCCGCCCGGGGGAGCGGTTTCTCTGCCGCCCTGTTTGGCTGGGTGGGGCAGGCAGACCTTTCGCGGCCGTTATGGCAGAACGGCTGGACTGCGAATGGAGCGAAGAGGCCGCAGGACCCGTGGCCGCGGCTTTCGGACTGCAGAGGTCCGAAATCGACCCGCTGAAGGCAGTGATGAACGGCACCGGCGGCCAGGCGGCGGCAGAGTTGGAACAGATTGCAGCCAGGGCCGGAGCGCCGGGAACGGCTGAGCTGATCCGGCTGGCCGGCTTCCTGTTCAACGAGCATATGCGGGATTTAAAAATTGCGCGGGGCGCGCTGCTGCCGCCATCGGAGGAGGTTGAGGACAAAAGCGGGCGGCGCAGCCAGTTTTTCCGGTTTGGCGCGGAAACCGGACAGCCGGTGATCTATGTGCACGGGGTGCTGGACGGGATCGCGCCGCTGCAGCGTCTGCAGCCGCAGCTCAGAACCCTGGGGTTCCGGGTCTATGCGCCGATGCGCGCGGGCTACGGCGGCTCGGTGCCGCTGCCGCGCGGGCAGGATCCGGCGGATGCCTTTGTTCAGCAGCTGGATGCGCTGATCACACGCAAAAACCTGCAACGGCCGGTATTGCTCAGCCACCGGGGCGGCGCATTGTACGGCTGCGCGGCGGCCAACCGGCTGCACAGCCGGATCGCCGGGCTGGTGGCGGTGGCCTCAAATTGTTCGATTGCCACGCCGCAGCAGTTTTCCGGGCTCAGCGGCTATGCCTGGCTGGTTGCCTTTTCCGCCGCTCGTGCCCGCTGGATGCTGCCCGGGTTGATGAAAGCCTGGTCAGGGGCCCTGCACTGGTACGGGCACAAGGCGCTGCTGAAGGTTCAGACTGCGCGCAACAGCCGTGAAAGGGCGATACTGGACCAGATGGACCTGCTGCCGCTGCTGAAGCAAAGCCAGCTGCTGTTCCGGCAGCAGGGCGGCGCCGGATTCCTGGCGGATGTGCAGATGATGCGGCAGGGGAGCCGGAAGATAGCGCTGACACGGCACACGCGGGCAGTTTTTGTGCATGGCGGCGAGGACCGCGTCGCGCCGCTGTCCGATATCCGTGATACCTTCGGCGGTCAGCAGAATGCTCAGCTTTGCGTCAGCCAGGAGGCGGGTGCGCTGCTGTTTTACACCTTTCCGGAACTGGTGCTGACGGCGCTGCAGGACTGCGCTTCGGCGGCACAAGGCAAGGCTTAGCCGTCAAACACGTGCTCAAAGCTGCGCTTCAGGGCAACGTCTACATCCGCCATGGTGACCGGCAAACCCAGATCTACCAGGCTTGTCACCCCGTATTCGGTAATGCCGCAGGGCACGATGCCGGTGAAATGCTCCAGCTCCGGCTCCACATTGATCGAGATGCCGTGGAAGCTGACCCATTTGCGCAGGCGGATGCCGATGGCGGCGATCTTGTCCTCGGCCATGCCGCCGGTTGCGGTCTGCGGCTTGTCCGGGCGTTCGACCCAGACGCCGACACGGCCGTCGCGGATATGACCCTTGATGTTGAACTCATCCAACGCGGCGATTACCCAGCTTTCCAGCTGCTGCACGAACCGGCGCACGTCGTGGCCGCGCTGGCCCACGTTCAGCATCACATAAACCACCCGCTGGCCCGGCCCGTGATAAGTATATTGGCCGCCGCGTTTGCTGTCATAGACCGGGAAACGGTCCGGGTCAGTCAGGTCTTCGCGCTTGGCCGAGGTGCCGGCGGTGTAAAGCGGCGGATGTTCGACCAGCCAGATGCATTCTGCCGCAGTGCCCTCGGCGATCGCCGCCGCGCGCGCTTCCATGAAGGCAACTGCTTGATCATATTCAACAAGGCCGTCCGATGCGATCCATTCAACCATGGCTCTTGCTGTCCTTTTCCGTCATCCCTTCGGCCCCGTCGGTAAAGTGATCGTAAAATCCTTAGGTGGCAGCCCTGACTGTGGAGTATCCTGATTCCATTGTTAGTATCCATAGGGGGCGAGTATCATGCTTTCCAAGCCGCTTAAGCCGGCATTGACCGCCGCGTTTCTGGCGACATCGGTCACCAGCCCTGCGACTGCGAGCGATTTGGGCGCCGCAATTGTCGGAGGGGTGATTGGCGGGGTTATCGTCAATGAAGTTCACAGAAATAAACAACGCCAGCGCCGTGCCACCACCTACCGCCGCGCTCCGGCAAGTTCCGCCACCCGGTCGCAGAACCGCGAAACCCAGGTGGCACTGAATTATTTCGGCTTCCACTCCGGCACGGCGGATGGGGTGCTGGGCAGGCGGTCCCGCGCCGCCATTTCCCAGTATCAGGTCCACATGGGCTATCCGGCCACGGGCTATCTGGCCCCGTATGAACGCAATTTCCTGGTCAGTTCCTACAGCCGTGCGCAAATCGGCGGCCCGCCGGTTATCAAAGCGATGCAAGGCCCCAACGGGGTGCGCGGATTGCTGCATGCCTGGCGGGATGAGGCCGCCGGCATCAGAACCGCAGGAAGCAGTTACGGCGGCTACGGCGGGTTGCCGTCCGAAGTCAGCCAGGCGGTGGATGAGATCGCCGCCAGCTCGGAACCGACCGGAGAGCAGCTGCTGCAGCGCACCGGCTTCATGCAGCTGGCGGATCTGAACGGCGATGGCCGCAACGACTATGTGCTCGATACGTCGGTCTCCGGCAGTTCCTTCTGGTGCGGCGCGTCGAATTGCTCGGTGATGGTCTTTGCCTCCACGCCGCAGGGCTATCAGCGCAATGACTTCCTGGCGCGCGGCGTGACACCCGCCAGCTTTGCCTGCCATCAGGGCACCTGCCGCATGGCGGATACGGGCGCCGATGCCCCGGTACAGGCCGCACAGCAGAACCGCAGCACGGTAGCAGCCTTTGCCGGCCGGGAAAGCGCCTCGCTGGGCGGCATCACCCTGTTTGATCAGCCGGCGCCAAGTGCCTCGCTTACCAGTTATTGCAGCAAGGTAAGCCTGCTGACCAGCTCCAACGGCGGCTTTATGACAGCAGCAAGCATGACTGATCCGGAACTGGCGCTGGGCGAGCAGTTCTGCCTCGCCCGCACCTATGCCATCAACGCGGGCGAGACCCGAGCCGGTAAGGTTCAGGGTGTTTCGCAAGCGCAGATCGACAGCCAGTGCGATGCGTTCGGCCCGGCTGTGCAGCCCTTCCTGGCCAAACTTGGAACTGCGGGTAGCGGCGAAGTGATGGGTGATGTGCAGAAGTTCGTGCTGCAGTCCGGCATGTCGCTGGAACAGCTGGCTAATACCGCCGGGATTTGTCTGTTCTCCGGTTATCGCCGTGATGACATGGACGTGGCGCTGGGTGCCGCGCTGATTCTGACCGGTGCCGGCCAGCGCCCCTATGCCGAGCTGATCGGCCACCATCTGGCGTTGGGCTTTGGCGCGCCGGTCACGGCAGAAAGGGCGCAGGACTGGTACGGCATGGCCGTGATCTCGCTGGAGGGCGGCGCGGCACCTGTCTTTGCCCCTGGACAGCCCGAGCGGGCAGAGCTGATCAAGACAGCCTCGGCCAAGCTGGCAGGCGGCCGGATCCAGCCGGTGCAGGCCTCCGGCGCTGCGGCACTGCCGTCGTTCTCCTCTGACTGATCGCTGATCTTTTCAGCTGTATACTTTAAATGGCCGGCAGAACTGCCGGTCATTTTTTGCGCTGAATTCAGGTGCGCCCGGACCCCCGCGGCTTTCTGCCTTCTGTGGCCGGGTTTTTACTCTAAATGCTGGATTTCGGCCTTTGACACCCCGCGGCTTTGAATGCAACCTGTGCAATTAAAAAGTGCATTGTCTTAGGGGGTGTTTATGCGGTTCAAGCTGCTTTCCACATTCATTATCTGTTCTGCGCTGGCTCTGACGCCGGCAGAACGTGTTTCTGCCGATGCGGGCGACTTTGCTGCCGGTGCCATCATCGGCGGCATCATCGGCGGCGCCCTGTCCAAGAACCAGCGGCGCTCGGGCAGCAAGGCGCCCCGGCGTTCGCGGCTGCCGTCCACTCAGGAAGGCCGCCAGATTCAGGAATCTCTGAACTACTTCAGCTTCCCTGCGGGCGCGGTCGACGGGCAGCTGGGCCGGAAAACGCGCGAGGCGGTTTCCGCCTATCAGGCTTACCTGGGCTATCCTGTCACAGGGCAGCTGAACGATTTCGAGAAAGACCTGCTGATCAGTTCCTTCCAGCGGGCGCAAGCCAGCGGCTATCTCGCCAGCCAGCAGGCGATGGCACATCCCGACGGGCCGCGCGGGCTGCTGAAGATTTACCTGGCCGAGCGGCTGGCGCCGCAGCCTCAGCCGCAGCAGCCCTATGGGTTGCCTCAGGCCGTCATGGCCGGGAACAGCACCGGCACCTATGGCGTGCCGCAGCAATACGGCCAGAGTGCACAGCAGCAATACGGCCAGCAGCAGATGGGGTTTGCGGCCACCACCCAGGCATACGGCATTCCGCAGCAGCCCCAGTTGCAGGGCCAGCAAGGGCAATTTGTGCCGCAATCGCAGGTGCCGGGCCAATTTGTGCCTCAAGACCAGCTGCAGCAACAGAGCCAGTTCGTGCAGCAGGGGCAGGTGATGGCGGCCGCGCAGGGACAGGCGCCGATCCAGAACAGCGCAGTTGTTCAAGGCAGCGGCACCGCGGCAACACCGGTCCTGTTGCAGCAAAATGATATCGCCGCACCGCTGATCATCCGCCGCGCATTGGTGATCGGTGTCGACGGCTACCAGAACCTCGCCGCCTTGCAAAAGGCGCGCAACGATGCCCTGGCGGTCAGCAATACGCTCGGGGCGCTCGGCTTTGAGGTGACCACGCTCTATGACGCGGGGCGCCGCGACATCAACAGCGCGGTCTCGACCTTTGCCAACCAGATCAAGCCGGGGGATGAAGTCCTGTTCTATTTCGCCGGCCACGGGGTTGAGGTCGACGGGCGCAATTATCTGCTGCCCTCCGATGTGCCGATGGTGAATTTCGGCGATGAAAGCTTCCTGACCGGGGAAAGCATTGCCGCCGACCGGGTGCTTGGAACTTTCCAGCGCAAGGGCGCGCGCTCAACCATCATGATCCTGGACGCATGCCGCAACAATCCCTTCCCCAAGGACGGCCAGCGGTCGGTTGGCGGCACCCGCGGCCTGGTGCGGATGGAGCCGCCGGAGGGCGCCTTTATCCTGTATTCCGCCGGCACAGGCCAAACTGCGCTGGACCGGCTGTCGGACAATGACGCCAATCCGAATTCGGTGTTCACCCGCGCGCTGCTGACGCGCCTGAACCAGCCGGGCATGACGCTGCACCAGCTGGCCAAGCAGGTGCGCCGGGATGTTCAGGATCTGGCAGCCACCGTGAACCACGATCAGTTCCCGGCCTATTACGACCAGATGTCGGGCGAAATGGTGCTGCGGCGCCAGTTGGCAACCCAAGGCAACTGAGGCTGCCTCGAGGGAGCCTTTCGAAGCTGGAGACTGCCGGATACCCGGCTGTTTTCCGGCGCTTAAGCGGGGTGGCCGGCGGGGGCGCACATTCTGTTCAAAAAAGATGATTTTCAGCTTCACATCGCATCCGGGCTGGTCTATACGCCTCGACACCAAGCCTAAGACAGTGCGGTCGTGGCGGAATTGGTAGACGCGCAGCGTTGAGGTCGCTGTTCCTTAACCGGAGTGGAAGTTCGAGTCTTCTCGACCGCACCAACTTTTACCTGAAAATTTGTCATGTTGCTGATGCGCCTGCGCGTCAACGGTTTACGCGCGCCGGTCTGTTGCGGGAATATCAGCTGCCCGAGCCTTTGGCCGGTGCTGGCGGCGTTTCCCGGTTCCGGCAGGTCGCCCGGCCGGCTATAACCGGCCCCGTTCCCTGTGCTTCGCATCTGGAGCCAAAACGCCATAACGTGATGCAGCAGTATGCCCAGTTCAGATCCCGGGAATTGCGACGGCAAGATCCTTGAACGCGAATTCAGTGCGTTGTCCCTGGCAGGAAATAACCTGCTGGACGCCGTGGAACTGCGTGCGCCCAGCGGGCGGATTGCCCGCCTTTTCTTTAAATCCGGAACCTCGCGGGCGGGTCTCGGAATTGCGTCCCTGGCAGAGCGGACAGTGCTGCATAATTATGGCGGCGCCCCGGTTCTGGAAGCCGAGATTGCAGGTGGCCCCGGCGCGGTTACCGTCTCCGCAGAAGGCGCGCTTTACAATGTGCCGCTTCACCCGGAGGAGACGGAGCTGTTTGCAGGGCTCAATGTGGTGGCCGCGGTCCGCAATGGCGAAACAGCCCGATCTACTGCCGAATGGCTGCAGTTCCACGTAACGCAGCATGGGCTGCAGGGGGCTGTCATCCTTGACCGGGCGCAACCGCAGGACAGCCGTCACTTTATAGGGGAGCTGCAAGCGCTTGCAGGTTCCATCACGGGGCTGAAGCAGGTCGTGGTGGTGCATTCCAAACTGCCCTTGGGCAAGGATGGCCTTCCGGAGGAGGCGCATCCTTTTAATGTGCCGGGCGCGCCGGGCAAGGACCGGATGGACATCCCGCCAGCGGATCCCTGGCAGGCGCCGCTGGGCGAATTCCTGATTTACGAAATCCTGCGCGCCCGCTTCCTTGGCCGCGCGCGGGCGGTGGCCAATATCGATCTGTTTGATCTTTTGGCGCCCGGTGATGGGCCGAATATCTTTGACCGGGCCGTCGCCGCGCCGGCGGGCATTCTGCGTCTTGGCGGGGTGCAGGCCTACCCCTGGCGGGTGCGCAAGGGGGAGCAGGCGTGTTTTGCGGATCACATCTGCACGCAGTTCGATGCCGCCGGGCTGCGGCCGCGCTGGTGCCTCGCGCCAGCCAAAGCCGGGGACAGCTGCATCTGGCGGCTTGTCCGGGTGGTCGGGGCCGAGCCCGATCCAACGGACGATCTGCGGTTCTACCGCTGCATGGCCCTGCGGCACCCCACCGACACTGTGTCCAAGATTGTGCCGAAGGCCAGCCTGGTGGAAACGCCCGAGCTGCTGTCGCTGGCGACGGGCTATTTCAACGCCAAGCCTGTGCGCATTCCCGAGGAGCGGGCCGTTAAGCGGGCCGGCGGCACTCCCAAGACCACCATTGTCACCACGATGAAAAACGAAGGGCCGTTCATTCTGGAATGGCTGGCCTATCACCGCGCAATCGGCGTGGATGATTTTCTCGTCTACACCAACGACTGCACCGATGGCACCGATACGATGCTGCAGCTGCTGCAGGATAAGGGGATCGTCCAGCACCGCGAAAACCCGTTCCGCAACACGGATCTGAAGCCGCAGCACGCGGCATTGCAAGCGGCGGAGGAGGAGCCGGTGATCCGTGAGGCGGACTGGCTGGTCTGCATGGATGTGGATGAGTTCATTAACATCAAATGCGGTGAGGGACGGTTGTCCGACCTGTTTCAGGCCGTGGGCGATGCCAACATGATCGCAATGACCTGGCGGCTGTTCGGCAACAATGATGTGCGCGAATTCACCGGCGATCTGATCACCAGGGAGTTCACCCGCTGCGCCTTTGAGGTGACCCGCAAGCCGCACCAGGCCTGGGGCTTCAAGACCCTGTTCCGCAACACCGGGATCTTCAAGAAGCTGGGCGTTCACCGGCCCAAGGGACTGAAGCCGCAGCTGTGGGAGGATATCCGCTGGGTCAACGGCTCCGGCCAGGACATGCCGCGTGAGATGTTCCGCAACGGCTGGCGCTCCTCGACGAGCACCTATGGCTATGACCTGGTGCAGCTCAACCATTACGCCGTGCGCAGCGCCGAAAGTTTTCTGGTCAAGCGCGACCGGGGCCGGGTGAACCATGTGGATCGCGATCAGGGGCTGTCCTATTGGTTCCGGATGAACAACAACGCCGAGGAAGAGCGCTCGATCCAGCGCATGATCCCGGCGCTGGAGGCAGAGATGGCCCGGCTGCTGGCAGACCCGGATATCGCTGCAGCGCATGAATACGCCAGCCGCAAACACCGCGAGAAAATAGAGGAGTTGAAGGGGCGGGACGACATGCTGGCGCTGTTCCGGGAGCTGACAGGCGAGAAACTGTGCAAACTGTCGCGCATGCATGCGCATTTCGGTGCCAATGTGTTCCTCAGCGGTCCCGGCGTGATCCCGGACAAGATCGCTGAAAACGAGCCCGGCAGCGATTTCTGGTTCACGGTGGAGCGCAGCGAAACCAACCATTGAACCCCGCGGCCCGCACATTGACAGGACTCCGGACTGCGGGTTAGAATCCGGCAATAAAAAAGGGCTGTTAAGCAGCTGCATTAATTGGTTTTTTTTGAGGGGCAATCATCATGGCACTTCCGGCCATCGCGTCACTATGGGTGGGCCCAGAACTCAGCTGGCTGGAACAGCTTTGCCTTCAGTCCTTTCTGGATCATGGCCACGAGGTGGTGCTGTTCACCTATGACGCGGTCAAGGGCGTGCCCGGCGGGGTGAAAGTGGCGGATGCCAATGAAATCCTGCCCGCTGACCGCATCATCCGCCACGCCCGCACCGGCAGCCCGGCCTATCATGCCGATGTCTTCCGCCTGCATTTGCTGCGCAAGACCAACTACATCTGGGCCGATACCGATGCCTATTGCTGCCAGCCCTGGGATATAAAGGGCAAGCATTTCCATGGCTGGATCTCCGACGACAAGCCGATGGTCAACAATGGGGTTCTGCGGCTGCCAAAGACCTCCAAGACCCTTGCGGCGATGCTGCGCTTCACCAGCGATGAATACCCCATTCCGCCCTGGTACAGCGCTGAAAAACAGGCCGAATTGCAGGCGCTTAAGGACAGCCGGCAGGGCGTTCATGTCTCGCTTCTGCCTTGGGGTGTCTGGGGGCCGGATGCGCTTACCTGGTTCCTGCAGGAAACCGGCGAGGTCAAACATTCCCGGCCCGGCCATGTGATTTACCCTGTGCCGTTCAAGCGGGCCGGGGTGGTGCTGAACCCGAACCGCGTGGACCAGGCGCGCGGTCATATCCGCAGCGATACGCTGTCGATCCACTTCTGGGGCCGCCGCTTCCGCAATATCGCGGCCAAATACGGGGGGGGGGCCGCGGAGGGCTGCTATGTCCATGACCTGCTGGTCCAGCATGGGATCGACCCGGAGAAAACCCGCCACCTGCTGCAGCCGGTCCCGGAACCGGAAGACAAACCCGTGGAGACGATCGACCCGGCGGCACTGGATTATTCCATGTTCAGCGATCAGGACGTCGCCAATATCCTGCTGCAGCGGTCAGAACTGGCAAGTTCAGGACAGACCATCAAGGACTGGATGGCGGGTGACGGGGAGTTGTTGCTGGCGGACGCCCGGTCGCAGCGGGAGCGCATCCTGCATGAATCGATCCGGATCGCGGAACGGGAATGCGCATTCTTTCTGAAGGCCACTGATCCCATTGCGCCCGAACGCGCCGCGGACATCGGCTGCGGGTATGCCTTTGCCAGCCTGCTGCTGCACCGCCGGTACGGCTGCGAAATCGTGCTGATCGATATCGAAGAAGGCAACGGCCGCCACTTCGGTTTTGAAGGCGAAGGCGCGGGTTACACCAGCCTGGAAACCGCCCGCGCGTTTCTGGAAAAGAACGGCGTGCCGGCCGGAAAGATCACCACCCTTAATCCCAAAACCGAAGACACTGCGCCGCTTGGCGCCTTCGACTTGGTGATCAGCCTGGCGTCTTGCGGGTTCCATTATCCCGTCGGTACCTATCAGGATCTGTTCAGCAACCAGATCAGCAGCGGCGGCGGTATTGTTCTGGACATTCGCAAGGGAACCGGCGGTATTGGCGCCATGAAAAGTTTCGGGACCGTCAAAGTGCTGGCCAAACACGGTAAATATTCCACGGTTCTGACCCGTGCCGGACAGGAGCCGTGATCGGTAACCGCATCCTAATTCCTGTTCGGGTAATACAGCGCAGAAGAGATCGGCGGTACTGCGGTGATCTCTGCGGGCAGATGAGTCCCAATGCGGGTTGGTCCGGTGCCGGTGTTTCCCTGAAGGGCAGTTGACGACACATGATGAGTGAAGGTTTCGATTTCAAAAGCGTGCTGCCGGCACTGGATGCCGATGACGTCCGCACGGTTGCCGATATCAACGGCCAGGCGCCGGAGCTTTGCATCCTTCTGTATCAGCGCTACGGCTGCAGCATCGATATGGTCTCCTGCGACCGCAAGGGGCAGGCCAAGCAGCCCGATACGGCGCAGCTGCAGGCCTGGCAGGCGCGGCTTGAACAGGGCGGCGTGGACCGCGACGCGATCCGGGTTGCGGAGCCTTCGCAGGACCTGGGCAGCTATGATGTGATCCTGGCGCTGAACAGCTTTGGCGCGCGCCACAAGATCCAGAATGCCAAACCGATGCTGGACCGGGCGCTGCAACCGCTCAGCCGCCTGGTGATTGAAATCCGCAAAGGCTCTGGCAGCTATCCGTTCCTCAAGGCCTATGGCAGCTGCAATACGCTGGTGCCGCCTGAGGCCGGCAGGAATGGTCTGGCGATCCTATCCGCCGAACCGCAGGAGGTGCTGCCGCCCTCGGGCGAATGGTCCAAGGTGGCCCGCCAACTGGCCGGCAGGGAAGGCTTCTTTGATGAACTGGAAGAGCATTCCTTCCTGTTCATCCCGCGCGGCGGCACACTTGTGGTGACTTTCGACAACCTCGACATTGCGATGACCAAGCGGGATGACCGGCGTCCCTGGGGCTTCAGCTTCATTGAGGCGCAGGACTGGTCGATGCTGGGGGTGATGGCCAACGGCTGGACCTGGTTCCGCCACCAGGAGGTGTCCGCCAAGTTCGAGGCGCTGCGCGACAGCGGTTTCTTTGCGCAGTTTTCCCGTGTGGTCTTTTACGGCGCGTCAATGGGGGGCTATGCGGCTGCGGCCTATGCAGCGGCGGCGCCCGGATCGACAGTGTTTGCGATCAGCCCGCAATCGACTCTCGACAAGACGCTCGTGCCTTGGGAAATGCGCTACAAGAAGGTCTGGGACAGGGATTTTTCCGGGCCCTTCGGGGATGCATCCCTGGCCAGCCAGGCGGCGGGCGACGTGCACATCATGTTCGACCCCTACGTGGCGCCCGATGCGGCCCATGCGGCCCGTTTTTCCGGGGCAAATGTCACTTTCTGGCGCTGTCCGCTGCTGGGCCATCGGCTGGGATCCTCGCTGCAGCAGATGGGCGTCCTGCAGGAGATTGCCCGCGGTGCCATTTCCGGCGAATTAACACCGCATCGGTTTCACCGCCTGCTGCGCAAACGTCACGAATTCCCGCGGTTTCAGCGGGAGCTGACCAATTTGGCTCTGGACCGGGGCCATCCGCGGCTTGCGAAACAAGCCTGCGAGTATATTTTGCGCCAGCGGGATGACCGGTTCTTCCGCAGGATGAAGGCGCGGCTATAACCTGTGAATTCCGCCAGGCCGCACGCCGGCACCTTATGCGGAGCAGGGAAAGGGCAAAGGCTTGACAGGACGATGAACCAGGCAAAGGCTGACATGCGGGACATTACCCTTGCTTTCCATATCGGGGCGCCGAATACCGACAACGGCCAGCTGACCTGGTCGCTGCGCAAGGATGCACAGCGACTGCTGGAACAGGGCGTCATGATCCGCCGTCCGGGCACCTATTTGGCGGCTGTCAATCAAATGCTGCGCAAGCAGAACCAAGACACTGTCTCTGCTGAGGAACGCGAGGCGCTGTTGGCCGGCATTGTCAAGGATCAGGACGTTTCCCGGATCATCCTGACCAATTCCGGATTTCTCGGGATGCCGGGCTGGATGCTTAGCGGCGGGCGGCTTTATCGCAATGCGGGCAGCAATACAGCGGCACTGCGGGGAGTGTTTCCGGACACCCCCTGCGAATTCTTCCTGGGTCTGCGCAACCCTGCCACGCTGATCGGCCCGGTCTACAAATCGCAATCCGGCAGAAGCTGGAAGCAGTTCACCGCAGGCACGGACTTCCTCAATCTGCGCTGGTCGGACGTGGTTGCGGATATTCAGGACAGTAACCCGGGCTGCCGCATCACTGTCTGGTGCAACGAGGAAACGCCGGTGATCTGGCCCAACATTCTGGGGCAGGTGACGGGGCTGGGTGACGGTTTCCGTTTCGCCGGCGAACTGGACATCACCCGCGGCATTATATCGGAGGCGGGATACGAGCGGCTGGAAGCCTATCTGGCAAACCGCCCCGGCCTGTCGGAAGACCAGCGTGAACGGGTACGTGCGCTGTTCCTCAGCTATTACCACTCAGAAGAGGCGATCGAAGAGGAAATCGATCTGCCGGGCTGGTCGCAAGCGCTGGTGGATGACATGAGCGAAAGCTATTTTGCTGATGCCGAGCTGATCCGGCGGATGCCTGGCGTCACGTTTCTGTCCTAAGGATGGGGCGCCCGTAAAGCGGCTTCATCAGGATTGCAGTCAGATACATCGGAATCTGGTAGCAGCCCAGGAAGATCAGCAGAGGCTCGGTGGTGGCAGCGGGCAGGGCGATCAGAAACAGGGCAAAGTTCCGGTTGCCGGCGACAACGGCACAGGGCACGGCGCCACTGCCCGCGCGGCGGCGCATCACTGCAAATGTCAGCGCCTGCAGGCCGAGGTTGGCGGCCAAGGCAAAGCCCAGCCATTGCAGCACCAGCAGCGGGTCCGTGCGCAGCGCAGGCCCCAGGGCTGCCATCAACCCGACGACGATCACCGACAGCGCAATCACTGTCAGCCCGTCAATGGCCTTGGCCTGCTCTGCGCGCAGATTTGGCAGTGTCAGGCGCCGCAGCAGAAAAGCGGCCAGGACCGTTACCCCGATGGCGCCGATCAGCCGCGCGGAGGCGTGCAACACGCCGCCAAGATCGCCAAGGCCGGGTGCCAGAAGAAACACCGGGATCACCGTCAGCGGCATCAGTGCCGTGCCGGTGATCAGCAGGCGGAAGGCAGGCTCCGGCGCGTGGCTCATCAGTGCGGTGATATTGGGGCTGCCGGTCACCGAAGGGGCGCTCAGCATCAGGATCAGCGCCACTGCGGCGGGGGTTTGCGCCACACCGAACAGCGACGCCAGGCCCAGCGCCAGCAGCGGCAGCGCCACTTGCAGAAAAGCAATGGCCTTCAGCGTGCCGATCCCGTCCGCCAGACCGCCTGCGGCCTTGCGCAAGCCGATCCGGTAGGCATTCAAAAACAATAGCCCGGCCACCATCTCCGGCAGCCAGGGCTTAAGCGCGGCGGCCAAGCCGGGCAGCGACAGCCCGGCCAGCAGCCCCAGAACCAAGGCAGCCCGCTCATGCCGGGCGGCAAAGGCGAGCGCGCGCAGCATGGGGCTAGGCAGGCCCTGGCCGCAGGTTGTTGGGCAGATAGGTCGCCAGCTCCGGGAAGGCGATCAGCACAAACACCATCAGCACCATGATCAGGAACATCGGGATCGCGGCACGGGCGATATAGCTCATCTCGTGGTGGGTCATGCCCTGCATCACAAACAGGTTGAAGCCGATCGGCGGGGTGATTTGCGCCATTTCCACCACCACCACGATGAAGATGCCGAACCAGATCAGGTCAATGCCCGCCTGGCGGATCATCGGCTCCACCACTGCCATGGTCAGCACCACCGAGGAAATGCCATCCAGGAAACAGCCCAGCACGATGTAAAAGACCAGCAGCACCATTAAAAGCTCCAGCCGCGTGAGCTCCCACCCGGCAATCAGATCCGCCAGGCCGCGCGGCAGGCCGGTAAAGCCCATCGACAGCGACAGGAAGGCCGCACCGGCCAGGATCAGCGCAATCATCGCGCTGGTTCGGGTGGCGCCCATCAGGCTGTCGGTGAAGGTTTTCCAGTTCAGAGACCCTTGCCCCAATGCCAGCAGCAGCGACCCGATGACGCCAAAGGCTGCGGCCTCGGTGGCGGTGGCAATGCCAAGGTACATGGAGCCGATCACCACTATGATCAGAGCAATCACCGGCGCCAGAAAGCGGGAGTTCTTCACCTTCTGGGCAAAACTCAGCTTGGCCTCAGGGGTCGGGTTCCAGTCCTTTCCGACCTTGGAATATACCGCCACATATCCCATGAACATCGCCGCCAGCACCAGCCCCGGCAGAATGCCGGCAAAGAACAGCTTGGTGATCGATTCATTGATGGTGACGCCATAGACAATCAGCGTCAGCGACGGCGGGATCATCAGGCCCAGCGTGGCCGCGCCGGTCAGCGTGCCGATCACCATGGTTTCGGGATAGTTGCGCTTTCGCAGTTCCGGGATCGACATCTTGCCCACGGTGGTCAGCGTCGCCGCAGAGGAGCCGGAGACCGCGGCAAACACCGTGCAGCCGACGATATTGGTATGCACCAGGCCGCCGGGCAAGGGCGCCATCCAGGGCGCCAACCCTTTGAACATGTCCTCGGACAGCCGGGTCCGGTACAGAATTTCCCCCATCCAGATGAACATCGGCAGCGCCGTCAGGGTCCAGCTGGAAGAGGCCGACCAGATCGTGGTCAGCATCACGTCGCCGACAGGGCGGGTGGTGAACAGCTCCATGCCGACCCAGGCTACGCCCATCAGCGCCAGGCCAACCCAGACGCCGGACCCTAGAAGGGTGAACAGCACGAAGAGAAACAGAATGATAACTGAGATATTTTCCAAGGGGCTTACTCCGCGTGGCTCTGGTCGTCCAGATCCCGGGTGATGCGGTGGTCACCGCGGAAGATCACATGAATCAGATGATCGGTCAGGGCGACGGCCAGAACGGCCCCGCCGAACAGCATCACGCTTTGCGGTATCCACAGGGGCGTGCGGTCCTGGCCCTGGCTGACGTCGTTGAATTTCCAGCTCCAGTAGACAAACCGGTAGGCGTAATAGGTGAAATACCACATCACCGCGGTGCCGATGCCAAAGCACCAGATCTCCAGCACCCGGCGGAAGCCTTCGGGCACGGCATTCAGCAGGATCGACACCCGGATATGGCTGCCCCGGTTCAGCGCATTGGCAAAGGCCAAAAACGACGCGGCGGCCATCGCATAGCCCGCGTAATCCGGCGCGCCGGGAAACACCTCACCGGTCCAGCGGGCAAGCATCTGAACAACGATCAGGCCCAGTATCGCAATCAGGCAAAGGGCGGCCAGCACCCCAGCGGCGAGGTAAAGAAAATCCAGTCCGGAGCGCAGCCCCCTGAGCACAGTCATATCATCCCCATCGGCTTATTTTATTATGAGATTACGGGCGGCCCATTCTGTGCCGCCCGTATCCTGCACGCTGATTATTCTGCGCGGAATGCATCGACGATGGCCTTGCCCTCGTCGCCTGCGGCTTCCAGCCATTCGTTGGTCATGGTGTCGCCGATTTCCTTCAGCTCGGCCGTCATCTGCTCCGATGCCGGGCCGACGTTCATACCGCCGTCGCGCAGTCCCTGCAGGGTGAAACCGGTGTATTCCTTGGCCCGCCAGTTGCCCGCATATTCCGCAAGCTTGGCGCAGCCCATGATCACGTTCCGGCTTGCCTCGGAGGTGCCGTTCCAGATTTCGGTGTTCACAAACACATAGTTGCGCGGCAGCCAGGCATCCACTTCATAGAAATAACCCAGGCTTTCCCAGACCTTGCGGTCATAGCCGGTGGAGCCGGAGGAAATCATGGCTTCCGCAACCCCAGTGGCAAAGGCCTGGCTGATCTCAGCGGCCTCGATGGTCACCGGCAGCATCCCCGTCAGCTCTGCCAGGCGCGAGGTGGCGTTGTTGTAGGAGCGGAACTTGATGCCCTTCATCTCGGCAACCGAGGTCACTTCGTTCTTGAAATACAACCCCTGCGGCGGCCACGGCACGGCATATAGCAGGGTCAGATTCTGCTCGGCCAGCAGCTTTTCAATCGACGGTTTGGCGGCGCGCCACAGCTTGTCGCTGTCATCGAACGAGGTCGCCAGGAACGGGATCGAGTCAAAGCCGAATAGCGCGTTTTCGTTCTGGTGTCCGGACAGCAGCCGCTCGCCGATCGGCGCCTGGCCGGTCTGCACCGCGCGTTTGATGTCGGCGCCCTTGAACAGCGATCCCGACGGGTGGGTCTTGATCTCCACCTCGCCGCCGGTGCCGGTGGTCACGCATTCAGCAAACTCCGCGCCGGTCGCCGAGTGGAAGTTGGAGGCCGAATAGGCCATTGGCATGTCCCAGGTTTCCGCCGCGGCGGGCAGGGCGGCGGCCGCAGTCAGCGCGGTGGCGGCCAGCAGTCTGGTCAATTTCTTCATGGTCTTCTCCCTGTTTCAGTTTCGGCCCCTTAAGGGGCACTGGTTGGTTTCAAATCGCATAGCGCACCGGGTCATAGGCGCTCATGTCGATGTTCGGAGTGCGGCCCGAAATCATCTGCGCCAGCAGGCGGCCTGTCTTCGGCCCGCCGGTCAGGCCGATGTGATGATGGCCAAAGCCGACAAAGGCGCCGCTGAGGTCCGGCACCCCGCCAATCACCGGGATCGAATCGGCAGGCGCCGGGCGGTGGCCCAGCCATTCCTCTTCATGCTTCCAGCTCACACCGGGCAGAATGCGCCGGGCGTTCTTGCGCAACAGCTCGAGCGGCCCCTTCGACGGCCCGGCCTCCAGCCCGCCGAATTCCACAATGCCTGCAATCCGGATCCGTCCCTGCATCGGGGTCACCACGCATTTGGCTGCTGCCACCATGACAGGCGCTTTCGGCATTGCCGAAGGTTCCCATAATTCAAGATGATAGCCGCGTTCTGCTTCCAGTGGTACGGAAATTCCCAGTTTCTCTGCCAGCGGCTTGGACCAGACGCCGGTGGCCACGACCACGGCATCGCAAGCGATCGTTTCCCCGCCTGCACGCACGCCGGTCACCCGGCCGCCTTCGCGGGCCGCGTCTTCGGCATAGGCCCGGATCAGCTGGCCGCCATTGGCGGTCACATGTGCCGCCAGATCCTTCACATACTGGCCCGGATCGGAAATGATCCCGTGATCCTTCAGCCGCGCGGCAAAGCCGAATTCCTGCGCATAGATACTGTCATAGGCCCGGAAATCCGCGCCCTCCAGCTCATCCCAGCGGAACCCGTGTTTCCTGCGCAGCCCCCAGCCGAATGCGTCCTCCCCGAAATGGGCGCGGTCGTTGTAGAGGAACAGGTAATCCGAGGGCTTTAGATGCCGCTCAGCCGCCGTGCCCGCCGCCAGGGCCCGGTGATCCGCCAGCGAATCCCCGACCACCGGCGCCAATGCTGCGGCAATCCGGGTGGTGTCCTTGGCATTGGCGTGGCTCATGTATTTCATCAGCCAGGGTGCCAGCTTGGGCAGATAGCCCCAGCGCATGAACAAGGGCTGGTTCGGGTCCAGCAGCATCTTCGGCGCCTTCTTCCACAGCCCCGGACCCGTTACCGGCACGATGGAGCAAGACGCCAGAATGCCGCCATTGCCGTGGCTGGTGCCTTCGCCCGGTCCCTTGCCGTCGATCAGGATCACCTGATGCCCGTCGCGCTGCAGCTCGATCGCTGCCGAGACGCCGACAATGCCGGCGCCGATGATGGCAACCGTTTTCTTCTCCGCCGTCATTCCGCGACCTTCTTGGACACCGCGTAACGGTCCAGCTTCCCAACATCCGGTTTAAGGCCCAAACCTGGCCCGTCCGGCACAACAACCTGGCCGTCTACAACCTGGAAAGGCGTCTCCAGAATGTCCTCCTTCAGGAAGTAGCGCGCCTGATAGAACTCGCAGCCCAGCCGGATTTCGGGTGTGGCGGCAATCATGTGGGTGCCTGCCAGATGCGCAAGGCCTGCCTCGAACATGTCGCCGCCATAGGCCGACAGCCCGTTCGCCGCAGCAATCCGGGCTACTGTTTGCGCGCTGGTCAGCCCGCCCGACTTCATGATCTTGACCGAGACGCCGTCGCAGATGCCCTCGCGCGCCGCCCGCACCATGTCTTCGGGACCGAATACGCTTTCATCCGCCAGCAGCGGCACGTCGATCATCTCCCGCAGCCTGGCCATCATGGCGAAGTGATGAAACCGCACCGGCTGCTCGATAAAATCCGGCTTGAACCCGGCCGCATCGCGCACCTGCGCAGGCGCGTCTTCGATGCTGAGGCCCTGATTATAATCGACGCGAACCCGGAACCCGGGAAAGTCCTTGGCGATCCGCTCCAGCCGCATGATGTCAAAGGCATGATCCTTGAAACCGGTCTTCAGCTTGATCAGCCCGACTTTGTCGGCGCGCAGCCGGTGCAGCAGGTCAATGTCCTTGCCAAAGTCCGGATCGGCAATCGAACAGCTGAGCGGAATGGTATCGCGGCACTTGCCGCCCAGCAGTGCCCAGACCGGGACTCCGGTGATCCGTCCGGTCAGATCCAGCAGCGCCGTTTCCAGCGCGGCCTTGGCTTCGGTGCAATGGGCGACCGCCTTGGAAGCGTCGTCCATGATCGCCGCGCGGTCCGCCACCCGGCGGCCCTCCACCAGCGGGCGGATGTAGCGGTCAAGTGCTGCCAGGCTGGCCTCCGGCGTGCCGGTGAACACCGACCAGGCCGAGGCTTCGCCGTATCCTGCGGTGCCGTTTTCACTGCGCAGGCGCACAATCACGACCTCGCAAGAGCCTTCCACCGTTCCGATCCCATGGTCGCGGCGCGACCGCACGGGCAGTGCGAGATGCCACAAATCCATCCCGGCAATCTTTTCTTCCAGCACGCGCGTTTTCCTTCCAGCTTCGAAAGGAGCCTGCCTTGACTTGCCCATCATTACCAATACAAAGAATTACCTAAAGTATCATAAAAAATGATGCCTGCCGATGTCTCTCCGCTTCCGCCAGCTGCAGGCGTTCCACGCCATTGTCGAAACCGGCACCGTCACCGGAGCGGCCGAACAGCTGGGAATTTCTCAGCCCGGCATTTCCAATCTCCTGTACCAATTGGAACGCCAGACCCGCCTCAAACTCTTTGAGCGCAGCAAGGGCCGGCTGATCCCCACGCCCGAAGCCGGGGTGCTGTTTCAGGAGGTCGACACCGTGGTGCGCGGCCTTGATCACGTGGCGCAGGCGGTCACCGATCTGCAGAACAAACAGGCGGGGCAGCTGCAGGTGGCTTCGCAGCACTCGATGTCCTTCGGCTTCATGCCCGCGCTGATCGCCCGTTTTGCCCGCACCCGTCCGGATTTGTCGATCTCCTTTCAGGCGCAGTATTCGCTGAAGATCCAGGAATGGGTGATCTCGGGGTTGTTTGAGATCGGCGTCTGCGAAATGCCGCTGATCCATGATGGGCTGGAGGCGCATCCGATCAACGTCGAAACCCGGCTGGCGATCCCCGCGGACAGCCCGCTGGCGGAACACGACGTGCTGACGCCCGAACTGCTGGAAGGCGTGCCCTTCATCGTGATGGGGCCTGAGCACATGACCCACCGCCGCACCCGCGAGGTGTTTCAGCAGGCGGGTATCCCGCTCAAGGCCCGGGTGCATTCGCATCTGTTCAAAAACCTCCTCAGTTTCGTGCAGGAGGGGATGGGGGTCTCGATCCTCGACCCCTTCGTGCTGGATTTCGAGGCTGGCGGCGGCTTTATCTCGCGCCCATTCCGGCCTCGGATCATGATGGAAATGGCGGTGATCACCTCTAAGTCCCGCCCGTTGTCGGCGGTGGGGCAGGAGTTTCTGGCGCTGCTGAAGCAGGAGTTGGCGCCGTATACGGCTGGCAGAAGTTCAGCCCGCTCTTGAAAGCTTTTTTGCCCGGCGGGACCGCCGGGCAGCGCCCGGCCCTCCCCACCGGAGGGGGCTCGTGCGCCCACCCAAGGTCAGGCGCCGCCCTCCGCATTCCCGGTGAAGCCGGATTGCAGGGCGGGACGCTGAACAGCTGCTTCCCTGCTTCTTCATTATTGTATGCAGGTCGGAATTCAATCTTGCGCGGCCACTGAAGCTCCCCTAATCTGCACCGCGGAATGACAGATGGCGGGAATATGGCCAAACGCGAAAGCAATGTGGACCGGGTCTATGAGGCGCTGCGCCGGATGGCGGCGGATTTTGCCTTCAAGCCTGATCAGCGGATCAACGAGAGTGCTTTGTCCGAGGTGCTGGGCGCCAGCCGCACGCCGCTGCGCGAGGCGCTGAACCGGCTGGTGGCCGAAGGTTTCCTCACCTTCCAGAACAACCGCGGCTTTTTCTGCCGCCCGCTGACTCCCGGCTACATCATCGACCTGTACGAGGCCCGCGTCGCGGTGGAATGCGAAGCGGTGCGGCTGGCTTGCACCCGCGCCTCGGACGAAGACATTGCGGCATTGAGTGACTACCTCAACCGGATGGAGCCGGAGTATGAAAGCGCCACCGTCCCCGGGGCGCTTTTGGCGATGGACGAAAGCTTCCACGCCCGGCTGGCACAGCTTTCCGGCAACAGCGAGCTGCAGCGCATTCTGAACAATCTGAACGGCCGGATCCGCTATATCCGGCTGATCGACCTGAAACGCATGCGCGACCGGGCAGGGGGCAAGGCGCCGGGCGATATCTCGGCCCACCGCCAGATCGTAGACGGTATCGCCGCCCGCAACGCCGAGGCGGCGACAGCGGCGATGCGCAGCCACATTGAAAAACGCCGTGAGGAGGCGACGGAAGCAGTCCGCATCGCCTTTTCCCAACTATACGTGCCGGACGAATAAGGGGACAGGCCAATGGAACGAGGCGGTAAGACAGTTTTTGGCGCCGCAGTTGGCATCCTGATGCTGGAAACCCGGTTTCCCCGCATCCATGGCGATATGGGCAACGCGATGACTTGGGATTTCCCGGTGCACTACAAGGTGGTGCGCGGCGCCAATCCTGAAAACGTGGTGCGCGGCAACCCCAAGGAACTGGTTGATCTGTTTGTGGACGCGGGCCGCGATTTGGTCGCCATGGGCGCCGACGGCATCACCACCAATTGCGGTTTTCTGGCGCTGATCCAGGACGAGGTGAAACAGGCGCTGGGGGTGCCGGTGGCGACCTCCTCGCTGATGCAGGTGCCGATGGTGCAGGCCCTGCTGCCCGCAGGCAAGCGCTGCGGCATTCTGACGATTTCCAAGGCCACGCTGACACCAGCGCATCTGCAGGCCGCAAGCGTGCCGCTGGACACACCCGTTTCCGGCACCGACGGCCTGCGCTGTTTTACCCGAGACATCCTCGGCGACGCGCCGGAAATCGATTTCGAGGCCTGCCGCCTGGACATGATCGACGCCGCCCGCGCGATGGTTGCGGACACTCCGGACCTTGGCGCCATCGTGCTGGAATGCACCAATATGGTGCCCTATGCCCGCGATGTGCGCAAAGCGACCGGCTTGCCGGTGTTTTCAATTCATTCCTTCATCAACTGGTTCCAGGCAGGCCTGCTGCCCAAAGGGTTCCCGCTTGAACTGGATGATCCGCGCTGGTGAGGCCGTGCCGGAGTGCAGTGGGGATTTCTTAATGAAATTATAATTTTAAGGTCAGCATTGCTGCCGGAATGTTTCGCGCGCGAAACATTTGGACAGAAGTTCTGACCTTTTCACGCAGCCTGGCTCAGCTCAGCTCAGCACCAGCAGCCAGAACCAGACGGTTAAGATGCTCGCCCCGGTGGCAATCAGCACCGAGGACGCCGCCACCCGTTTTGCCCGGCCGTACATATTGGCAAAGATATAGCCGTTGAACCCGGTCGCCATCGCAGCGTTCAAAACTCCCGAGCGGAACAGATCCTGCGGCAATGCCAGGGCTGAGCCCAGCACCCAGACAATCGCCGGATGGATCATCAGCGAGGTGAAGCAGACAAACAGGATCGCCCGCAGATCGCCCTCGGGGCGGTATTTCACCAGCACCCCGCCCAGTGCAAACAGCGCGCAGGGCAGGGCCGCGCGAATAATCAGCGACAGGGCTTCACTCACAACCATCGGAATGGTGAGCCCTGAAAGGTTCACCGCAAACCCCAGCGCGATACCCAGAATCAGCACATTGCGGAACATCGCATTCAGCACAGCCGAGACGGTCTTAATCCCGCCTGCGCCGCGATTGCGCACGATCTCCATCACGGTGATGCCGACGCCATAGCAGAACGGCGAATGGAAGGCGATGATGGCATAGTTTCCGGTCAGGTTCTCAGGTCCAAAGGCGCGCTCGGTGATTGGCAGGCCCAACAGAACCGAGTTGGAAAACAGGCAGCAGAAACCGATGGCAATGCAGTCTTCCCACTCCCGTTTGAACAGGATCCGGGCGCCGAACACGCCAATCAGAAAGCAGGTGAAGGCGCCGGTATAAAAACTTGCCAGCAGCCGCGGGTCAAAGCTGGATGACAGATCCAGCTCCGCCATTGCCTTGAACAGCAGGCAGGGGATGGCAAAGCCTTGCGCGAATTTCATCACGCCTTCGATATGTGTCTGGGTCAGTACACCCCGCGCGGTGGCGGCGTAACCTGCGCCGACAACCAGAAACACCGGCAGGATGACGTCGATCAGGCTCTGAAACATCAGCCTGTCCCTGGCAGCCAGGGCTTGCTGCCGGCCGGCCGGCAGTGTCCGGCCGCAGGCCGCGGATGGCTCCGGCGGGAGTATTTCAGCAAAGGAGAAGCCTGCGGTCTGCTCAATGCGACCGGCTGCGCTGCGGCAGAACTGCGCATTCCGCTATAGTTCCACCCGGATCACCATACCGTCATAGGCGGGGGTGATATGGTCCGGGGTCTCGGCCTCGATCGTGGCGTAATCCATGTCGATATGCATGTTGGTGATAATGCCGCGCTTGGGCGCCATCTTCTCGAACCATTCCAGTGCCTCGGAGTAGCTGAAATGGGTCGGGTGCGGGGTGCGGCGCAGCCCGTCCAGGATCCAGATGTCGAGGTTTTCCAGCTCCGGCAGCGCGGCATCGGGGATTTGGGCCACATCCGGAAGATAGGCCAGCCCGCCGATACGGAACCCCAGCGCGTCGATGGAGCCGTGGTTCACTTCAAACGGGCGGAAACCGATGCCGCCGCCGGGGCCGTCGATGGTGAAAGGCCCGCTGATGGTTCTCAGGTCGAGGATCGGCGGATAGGGGGAGCCGTCCGGCTGCGCAAAGGCATAACCGAAGCGGTTCAACAGGTCGTTCTGGGTTGGACCGTCTGCATAAACCGGAATGCGTTCGCGCATGTTAAAATAGACCATGCGCAGATCGTCGATGCCATGCAGGTGGTCTGCGTGCGAATGGGTATAGACCACCGCGTCCAGGCGGCTTACGTCTGCATCCAGCAGCTGGCTGCGCATGTCGGGCGTGGTGTCGATCAGCACCGATGTGGTGCCCTCAGGCCCGTCACGCTCCACCAGCATCGAGCATCGCTGGCGCCGGTTTCTGGGGTTCTTCGGGTCGCAATCGCCCCAATGGCCGCCGATCCGCGGCACCCCGCCGGAAGAACCCGAGCCGAGGATGGTAAAGCGCATCTCAGCCATCAGGCGGCGGCCTCATATGCGGCGGCTTTCCAGAACAGCCGGTCGAAATTCGCCTGTGTCTGTGCGGCGAAATCGGCGTAGTCGATGCCGAAAACGTCCGCACCGACCTTGGCGGTGAAGGCAGTATAGGCCGGTTCATTGCGTTTGCCGCGATAGGGCGGCGGCGCCAGGTAGGGAGCGTCGGTCTCGACCAGAATGCGCTCCACCGGGGCGGCGGCAAAGATATCGCGCAGCTCCTGGCTTTTGGGAAAAGCGGCAATGCCGGACATCGACAGGTAAAACCCCAGGTCCAGCGCGGCCCTTGCCAGCTCGGCCGAGGAGGAGAAGCAATGCATCACGCAAGTATAAGCGCCGTTCTTCATCTCCTCGCCCAGGATGCGCGCCATATCGTCATCAGCGGCACGGGCATGGATGATCAGCGGCAGGCCGGTATCGCGGGCGGCAGCGATATGGGTGCGCAGGGACTGCTGCTGCACCTCGGCGCTGTCGGCTGTATAATGATAATCCAGACCGGTCTCGCCGATGCCGACAAACTTCGGGTGTTTTGCCAGCGCCACCAGTTCGTCAACTGATACCAGCGGCTCGTCCGCGGCGCTCATCGGGTGGGTGCCCGCGGCATAGAACACCGGAGCATGCGCCTCGGCAATCGCGCGGACGGACGGCTCGTTCTTCATCTTGGTGCAGATGGTCACCATCCGGGTGACGCCGGCCTCTGCTGCGCTGGCAATCACCTCATCCAGCCGCCCTTCGAAATCGGGGAAGTCCAGGTGGCAATGGCTGTCCGTAATCTGGGGGGTCGTCTCGGTCATGAATCCTCTGGCGCCACAAGTGCCGCGGGGCCTCAAAAGCCTCAGCGCGACGCGGTTTCCTGCATCTTGAAAACCGTATCTAGGACAAGTGCTGCGGGGTCAAGGTTCACCGCCTGGCCATGGCGGGCACGGGCGGTCACTTCTGCTGCCAGGTCCGCCCAGGCGCGGGCTTTGCGCGAATCCGGCGACAGCCGCAATAGCATCGCTGCCTCCTGCGGAGCCGCTTCCGGCGCTGGCGGGGTGCCGGTAGCCCCGGTGCGCGCGAGCCGGGCCAGCGCCATCTCGGTCAGCGACAGCAGCAGTTCAAATCGCGCGGAGGCACCACGCTGGGCGGCCGCTTCGGCCAGCGCCATGGCACGCTGGCGGTCCAGCCGCGGCATCGTTGCGAGGATCTGCACCAGCTCGGCATAGATCTTCAGCCCGCCCAGATTGATCAGCCGCAGCGCCGCCCCGACCGAGCCACCCGCCAAGGCCGCAAGGTTCTCCATATTGCCAGGCAGCTCCACGCCGGATTGCGCCAATGCGGCCTCCATGTCCGATGCGGACAGCGGCCCCAGCCGCAAGGTTCGGCAGCGCGAACGGATGGTCGGAAGCAGCCGCGAGGGCTGGTGCGAGATCAGCAAGAGGGTGGTGCGCGCGGGCGGTTCTTCGAGCATTTTCAAGAGCGCATTTGCGGCGCTGATATTCATGTCGTCGGCGGCGTCCACAATCACCACCCGGCGCCCGCCATCGGTGGCCGAAAGGCCAAAGAACCGGTTCAGCTTGCGGATATCATCCACCACAATCTGGCTGCGCAGCTTGCCTTTATCGTCGTAAGAGCGGCTGATCGGCGCCAGGCCGGGTTCCGCCAGTGCCTGAATGCGGTGCGAGACCGGGTGCTCCGGGCTGATCTCCAATGTGTCCGGCGGCGGCGGCGCGCCGAAAAGCCCCTCTTCCGCCAGGGGGGTGGCCAGCAGAAAGCGGGCAATCCGCCAGGCCAGTGTTGCCTTGCCCACGCCCTGCGGGCCGGTCAGGAGCCAGCCGTGGTGCAGGCGATCGGAGTTGTAAGAGGTCAGGAAATCCTGTTCCGCGGCTTGCTGGCCGATCAGCCGCTGGGTTTCGCGCGGATGCGGAGCGCCTTCGGCCTGGTCTGCGCGCGGCAGGTCGTCATCAGGACTCATGCCCGGGATCCTTCCAGGGCTTCATCCGCCAGCCGCCGCACATCCGCAGCGACGTCATCCAGCGGGCGGGCGCCATCGACCACGCGGAAGCGGTCCGCAAACTCCTGCGCCAGCGCCAGGAAGCCTGCGCGCATCTTTTCCTGCAGGCCGATGCCAAAATCCTCAAACCGTTCTTCCTTGCCCTGCCGCCCCTTGGCGCGGGCAAGGCCCTCAGCGGGATCCATGTCGATCAGCAGGGTCAGATCCGGCTCGCGCCCGATCATCAGGGCGTGCATCTGGTCTACAGCGGCGCGCAGGTCGCCGCGAGACAGCCCCTGATACATCCGCGTACTGTCGGCAAAACGGTCGCAAATCACCACCTTGCCGGCGGCCAGCGCCGGCTCAATGGTGCGCTCCAAATGATCGCGCCGCGCCGCCATGAACAACAGCAGCTCGGTCTCGGCCGACCAGCGGTCGGGATCGCCCTCCAGCACCAGCCGGCGGATTTCCTCGGCACCGGGGGAGCCGCCGGGCTCCCGCGTCAGCACCACATTACGGCCAGCCTTCTGCAGGGCTTCCGCCAGCAGGCGGCATTGCGTTGATTTTCCGGACCCGTCGATGCCTTCGAAGGTGATGAACAGGCCGCGTGCTCCGCCCGCCGTCACAATGCCCCCTCGGGGCCGGTCAGGAACCGCTTGATCAGCACTTCCGCCGCGGTTTTTACACGCACCGCAAAGCCGCCCGCGGGCACATCGCTTTCCGCCACCAGCGGCAGCCGCACCTCCGGCAGATCATCGGGCTGCAGCACCAGCTCCGCCAGCCGCTGGCCTTTACTGACCGGGGCCTCGATGGGGCCTGCATAGACAACTTCCCCCTCGATGGTGCCGCCTGCCAGCGACGGCAGCAGGATTTCCAGATCCTTTGCGGGCACCAGCCCTACCGATTGCTCGGCCCCCCGCCAAATTTCGGCTTCGGCGATGGGAACGCCTTCCTGGGCGACGGTCTTTTTGGCAAATTGGCGAAACGACCAGTTAACCAGGGCTTCCGCCTCCTCGGCGCGGCCGGATTCTGTATCAAAGCCGGACACCACGAAAATCACCCGCCGGTCGCCCTGCTGGGCCGAGCCGACCAGGCCATAGCCCGCTTCTTCGGTGTGGCCGGTCTTCAGCCCGTCCGCGCCGATTCCCAGCTTCAGCAGCGGGTTGCGGTTGCGGACGTTCGAGGGCGCACGGCCATCGAATTCGAACTTGGTTTCGGCAAACAGAGGATAGTATTCCGGGAAGTCCTCGATCAGCCGCTCGGCGAGCACCGCCAGATCATGCACCGACATCCGGTGCCCGGCAGCAGGCCAGCCGTTGGAATTGGCAAAGGTCGAGGCGGTCATGCCCAGATCCTGGCCGCGTTTGGTCATGTAGCGGGCAAATCCGGCCTCGGTTCCGTCCGGACTCAGCGCTTCGGCAATCACCACGCAGGCGTCATTGCCGGACAATACGATGATGCCGCGCAGCAGGTCCTCGACCCGCACCCGGTCCAGCGTGTCCAGGAACATGGTGGAGCCCTTGTAGCTCATCGCGTGCTCGCTGACAGGCAGCCGCTCGTCCAGGGTCAGGCGGCCGTCGCGCAAAGCCTCAAAAGCCACATAGAGCGTCATCAGCTTGGACATCGAGGCCGGCGGCAGCGGCACGTCGGCGTTCTTGGACAGCAGCACCGTGTCGGTGCCTGCGTCCAGCACATAGGCGGCGCGGGCCTTGGTATCAAAAGCGGCGGCAGACAGCGCCGACAGGCTGACCGCCAGGCCCGCAGCCATGGCCAGCCGCAGCGAAGAGATCAGAGTGCGCCCCAGGCGCGCGGCGCCGGGATCAATTGGTGACAGCATAGGCATCCGCAAATCCGGTTTCCTTTACGCTTTTTAACAGCTGGCTGCGTTCAGTCTTGTTCTGCGCCGGGCCAACCAGCACCCGCCAGAACGCCTTGCCGCTCGAGGCTTGCTCGCGCACCACCGGCACCATGCCGGCGCTGCGCATCATATTGGCAGTCCGCTTGGCATTGGCTTCAACGCTGAATATTCCGATCTGGATGTAAGGTTTGTCCAGCGCGGATTTCTGCGCTTTGGCTGCCGGGGCAGCTGCGGGCTCAGCCTGCGCAGGCGCTGACTGCGCCGAAACGGCCGGTGCGGCCGGGGCCGGCGCATCAATTGCGGCAGCAGCACCGGCAATCGGATCCAGCGGCGTTGCTGAGATTTCCTGCCCGGCCGCCGACGCCAGAACTTGGGCAGCCTCGGTCTCTGCCGCAGGCAGCTCAGCTGTCTGATCCTCAGCCGGAATTTCGTTGCTGACCTCTTCACGCCGCAGGGCGGTGACGTTCAGCTCGGCCGGCGCACCTGCCAGCATTCCCAGCGCCGCCGCGGCGTCAGAGGACACCTGCAGCCGCGGGCCCGGAATTTCCCGTTCACGCCGGAACAGGGCGCCGATCACAAACTGGCCGTTCGCGTTGTTGCGGATGATCACCCGCTCCGGGTCCTTGGTGTCGGGATGCGCCACCCAGACCCCGCCGATCGACGGACGCCCGTCCCAAAGCCCCGCTTCGGTCACTTGGAACACCTCGGGGGCCTCCACGTCGCGCTCGACCAGCTTGGTGCTGCTGGAGGCCTGAATCTCGCCGCCGGCCTTGGCTTTGGGCTGCAAAAAGGCCAGCTTCGGCCCGCCTTCGCAGCCTGCCATCAACAGCAGGCCCAAGGCCGCCGCGGCAACCCGCGGGGCTGTCTTTGCTGTCGACACGGTGTCTTTCATGCTCTCATCCTTGCCTGTGCCCGCGGCGCTTCTGCGCCCCCGCCGGAATGCCCGGTCTTCTTGATTTGGCGGCATGATAGCCTGCGCATCCGGCCATGAAAACCCTGACGGGCCGCGGCGCAAGGGAAACCCGCAAAGGTGGCATGATTCCGCGCGGCTGGCGCAGGGCCGGGGTTTTCTCTTGCACGGCCGATTTCCCCTTGCCTCACCCGGTTTTGCGTCCTAAACCGCTGCACGGACCGGGGAGGTGGCAGAGTGGTCGAATGCGGCGGTCTTGAAAACCGTTGAACGTGAGAGCGTTCCCAGGGTTCGAATCCCTGTCTCCCCGCCAACTTGCCTCAGCGAAAGCGTTCTCCCGGCAGCATGCTGCGCATGCGCCTGCCGGGCAATGGATGGCCGCGCTGGACATGCCGCACCGCCACTCCCCTGGATCGACCCGGCAGCTGACCTTGGGGGCCGGCAAGGGATATGATGCCGCCGGATTTACCGCGGATCTCCGCCAGGCCTGCGTCACTCCGCACGCCGCCAGGAAGGCGCGGCATTCGGCAATCGGCGGGCGCACAATCCGGCACAAAGGCTATGCCCTGTCCCAGAAGCCTCGCAAGCGGATCGAAGAAGCCTTCGGCCGGGCCAAGACCGTCGGCGGCCTGTCCCAGACCGTCTATCGCGGCCTCAAGCGGGTGCGGTCCCGCTGCATCCTGACGCTCGCCGCTGGAAATCCCGCCCGGCTGCCCCGGTTTCTGGCGGGTGAGGCTGGATGAAGCGGCCATAGGCCGACTTCCAGCCATCCGATCCGGAAGATCGATGAGGGATCATCCCACCGGGGAGAACAGCGTCCCGCTGGCCTGACGAATTCAGCGGCCAGTTAATGCGCGGTGGGCCGCGCCTGTTCCTGGCGCAGGTCGCGGGCAGAGGTGCCGTGCGCGGTGCGGAAGGCGCGGGCGAAGCTGGATTGCGAGGTGAAGCCGGTGGCAATCGCAACCTCCATCAGCGGCAGGTCGGTGTCGGTCACCAGACGGCGGGCTTCGGCCAGACGCAGCTGCAGGTAGTGGTCCTGCGGCGTGGTGTTGAGCCGCAGGCGGAACTGCTGCTGCAGGCTGCGCGGGCTGGTGCCGAGGGTCTCGGCGATGGCGCTGAGCGGCAACGGCTCGTCCAGCGCGGCCTCCATCAGGGCGTTGGCCTTGGCCGTGAGCGCATTGTGCTTGTGCCCGCCCAGGCGGCTTTGCGGGCGCGGTTCGGCGGCGGGGCCGTCATAAAGGAACAGCCCGGCGACGCGGGCGGCAAAGCCGGCGCCGTGGCGGGCGCTGATGATGTGCAGCATCATTTCAATCGCCGGGGTGGCGCCGCCGGAGGTCAGGCGGCCGTCGGACACGGTGAAACGGTCATTGCGCACGTCAACTTCGGGGAAGCGGCTGGCGAAGTTTTCCAGATCCTCCCAGTGGTTGGTTGCCGGATGGCCGTCCAGCAGCCCGGCTTCGGCCATCAGCCAGGGGCCGCCGTCGATGCCTGCAATGGTGGCGCCGGTGGCGGCGATGCGGCGCAGGCCTGCCAGCAGGCTTGGGGTGGCGTGGCGTGCCAGCTGGAAGCCGGCCGCGACGATCAGCAGCTCGCAGCCCTGCAGCCGGGCCAGCGGAACGCTGGGCACGGTGAGGCCGCTGGTCAGCATCGGCGGCTCCTGCGTGGCGCTGACGTAATCCCAGTCGAAGGCCGCCCGCCCGGCCAGCCGGTTGGCGGCGCGCATCGGATCCACCGCAGCCGCAAAGGACAGGGTGTTGCATTCATCCAGCACCAGCACCGCGGTTTTCAGCGGCTGGTGCTCGGGCTGCAGGATGTTTTTTGCGGATTTCATCAACTTCGATTCGCCTGGTGTAAACTGTGTTGCAAAAGGCTGCGGCAGAGTCGCTGTCAGAGCAAATCAGAATCTGGGGAAGAGCCTGGGGATAACCCGAGGCAAAACCCTGTACATTGTAGGGAAAATAAAAATGCCTCTGGAAATGAACCGGGACGTCTTCATCACCTGTGCCGTGACCGGCTCCGGGGGCACCCAGGACCGCAGCCCGCATGTGCCGCGTTCGCCCAAGGAAATCGCCGATAGCGCCATTGCCGCGGCCAAGGCCGGCGCCGCGGTAGTGCATTGCCATGTGCGCGATCCGGATACCGGCGTGCCGAGCCGCGATCTGGCGCTGTACCGTGAAGTCACCGACCGGATTCGCGACGCCGAGGTCGATGTGGTGCTGAACCTGACCGCCGGTATGGGCGGCGACATGGTGTTCGGCGATACCGAAAACCCGCTGCCGGTGAACCCGGCGGGCACCGATATGGTCGGTGCGACCGAGCGGATGGCGCATGTGGCGGAATGCCTGCCGGAAATCTGCACTCTGGACTGCGGCACCATGAACTTTGCCGAGGCCGATTACGTGATGACCAACACGCCGGGGATGCTGCGGGCGATGGGGCAGATGATGACCGATCTGGGCGTGAAACCCGAGATCGAGGCCTTTGACACGGGCCACCTGTGGTTTGCCAAGGAACTGGTGAAGGAAGGGGTGCTGGACAGCCCCGCCCTGGTGCAGCTGTGCATGGGGGTGCCGTGGGGGGCGCCGAACGATCTGAATACCTTCATGGCGATGGTCAACAATGTGCCCTCAGACTGGAACTGGTCGGCGTTCTCGCTGGGCCGGGATCAGATGGCCTATGTGGCGGCGTCTGTTCTGGCGGGCGGCAATGTGCGGGTCGGGCTGGAAGACAACCTGTGGCTGGGCAAGGGCCAGCTGGCTGAAAACTGGCAGCTGGTGGAGCGTGCCGGCGCTATCATCGAGAACATGGGCGGCAAGCTGATCGGACCGGCAGAAGTGCGCGAGAAGCTGGGTCTGACAAAGCGCGCGCCAGCGGCGAAGTAAGCAGGGGCAAGGGGCATGTGCGCACCGTCTGTACACCCCCTGCGCACCGGCAAGAACAACAGAGGGCCGCGACCGGCCCTCGGGGCGGGGGCGAAAGCGCCCTCCCCGTGGGGGAGGGTCGGGCGCGGCCCGTGCTAGAGCACGGGCCAGGAGATTTCCCGAGAGGTAAAACCATGAAAACAGCAGCAATCATCGGCGGCGGGGTTATTGGCGGCGGCTGGGCCGCGCGGTTCCTGCTTAATGGCTGGAACGTGCGGGTGTTCGACCCGGACCCGGAAGCCGAACGCAAGATCAGCGAAGTGCTGTATAATGCGCGGCGCTCGCTGCCCGGTCTGGGCAATGTGGCGCTGCCCGCAGAGGGGCAGTTGTCGTACCATGACACCATTGCCGGGGCCGTGAAGGATGCCGAATGGATTCAGGAGAGCGTGCCGGAGCGGCTGGACCTGAAGCAGAAGGTTTACGGCGAGCTGCAGGCCCATTGCGCGCCCGATGCGGTGATCGGTTCGTCCACCAGCGGCTTCAAGCCGTCGCAGCTGCAGGAGGGGCGCGAGGCGCCGGGGCAGATCGTGGTGACGCATCCGTTCAACCCGGTCTATCTGCTGCCGCTGGTGGAACTGGTCACGACGGCGGCCAACCCGGCCGGCGTGATTGAGCGGGCCAGGGAGATCATCTCGGGCCTGGGCATGTATCCGCTGCATCTGAAGAAAGAGATCGACGCGCATGTGGCGGACCGTTTCCTGGAAGCGGTCTGGCGCGAGGCGCTGTGGCTGGTCAGGGACGGCATCGCCACCACCGAGGAGATCGACAACGCCATCCGCTACGGCTTTGGCATCCGCTGGGCGCAGATGGGGCTGTTCGACACCTACCGGGTGGCGGGCGGCGAAGCGGGCATGAAGCATTTCATGGCGCAGTTCGGGCCTTGTCTGTCTTGGCCTTGGACCAAGCTGATGGATGTGCCGGAGTTCAATGATGAGCTGGTCGACCTGATCGCAGGCCAGTCGGATGCCCAGTCCGGCCATTTGCCGATCCGCAAAATGGAGCAGATCCGGGATGACAACCTGGTCGGCATGATGCGGGCGCTGGGCAACAATGACTGGGGCGCGGGTGCGCTGCAGAATGCTCATGATAAGGGCCGCGAGGGCGAGGCCGGGCTGGTGCGCTCGGTCGCGGATCTGGCGGACCTGAGCCAGCCGGTGCTGACCCAATGCCGCACCGTGCCGCTGGACTGGACCGACTACAACGGCCACATGACCGAGAGCCGGTATCTGGATGCCTTTGCCCAGTCCACAGACCGGTTGATGATGATCATCGGCTGCGATGCGGAGTATATCGCAAACGGCGGCAGCTACTTCACCGCCGAAACCCATATCCGCCATATTGACGAGGTGCATGCGGGCGACCCGATCCAGGTGCGGACGCGGGTGATCATGGGTGCGGGCAAGAAGATGCATCTGTGGCACGAGATGTATTCCGGTGAACGGCTGCTGGCGACAGGGGAGCATATGCTGCTGCATGTGGATCTTGCGACCCGCCGCTCGGCGCCGCCTGCGCCGCATATCGAGGCCAATCTTCTGAAGCTGGCCGAGGCGCATTCCGCGCTGCCGGCGCCTGAGGGACTGGGACGTGCGATCGGGGCTCCGCGATGAGCCGGGTTCTGATCACTGCCGGCGGGTCCGGCATCGGCCGGGCGATGGCCGAGGGCTTTGCCGCTGCCGGGCATCAGGTCTGGGTCACGGATGTGAGCGCGGTGGCGCTGGCGGATGTGCCGGCTGGCTGGCGGACAACGGCGGTGGATGCCACCGACGAGGCCGGGGTCAAGGCGCTGTTTGCCGAGATCGCCGGGGACTGGGGCGGGCTGGATGTGCTTTGCGCCAATGCGGGCGTCGCCGGGCCGACCGCGCTGATCGAAGACATCGCGCTGGAGGACTGGCGCAAATGCGTCAGCGTCAACCTGGAGGGCTGCTTTCTGGCGGCGAAACATGCCGCGCCGATGATGAAGGCCGCCAAGGCCGGGTCGATTGTCGTGACGTCTTCGACCGCGGGGCAGTACGGCTATCCGAACCGGGCGCCCTATTGTTCGGCGAAATGGGCTGTCATCGGGCTGATGAAGACGCTGGCGATGGAGCTTGGCCCCTTTGGCATCCGCGCCAATGCGATCTGCCCCGGCGCGGTGGAGGGGCCGCGGATGGAGGGCGTGCTGGCGCGCGAGGCGGCGGCCAAGGGGATGACCCGGGACGAGGTTTACGCGGGCTATGCCGCGGGCACCTCGATGGGCAGCTTTGTCGAGGCCCGTGACATTGCCAATATGGCGGTGTTCCTCGGCTCGGATGCGGCACGGCTGGTGTCGGGTCAGGTGATCGCGGTGGACGGGCACACGGTGAACCCGGATCCGAAAGTGTGACGCCGGGGGCGGTGGGCGGAAGCGCCCGCTCTGCATGACAATGCGTTGAGGGCGGAACCTGTCTGGCCGGGCGAAACAGCCCTAACTGCTGATCGCTGCCCTCAGCGCCCTGAGCCGCCCTGGCAGCTGCCGCGCGGTGAGATCCGCCTCGCGCACCAGATTGTCGAAATGGCTGGTGAAGGTCGCGATCCGCTCCTTGTCGCGGAAGGCCAGATAATGCGTGCCGGCGTAGAACACGCAGAGAAGCGGGCCGAAAAGAGTGAGCGGTGCGGAGTAGAGCCGTTTGGCATCAAACAGATAGATCCGCAGCCGGGGGTAAAGCTGCTCGCAAAGGCGTTCGAACTGGGTGAGCTGTTCCAGCCTGACCTCCAGCGGCAGGCCTTCGTAATATCCCACACCATGCGCGAAGCTGTCGAGCTCATACAGCGGCATGGCGATTTCATAGTCCGAGGGCGACTGGCGCATCCAGGTGAGCCGGTCCTCGGACGCGCCGATGGCCTGGCCGGCGGTGCGGCCCAGGTGGGGGGAGTATTCCCATTCCAGCAGGGCGCGGGTTTTCAGCATGTCGGGCAGGGCGGCAGGCACGTGGCGGATCTTGTAGCCAAGCGCCTCCTGATGCCATTCGAAAATCCGCTCATCCACCAGCGCCCGCGGTGCCTCGGTCAGCGACAGGCTGGAGGCCAGCAGCTCCGCCGCGCTTTCGGGCCGGTCGGAGAGGCTGAGGAGCCAGTCGGCGGAAACCCCCAGGGCACCGGCGCAGGCGCCGACCACATGGGCGTTCGGCAATCGCGCACCCTCATCCGTCAAGAGCTGAGAGATGGTGGAACGGTCGACGCCGACGGCGCGGGCCAGGGCGCTTTGGCTGAGGCCGCTGTCGCGCAGCGCCCGGTTCAGCCTTTGCCGGAACTGTGCGGCTCGCACCCGTTTGTCGATATTTTCTATCATATGTTTGAAAATATCACATCCGCTGAATTTTGTTAACTGCATTCGGAATTCTGCACAGGTGCAGAACGGGATAGTTTGGAAGCAAGCGCTTATCAAGAAATAGCAGGAGGCAGAATGGAAACGCACAGGCGTTCAATCGTGAAGGCGGTGATTTGGAACATTCTTGGGCTGGCGACGATGACGCTGGTGGGGCTGATCGCCACCGGGTCTGCCAAGACCGGCGGGATGATGGCACTGGTCAATACGGGCATTGGTTTCACCGTCTACCTGATCTACGAACGCGTCTGGTCGAAAGTCCAGTGGGGGCGATTCCATGTCTGAAGGACGCAACGACTACATGCCGCGCGGTGTTGAGTGGAGCACGCTGGCGCTGATTCTGGCCTGCCACGGCGGCTGGCTGGCAGCACTGTGGCTGCTGCCATCGGTCAGTCTGGCCTTGACCGTGCCGGCACTGGGCCTGATGGCGGCGCTGCATTCCTCGCTGACCCATGAGGCACTGCACGGCCACCCGTTCCGCAGCCGCTGGCAGAACGAGGCACTGCTGTTCTTTCCCTTGAGTATGGCGATCCCCTATGGCCGGTTCCGCGACACCCATCTGGCGCATCATGAGGATGAGCTGCTGACAGATCCATATGACGATCCGGAGAGCAATTTTCAGGATCCGGCGGTCTGGGCCAAGCTGCCGGGCTGGCGCAAGGGCCTGCTGCGGGTGAACAATACATTGCTGGGCCGGGTGGTGCTGGGGCCGCTGATGGGGCAGGTCTGCTTCATGGCGGGCGACTGGCGGCTGGCGCGCAGGGGCGAACCGGGGATTGCCCGCGACTGGATCCTGCATGTTCTGGGCCTGGTGCCGGTGATCTGGGTGGTGCTGCAGTCGCCGGCGCCGCTGTGGGCGGCGGTGCTGGGCGCCTATTCGGGGCTTGGGCTCTTGAAGATCCGCACCTTTCTGGAGCATCGGGCGCATGAAACCGCCCAGGGCCGCTCGGTGGTGATCGAGGACAGAGGGCTGCTGGCTTTTCTATTCCTGAACAACAACCTTCATGCGGTGCATCACAGGCATCCGGGCGTTCCCTGGCATGCGCTGCCGCGGCTGTATCAGACGCGCCGGGCGGAGTTCCTGCAGGCCAACGGCGGCTATGTCTACCGCAACTACCTGCAGATTCTCCGCAACTATCTGCTGCGCGCCAAGGACCCGGTCCCGCATCCGCTCTGGCAGCAGGAGAAATAAGCGCGCATAAGCGGCAGCATGTTCGCCTGGATCCCCGTATCAATTGCCGCTGCCTCCTTTCAGACTGTGCGGTTCATGCTGCAGAAGACGCTGAGCAACGTGACGCTGTCGCCGGGCGGGGCCACCTTCGCCCGGTTTTTCTATTCCGCGCCGTTTATCCTGGCGGGGCTGGCGGCCTATCTGGCGGTCTCCGGCCGGCCGCTGCCAGCGCTGGGGCCGGCGTTCTGGATGTTCGCCGCCATTGGCGGCACCGCGCAGATCCTGGCCACCGTCTGCGTGGTGGCCCTGTTCAAGCAGCGCAATTTTGCGGTTGGCATCACCTTCAAGAAAACCGAAGTCATTCAGACTGCCATCGTCGGCCT
Organism: Leisingera methylohalidivorans DSM 14336; assembly: GCF_000511355.1. Taxonomy (NCBI): domain Bacteria; kingdom Pseudomonadati; phylum Pseudomonadota; class Alphaproteobacteria; order Rhodobacterales; family Roseobacteraceae; genus Leisingera; species Leisingera methylohalidivorans. Next base: position 2,554,669 of record NC_023135.1, on the reverse strand, counting down.
GGCAGTTCTGGGCGACCCGGTCAGCCTTGGCGGCTGGGTGGCGATCCTGATCGGGCTGACGGCGGTGCTGGTGCTGTCCAAGACACCGGACGCGCAGGGGGGCTGGTGGCGGCATCTGACCAACCGGGCGTCGCAGCTGGGACTGGGGTCGGGGGTTCTGTTTGCCTTTTCCGCCGTCAGCTACCGCGGGGCCGCCTTGCAGCTGGGTGATTTGGAGGCGGCCTTTCGCGCCGGGGTGACGCTGGCGGCGGTGGTCTGCTTGCAGACGCTGTTCATGCTTGTCTGGCTGGGACTGCGGGACAGGGGCGAAATCGCCCGGGTCTGGGCCGCGCGCCGGGTCGCGGTCTGGGTGGGGCTGACCAGCATGGGCGGCTCGTTCTGCTGGTTCTGGGCCTTCACGCTGCAGAATGCCGCCTATGTCAAGGCTGTGGGGCAGGTGGAGCTGCTGTTGTCGCTGCTGGCCTCGGTGCTGTTCTTTAAGGAAAAGGTAACGGCCCGCGAACTGACGGGCATGGGGCTGCTGGTTCTGTCAATCCTGGCGCTGGTGCTGGCGCTGTAAGCGGGTCCGCCTGCGGCAAGGGCACCGGCCTTATGCGATAATCCCGTCCCGGAAATCAGGTGCTTTCCGGGACGTCTTGCGCGCAGGGTAACGTTACCCGTTCGCGGGCATCGGATAACCCTTCAGGCGCAGGAACAGGCTGGCCTCGTCATTGTTATGGAAATAGGGCACGCTTTGCGGCGGCTCGGCGTCCCGGACGCGGGCGGTGACTTCGGCCAGCACCACCTCGGTAATGAACGGCAGATCAAAGCTGCGCACCTGGCTGAGCGGGATCCATTGCAGATGCGACAACTCATCCGCGGCGCGGGAGAAGTCATCCAGGTCGCCGGTGATCTGGTCGGCGTCGATCAGGAAAAAGCGCGCATCAAACCGGCGCGGGCGGCCCGGCGGGGTCAGGGCGCGGAACACGAACTGCATGCCGCGGGCAGAGGGGACGTGGCCGGTGGCGGCAAATCCCTGCCAGTCTTCCGGGACCTCTCCGTGCCAGGCGCCGGGTTCCCCCAGGATCAGGCCGGTTTCCTCCCACAGCTCGCGCACCGCGGCGACGCTGAGGGCGTGATGCACCCCTGCGGGCGCCTTGTCGTGCAGACGCTCCTGGCAGAGAGGGGAAAGCGGCGCGGCAAGCGGGATTTCTGCGTCCGCCAGATCGACGGCACCGCCGGGAAACACAAATTTGTTCGGCATGAAAGCGGCCTTGGCGCCGCGCTGGCCCATCAGAACCTGCGGGTCCTCCGCCATCCGGCCGCGCATGGCGATAACGGTCGCCGCATTGCGGATTGCGGTTTTGTCGATGGTGGTTTCACCGCTGAGATATGTGTCGCTCATGCCTTTACTGCCCTTTTACCGCTGGGGTTTCCTTGTCGAACCCGTGCATCCGCCGCGCCCATTGATAGGCAATGACAATCCCCTTCATCCGCGGCAGCAGATACAAGGAAGAGGCGATGCAGCCAATCGTGAAAAACGAGAACATCACCAGCGGTTCAGGCCGCCAGGAGAAATAGACCACATGCATCAAGGGCGCCATGATGTGGCCGACGATCAGGATCGTGAGGTATGCGGGTCCGTCGTCGGCGCGCGCATGTGTCAGGTTCAGGCCGCAGTAGCTGCAGCTGGTGTTCACCTTGAGATAGGAATGCAGCAGTTTGCCCTGGCCGCACTCGGGGCATTTGCAGCGCCAGCCCTTGGCCAGGGCCGGCATTGTGGGGCGGTCAGTGTCTGCGTCGGGCGCCATCGCAGCTGAAGACTCGGTCATGAAACTATCCTGTGTGCTGGGTATATCTTTGCGCGCTTCGCGGTTGCGGCGAAAGGGGAAAGGCCCGGTATTGCGCCGGTTTGCCGCAACGTGCGGGGTAGAGAATTAATTTGAGAATTTCGCGACGGATCTGCCGGGCGGCTGCGTTTTTCCTATGCATCGGGCAGCAAGAGGCTGCCGCAGGACAAAGGAAAGACGATATGAAACACGTCACGTTTATCGCCGCGATTGTTGCCGCTGCAGGATTGGCCGCAGGTGGCGCGGCCCTGGCGAAGGGCGATGGTCACCATGGGCCGAAGATGTCCTTTGAAGAAATCGACGCCGACGGCAATGGCGAGGTCACCAAGGCGGAAATCCAGGCCTTGAAGGAAGCCCGCTTTGGCAAGGCGGACACCGACGGTAACGGCGTGCTGACGCTGGAGGAAATGCAGGCGCATGCGCAGGCGCAGGCAAATAAGCGGGCCGCCCGGATGCTGGAACGCTTTGACAAGGACGGCGATGGCGCGTTGAGTAAGGATGAGCTGCCAGAGCCGCGCCGGGCGGGCAGGATGTTTGACCGGATGGATGCCGATGGCAGCGGCGGGATCTCGAAGCAGGAATTTGACGAAGCCCGGATGCGCCACGGCGGCAAGCACCGTCCCGGCCACGGAGACAGCAATGGGAACAACACGGAGCAGAACTGATCGCTGAGACGTGCTGCACAAGGCGGAAATATCCCGGCGCCGGGCCCCTGATGCGGGTCCGGCAGCCATGAGTGCCACGGCGGAGGAGGTCTCCGACGATGCGCTTCTGGTGCTTTATGCCAATGGCGACGGGCGCGCGGCGGCGCAGCTGACCGCGCGGCTGAGCCCGCGGGTCTTCAGGGTTGCGATACGGGTGATGGGGATCCGGGCCGAGGCCGAGGATGTGACCCAGGAGGCGATGCTGCGGCTGTGGAAGATGGCGCCGGAATGGCGGCCGGGAGAGGCGCAGGTCTCCACTTGGCTGTACCGGGTGGCGATGAATCTGTGCATCGACCGCAAGCGGCGCGCCCGCGGCGGGCATGTGGATCTGGATTCGGTGCCGGAACCACCGGATCCGGCCCGCTCGGCGGCCGAGGCGCTGCAGGAGGGGGCGCGGCAGGATGCGCTGCAGGCGGCTCTGATGCAATTGCCGGAACGCCAGCGGCAGGCGGTGGTGCTGCGGCATCTGGAGGAACTGTCCAACCCGGAGATCGCCGGGATCATGGACATCAGCGTCGAGGCGGTGGAAAGTCTGACCGCCCGGGGCAAACGGGCGCTGGCCGCGGCTTTGGCCGGGCGGCGCGAAGAGTTGGGATATAGTGATGGCTGACACGGATAAAGCATTGCAAGAGCTGGACGATCTGTTCGCCGCGGCGCGTCGCGAACCGCCTGCGGTGCCGGATCATCTGAATGCGGCCATCCTGGCGGATGCTGCGCGGACGCAGGCCGGCTTTCCGGCGGCGGCGCCGGCGCGGGCGGCCCGGCAGCCGTTGTGGCGGCAGCTGGTCGAGGCGATCGGCGGCTGGCCGGCCATCGGCGGGCTTGCGGCAGCCAGCGCAGCAGGATTGTGGATCGGGATGGCGCCGCCGTCCTTTGTGCCGGATCCGGTGGCGCTGGCCGGTTATGAGGACAGCAGCACAGCGCTGCCCGATGACACCTATGACATGGCGATGATGCTAAGCGGGGACCTGCAATGAGCGCTGCATTGAACACCGGGGGCAAACCCGGAATGAAGCTGTGGCTGAAACTGCTGCTGGCGGCGTCGCTGGCGCTGAACCTGGCGGTGATCGGTATTGCGGCAGGGGCAGCCTGGCGGTTCAGCGGCAAGGACAGGCACTGGCAGCGGCCGCCGACGGTCGGGGCGATGATCTTCCGCGAGCTGGACCGTGACACCCGACAGGCCCTGCGGCTGGAGGCGGGCGGCGATTATGGCAGCTTTTTCAAGCGCCGCCATGCCGAGGACGCGGCAGTGATCGCGGCCCTGCGCAGCGGCGCATTCGATGCAGACGCCCTGCAGGCAATGCTGCGCGGCCAGGCCGAGGCGCGCCATGCTTTCCACACCAAGGTGCAGGAAGCCTGGGTGCGCAAGGTCGCGGCGATGACAGCGGAAGAGCGCGCCTCTTTCGCGGACCGGATGGAACAGCGAATGGAGCGGCGGGATGAGAGTTGGCACCGGCGGCGCAATTCGGAGTAGCGGGCGCTGAGCAAGGCTGGCAGTTCGGGACTATCCGGCACCCTTGCTATGCCATGTTCCGGCTGGAGACATGCATTGGGGCCCCTCTCTTGCTGGAGACAGCACTAGGGGGGAGTAACTTTCACTGCTATCGATCCCCGTGTGCCCTGCGGGCTGCAGGAACTTGGCGTGATGCAGGCGATCAGCTCAGCAGTTGGCAGAGAGCTGAGCGCCGCCGGTCACGCGGCCTGAGTGCATTCTCGCGGCAGGATCACCTGGTTGCGGCCCGCGTCCTTGGCACTGTAAAGCGCCTGGTCCGCTTTTTCGACCAGGCTCGCGGTGTTGTCGGCATTGCCGCCGCCGCCCATGACCGCGCCGATGCTGATGGTGATCTTGACCGGTTCGGCGGCGCCGGGCACTTCGAACGGGGCGCTGTTGATCGCGTTGCACAGGGCGATGGCGGCCAGGCCTGCCTCGGCCTCGGTGGCGCCGGGCAGAACCGCCATGAATTCCTCGCCGCCGACGCGGGCCAGAAGGTCTGCCGGGCGGAGCACTGCTTGCATCCGGCGCGCGGCCTCGATCAGCACGGCGTCGCCTGCCGGGTGGCCGTAGAGGTCGTTGATCCGCTTGAAGTGGTCGAGGTCGGCCAGCATGACGGCGAATTTCTCGCCGTTGGCGGCGGCAGAATGAGCGGCCCGGTCCAGAAAGGGTTTGGCATAGCGGCGGTTATAGAGCCCGGTCATCGGGTCCAGAACGGCGGCGCGCAACCCGTTGCGGACGCTGTCGCGCAACCGGACCTTGCGGATTTTCTGCTGCAGCTGGGCGGCCAGGCGCAGCTCCAGCTCCTCGACATCGAAACCGGACTGCAAGACGTCATGGGCGCCGCGGTCCAGCGCTTCGGCGGCGATATGGGGATCTGCGGGGTTGGGCACCGCGATCACGACCGATTGGCGGGTGGCGGCGCGGGCGCGCAGATCGGCGAGCAGCCGCAGGCCGGGGCCGGCCGAAGCCTCGGTCAGCTCGATGATGATGGCATCGGCCACCGGAGCCTGCATCAGCCCCTGGATATCGCTGATGGAATGGGTGCGCAGCGCATAGGGCAGGCGGCCGGCAAGACGGTCGCGCCAGGCCATAGCGGTGCGGGGGTCCTGCGCCACCACGGCGACGGAGGCATCGCGCAGATCCTCGGCGCAGGCGCGGTCGCTGAGCGGTAGGATGAAGCCGTGCGAGGCATCGCGCTGCAGGTTGAGCTCCTCGGTGCTGCTGCGGGCGCGCAGCAGGCTGCGGATGCGGGCCTGCAGGATCACGTCATCCACCGGCTGCTGCAGCACGTCGTCGATGCCTGCGGCCAGCGCGGCCAGCCGGGCTTTGGAGCCCTCCCAGTCGGAGACGGCGATAACCGGCAGATCGCCCAGGGCCTCATCCCCGGCCAATTCGCGTTTCACATCCGCGGCGGAGCCATCGGGCAGCGACATCGCGCAAAGCACCAGGTCGGGGCGGTGCCGGCGGGCGGCCTGCAGCACTTCAGCGACGCTGCCGGCCTGGACCACATCATAATAGGCTGCCGCCAGCTGCACCTTCAGCATGATGCGGTTGGTGGAGACGCCGTCGATGACCAGGATAGTGCCTTGCACGCGGTATCCTTTCGCCCCTTGCAAATCCTATGCCTTGGAGTTTTGCTGAGACTGGTTAAGAAACCCTTTCGGATTTTTACTAAATTGGCCGCAATGCGGCAGGAGTGTGGAGAACATGCGGATTTCCGCTGATAAAGCAGAGACCCTGGCGCTGAAGGCTTTGGCCTGGCTGGCTGGAAATGATGAGTTGCTGCCGGTGTTTCTGGGGGCAACCGGGGCCAGCGAGGCGGATCTGCGGGCGCGGGCGTCCGAGCCGGAGTTTCTCGGCTCGGTGCTCGATTTCTTAACGATGGACGATAATTGGGTGATGCAGTTCTGCGATGGCGAGGGGCTGGCCTACGAGGCGCCGCTGCAGGCGCGGATGTCGCTTCCGGGCGGTGCGCAGGTGAACTGGACTTGAGATCGGCGGGCCCTGTGCCTAGGGTCCAGCCCGACTCCAGCGGAAAAAGGACCCGCCATGCCTGTTGATGCATTTCTGTTCGACAAAGACGGAACCTTGTTCGACTTTGCCGCCACCTGGAACGGCTGGGCGGCGCGGGTGCTTGAAACGCTTGCTAAGGGCGACCGGGCGGTGCTGGAGGCAATGGCTGAGGTGATCAGCTATGATCTGGAGCGGCAGGCGTTCAACCCCGACAGTCTGGTGATTGCCGGCTCCAACGATGAGGTGGCGGAGGTGCTGGCGCCATTTGTGGCGGATATGGGCGTCGAAGAACTGCTGGTGTTCCTGGCGCTGAGCGCGGCGGAGGCGGAGCTGGCGCCGGCGGTGCCGCTGGCGGCGTTTCTCGACAGCCTGCTGGCGCGCGGCAAGGTGCTGGGGGTGATGACCAATGACGCGGAAAACTCTGCCAGGAGCCAGCTGGAGCGGGCGGGGGTGCTGGACCGCTTTGCCTTTGTCGCGGGATGCGACAGCGGCCATGGGGCCAAACCGGCGCCGGATCCGCTGCTGGCCTTTTGCAAGGCTGCGGGCGTCGCTCCCGGCCGGACGGCAATGGTGGGCGACAGCCGCCATGATCTGGAAGCGGGTGCAGCTGCGGGAATGCTGCGGATCGGCGTGCTGACCGGCCTGGCCCTGCGCGATGAGCTGACGCCGCATGCGGATATTGTGCTGCCCGATATCGGCCATATCCCGGCCTGGATGGACCGCTGAGCTGACCGCCTGCTGATTCCCGCGTCTTGAAACGGGGCACCCGTTTCGGCCGGCGTGCAGTCTTGTGCGCCGGTTTTTTCCGCGGCATACTGGGCACAAGTGTACAGAAATATCCTGAACCGCCGGAACGCACTGCAAAAACGACAGCGATGGTCGGGTTTGGACAGTTTCAGGCGGCCTGGATTGGCACAGTGGGTGGCTATCGGCAATTTGGAAACTCGGATCTAGGGGAGACCGGCATGGCAGACACAGGCGCGCGCAGGCGGCGGGGCGGAGGCAGGGCAGGCGCGGCGGCCCGGCGCGGCAGTGCCGCGCTGGAGCAGATGCCCTGGCAGATCCCGGTCAACATCGACCGGCCGACCGAGCCGTTGAGCGAGGAAGGAATACAGGCGATCCACGAGGGCGCCATGCGCATCCTGGAAGAGATCGGCGTGGTGTTCCTGAACCCGGAAGCGCTGGAGATCTTCAAACAGGCCGGCGTCAAGGTCGAGGGCGAGCTGGTCAGGATGGACCGGGATTTTGTGATGGAGATGGTGGGCAAAGCCCCGCGCGAGTTCTCGATCACGCCCCGGAACCCGGACCGGGCAATCCCGCTGGGCGGCAACCATATCCTGTTCGGCAACGTGTCTTCGCCGCCGAATTACTGGGACATGGAGCTGAATAAGAAAGTGGCCGGCAACCGCGAGCAGTGCCGCAACCTGCTGAAACTGACCCAGTATTTCAACTGCATCCACTTTGCCGGCGGTTACCCGGTAGAGCCGGTGGACATCCATGCCTCGATCCGGCATCTGGATGTGCTTTACGACAAGCTGACCCTGACCGACAAGGCGATGCATGCCTACTCCCTGGGCAAGGAGCGGGTCGAAGATGTGATGGAGATGGTGCGGATCGCCGGCGGGCTCAGCCATGAGGAGTTTGACGCCAAGCCGCATATGTACACCAACATCAACTCCACCTCGCCGCTGAAGCACGATTTCCCGATGATCGACGGCTGCCTGCGGCTGGCGCGGCGCGGCCAGGCCATCGTGGTGTCGCCCTTCACCCTGGCCGGGGCGATGGCGCCGGTGACCATGGCAGGCGCGGTGGCCCAGTCGATTGCCGAGAGCCTGTGTGCGATTGCACTGTTCCAATATGTGCGCCCGGGAACGCCCTGCGTGATCGGCACTTTCACCTCGAACGTGGACATGAAATCGGGTGCACCTGCATTTGGCACGCCGGAATACATGCGCTCGACCCAGATGACCGGTCAGATGGCGCGGTTCTACGGTTTGCCGATGCGCTCCTCGGGCGTCTGTGCCGCCAACGTGCCGGACGGGCAGGCGGTCTGGGAAACCTCGAATTCACTCTGGGCGGCAGTGCAGTCGGGCACCAATATGGTCTATCACGCGGCCGGCTGGCTGGAGGGCGGACTGATCGCCAGCCCCGAGAAGTTCATCATGGATTGCGAGATCCTGCAGCAGATCGAGCGCTACATGCAGCCGCAGATCACGGCCACCGGACCCGAGGAGATTGCGCTGGATGCGATCAGGGAAGTTGGCAATGACGGCCATTTCTTCGGCATTCAGCACACCCAGGACCGCTATTCCGAGGCCTTTTATCAGCCGTTCCTGAGTGACTGGCGCAACTACGAGGCCTGGGAGGCGGCAGGTGCGACCTGGACAGCCGAGCGCGCCCACAAACTGTTCAAGGAGATTATTGCCGATTTCGAGGAGCCGCCGATGGATGCGGCGGTTCGCGACGAACTGGCGGAATTCGTTGCCCGCCGCAAGACCGAGGGCGGGGCGCCGACGGACTTCTGAGCCGCCGGACCCTTCACCAGCAGGAAAAGCGGAGGCAGCCCCTCCGCTTTTTTTGCGCGGGCTGCAGGGGGCAAACACAGCGTGCGGGCGGCAGGTCGGAAACTGCCGGTATGGCGCGGATGCAGAGCCTCAGGCTTGCCTCTTGGCGCCAGCCGGTCCAGTAGGGAGCGGTGCTGAACGGATCAGCGCCGTAGTGCAGGTGCGTGCAATTATGTACTAGGCATCAGATGCGGTCCGCCGCAGGGCTGGTGACCAGACAATGGCCGCGCTGCGCATATGGCCGGTTATTGCTGTTGAGGGTGCAGGGTTCGTGCAAGGGTTGAAAGTTACAGAAGAAACGCGCGCGTGCCATCGCGCAAATTCGCTTTGTTGGTCCTTTCTTAACCTGCAGGCGTCAAAACTGTGCCAAAGGCAAAGAGGGGCCATTGTATGCACGGTCTGATCAATAGGGCGATTCAGGCTTTTGTGACCAGTACCTACGGAGCGGACCGCTGGGAAGAGGTTATGGAAGAGGCAGGGCTCGGATTTACCGAGTTTGAGGCGATGCTGTTCTATTCTGAAGAGCAATCGAGCCAGATGCTGACGGCGATGGAAAAAGTTCTGGCACGCCCGCTGCCGGAAATGCTGGAAGATATGGGCACATTTCTGGTGTCCAATCCGCAAGTGGAGGCGCTGCGGCGGCTTTTGCGTTTTGGCGGGGTGAATTATGTTGAGTTTTTGCATTCGCTGGATGATTTGCCGGACCGGGCCCGGCTGGCGGTGTCGGATTTGCACCTGCCGGGGCTGGAGCTTCTGGAACAGGCGCCGGAACAGTTCGAGCTGGTTTGCCAGCCTGGATTGCCCGGCTATGCCTATGTTCTGATAGGGGTTCTGCGGGCGATGGCGGATGATTACGGTGATCTTGTGTTCCTGGACCACAGCGGCACACAGGACGGGGCAGAGGTGATTTCGATCACGCTTGTCGAAACCAAGTTCGCCGCCGGGCGTGAATTTGATCTGGGGGCGCATTCCTTATGATGACTCTCGAGCAGCTGAAAAATATGGCAGGCGTGATTTGTCCGATGTACGTGGTTGCCGATCCTGCAGGGCGGATCATTTCTGCCGGGCCGACGCTGAAAAAGCTGCGGCCGCAGCTGAACTGGGAGGGGCGGCGGTTCTTCCGGGTGTTCGACCTGTCGCGGCCGCGTTCGGTGCGGTCAATGGAGGATCTGGTGAAGACTTCCGGAAGCAAGCTGCATCTGCAGTTCCGGGACGGGCCGCAAACCGGCCTGAAAGGCGTATGCACACCGCTGCCTGATGGCCAGGGCGTCTTCGTCAACCTGTCTTTCGGAATCTCCGTGCTGGAGGCGGTTCGCGATTACGATCTGACCAGCGCCGATTTTTCGCCAACCGATCTGACCATCGAAATGCTCTATCTGGTGGAGGCAAAATCGGCCGCGATGGAAGCGTCGCGCCAATTGAACACGCGGTTGCAGGGAGCCAAGATCGCGGCCGAGGAACAGGCTTTTACCGACACGCTGACCGGGTTGAAGAACCGCCGGGCGATGGATCATGTGCTGGGCCGGCTGATCAACAGCGGCCGTGAGTTTGCGCTGATGCATTTGGACCTGGACTTTTTCAAGCAGGTCAATGACACGATGGGCCACGCGGCCGGCGATGCGGTGCTGCAGCAGGCGGCCCGGATCATGGTGGATTGCACCCGCCAGTCCGATACCGTGGCCCGTGTCGGCGGTGATGAATTTGTTTTGATCCTCGAGGGTGTTCTGGACACCGCCAGGCTGGCCGCCATTGCCAAACGGCTGATCCAGCGGTTGGAGGAGCCGGTTCCGTTTGGCGCCCTGACCTGCCGGATTTCCGCCAGTGCCGGCACAACGCTGTCCACTTGGCAGAAAGTTCCGGATGCTCAGCAATTGCTGAACCAGGCGGATTTGGCGCTGTATGCGGCCAAACGCGCCGGACGGGCGCAGCACTTCTTCTACCGCGCCGGCATGGAGAAAGAAGACCTGAACAGCAGCGGCGAGGCTGCATTGCGCCAAGCGGCGGCACCGGATCCGGCCGCCTGAGGAATTCCGGTTTGTAGATTGGCTGCGGCCGGTGCCGCGGCTGTTCGTACCTGCCGTTGGCCCCCGGGACAGCGCAACGCATGTTTTCCTGGATTTCAGCCGCGCGACCGCGCCATCTGCAACATCGGCGCGCGCGATGGCTGGTGTTGCGCTGAGAACTGCGATGCCACTGCCCCTGGGCAAAGCATTGGGCCGCGCTGGTGTCCGGCACTGCGAAACACCAGCGCAGGATCGGAAGATGACGCCGAAAATACGCCAGCCGAAGATACGCTTATGGCGCAAGGCGGCGAGAGCGCATGAAATGGTCAGCCGGAGGGCGGTGCCACCGTGTTCTGCGGGGCTCTCCGGGCCCAAGGGCGGCTGTTTGAACCGTAAAACAGCCAAGCATTCCCGCAGCGAGCGGCTGGATGCCACGGCTATTTTTTATTGAATTCAAAGGTCAGGGAAAGTGGCAGCCCGTAGGGGAATCGAACCCCTCTTTCCAGGTTGAAAACCTGGCGTCCTAACCGATAGACGAACGGGCCACTCTGTCTGTGAGGCGGTGTTTACTGATTGCCATTGCCGGGCGCAAGAGGTTTCTTTGCGCAGGCGGCAAGTTTTTCCCGGCCAGGTATTTGGGTGCTAAGGCAATGAAAAGGCGTGAAGAAACCATGCGGCGTTGGGGCGGCCGCAAACATTATTCTTATGGGGGAAAGTGGCAGCCCGTAGGGGAATCGAACCCCTCTTTCCAGGTTGAAAACCTGGCGTCCTAACCGATAGACGAACGGGCCACTCTGTGTGTGAGCGGGTGTTTAGTTGCAACAGCCAGATCCCGCAAGAGAAAAAACGGGCAATAGCGAAAAATCTTATCCACAGCCTTTAAGTCTTTGAAAAATCAGGCTTCGGCCGCGTCTTCCAGGCGCAGCTGCGGGTTTTGGCGGCCGCCCCAGCTGTTCACTTCCAACCGCCCGGCGAAATGGAAGCGGGCGCCGCCGTGTTCCAGCAGGCGGGGGCCAAGCGCCGTGTCAAAGGCGCCAAAGCAGATCCCGTCCACGCCGCCGCCCATGCCGTCACTGAGCGAAAGTTTCAGATGGCTCTCGCCCACTTTCTTGGCAAACCGCACCTGAAGATCCGGCAGCGCATAGCGCGGGGCAGGGGCGCCAGCGCCAAATGGGCCGGCGTGCTCGATCTGTTCGATCAGGTCAACCGTCACGGCACCGGGCATCAAGGCGCCGTCCAGCTTGATGTCTGCCGGCCCGCCCTGACCTGCGCCTTGTTTTTCGAGGAGTTCCGACAGCCGCGCCATCGCCGGCTCCAGCTTGTCCCGCATCACGGTAAGGCCGGCCGCCATCTTGTGGCCGCCGCCTTTGACCAGCAGCCCTTCTGCCGCCAGCCGCTGGATCGACGCGCCCAGGTCGACGCCGGACACGGACCGGCCGGACCCCTTGCCCTCATCCCCGTCAAAACCGATCACAACGGCGGGGCGGTTGGCGGCTTCTTTCAGCCGGGAGGCGACGATGCCGACCACGCCAGGATGCCAGCCCTCGCCGGCGGCCCAGACCAGCGGCGCATCCAATCCGCGCTCTTCGGCCTGCTCCAGCGCAGCGGCGCGCACGGCGTTCTCGATGTCGCGGCGTTCGGTGTTCAGCTCATCCAGCCGCTCGGCCAGGGCGGCGGCTTCATGCGGATTGTCGGTGGCCAGCAGCCGCGCGCCCAGGTCTGCCTTGCCGATCCGCCCGCCGGCGTTGACCCGCGGCCCCAAGAGGAACCCCAGATGATAGGTCGAGGGCGCCGAATCCATGCGGCTGACATCCGACAGCGCCACCAGGCCGGGACGGCGGCGTGCGCCCATCACCTTCAGCCCCTGGCGCACCAATGCGCGGTTGGCGCCGATCAGCGGCGCCACGTCCGCCACCGTGGCCAGCGCCACCAGATCCAGCAGCGCCATCAGGTCCGGCCCCTTGGCGCCGGCCTCGCGCAGTTGGCGGCCTGCTTCTACCAGCATCAGGAACACCACCCCCGCCGCGCAGAAATAGCCCAGATCGCCGCTCTCGTCCTGTCGGTTGGGATTCACCACCGCAACGCAGTCGGGCAAGGTCTCGCCGCCCAGGTGGTGGTCCAGCACGATCACGTCGGCGCCTTCGGCGGCGGCAATCGGCTCATGGCTGAGGGTGCCGCAGTCCACACAGATGATCAGATCATGGGCGGCGGCCAGCTGCTGCATGGCAGGCACGTTCGGGCCATAGCCCTCGTCGATGCGGTCGGGGATGTACAGTGTTGCTTCCAGCTCCATCTGCCGCAGCCAGACCAGCAGCAGCGCGGCAGAGCTACCGCCGTCGACGTCATAATCGGCAAAGACCGCAATCCGCTGGCGGCCGCGCACAGCCGCCAGAAACCTTGTGGCGGCCGTTTCCATGTCTTTCATCTCGCGCGGGTCGGGCAGCAGCTCTTTCAGCCTTGGTTCCAGAAACCCCTTAGCTTCCATCGCCGGCACGCCGCGCCGGGCCAGAACCTGGCAGACGGAGCGGGGCAGGCCGGTCTGCTGCGCCATCATCTCGGACGCGCGGTCCACCTCAACGCCGGGCCCAACCCAGCGGCGGCCGGTCAAGGACTGCTCAACACCCAAAAAGCTCATTATCTGCCCCTATATGCAAAGGCCGGACCCAATCGGATCCGGCCCTTTCATCTTTCTCCAAATACTCCCGCCGGAGGCCGCGGCGCAAGCCGCTTCCCGGCGAAACCTTCAAGCCTGGTGCGGCGCCAGCGGGGTGCGGTAAGACATGCGGCGCACCGAACCGGTCTTGGAGCGCATAAGCAGGGTGGTGGTCTCGACCCATCCCGGGGTGCGCTTGATGCTGGGCAGCAGCGAGCCGCCGGTGACACCGGTGGCGGCAAAGATCACGTCCTGGGTGACCATCTCGTCGCGGGTATAGATGCGGTCCAGGTCAGTGATGCCGGCCTTGGCTGCACGGCCTTTTTCATCGTCATTGCGGAACAAGAGGCGGCCGAAGATCTGGCCGCCCATGCACTTCAATGCAGCGGCTGCCAGGACACCTTCAGGTGCGCCGCCCTGGCCCATATACATGTCGATGCCAGTGATCTCGCTCTCGGCGCAGTGCATGACACCGGCGACGTCGCCATCGGTGATCAGCCGGATCGCAGCGCCGGTTTCGCGCACCTCGGCGATCATCGCCTCGTGGCGGGGGCGTTCCAGGATGCAGACGGTGATGTCGGCGGGATCACAGCCTTTGGCCTTGGCCAGCGCTTCGACGCGTTCGCGCGGCGACATTTCCAACGAGACCACGCCCTCGGCGAAACCCGGGCCGATTGCCAGCTTGTCCATATAGGTATCCGGCGCGTGCAGCATGGAGCCGCGCGGGCCCATGGCGATCACTGTCAACGCATTCGGCATGTCCTTGGCGGTCAGCGTGGTGCCTTCCAGCGGGTCCAGGGCGATGTCGACGCCGGGGCCGTTGCCGGAGCCGACTTCTTCGCCGATGTACAGCATCGGCGCCTCGTCGCGCTCGCCTTCGCCGATCACCACCACGCCGGCGATGTCCAGCAGGTTCAGTTGCTCGCGCATGGCATTCACGGCGGCCTGGTCGGCGGCTTTCTCGTCGCCTCGGCCGATCAGCGAGGCAGAGGCCAGCGCGGCCTGTTCGGCAACGCGGGCCAGGCCCAGCGACAGCATACGGTCATGAAAAGGCGTGTCAGAGGTGTTCGATGTCATACCGGAAATCCTGTCTCAACGGGTCAGATGTGAATTGGGCGTTTAAAGCCGAATAGCGCGGGGCAGGGCAGGCTCGCAAGAGGCGATAGCGTTCACCGCGGCAGGAAATTCCGGCCGCAGTGATCAAAACCGCCGTTTCCCGGCGTATCAGGCAGTTCAGACCTCTTCAATGCGCAGCGCAACCGGCGTGCCGTCGACCACATCGGTGGCAGCGAGGCCGTCCAGTGCCGCATCCAGCGCAGCGCGGGTGCATTTATGGGTGACGATCAGCACCGGGGCCGTTGGTTCGGAATGGCCGTACTGCCGCATCCGGTCGATGGAAACGCCGGCATCGCCCAGCACTGTGGCAACTTTGGCCAGCGCGCCGGGTTTGTCCAGCAGCCCCATCCGCAGATAGAACGGCGCGGGCAGGCCGGTCTGGGCTGCCGGTACTTCCTGCAGCGTTGCGGCAGGCTGGCCGAAGGTGGCTATCCGCAGGCCGCGGGCCAGGTCCAGGACATCGCCCATCACCGCGCTGGCAGTCGGGCCTTCGCCGGCGCCGGGGCCGCGCAGCACAACCTGTTCGATGGAATCGCCTTCGATCACCACCATGTTGGTGCCGCCTTCCAGCTGGCCCAAAGGAGAATTGGCGGGCACCAGGCAAGGCGACATGCGCTGTTCGAGCCCGCGGGCGGTGCGTTGCGCCACCCCCAGCAGCTTGATGCGGTAGCCCATATCGGCGGCAGCATTGATGTCTGCCAGCTGGATCCGCTGGATGCCTTCCAGCTGCACGTCCTCAAACGCCGGCCTGGTGCCAAAGGCGATGGAGGCCAGCAGCGCCAGCTTGTGGCCGGCGTCAATGCCGCCCACGTCCAGGTTCGGGTCGGCTTCCAGATAGCCCAGGCGGCCGCATTCCTCGAACAGGGCGTTATAGCCCTGGCCGGTGGCCTGCATCTGAGTGAGGATAAAGTTGCAGGTGCCGTTCATCACGCCCATGACGCGGGTAATCTCATTACCGGCCAGGCCTTCGGTCAGCGATTTGATCACCGGGATGCCGCCGGCCACAGCAGCCTCGAACCGGATCACCCGGCCTGCGCGCTCAGCCTGTTCGGCCAGTGGCTGGCCGTGGATGGCCAGCAGCGCCTTGTTGGCGGTGACCACATCCTTGCCAGCAGAGAGCGCCGCTTCGGTTGCGGCTTTGGCAGCGCCTTCATGGCCGCCCATCAGTTCGACAAACACATCCACGTCGTCGCGCACGGCCAGCGCCACCGGGTCGGTTTCCCAAGCGTAGTCTGTCAGCGAGACACCACGGTCCTTGCCGGCATCGCGTGCGGAGACCGCCGAGATCATAACCGGCCGTCCGGTCCGTGCCTCCAGAAGCGCAGCGTGGCGGCGGATGATCTTTACCACGCCGATGCCAACCGTGCCCAAACCTGCAATCCCAAGACGAAGCGGTTCTGTCATAGCTGGAGGTCCTTTGTTCCGAAATGCTCAGCCCCGCCTTAGCCGGTTCGGCGCGGGCGTGCAACGCCGCTCCTGCCTGCGTGCGGCACATGCAGATGGGAAAGCCGGGAACAGCCTAGAATTCGGCGTTTTTCACCGCCTCGGCGCGGCGTTTCAGCCGGGCACTGCGGGCGTTGAGTTCATCTTGCAGGTCTGCGCTGGCCTGCTGCGGCGGGTCGAGCGGTTCCAGCGCGTCATCCAGCGGCAGCAGGTCGGGATAGCCCGCGCCGCGCAAGTCCGGGGTCAACCGGTCCTCCAGCTCGGGCACGCGAGTGCAGGCGGCGGCCGCCGCCAATGCCAGAAGAATTGCGATCCGTGCCAAAACCTGCATCGAGGAAGCCCTTGTTTAATACCCCGCCGGTTTTAGGAGGTCCGGCGCTGCGGCACAATTGATTTCCCGCAGGCCGGGGCAGCGGGTTGGCATGGCGCGGCCATGCGGGTAAAGGGCTGGCTGGCCTTCGGTCATTCTCACTCTTTTATCTGAACGTGTGTTCAGTTACGGTCGGCGCATGGCACGTACGCAAGGTTCCCATTCCGGTATTACCGGCCCCAAGATCCGCGAGGCCGCTTTGCGGCTGTTTGCGCAGCAAGGCTATGCTGCGGTTTCCATGCGCCAGATCGCCAAGGAGGTGGGGGTTCAGGCGGGGGCTCTGTATAACTACACGCCGGACAAGCAAAGCCTGCTGTTCAGCCTGATGAAAGGCCATATGGCGGAGTTGCTGGCCGCCTGGGATGCGGTGCCGCCGGCTGCAGGCGCGATGGAACGGCTGCGGGCCTTCACCGGCTTTCACATCCGTTTTCACCAAGAGCGCCCGGATGCGGTGTTCATCGCCTATATGGAGCTGCGCAACCTGACCGCGGAGAATTTCGCTGTTATTGAAACTTTGCGCCGGGACTATGAGAACGGCGTGGAAGGGATCCTCAAGGAGGGGGGGGAGCAGGGCGTGTTCCGCATCTCCGATACCAAGATCGCGACGCTGGCGGTGATTGCCATGCTGAACGGGGTCAACACCTGGTACCGCTCCGAGGGGCGGTTGTCGCTGGATGAGGTGGAGCGGGTCTATTGGGGCATGGTGCAGAAGGCGGTCAGCGCATAAGCCTGCTGGATCTGCAGGCCAGCGGTCTGCAGGCGGCGCCGTGGCGGAACCTGACAGAAGCCGAATTGGCTGATCTCTTTGTGCCGAATTCCGTGCGATGGTTGCCCGCGGGTTTCAGACCCCGGCAGACGGCGGCGCCCGCCGGGCACTTCTGGAGGCAGTCTCGCAGCAAGCCGAAGTGATTGCCCTGCGCGAAACTGCGGGGCAGGGCGTCAAGTTGATTTGACTTTCCTTTCCTGCCGGTGGCGCAACCCTCCGAAACCTGGACTATCTCTTTGCCTAAGCTGCCTGGGGCCCTGGGCTCGCCAGCGAACCGCCAGAGGGCTTGCAAGCTCATTTCCGCGGCAGCGGCGTAACGCTCAGCGGCGGGGTCATGCAGGAGAATGGGGCCTCATCAAGGGTGCTGGAAATAGCCGGTTTCACACCGGAGCCTTCGGATGCAGACATAGGCTGCAGCTGGCGTGCGGACGGCTGACGCCGGCAGGTCTGTCAGCTCAGCAGCCCGATCATGTCATAATGGTCGATCTGGCGGCTTAGCACCATCGGGTCTTCCTCAGGCAGCACATGCGCCTGCTCCCAGTCCTCGCCTGCAAAGGCCTGCAGCGCCTCGATGCTCTCCCAGACCATGACGACGCAGAAGGTGGACGGCGAATCCGGCCGCGGCAGCCCGGCCGTGACCGAGACCAGTCCCGGCTGGCGGCGCACATGCGGCACGGCTGTGTTGGTCAGGAAGTCCTTGAACTCCTTGATCTTGTCATCGCGGACAGTGGCACGGAACACCCGGATAATCATCTCTCCCCCCATCTGATCACTGGACGGGGGGAGTATAACACATCACGGGCCCGATTGGCGGGCCGCGGCTGGTCAGTGCGCGGGTTTGATAAACGTGCCGTTACGCAGGTCGCGGAAGGCCTGGTGCAATTCAGCCTGCGTGTTCATCACAATCGGCCCGTGCCAGGCCACCGGCTCATGGATCGGCGCGCCGGAGATCAGCAGGAACCGCACCCCCTCTTCCCCCGCCTGCACGGTGATTTCATCGCCGGTGCCAAAGCGGATCAGGGTGCGGTCGCCGGACAGGTCGCGGATGTTGACCTCTTCGCCTGCGACCTCCTTCTCCAGCAGCACCCCTTGCGGGGCAGAGGCATCGGCAAAAGCCGCCTGGCCTTCGAACACATAGGCAAAGGCGCGGCGGTAGGTATCGACCGGCAGGGTTTTCTTCACACCCGCAGGGATAAACACATCCAGATACTGCGGATCAGCGGCTATCCCGTCCACCGGGCCGCTTTTGCCCCAGAAATCTCCGACAATCACTTTCACCCTCGTGCCGTCATCGTCGATGATTTCGGGGATTTCCGTGCCTTTCACATCCTGATAGCGCGGCGCGGTCATCTTCTCGCTGGCAGGCAGGTTGCCCCAGAGCTGGAAACCATGCATCTGGCCTTGCGCATTTCCCGACGGCATCTCCTGATGCAGGATGCCGGAGCCGGCGGTCATCCATTGCACATCGCCTGCGCCCAGGGTGCCCGCATTGCCCAGCGAGTCGCCATGTTCGACAGCGCCGGACAGCACATACGTTATGGTCTCGATGCCCCGGTGCGGGTGCCACGGGAAGCCGCGCAGGTAGTCTTCGGGGTTGTCGTTTCGGAAATCGTCGAACAGCAGGAACGGGTCCAGCTCTGACGGGTCCTGAAAGCCGAAGGCGCGGTGCAGTTTCACTCCGGCGCCCTCAGTATGGGGCTGCGCCGGACGGGTTTCGAGTATCGGTCTGAGGGACATCTGCCTGTCTCCTTGTTTTCCTTGACTGAGTGCAAGGTAAGTTGTGCGATACGATCGGAAAACGGGTTCTGAAACACGGCGTCTGTGCGTTGGCGAACGGATCGCCCCCAGCCCGCAGGGCTGCCCGGCCCAACGGGACGCGGCGCCGCAGGCGCCAAGGACGGGCGGGAGACCCCCATTGCCGGGGGCAAGCCGGACAGGTTAGCCTGAACATATGATGCAATCCCGTGATCCACTTCAGCAATTGCCGCCGGACCGGCTGCCGGGTGCGTTGCGCCTGATCTCCTACATGCTGGGGGAGGCCCGGGGCGCCGCTGAAGCGGATGAGGTGCTGACGCATATGGCAGGGCTGATCCGGGCAGGCGGCGTGCCATTGGACCGGGCCACCTCCATCGTGCCGCTGCTGCACGCCGAGGCGGTGGCCAGCGCCCGCTTCTGGGAGCGCAGCCAGGGCACCCGCAGCTATCTGTTTCCGTTCAACGAGGAAAGCGGCCAGGGCTATGCCCATTCACCGGCCGCCGAAGTGCACCGGACCGGCGAATGGGTGATCCTCTGGCTGCCCGGCACGCCCGGAGACCGCTACGGCATCGTGCCGGAGCTGAAGGCGGGGGGCTACACCCATTACATCATGGCGCCGGTTTTCATGCGCAGCGGCATGGCGGGCACCTTCAGCTTTGCCACCCAGGCAGCCGAAGGGTTTTCGCAGGATGACATCGCTTTTCTGCGCGCGGTCTTCCCGGCGCTGTCGGCCTGTCAGGAAATCCTTGCCACCGCCCGCGCCATGCAGGAAGTGCTGCGGATCTACGTGGGCGAAGAGCCGCAGCAGCGGATCATTTCGGGCGATGTGCACCGGGGCGAGGTGATGCGTATCCGGTCTGCCATCCTGTTTGCCGATATGCGCCGGTTCACCGAATTGACGGCGGGCATGAGTGCGGAACAGGCCACTAGCCTTTTGAACGCTTATTACGACTGCATCGTGCCGCCGATCGAGGGCGCGGGCGGCGAAGTGCTGAAATTCATCGGCGATGGCGTCCTGGCGGTTTTCCGGGCCGGGGAAGACGGCGCAGAGGCTTGTTCCCGGGCGCTCAAGGCGTCGCGTGACGGGCTGACTCGGGTTGCAGCCCGCATGGAGCAGCCGCAGTTCGATGTCGGCATCGCGCTTCACTTTGGCGAGGTGGCGTTTGGCAATGTTGGCTCGGGAATGCGGCTTGACTACACGGTGATCGGGCGCGACGTGAATTTGGCGGCGCGGGTGGCGGGGTTGTGCGGTGCAAGGAATGAGCCGCTGCTGGTGTCTTCGGAGTTCCGGCAAAAGGCAGGACTGGAAGGCAGACCCTTGGGAGAGCAGGTCCTGAAGGGTCTGCAATCGCGGGTAGAAGTCTTTGCGGTGCCCTTGGCGGAGGATCCTTGAGGCGTGACCGGGGCGCGGACGGGTTCGGTTTAAACCTTTCGGCACCACTTCGGCGGTTTTCGCCGCCAGCCATGTTTCATCGCCAGCTGCGGCGCGAGATTGCGCATCGGCCCAAGCGCCAGGGTGAGCCGCAACCGGTTGCGCCGCTTGGACGTTCCACGGTTGAACAGGCGACCCGTATGCAGGTGGCGCAGTCCGAGACCATCCTGGCCTGGAAGGAGCAGCGCCGCTCCGCAACAGGCATCCATCTCTATCCGCCTTTGAAGGCTGAAACACTGGCGGTCCCGATGCCGGGCAGCCAGCAGGGTGAAGCCTGGACCGGACTGGGAGCCGCCGCTGTTCAGGCGAACAGCGATACAATCCAATCGCGGACCATGGAAACTTCGGCGCTGTTCGGAGCCTCTCCGGCGGCGGGCATCAGGTAGTGGCCCTGACCCATGGGAATTTCAGCACCCGGCACCGGAGCCAGCCGGCCCTGCGACAGCGGCAGTTCTGCATAGCGGCGCATCAGCATGGCCACGCCGGCGCCAGAGGCCGCTATCTCGATCGCCGCCAGCGAGGTGTCCACATAGAGCGGCGCGGTGCGGTCCTTCAGCGGTACGCCTTCTTGTTCGGAAAGCCGCAGCCAGTGATCCTGGTAGCCGTGGATGTGGATCAGTGTCTGGCCGAACAGCTGGTCCACCGTGCGCAGCCGCCCGGCCAGGTGCGGCTGCGCCACGGGGATCACGGTCTCCGCCGAGAGCAGATGCGCGCGGCTGCCGAACCAGCCGGAGGGCCCGAGCCGCAAGTCGATATCCACATCCTCGTCCTGGGTGCTGTCGGCCCAGACGGCAGAGATCAGCCGGATGCGGATGTGCGGATTGGCTGCATGAAATGCCCCCAGCCGCGGTGCAACCCATAAAACCGCGGTTGAAACCGGCGCCCGCAGGATCACGGTCCGGGTCTGCGCATGCCCCAAAAGCCCGCGGGTCGAATAAGCGATGTCAGTGAGCGCCTGCGCGACCGAGGGGTAATAGGCGTGGCCCAGCTCCGTCAGCTCCAGATGGCGCGACCGGCGGATAAACAAGGTGATGCCAAAGCTTTTCTCCAGACTGCGCACCTGATGGCTGACGGCGGCCTGGGTCAGCCCCAGCTCTTCCGCGGCGGCGGTGAAGCTTTGCAGGCGGGCGGCGGCTTCAAAGGCGCGCAGCCAGACGAGGTTGGGCAGGTCGGACATATCCGTTGCAAAAAATCCTGAGGTCAGATGGCGTTATTATTCGTTTTAGTTTTGGCTGTGGTCAAGCTAGCCATATCGCAGAAGATTTGACCCGGGAGGAGAAACTGGAAATGGCGACCACTTTGAAAGTCGGCTTTATCGGCCTTGGCAATGTTGGCGGCAAACTGTCCGGCAGCCTGTTGCGCAACGGCGTGGACCTGACCGTGCACGATCTGAACCCGGAACTGGTGCAGAGCTTTGTGGAGAAAGGCGCCAAACAGGCACAAAGTCCGGCCCAGATGATGCGCGATTGCGATGCGGTGATAACCTGCCTGCCGTCGCCGGCGGCGTCGGATGCGGTGATGATGCAGATGCTGCCGGAGGTCACTGAAGGCAAGATTTGGATGGAAATGTCCACCACCGACGAGGCCGAGGCCAAGCGTCTGGGCGCGATGGTGATCGAACAGGGCGGCCGTGCGGTGGACTGCCCGGTTTCCGGCGGCTGCCACCGGGCGGGCACCGGCAATATCTCGATCTTTGCGGGTTGCGACCGCGGCACCTTTGACAGCATCCTGCCGCTGCTCACCACCATGGGCCGCCGCATCCTGCACACCGGCGATCTGGGGTCTGCCTCGGTATTGAAAGTGGTGACCAATTATCTCGCCACCGTGCATCTGGTGGCCAACGCCGAGGCGCTGGTTACGGCCAAGGCGGCGGGCATGGATCTGAATATTGCCTATGAGGCGATCAGGATCAGCTCCGGTAATTCGTTTTCGCATGTCACCGAAAGCCAGGTGATCCTGAACGGCAGCCGGGATATTTCCTTCACTATGGATCTGGTGAAGAAGGACGTTGGCTTGTTCCAGGACGTTGCAGAGCGGGCAAATGTTCCGCTGGAGGTCAGCCCGCTGATCGTCAAGATATTTGACGACGGCATCAGCCGTTATGGCGACCGCGAGCTGTCGCCCAACATCATCCGCCGCCTGGAGGACGCCACCGGTCTGGATATCCGCGCGCCGGGCTTCCCGCCGGAAATGGTGGATGATGAAGCGGAAGAGCCGGGCTATGAAGTTGCCGTCCGCCGCGCTGCAGCGGAGTAAGTTTCCCCGGACTGTGCGGCCGCATCCGTCCGCCGCTCCGGAGGGGGCTGTTTTCTTTGGCTGATCCGGTTTATGCCCGGATCAGCAGCAAGGGGAGCAGCGGATGAGCAATGAGGTCCTGGCCACAATCGAAGCCACCGGCGGGCGGCGGATCATGGGTACGGTGATGCTGGGATTGACCGGCTGCCTGCTGCTTTATGTGGCCTTTGCGGCGCCGCCATCGCCAGCATGGCTGGTGTTTCTGCTGGCGGTTGGCGCGGCTGCGCTGTGGCTGGCAGTCCGGATGTGGCAGGCAACCATGCACCGGATCGAGCTGACGGCAGAGGAGCTTCGCTGTTCAAACGGGCAGCTGATTGCAAGGGTTGAGGATATCAAAGCTATCGACCGCGGCTTTTTTGCCTTTAAGCCGTCCAACGGATTCTTGATCCGGACCGGGGCGCAAGGCTCCAGGATCTGGATGCCCGGGCTGTGGTGGCGGCTGGGCCGCCGGATCGGTATCGGCGGGGTGACGCCCGGATCGCAAGGCAAGGCGATGTCGGAAATTCTGGCCGCGATGATGGCGCAACGCGGCCAGGGGTGATTGTCCTGGTCAGACTTGTTCGGCGTTGTCGTTGTGGTTGTTGCCATTCCCCTTGTTCTCGATGAACACAACCTGGGGAGCAAAACGCGGGCGGCTGAAGACAAAATTCTGCACATCCATAAGCGGAATGCCGATATTGAACGCCGGATCAATCTCGTTCCAGGTTTCAACCAGGATCACGCGCTCCTGATCAGGCATAACGGGCAGCTTGTCTTTGACGGTATTGATAGAGCCGTCGGCCCATTCCTGAAAGGCGCTGCCGCGAACCTTGGACCAGTCGACATAGTAGCGCTGATCGTCTTCATCCCAGCGGACAACCGAGATGCGGGTTGACAGAGTGGTGTCGCTGCGCACCAGCTCCGAAGCCAGCGCATGCATGCTGTCGATATAGGCTTCGTTCACGTAGTTGGTCTCGCGCGAGATCAGGTCTGACACGGTATAGGCGGCCTTCAGATTGATGCTTTCCTGACGGAAGGCGTCAAAGAAAGTGTAGATGGAGGCGAACAGACCCAGCAGAAGCGGCGCATAAAAGGCGAATTCGATGGAGACGTTGCCCTGGGTTCCATCCAGAAAGCGGCGGGCGGGTCCTGGCAGGCGGCCGGACAGGCGGCGGGAGAGCAGTGTCAGCATGGTGTTACCTCGGTTCCTGGACGAATGCGGAGGAAGCAATCAGGTTGACCCGGCCGTCGCCGTCCTTGCTCAGATTTGTGCCAAGCCCCCAAGTCGGGAAAATCGGATTGAACTTCATGCAGGCGCGGATGAACATCAGCTCATTGGACTGGCCATTCACGAACGTCCGGACCGGTTGAACGTTTTCAATGCGGTTGACGCAGTCCGGGGTCGGGTCGATTGCTGTCCAGTTGTACGGATCGATCCGCAGCATTTCCAGGCGGAGGGATGTGCCGCACTCGTCAATGAAACCGGAGCGGGTGCAGATTTCATCCCGCAGCGCATCGTGCTGCATGTCGCCGCCGGTGCCGAGCCGGATGGTCCGGACGGTCTCGTCCAAGGCCCGCTCAAGCTGTGAATGGCGGAGGTTGATCATGCCCAGTTCCACGGTGGACATCAGGATCATCAGGAAGGCGGGGATAACGATGGCGAATTCCACCGAGGCGTTGCCATCTTCGCGCTGCCTGAAACGGCGCAGGGCTTTTGTGCAGCGGCGGATCATTGGGTCAGCCTCAACTGTCGGATGGACGTTGCGATTGACGAGAAGGCTTCGGAAATCTCCAGACCTTCGACGTCAAAGAAATGAGCAGGCGAGCTGGCGCAATCCTCCAGCACCTTGATGCCTGCAGACGGTGCTTCAAAGCCGACTGAATAGACGATCACGCCCTGATTCTTGGTGATTCGGCAGATCGCCTTGGTATGCTGATCCTTGGCAACGCGGTTGTGAAAGTAGCGGCCGGCATTGAACCAGTCGGCCCAGGCGCTGTTGCTGAACTCATAAATGTAGCGGGCGATATAGGCCAGCGAGGCGCGGGCGTGCAGCTCCGGGAACTTCAGGCGGACTGAACTGCCCTCTTCTGTATGGGTGGTGCAGCTATCGGAGTTGCACGTCTGGTAGGTCCCCTCTCCGTAGGGGTGATCTTCCCACCTGTTCTTGTGTTCCCAATAGTAATTGTTGGTGCCGTTTGAGTGGTAGACGGAATACGCATCTGCTTCGGCGTTATACCAGACGTCCGTCATGCCTTCGCGGCGGGACGGGTTCACCATGTACTGGTTGGTGTTCTGCCCGTCCGACATCAGAATGATGATCTTCAGCGTGTCACCGCTGCCATAATCAGTCGGCCGGTTCTGAAAGGAGGCGTCGATGACGCCGTCTGTGATCAGGTCGTTCACCACGCTGCGGGCGGTGGGGTCCAGCAGGGCGCTGCCCCATTTCATGCCGATATCGATCGAGGTGTTGCCATAGGCTGTCAGCCGGTCGATATAATTGTGCAGAACTGTGGCGCTGTTGGTGAAGGGCAGGATAGCTGAACCATCCCGGGTCGGACACACTGGACGGGCGATCATGTTCTCGGAATACGTGAAGGTATCGAAGTGGGCAGTGCGTTCCAGATTTTCATTCCGGTCCAGCGTATGTTTGCTGAACTGGTCTTTGATGAAATTCACACAGTGGGAGTAGTTATGTTCCTGAGTGACGTTGTTGTATTTGCTGAGTAGCGCTTCGCCAACATTCACCTGGGTTGCATAAGGAATGATCGAAATGGACAGGTTTGAAGTGTCCGTGTTCTGGGTGATTTGATCCACAAAAGTATGTGCGGCAGTCTTCAGGTTTGCCAGGCGGCTGTTGGAGTTCATCGACCCGGAAATATCGAGAACCATTGAGATTTCGACACTGCCGATGGACTCTTCAGCGCGGGAATTGGCATAAATCGGAATATCGCCGCCGCCGGCAAACTTCAGCAGATGCGCTTCGAAGTCGGTGTTGATTGTGGCCTCGACGCTTTTGTATCCAAGGCCCGCGCTTTCGACTGGATCGGAATAGTATTGCTCAAGCCCGGCCTTGGTCAGGTAATCCAAGACAACTGCATCGGCATCCAAGGTTTGGTCGAGATCTGCCGCTGCCAGAACGGCCCTGTCCAGCGTATATTGGAGATTGGTGCGATCGCGCTCCATCCGCATCAGGTCCACCCCGATGCCGCCGACCGCCAGCATAGCCAGAAAGGTGCCGATCATCGGTTTGGCCAGCACGCCGTCTTCTTCTCTGAGGAAGTCTTTTGCCTTGGCCTGGCAGCGCAGCATGAGCGGACTGGTCAGCGCTGTGGAATCCTTGTGACGTCTATGCATTAAAACACCCCTCCGCCAGTTCTTGAACAGATCAGCCTGGCTCTAGACGCGGAATTTACACATAATTAATGACTGCTGAACGTGGCGGAATTGGGGCGGCTTTGCGCCGATAGGCACGCGATTGCAGTTAGTTGGGTTTTCAATTGCCGTGTATGCTGCGGGGTTGTCGCAACCTGGGGGACAATTGCCCGGGGTAAGCGGCGAATCGCGGACCTTTGGCTTAAATGCGAATCTTTTTGGCAGGGAATGGTCAAATAGGTCGCACTCCTTAATCTTCTCTGCATAGACTGTGGGCATCATCGGCATCGAGTCGATGTTTGAGCACGGAGATGATTTGAGATGAGCAGCCGCACAGAGCCGAGCTTCCGCGAAAGCGTGGACCTGATGTTTAACCGGGCCGTGTCCCTGATGGACCTGCCGCCGGGGCTGGAGGAGAAGATCCGGGTCTGCAACGCCACCTATACAGTGCGGTTCGGGGTGCGCCTGCGCGGCGCCATGCACACGTTCACCGGCTACCGCTCGGTCCATTCCGAGCATATGGAGCCTGTGAAGGGCGGCATCCGCTATGCCACCGGTGTAAACCAGGACGAGGTCGAGGCGCTTGCGGCGCTGATGACTTATAAATGCGCCCTGGTGGAGGCGCCGTTCGGCGGCTCCAAGGGCGGGCTTTGCATCGATCCGCGCGAATATGAAGAACACGAGCTGGAACTGATCACCCGCCGCTTTGCCTATGAGCTGGCCAAGCGCGACCTGATCCACCCCTCGCAGAACGTGCCTGCGCCCGATATGGGCACCGGCGAACGCGAGATGGCCTGGATTGCCGACCAGTACGCCCGCATGAACACCACCGACATCAACGCCAGGGCCTGCGTCACCGGCAAGCCGTTGAACGCCGGCGGCATCTCGGGCCGGGTCGAGGCCACGGGGCGCGGCGTGCAATATGCGCTGCAGGAGTTCTTCCGCCATGAGGAAGACAAGGCGGCTGCGGGCCTGTCCGGCAAACTGGATGGCAAGCGGCTCATTGTTCAGGGGCTTGGCAACGTGGGCTATCACGCGGCGAAGTTCCTGTCCGAAGAGGATGGGGCGCGGATTATCGGCATCATCGAGCGGGACGGCGGGCTGTTCAGCGCTGACGGTCTTGACGTCGAAGCGGTGCGTAATTGGATTGTCAAGCATGGCGGCGTAACCGGCTATCCGGATGCGCAATACGTCGAGGACGGCGCGGTGCTGCTGGAAGAGGAGTGCGACATCCTGATCCCGGCCGCGCTGGAAGGCGTGATCAATCTGTCCAACGCTGAACGCGTGAAGGCGCCGCTGATCATCGAGGCTGCAAACGGCCCGGTGACCGCCGGCGCGGATGATGTTCTGCGCAAGAAGGGCATTGTGATCATCCCCGACATGTATGCCAACGCGGGCGGTGTGACAGTGTCCTACTTTGAATGGGTTAAAAACCTGTCTCACATCCGTTTCGGCCGGATGCAGCGCCGCCAGGAAGAGGCGCGCCACCAGCTGGTGATTGATGAGCTGCAGCGTCTGGATGATGTGATGGGGGGCACCTGGTCGATGTCGCCGAACTTCAAGGACAAGTACCTGAAGGGCGCAGGCGAACTGGAATTGGTGCGCTCGGGCCTCGATGACACCATGCGGGTGGCATACCAGTCGATGCGCGAGGTCTGGCACAGCCGTGATGATGTGACCGACCTGCGCACTGCCGCCTATCTGGTGTCGATCGACAAGGTCGCCAAAAGCTATCACGCCAAGGGGCTCTGACCAGCCTGCAGGAGCTTTGACCTATGGCCGGGGCGGAGGGGGAGCTCTCTGCCCCGTTTTTCGTGTGAGTGAATCGGAATACGTCACGGCCTGTCGCAGATACTACTGGACACAAGTGATTAGTTCGTGTGATTTGCGTCAGAGCCGTGCTGAGCTGCCGCAAATGGATCCTTGGGGCTAGGAGCAGCAGGCGAAAGCGGGTAGCAATGCCGCCAGGGTCCGGGTCACCTTTTTCCGGGCAGCGGACGTGATTTGACGGGGAGGGATGACATGCGGTTTTCGGGATGGCGTGTGCTCAAAGAGGGGCTCACCGGAAACAAGGGCTGGACGCCGCACTGGCGCGACCCCGAGCCCAGGACCGAGTATGACGTGGTGATTATCGGCGGCGGCGGCCATGGTCTGGCAACCGCGTATTACCTGGCCAAGGAGCACGGCATTACCAATGTGGCGGTGCTGGAGAAAGGCTATCTTGGCGGCGGCAATGTGGGGCGCAACACCACCATTGTGCGGGCGAACTACTACTTGCCGGGCAATTCCGAGTTCTATTCCCACTCGCTGAAACTGTGGGAAGGGATGGAGCAGGATCTGAACTACAACGCGATGATGTCCCAGCGCGGCATCCTCAACCTGTACCACAATGACGGCCAGCGCGATGCGGCGGTGCGCCGGGGCAACGCGATCATCAATCAGGGGGACGATGCTGAGCTTTTGAGCCGCGATCAGGTTCGTGAACTGGCGCCGTTCCTGAATTTTGACAATAACCGCTTCCCGATCATGGGCGGGCTGATGCAGCGCCGTGCAGGAACTGCGCGCCATGACGCCGTGGCCTGGGGCTATGCCCGCGGTGCCGACATGCGCGGGGTGGATCTGATCCAGAACTGCGAAGTGACCGGCATCGACGTGGAAAACGGCAAGGTCGTGGGCGTGCAGACCGCACGCGGCCCGATCCGGGCCAGGAAGGTGGCGCTGGCCGCCGCAGGCCGCTCTGGCCAGGTGGCGGCGATGGCAGGGTTGACTCTGCCGATTGAGAGCCACGTGCTGCAGGCCTTTGTCTCGGAAGGGCTGAAGCCGATCGTGGATCATGTGATCACCTTTGCCGAGGGGCATCTTTACATCAGCCAGTCGGACAAGGGCGGACTGGTGTTTGGCAGCTACCTGGATTTCTACAGCTCCTATGCGGCGCGGGGGAACCTGCCGATGGTGGAACACACGATGGAAAGCTTCGTGGCGATGGTGCCGGCAGTCAGCAAGGCGCGGCTGTTGCGCAGCTGGGGCGGCATCATGGACATGACGCCCGATGGCTCGCCGATCATTGATCATTCGCCAATAGACGGACTCTACCTGAACTGCGGCTGGTGTTACGGCGGCTTCAAGGCGACGCCGGGCTCGGGCCATGTTTATGCCCATCTGATCGCCACGGACCGCCCGCACGGGGCGGCCACGAAATTGAAGCTGGACCGTTTCCGCAGCGGACATGGCCTGATGGATGAGGAGGGGACCGGTGCGCAGCATAACCTGCATTGATTTTGTGCTTGGTCTTGCAGGGGGCGCTGCCCCCTCGGCCTTGCGGTCTCAATCCCGGAGTATTTTTGCAAAGATGAAAGGGCGCTGGTCATGAGGATTGCCTGTCCGCTCTGCGGTGAAAGAGACCGCCGCGAATTCTATTATAAGGGTGCCGCACTTGTGCGCCCGGCTGCGGGGGCCGGTCTGGACGCCTGGCATGAATATGTGAACTTGCGCGAGAATCCGGCAGGGCCGCTGGATGAGCTGTGGTACCACGAGATGGGCTGCAACTCCTGGCTCAAAGTGACCCGTGATACTGCGACCCATGAGATTCTGGCTGTGCAGCTGGCGGCCGAGGCCGGGCTGGGAGGTGAACCATGAGACTTCCCGGAAAAGGGCTGAATCAGGGCGCAAAACCGATTACTTTCGCCTTCAACGGCCGCCATATGATGGGGCTGGAGGGCGATACGCTGGCCGCTGCCTTGCTGGCAAATGATGTGCATCTGATGGGGCGGTCGTTCAAATACCACCGTCCGCGCGGGGTGCTGACCGCCGGCAGCGAGGAGCCGAACGCGCTGGTGACCATCGGCACCGGCGGCCAGCAGGATCCCAATCTGCGCGCCACCCAGCAGGAGATTTTCGAGGGGCTGGAGGCCCGCAGCCAGAATTGCTGGCCCTCGGTCGAACGCGATGTGATGGCGGTCAATGATCTGGCGGCACCTTTCTTTACCGCGGGGTTCTACTACAAGACATTCATGTGGCCGGCGGCGTTCTGGGAAAAGATCTATGAACCGCTGATCCGCAATGCGGCGGGGCTAGGCGCGTTGTCCGGCGAGGCGGATCAGGACCGCTATGAGAAAGCCTTTGCCTTTTGCGACGTGCTGGTGATCGGTTCCGGGCCTGCCGGGCTGATGGCGGCGCTGACCGCGGGCCGGGCCGGGGCCGATGTGATCCTGGCTGAAGAAGACAGCCGCATGGGCGGCCGTCTGCTGGCTGAGCGCGAGGAAATCGGCGGCAAGCCTGGCCATGAGTGGGCCGCTGATGTGCTGGCTGAGCTGGAGGCGATGGACAATGTGCGGCTGATGACCCGCACCGCTGTCACCGGCGCCTATGATCAGGGCACCTATGGCGCGCTGGAGCGCGTCTCGCATCACCTGCCGCGGCGCCATTCGCTGAAGGGCGGCCATCTGCCGCGCGAATGTTTCTGGCGGATTGCGGCCAAACACGCGGTGCTGGCGGCGGGTGCGATTGAGCGCCCGGTGGCCTTCCGCAACAACGACCGGCCGGGCATCATGATGGCGGGCGCCGTGCGCGCCTATCTGAACCGCTGGGGCGTGGCGCCGGGGGAGCGGGTGACAGTCTTTGCCAACAATGACCAGGCCCACCGCACAGCGCGCGATCTGCATGACGCTGGCGTGCATATCGCGGCGGTGATCGACAGCCGCCACGAGGCGCCGGACGGCGGACCCTATCAGGTGATCAAGGGGGCGCAGGTCTGCGGCTCTGCCGGCCGGCATCGGGTGGAAAGCATCACCGTGCGCTCGGTCAAGGGCGAGGAGAAGATCCAGACCGATTGCCTGGCGATGTCCGGCGGCTGGAATCCGTCGGTGCATCTGACCTGCCACCTGAACAGCCGCCCTGTTTGGAAACGCGATGCGCTGGCCTTTGTGCCCGCTGAGAGAGCTGTGCCGGGCATAGTCACGGCAGGCGCCTGCAACGGCACGTTCTCCACCGCTGGGGCGCTGCGCGAAGGCGCTGAGGCTGCTGGCAAAGTGGTGGAGGCGCTGGGCCTTAAATCCACCGTTTCCGACCTGCCGGATGCGGAGGATGATCCCTACCGCATCGCCGCCTTGTGGGCGGTGCCGGGCAAGGGCCGGGCCTGGCTCGACTTCCAGAACGACGTGACCGTCAAGGATGTGAAACAGGCCGCGGTCGAGAATTTCCGCTCGGTCGAGCATATGAAGCGGTACACTACCCAGGGCATGGCGACCGATCAGGGCAAGAACTCCAACGTTGCGGCATTGGCGGTGCTGGCGGATGCAACGGGCCGGACGATCCCCGAGACCGGCACCACCACCTTCCGCCCGCCGTTTGTGCCGGTGTCGCTAGGCGCGATGGGGGCAGGGGCCACGGATGAGGGCTTCAAGCCGCAGCGCTTCCTCACCTCGCACGCCGAAAGCGACGCGCGCGGCGCGCATCAGCTGGAAGTGGGCCTGTGGTACCGCGCCGCCTATTACCCGAAGCCGGGGGAAACCAGCTGGCGCCAGTCCTGCGACCGGGAAGTCACTATGGTCCGCAAGGCTGTGGGCATCTGCGATGTCTCCACTTTGGGCAAGATCGACATACAGGGTACCGATGCGGGCAAGTTCCTGGATCACCTCTACACCAACACCTTCAGCACCCTGAAGGCGGGCAAGGTCCGCTATGGGCTGATGCTGCGCGAGGATGGCTTCGTCATGGACGACGGCACCACCGCGCGGCTGGGGGAGAACCATTATGTGATGACCACCACCACCGCCGCTGCGGGGCAGGTGATGGCGCATATGGAGTTTGTCTCCCAGGCGCTGTACCCGGAGTGGGATGTGCGCTTCACCTCAGTGACCGAGCAATGGGCACAGTTTGCCGTTGCGGGGCCGAAGTCGCAGGAGCTGCTGAACGGCCTGCTGGACGAGGATGTGAACGGCGAAACCTGGCCCTTCATGGGCTGCGGCGAGGCCACG
This sequence comes from Leisingera methylohalidivorans DSM 14336, assembly GCF_000511355.1. Lineage (NCBI taxonomy): Bacteria > Pseudomonadati > Pseudomonadota > Alphaproteobacteria > Rhodobacterales > Roseobacteraceae > Leisingera > Leisingera methylohalidivorans. The sequence continues at coordinate 2,522,904 of NC_023135.1, read as the reverse complement.
GTGATGGGCGTCAAGGGGCGGCTGTTCCGGATCTCCTTCTCGGGTGAGCATGCATATGAGGTTGCGGTGCCTGCACGCTATGGCGAGAGCCTGTTCCGTGAGTTGCTGAAGCGGGCGGAGGCGATGGGGGGCGGAGCCTATGGCATGGAAGCGCTGAATGTGCTGCGAATCGAGAAGGGCCTGATCACCCATGCCGAGATTAACGGCACCGTGACCGCCTTTGACCTTGGTCTGCAGGGGATGATGTCCAAGAAGAAGGACTTTCTCGGTAAACCCATGTCCACCCGCGAGGGGCTGATGGCCGAAGACCGGATGCGCCTGGTGGGATTGAAGCCGGTTGGCGCGGCCAAGGAAATCACCGCCGGTGCGCATCTGTTCAACCCGGGCGACCCGGTGGAGCGGATTTATGACCAGGGCTATGTGACTTCGGCCGGCTATTCGCCGGCTTTGGGGCATCCCATCGGCCTTGCCTTTCTGAAAGAAGGGCCGGAGCGGATCGGCGAAACCGTGCGCCTGATCGACCATATGCGCGGTGCTGATACCCTGTGCGAGGTTGTATCCCCTGTGTTCTTTGATCCCGAAGGAGACCGTGCCCGTGGCTGAACTGACTGCAAAGAGCCCCTGTGAAGGGCTGCTGCCGGCAACAATCGGCGGCATGAGCCTGACCGAGGAGCACCTCGGTAATATCTGGTCCGTGGCGCCCTTCAAAGGCCAGCGGGAGGCGCTGAGCAAGGCGCTGGAGGCGGCGCATGGCATGTCCTTCCCGGCCCCGAACCGCGCCACCGGAAAGGCGGGCAGCCGCGCGGTCTGGTTCGGGCGGGACGCAGCACTGCTGATGGGGCCTGCGCCGGAGGATAAGCTGGCCGCGCACGCCGCGCTGACGGATCAAAGCGACGCTTGGGCCGTGGTGCGGCTGGAGGGCGCGGGCGCCGAGGACGTGCTGGCGCGCCTGGTGCCGGTCGATCTGCGCGGGGCGGTGTTCAAGCGCGGCCATACCGTGCGGGCCGAGCTGAAGCACATGATGGCGTCAGTGACGCGAACCGGTCCGCAGGCGTTTCAGATCATGGTGTTCCGCTCGATGGCGAAAACGCTTGTGCATGATTTGAAAACAGCGATGGAAGCTGTCGCGGCGCGGGGGTAATCTCTGGGGATCACCAACTGATTCCCGGAGCGCATCTATGATCCGCATCGCCCTTGCAGCCGCCTTGCTGGCGGCTCCGGCCTATGCTTCTGAAACCAAAGAACAAAGCTGCAAATACCAAGGGCAGGTCATGGCTGCAGTGCAGCAGGCGCGGCTGGACCGGGTGAAACAGCAAGAGGTGGAGCAGGCGATTCTGGAGAGCGAACCGGACTGGCCTGAGACCTATTCCAAGGCGATCCCGCAGCTGACGAGCCATGTCTACGCGATGAAGCGGCGCGACCTGAAGAACGCCGACCTCGGTGCGCTGTTCGAGGAACAGTGCCTGCAGAACTGGGATCAGATCCAGTCGATGCAGAACCAGCTGAAGTCGAACTGATATGTCCCTGCCGCCCGGCTTTCTGGATGAATTGCGCACCCGCATCAGTATCTCTGATGTTGTCGGGCGCAAGGTCATGTGGGATCAGCGCAAGTCGCAGCCGGGCAAAGGGGACTTCTGGAGCCCGTGCCCCTTCCACCACGAAAAGACCGCCTCTTTCCATGTCGAGGACCGCAAGGGATTCTATTATTGCTTCGGCTGCCACGCCAAGGGCGATGCGTTGAAGTTTGTTCAGGAAACCGAGAATGTCGGTTTCATGGAGGCGGTGGAGATCCTGGCGCAGGAGGCGGGCATGGAAATGCCAAAGCGCGACCCGCGCGCGCAGGAGAAACAGGACCGCCGGGCCCTGCTGGCGGAGGTGATGGAACAGGCGGTGCAATTCTTCCGCCTGCAGCTCAAAACCAGCGCTGCCCATGACGCCCGCGGATATTTGCAGCGCCGCGGGCTGACCGCGCAGGCGCTGGATCGCTGGGAGATCGGCTTTGCCCCTGATGGCTGGCAGAACCTGTGGGATGCCCTGCGCGGCAAAAACGTCCCCGAGGACCTGATCATCGGCGCGGGCCTGGCCAAGCCATCGAACAAGGGCGGCAATCCTTATGACACGTTCCGCAACCGGATCATGTTCCCAATCCGCGATGCGCGGGGCCGGGCGATTGCCTTTGGCGGCCGTGCGATGGACCCCAATGACAACGCCAAATACCTGAACTCGCCGGAGACTGAGCTGTTCGACAAGGGCCGCAGCCTGTATAATCACGGGCCTGCCCGGGCTGCCTCCGGGCGGGGGTCTTCGCTGATCGTGGCCGAGGGCTATATGGATGTGATTGCGCTGGCTGAGGGCGGTTTTCAGTCTTCTGTTGCGCCGCTGGGCACCGCGATCACTGAAAACCAGCTGCAGATGCTGTGGCGGATGTCGGACGAGCCGATCATCGCCTTGGACGGCGACAAAGCCGGCATCCGGGCCGCCATGCGGCTTATCGATCTGGCGCTGCCGCTGCTGGAGGCGGGCAAGTCCCTGCGCTTTGCCATCATGCCCGAGGGCAAGGATCCTGACGACATGATCCGCAGCCAAGGCCCGGAGGCGGTGCAGGCGGTGCTGGATCAGGCGATGCCGATGGTCAAACTGCTGTGGCAGCGCGAGACCGAGGGCAAGGTGTTCGACAGCCCCGAGCGCAAAGCGTCGCTGGACAAAAGCCTGCGCGAAAAGATCAAGCTGATCCGCGACCCGTCGATCCGCAAACACTACGGCGAAGACGTCAAGGAGATGCGCTGGCAACTGTTCCGCGGCACCCGCAGCGGCGGCGAAAGCAGTTTCCAGCAGCGCGGTTCCCGCGGCGGCGGCTTCCGCGATGGCACCCGTCCGCCCTGGAAGCCCGGCAAGGGATTTGGCCCGATCCCGCAGCCGCGGGCAACCACCCGCGCCTCGCTGGTGGCAGGTGCCGAGGACGAATATTTTGCTGCAATGCGCGAAGCGGTGATCCTGGCCACGGCGATCACCACCCCGGCTGTGATCCCCGAATTCGAGACCAGCCTGGAGCGCCTCCAGTGTGCCGACCCGGATCTGGCGGCGCTGCGCGACATGGTGCTGCGCCACGGTATCAGCGCACCGGAGCGTCTGCGCGAGGAAATCGACTGGTCTTTGGGGCCGCATGCCCTTGAAAACCTCTTTGGCCTTCGCCATGTCGGAATTACCCCTTGCCTGCGCAAACCCGGCGACACCGAGCTGGCCAGCATGACCCTGGCCGAGGAGTTTGCAAAGCTGGAAGCGCGGCGCGGGCTGGACGCGGAACTGGCGGAGGCCGAAGAGGATCTGGGCGGCCTTGCAGATGAGGCGCTGACCTGGCGGTTGCGGCAGGCAGCCGAGGCCAAGAACAAGGCGGTGCGCAGCGAGAATGAGGACCAGGCGCAGTATGATGTGGGCGAGAACGGCGCGCGGCTCAACCGCGATGAGCGCGACGCATTCGGCGCCCTTTTGGACCGGATCGGCTTTTCCGGTAAATGACGCAGATCGGATGATTCTGCGTTTTGCTAAGGAAGAGCACAGGAAAATTGGGTAAACGGGGTGACGAATCAGAGAATCGCGCTAATGATTCGCGCGACCCGAATCGCCCCGCAGCCCCTGAGTAGGAGCATTGAATGGCCGCCAAAGACACCGACGACCGCAAACCTGACGATCAGGATGCCGAAATCTCACTCGACATGAGCCAGACTCAGGTCAAGAAGATGATCGCGGAGGCCCGCGAGAAAGGCTACATCACCTACGATCAGCTCAATCAGGTTCTGCCGCCGGATCAGGTCAGCTCGGAACAGATCGAAGACGTGATGTCGATGCTCAGCGAAATGGGCATCAACATCATCGAGGACGAAGAAGCCGAGGAAGAAGAAAACAAGGGCACCACCGACCTTGTGACCACCGAAGGCCCGCGCGAGGTTGCGCTGGCCGGCGCCCAGGCTGAAAAGCTGGACCGCACCGATGATCCGGTGCGTATGTACCTGCGCGAGATGGGCTCGGTTGAGCTGCTGAGCCGGGAAGGCGAGATAGCCATCGCCAAGCGGATCGAAGCCGGCCGCAATACGATGATCCTGGGGCTGTGCGAAAGCCCGCTGACCTTCCAGGCGATCACCATCTGGCACGACGAACTTTTGTCCGAAGATATCCTCCTGCGCGACGTCATCGACCTGGAGGCCACCTTCGGCAACCAGCTGGACGAGGACGGCGAAGAGGAAGCGCCGGTTGTCGATACCGCGGCTGTTGCAGCAGCCAAGCCGGCCAAGGATGAAGGTCCGGAACTGGACGCCGACGGCAATCCGATCGCCAGCGATGACGACGATGACGAAGATGAACAGGCCAACATGTCGCTGGCCGCGATGGAGGCCGCGCTCAAGGACCGGGTGCTGGTCACGCTTGAGCGGATCTCGACCGACTTTGCCCAGCTGTCCGAGATGCAGGACAGCCGGATCTCGGCAACCCTGAACGAGGACGGCTCCTTCAGCACGCAGGACGAGGCGACCTATCAAGCGCTGCGCTCGGAAATCGTCGAACTGGTGAACGGGCTGCATCTGCACAACAACCGGATCGAGGCGCTGATTGACCAGCTCTACGGCATCAACCGCCGGGTGATGCAAATTGACAGCGCGATGGTCAAGCTGGCCGACCAGGCCCGCATCAACCGCCGCGAGTTCATTGACGCCTACCGCGGCCGCGAGCTGGACCCGAACTGGCTTGCCGACATGGGCGAAAAGCCCGGCCGCGGCTGGCAGATGTTCATCGAACGCTCCACCGGCAAGGTCGAGGAACTGCGCGCCGACATGGCCCAGGTCGGCCAGTATGTCGGTCTGGATATCTCGGAATTCCGCCGCATCGTGCAGCAGGTTCAAAAGGGCGAGAAAGAAGCCCGCCAGGCCAAGAAGGAAATGGTTGAGGCCAACCTGCGCCTGGTGATCTCGATCGCCAAGAAATACACCAACCGCGGGTTGCAGTTCCTGGATCTCATCCAGGAGGGCAACATCGGCCTGATGAAGGCGGTGGACAAGTTCGAATACCGCCGCGGCTACAAGTTCTCGACCTATGCGACCTGGTGGATCCGCCAGGCGATCACCCGCTCGATCGCGGATCAGGCGCGCACCATCCGGATCCCGGTCCACATGATCGAGACCATCAACAAGCTGGTCCGCACCGGCCGCCAGATGCTGCATGAGATCGGCCGCGAGCCGACGCCGGAAGAACTGGCCGAAAAGCTGCAGATGCCGCTGGAGAAGGTCCGCAAGGTGATGAAGATCGCCAAGGAGCCGATCAGCCTTGAAACCCCGATCGGGGACGAGGAAGACAGCCAGCTGGGCGATTTCATCGAGGACAAGAATGCAGTGCTGCCGCTCGACAGCGCCATTCAGGAAAACCTCAAGGAAACCACCACCCGGGTTCTGGCGTCGCTCACCCCGCGTGAGGAGCGGGTTTTGCGGATGCGGTTCGGCATCGGCATGAACACCGACCACACGCTGGAAGAAGTCGGCCAGCAGTTCAGCGTGACCCGTGAACGGATCCGCCAGATCGAGGCCAAGGCGCTCAGGAAACTGAAGCACCCCAGCCGCAGCCGCAAACTGCGCAGCTTCCTGGATCAGTAAATTTAAAAGGCGCCCCGCGGGGCGCCTTTTTTGTTGGAGGAAGTGCATCATGCTCGATGGGTATGAAGGGGAAACCTCCTTTGCCGACCTGTTGACTGGGGCGGTGGACTTGCCGCAGGAGCAAGGGGTCTATGCGGTGGTGGTGCCGCGCGGATTTACGGTTTCGTTTTTGCCTAGCAGCGCCGGTGGCCGATTTAAGGGCAAAGACCCGACGGTGCCGATCTACAGACTGCAAGAGAAATGGGTGGAGGGTGCTGAAATCCTGTATTTTGGCAAGGCTGGCGGCACCGGCCTGAGAGCCACATTGAAGAATCGCATTTTGACATATGCTAAGTTTGGGGCAGGAAAACCGGCCGGGCATTATGGCTGGCGGCTGATCTGGCAATTGGCTGACGCAATGGATCTGACGGTTCAATGGAAGCGAACGTCAGAAGAGCCGCGAGTGGTTGAAAAAAGCCTAATCTCGGCTTTTATGAAACTGCACGGAAAGTTGCCGTTTGCAAATATGACGGGTTAACCAGCTGCCAGATATGCAACCGGTGAGACATCTACTTGAACAAACAGACGGTCCTCTAGTGTCGGAATCTGACAACCTCATCGTCTTTGACGGCACCTGTGTGCTGTGCTCCGGTTTCTTCCGCTTCATGCTGCGCCATGACCGGGCAGGGCGGTTTGCCTTTGCCACCGCGCAATCGCCGCTGGGGCAGCAGCTTTACCGCGAACACGGGCTGCCTACGGATGAGTTCGAGACCAATCTGGTGATCGTCGGCGGCCGCACCTATCAGCGGCTGGATGCCTTTGCCGCCGCAATGCGGGCGCTGCCCGGGCCCTGGCCGGCCTTGTCTGTCTGCCGGTTCCTGCCGGGGCGGCTTAAGGATGCGCTGTACTTCAGCATCGCCCGCAACCGGTACAGGCTGTTCGGCCGCTTTGATACTTGCCTGATCCCTGGCCCTGAGGTTCGTGCCCGGTTTGCCGTTGGAGGCTTCGCCGCATGAGGGATGCATTCGGCGACATCATCGCCGCGCAAAACCTGGAGGTGCCGCCGGCCCTGCTGCGGTTTCATGCGCAGCCGCCGGAATGCAGCCACGGCAGGGTCAAGGTCGCGGGCGGCGGCCGCTGGGCGCGGCTGCTGGCGGGGCTTGCTGGCTTTCCGCCGCCAATGGCCGAAACCCGGTTCCGGCTGGATGTCACGCCGCAGGGCCCGGGCCATGTCTGGCGGCGCGGTTTCGGAAAATTCCTGACCCGTTCGCACCTGCGGTACGACCCGCAATCAGGCAGGGCGGTGGAACGCTTCGGGGTGGTTGAACTGGAGCTGTCCGTCTCGGTGCAGCAGGGGGCAATGGTGGTCGCGGTGGACAAGGCCCGGCTGTTCGGGGTGCCGCTGCCCCAAGCCCTTTGCCCGCAAAGCGTCTCAACCGAATTTGAGACGCCGGAGGGGCATCTGGGCTTTGACATTTCTGCCAGCCTGCCGCGAATCGGCCTGCTGGTGCGTTACAGCGGGTATCTGGTGCTGCCGGAGTTGGATCTGAGGCGTTAACCATTTGCTAACCTCGGCATTGTCCGGCACCTTGGCAGGCTCTAAAATTGGCGCTGTTGCTTATTGGCCTTCCGGGGGAAGAGAATGTCTGCACATTCCAATCTGAACACGGCGCTGCTGGTGCTGACCGAAAAGCTCCAATCGCTGAATGATCTGGTAACCGCGAACCGGTTCATGATCGATGCGCTGGCGGATCAGGGTGACGCGCTAAAGCAAATGGACGGGGTGCAGACCAAGGATATGCTGCGCCGCCAGGCACGGGAAAAGTTCCACCCTGACACAGGCACGGTCCCAAACGCCGCAGCGCTGGCCATCCTCGAAGGCGTGCTGAGCCATCATCAAGACAGTGCAGAGATCATTCCCTTTCCGTCCCGCACCTGAGACCCGCTGTCACACATCTGCGAGAGGCCGCGGCAAAGACGGCACCTGTCTGTTGGAGCCGCTGCCGCCAAACCCTATGTTGAAGCGAACATAGGGATAGTGCCGAATGAAAAACCTCCTTTGCGCAGCAGGCCTGGCTTGCCTTTCTTCCATTGCCGCAGCTGCGGATGCCTTCACCACCAACCGCGGCGTGCGGGTTCTGCCTGTCAATGACACGGTCTATGAAGTGGTGCCGCGCGGATCCGGCGGCACCTGGGATTACTGGTGCGCCGCTGCCGAATACGCCCGCCGCGAGCTGGGCGCTGGCTGGACGGACCGGTTTTATGTGGTGCGCGGCCGCGATGTCAGCGTCACCACCGGGCGCCGGTCCTCGGTGCAATTCACGCTTTACCCGGAGCGGAGCGGTGTCGAGCCCAAGACGGGCTGGCTGTCGCTGGGCTTTCGTCCGGGTGAAAGCATGTCGGTGCAGCAGGGATATGGATACTGCGTCGAAGCCGCCGCCCTTTGATGGTCCGGTCAGCAGGCGAGGCAGCGGGTGCCAGGCGGCTTCCGACGCACCGGCCGCCTGAAAGCTGCGGACTTCAGGTTTGCAATCAGCGACGCCGGACCGGCTGCGAATAAGCTGCAGTGTTCCGCAAGTACTTGTCTTACCGCGTGAGCTGCAAGCCGCGGCAGCCCGCCGGCACCGTTACGGAGAGGGGTCTTTCCGTGCGGCAAGGGGTCCATCAGCCGCCCCTGCCGGACCTGAGGTCAAAGTGCCGTAGAATCCGGTTCTGCTCTGCTGGCAGCGGCGCTGACTGAGGCCGGGCGGGGTTAACCGCCGACACGTGCCAGCCATTGCACGGCAGTGTGACTGGCTTGTGTTCGAATTTTCCCTACCCTTGGAGAGGGACAGCCTGAACCGGCATGTGCCCCGCTAAACGAAAGGGAAATGAGATGAAAATTGCCGCCGCTGCCGCACTCTGTGCCTCGTTATTGCTGGTGGCGTTCCCTGACAGTTCAGCCGCCGGCGCCAGCCGCCACAGTATCCGCGTCAATCCGGTATCCGATGGCGTGTTCGAAGTCATCCCGAACACAGGCAACGGGTATCTCTTCTGGTGCGGGGCAGCGGATTATGCGCAGCGCAGTCTGCGGGTTTCCCGGAACAGCATGTTGCATATCACCCGCGGGCTGGGCCGCAGCGAAACAACCGGACGCCGCTCAGCAGTCCAGTTCACGCTGGACCCGGATTTGGCTCCAGCGGCACCGGCTGGCGGATACGGGTCTGTCAACAGCCTGCAATCTGGTGATACAATGAGTGTTCAGGAAGCATTGGGATATTGCTTTATTCCGTTCGGGCGGCCGTGAGATCAGAATGATCCGCTGCCGTTGCGCGACGGCGGAGAGGGAGGTTGAGATGACCTGTAAAAGATTGTGGCTGTCAGGGATGCTGGCGTTTGCTCTGGCTGTCCCATTGCCTGCATCCGCTTGGCGCGCGATTAACCGGAACGAGGTGCTGCCGGTCTCCGAAGGTGTCTGGGAGGTGATCGCCCGAAGCCGGTCCGGCGCACAGGATTACTGGTGCAGCATCGCCGATTTTGCCATCCGCCAGCTGCGGGCGCCGGTGAACCAGCGGATCTATGTCTGGCGCGGCGAGGGGCCTTCCGTGAACCGCCCCGGGCGCAAGGCGGTGCAATTTGCCTTCGGCCTGCCGCCAGGTGTTCCTGATAGGTCCTCCAGCCTGTCGCTGAATGTGCGCGAGGCAGGTGACAATCTGCGGGTGACAGCTGCGCAGACTTATTGCTACGACCGGCTGCCGGGGCGGGACCGCTGGCTGCCTTAGCCGGCGCCGTCACCGGGCATAGCGGTTGCCAGCCGGGCCGGGTTCAGCCACAAAAGCACTATGCAGCATGAGTTTACCATTCCGACGCGCGGGCAAGGCCTTTATGAGTTTACCCGCGAAGTACGGGCCTGGGTCACTGGAACCGGCCTGCAGGTGGGGCTGCTGACCCTGTTTGTCCGCCATACATCCTGTTCCTTGCTGATCCAGGAAAATGCCGACCCCGAGGTGCAGACCGACCTTGGCGCCTTCTTTGCCCGGCTGGTGCCGCCGTCCTCCGATCCGTCGATGGCCTATCTGCAGCACACTTATGAGGGTCCGGATGATATGCCTGCTCATATCAAGGCGGCGATGCTGCCGGTGAGCCTGTCTGTCCCTGTCAGCGGCGGCGCCCCGGTGCTGGGCACCTGGCAGGGGATCTACCTGTTTGAACACCGCGATAAACCGCATCAGCGGCGTGTGGCCGCGCATCTGGTCTGAACCTCTTTATCTAGCGGCCATAAATCACCTCTACCCAAATTATGGAGGGTAGCCTATAGTTGTGGATAACCGGGCAAACACCGGCACAAACAATAGGCTGACAGGATTGAGGGAGCAGGCGGATGCGCTGCCCATTTTGCGGAAATATCGACACTCAGGTCAAGGATTCACGCCCCGCCGAAGATCATGTTTCAATCCGGCGGCGCCGGTTCTGCCCGGCTTGCGGCGGCCGTTTCACCACCTATGAACGGGTTCAGCTGCGCGATTTAGTGGTGATCAAGACCAGCGGCAAACGCGAGGATTTCGACCGCGACAAGCTGGAACGCTCCATCCGCATATCGATGCAGAAACGCCCGATTGAGCCGGAGCGCATTGATCAGATGATCTCGGGCATTGTGCGGCGGCTGGAAAGCATGGGCGAAACGGATATCGGCTCGAAGAAAATCGGCGAGATCGTGATGGAGGCGCTGGCCCGGATCGACACTGTGGCTTACGTGCGCTTTGCCAGCGTTTACAAAAACTTTCAGGCGGCGGATGATTTCGAGGATTTTGTTCACGAGCTCCGCCCCGGCACCGCGCCGGAAGACTGATGGATTCCGATCACCGTTTCATGGCGCTGGCGCTGTCCCTGGGGCGGCGCGGGCAGGGCAACTGCTGGCCGAACCCAGCGGTCGGCTGTGTGATCGTGCAGGGCGGCCGCGTTGTGGGCCGCGGCTGGACCCGGCCGGGCGGCCGCCCCCATGCCGAAACCGAAGCGCTGGCGCAGGCCGGTGAGGCCGCACGCGGCGCCACCGCTTATGTGACGCTGGAACCTTGCGCCCATCACGGCAAGACTCCGCCGTGCGCGCAGGCGCTGATCGATGCCGGGCTGGCGCGGGTTGTTGCGGCGATCGAGGACAGCGATCCGCGGGTGTCCGGGCACGGTTTTCAGATGCTGCGCGATGCGGGCATCGCGGTGGCCACCGGCATATGGGGGGCACAGGCAGCGCGGGATCATGCTGGGTTCTTTCTGAAGACCGAACAGGGCCGCCCGCTGGTGACGCTGAAGCTGGCAAGCAGTTTTGACGGGCGCATTGCCACCGGATCAGGCCAAAGCAAATGGATCACCGGACCGGAGGCGCGCCGCGCCGTGCACGCAATGCGCGCGCGCCATGACGCGGTGATGGTCGGCGGCGGGACTGCGCGGGCGGATGATCCCTCGCTGACGGTTCGGGACCTGGGTGTGGACCACCAGCCGGTGCGGGTGGTGATCTCCCGCCATCTGGACTTGCCGCTGATGGGGCAGCTGGCCCGTACGGCCAGGGACGTGCCGGTCTGGCTGTGCCACGGTCACGGCGCTGATCATGAGCGGATCCAGGCCTGGGAAGGACTGGGCGCCAAGCTGATCCCCTGCGCCTCTCACGGGGTGCAACTGGACGCTGCGGATGTGTTGCAGCAGCTGGGTCAGGCGGGGCTCACGAGGGTGTTCTGCGAAGGCGGCAGCGCATTGGCGGCATCGTTGCTGGCGTTTGATCTGGTGGATGAGCTGATCGGATTTACCGCCGGACTGGGCATCGGTGCCGAAGGGCTGCCATCGATCGGTGCGCTGGGCATCGGGCGTCTGGACGAGGCGCCGCGGTTCGATCTGGTTGAAACCCGTCCCCTCGGCAAGGACATTCTGCATCGCTGGACCCGCGCGCTGCGCTGATCATCCCTTATTCTGTCAAGACAGGTTCTACCGTCCGGCGGCGGAGCATGTGTCATGCTCCGCTCCCCTTGGGCGGGCTGGCGTCAGTCAGGGTGCCCTGCGGGCGCGGGAGCCTTCCGCTTTGGGCTTGCCGGGGTGGTCAGCGCCACAGATGGGCGTAGGTGGCAAACAGCCCCTGCAGTTTGGACAGCAGCCGGTTGCCGAGGCCTGGATGCGGCAGCCGGCCTTCGCGCAGACGCCTCACGGCCACCTCCACCGGGCAGGGCTGTCCGGTCACCGGGTCGAAATAGCGCGGGTAGTCGATCAGCGCCGCATAGGCGAGGCCAAGAACTGTGACCTGGGCCTGCCGCCACGGCGGCACCGGGGCCAGATCCGTTGTCAGGCCCCAGCCTGCATAAAACGGGGTTCCCAGCGTGGTCACGGGAAGTCCGCGCAGCAGCGCCTCAAACCCCAGAAGAGAGGTCATCGTCCAGACCTCCTGCACCGCGCCCAGCAGGGCCATGGGGTCCGCATGGGAGGCAACCGCATCCGCCAGCCCCTCTGCCGCAACCTGGCCCTTGCGCAGTCCCGCCTCCACATCCGGATGCGGCTTGTAGACAATCACCGCGTCCGGGTTGGCCTGCCGCACCCCGCGCAGCAGATCCAGGTTGGTCTTCACTTCTCCGGCGCCGCAAAGGATCGAGGCGTCATCCTCCACCTGGCCAGGCACCAGGATCCGGTGGCCCTCGGGCAGGGCAGGGGCGGTGCCGCCGAGATTGTACTTCGACACGCCGTCCCGGACCAGAGACCGCACCAGATGCTCGGCCCGCAACTCCTCGGCCTGGCTCATCTCAACCCTGCTGGCAATCAGCCTATCCAGATCCGAGGCGCGGCGCGGGTCGTAGTAGATCCCCTGGCGGTCGGTCACCAGCGACAGGGGCGGCACCAGCTCAGCTCCCAGTCCGCGGGAGCGCAGAAAACCGTCCTCCACCTGCACGGCGCCCTCCTGCGCCGCGTCCGCCTTGCCGGCCCAGACCATCCGCCTGCGCCCGCCGGCCTGCGCTGTGGCCGGGTCTTCGGTGAACAGCATCCGCTTTTCGGCGCCGAAGAACTTCTGCAGCGGCTTGCGTTTCCACAGCCGCATGCCCGAAGCCGCCCAGCCGCAGTGGTCGTCCCGCCAGGCCCGCACCCGAGCCTCCAGATTGTCCAGCACCGTTTCCAGCCCGCATAATTCATCTTGGAACGGGTCGTACCACTTGGGGTAGAGAATCATTGCGGCTGCAAACAGCTGAGCCCGCGTCAGCCGGCGCTGCCTGCGGGCGGGCGGGGCGTCGTCAATGCTCAGCCCCCAACCCGCGTAGAACGGTTGTCCGAAGACACGCGGCTTATGGCCTGCCAGGATTGCTTCAAACCCCAGCTGCGAGGAGACAGTATAAACACCGACGGCCCCCTCCAGCAGCGCCCAGGGCGACATACTGGCGGTGAACAGTTCCACCCGCCCCTGCGCGTCCTTGGCATCGTAATACCCCGACCGGTAACCGCGCAATGTCTCGGGGTGGGTCTTGATCAGCACCCGCGCGCCAGGGTGCTCTTCCTGGGCAAAGGCAAGCATTTCCAGAAACCGCGCCCGATCGGCGCGTGATGCAGCGACCGAGGCGTCGTCGCGCGCCTGATCCGCAACCAGAACATAGCCCGGCTCCGGCGCCGGGGTCGCGGGATCAAAAGCGTTGTACTTGCTGAGATGGGCGTGCTTGAGCCGGGCAATCGCATCGCGTGCCCGGCGCATCAGATGCGCGTCATCCAGCGGATGTCCGGCCAGCATCTGTTCCAGTTCTGACGGCTGCGCCGCGTCGAAATGCACCCCTGCCTGGTCCAGCAGCAGCCCCATGGGCGGCTCGCCTGCACGGCCGGGGTGGAGCGAGCGCAGAAAGGCATCCTCGACCCTGAGCAGCCCGCAGCCGCGCTGTGCGGCGACTGCAAGGCCCCGGTGCGCAGTGGGCGTGGCGCCCCAGATGCCAACCAGATCCTCGGCCTGCGGCAGCCCCAGCCGGATGCGGTGACCGCAAAGCTGCAGGATCCGCCGCACCCGGCGCTGGGTCAGAAAGCCGCCATTGAAAACAAAAAGCCGGGAAGACGTGCTTCCGGCTTCTGTCCGGCCTGGCATCAGGCGCATTTGCTGATTATTCGCCCAGGGCGGCCGAAACGCTCGACAGCGACCCCACCGGCGTCACAAGCAGCGAGATGGTCTTGGTCCACTGGGCGTAGGGCGCTTCGGTGACATAAAGGGTGTCGTCGTCGCGGATCACGAAATCGCGGGCGATAAACAACCCGTTCGGCTGGGTCAGATTCAGCACATAGACCAACCGCTGCGCGCCGATCAGGTCATCGCGGCCCAGCACCTGGTTGGCGATCTCGGCCGGCTCATTGCGCAGCACAAACACCCCGGTCGGATCGGAGGCGGTGGAAATCAGACCGCCGACCTGGGCGATGGCTTCCAGCGCCGAGAGGTCCTGGCTTTCAAACGGCACCCGCGCCTGGGCCGAGGTCGCGCCCAAGGCGGTGAAGGAGCGGGTGTCTTCTTCCACCAGAATACGGTCGCCGCCGCGCAGGGCCACGTCCAGCTCCGGATGGTCGAACAGATCCTGGAACCAGATCTTGCCCTTTTCCTGACCCCGGATCACGGTGACCTGGGCGATTTCCGGCGAGATTGTCACGCCGCCGGCCTGGGCCAGCATCGAGGACAGGGTCCGGGTCGGGCGTTCGATCGGATAGACGCCCTGGCCGCCGACAGCGCCTGTCAGACTGACCGTGGCACCGTCACCGGCCAGACGGCGCACCTGAACCTGCGGGTCGGGGGTCTGGTCTTCGAGCTTTCTGGTGATGGTCTCGCGCAGCTGGTCGGGTGTATTGCCGGAGGCGCGCAAGCGGCCTGCGTAGGGCACGAAAATATAGCCTGCACTGTCGACCTGCACCTCCTCCAGCACGGTGGAGTTGGTGGCCTCGGCCGCCAGCAGCCCGTCATCCACGTTCTCCCAGACCGTCAGCCCCAGCACGTCGCCGGGACGGATGGTGTCCGAGGTGAGCCGGCCCGCAGAGGTGAAGCCGGAAGAAAAGCCAAGGGCCGGAACAACGGCTGTGGCACGGGCGACGCGGTCGTTGACGGAGACGATGAAGGCATCGCCTTCCCGCTGCACGGACCCGGCGAAGATCTGGCGCTTGTTAGGGCCGACCTTGGGCAGGCCGCAAGAGACCGCAAGGGCCAATGCCGTCAGCATCGCCACCGGACGCGCCCAGCGAAGGGAAACGGATTTCACTGCTCGGTCTCCTCGACCAATTATTGTTTGCCTCAAGTTTTAGGGGCAACCTAACCTGCCGGCAGGGAAAAAGCCAGTCTTAGGGAGCGGTTGTGTCAGGTCACCAGGCGCAACTGTTGCCGCGGTGCCGCTTTGCCCAGGCGCAGCGCGTCATAGGGGTCTTCGCCGGCCAGCATCATGTCGGCGACTTGGCGCAGCAGCTGGCGGCGCCCCTCGCGGGAGTAGTAGCCGCCAGGCACCTGCGAGGTTTCCAGCAGGAAGCGGCGGTAATCCTTGTAGGCGCGGCTGTCCGGCCGGCTGGCGGCGGCAAAGAAGTCAGCCAGGGGCTGCTCGGAAACAAACTCGGGCTTGCCGTAAACAGCGCGCCCGAACACCCGCAGCGGAATGCCGCGCCACAGCACCTGCTGGCCGGCGGTGGAGTTGACGGTCACCGCAGTGCGCGCTTCGTTCAGAAGCTGCGCCAGCTTGCCGCCGCGCACATAATGCACCCGGTCTTCGATGCCGTGGTCGCGCGCCAGACGGCGCAGGGTGCGGCGCACCTGGGCGCGGCCGTCCTCCAGCGGATGCGCCTTGATCACCAGGTGATGGTGACGCGGGGCGCCTTCGGCAAAGCCGCGGATCACCTCCTGCAGAAATTCGCCCATGCTGGAGAAGGGGGAATGCATCTGGAAGGAGCTGTCATGCTCCAGCTGCAGCAACGCCAGATGATAGGGGAACCCGCCGTTGCGGATGCGCCGTTCCGCCATCCGCCGCTCCAGCGCCTGGGTTGGCATCAGCAGCAACCGCTTGAGGTAAAGCCGGAATTCCTTGGTCACCGTCAGCGACCGGTGGGGGCGGAAATTGCGGTACCTACGGTTCCGGAACATCACGAACCAGTGGTACAGCGCACCGTAGAACACGTGCTGGCGCATATCGCCCCAATGGGCCGGCGGCAGCGGCGTCTCCATGTCGGACAGCGCCAGCGCTTGCTGCATTTCCGCAACGCCCATCTCCATCAGCCGCGAATGGCCATTGGCGCCGCCGCGCTCGTAAGTCACCCAGTAGGGGCGCAGATAGCCTTCTTCAAAGACATGCACGGTGAGGCCGCGCTGCTGGGCAGCCTCGATCGCGCTGGCGTGAAGGGGGCGGGTGTCGCCATACAGAACAACATCAGTGATGCCGCGGCTATCCAGCAGCCCGGCCAGCACTTCCGGCCAGTCCTGCTGGCTGCCGGTGAAGGGAATATAGCTGTCCTTGCCGCGCCAGAAGGCCTGATCGCCCGCATTGAACCCTACCCGGGCCACATCGCAGCCCGCCGCCCGCAGCATCCGGCCGAGGGCGGAAAAAAACGGCCCGTGCGGGCCCTGCAGGAACAGAAAGCTGCGGTGTTTCATCGGTTGGCTTGGCATCTCAGTGTCAGAAGGGCGGTGGTAGTCTCAAGGATTGATTAACAATTGACTGGGGCGAAACTATGGCTGCAGAGGGCGGTAAGGCAAGCCGGGGCTTGTGGAGCGCGCGCAGCTTGGCTACCTCTGCGGCAGCATTGGCACATCATCTGCGGGGAACGGACCCATGTTTACAGGCATTATCACAGACGTTGGCACCATCGCCGAACTGGAGCAGCAAGGCGACCTGCGTGCCCGCATCCGCACCAGCTATGACACTGCCACCATCGATATCGGCGCCTCGATTGCCTCTGACGGGGTCTGCCTGACTGTGATTGCACTGGGCGAGGACTGGTACGATGTGCAAATCTCGGCCGAGACCGTCTCCAAGACCAATCTGGACTGCTGGACCGCGGGCAAGCGGGTCAACCTCGAGCGCGCTCTGAAAGTGGGCGATGAACTCGGCGGCCATATCGTGTCCGGCCATGTGGACGGCGTCGCGGAAGTTGTGGACCTGAAAGACGAAGGCGACAGCACCCGCGTCACCCTGCGCGCACCGCAGGATCTGGCCCGGTTCATCGCTCCCAAAGGATCGGTTGCCCTGAACGGCACCTCCTTGACGGTGAATGATGTGGATGGCTGTGATTTCGGCATCAATTTCATTCCGCACACCAAGGACGTCACCACTTGGGGGGATGTGGAGCTGGGCAGCCGCATAAACCTGGAAATCGACACCCTGGCCCGCTACGTCGCGCGTCTGCAGGAAGCCGGATAAAACGGCGCAGCCTCTTTCATCTTTCTAAAAATACTCCGGGGTGAGGCCGAGGGGCAGCGCCCCTCATGACCCGGGCGCGCCGCCAATACGGCGCGCGTCACCACATGCCGCCGACGGTATAGCCCTCCGGGAACGGGGTGCTGAGGTCCAGCGTGTAGCTGGAGAGACCATAAGTCCAGCCCTGGCCGGACAGGGGAGGGACAATGGCCTTGTAAGGCCCGCTTGCGTTTTCTCCACGATCCGCCCGGTAAAAGTGGTGCCCAATGGCCCGGCGATCACATGATGCTGCCCGATCCCAGCAGCCCGCGTGCATGCAGCACTGCCATCCTGGCGCGGGTGCCGGTGCCGCAGGGCGAACGCTCATGAATGCCGCTTGCGTCCTGCGGGTGCTCCGGGGCGAAGGGGCCGGTCGAGAGGTGATCGCCCCGCGGCCATCCGTGTCTTCTATCACCGGCGCGCTCCAGAGATTGGTGATGGTCGTGCCGGTGATCCCGGGGTTGTCCGGATGCACCACCGGCAGCTGCCGGGCGGCGGCATGGCGGATTGCCTCGGAGACGCGCAGGATCTCTGCGCCGTTCCCTGCGTCCAGCGCAACGTCCAGCTTTTCCGCCTCGGCCAGCACAAAGAACATGCCGCCCCAGGCCGCGTCCACCCGGACCGTGCCCAGTCCGGCAGCCTCTACCGGCGCGTCCAGGTGCACGGCAAAGGCCGGCACGTTCTTGAACTCCACCCGCGTCACCTTGCCGTCGCGGCATTCGGCGCACACCCGGACCAGCCAGACCCGGGCCTCCAGCACCAGTTCCGTCACCGGCGCCGTCATCGGCACCACGCCGGTCTTCAGCAGCACCGTCACCACGCAGACCGTGTTGGCACCCGGCATCGGCGGGTATTCGGTCGGCTCGAAGATGATGAAGCCGGCATCCGCCTCCGGATGGCAGGGCGGCACAATCGTGTTACCGCACAGCCCCGGATTTCCCCGCGGTTCGCGCAGCGTCTGCAGGTGGATCTCCTCATGGTTCGCGGCCATGTCCTGCATCTTTTCCAGCATTGCATTGCCCGGCCGCAGGGGCATGCCGCCGGTGATCACCCGGCCCGGCGCGCCTCCGGCATGGGCCTCAACTGCTTGCAGAATGCGGGATGTGCGCATCTGTCTCCTCCCCGGTCTTCAGGACGCCTGAACCGCAGATTGGATCCGGAAACGAGCTGTGCACGGATGCACAGGCCGCGTCCAGACCCCTCTGTGCCGTTTGCGGGACTGGCATTTGCCCCGTCTGTGGGCTATCTGGCTGGGAAAGAACCCGCAGTGCCAGGCGTGCTGCCCATGCGCATTGAAAGGCTGACATATGAGCTTTGAAACACCGGGGCCGGTTGAGGCGCAATTGCGCGATGCCATCAGCCCGATTGAAGACATCATCGAAGAGGCCCGCCAGGGCCGCATGTTCATTCTTGTCGATCACGAGGACCGCGAGAACGAAGGCGACCTGGTAATTCCGGCGAAACACGCGGATGCCGCAGCGATCAACTTCATGGCCACCCATGGCCGCGGGTTGATTTGCCTGACTCTGCCGGCCGAGCGGATCGAGGAGCTGGGCCTGCCGATGATGGCGCTGCACAATTCGTCGCGCCACGAGACTGCCTTTACCGTCTCGATCGAAGCGCGCGAGGGCGTGTCCACCGGCATTTCTGCCGCAGATCGCGCACTGACCGTGGCCACTGCTATTGACCCGGAAAACACCGCCGCTGACATCGCCACCCCTGGCCATGTCTTCCCCCTTCGCGCCCGCAGGGGCGGGGTTCTGGTCCGTGCCGGCCATACCGAGGCCGGCTGCGACGTGGCCCGCCTGGCCGGCCATTACCCGTCTTCAGTGATCTGCGAGATCATGAAGGAAGACGGCACCATGGCGCGGCTGCCTGATCTGGTGGAATATGCGCAGAAACACGGGCTGAAGATCGGCACGATTTCGGACCTGATCACCTACCGGGCCCGCAACGACAATCTGGTGACGGAAACCTCGCGCGAGACCGTGACCTCGGAAATCGGCGGCGACTGGGAGATGCGCCTGTTCACCGACCAGACCCACGGCATCGAGCATGTGGTGATGATCAAGGGTGATATCACCACGCCGGAGCCGGTGCTGGTGCGCACCCATGCGCTGCATGAGGCAACGGACATCCTGGGCCTTGGCCCCAAATCAGCCCGCCAGCTGCCCCGCGCGATGGAGATCATTGCCGAGGAAGGCCGCGGCGTGGTGACCCTGTTCCGTCAGCCGCGCAATGCGCTTTATGCCAATGAGGAAGACGGCGCGCGGACAGTGACCATCAAGCAGACCGGCATCGGTGCGCAGATCCTTTCAAGCCTGGGCTTGAACGAACTGGTCCTGCTGACCGACTCGCCCTCGACCAAATATGTCGGGCTGGATGCCTATGGGCTGTCCATCACCGGCAGCCGCCCCATTCTGAAGGACGATTGAAATGGCTGGACATGAAACCCACTATACCCTGCCGCGCGCCGAGTTCGACAAGCCGGTAAAGATTCTGATCGTGGTGGCGCCCTACTACAAGGATATCGCCGACAATCTGGTAACTGGTGCCGCGGCTGAAATCGAGGCTGCGGGCGGAACCTTTGAAATCGTCGAAGTGCCCGGTGCGCTGGAAGTGCCCACCGCGATTGCAATCGCCGACCGCACCTCGAATTTTGACGGCTACGTGGCGCTGGGCTGCGTGATCCGCGGCGAGACCACCCATTATGAAACCGTCTGCAACGACAGCAGCCGCGCGATCCAGCTGATGGGCCTGCAGGGCCTGTGCATCGGCAATGGCATCCTGACCGTGGAAAACCGCAAACAGGCCGAAGTGCGCGCCGATACCGCCGATCAGAACAAAGGCGGCGGCGCGGCAGCTGCGGCCTTGCATCTGATCGCACTCACGCGTAAGTGGGGCGCCCAGACCAAAGGCATCGGTTTCAAGGCGCCCACCGGGGCGTACCAGGTCGCCGGTACAGACAACGGATCCACCAGCGCATGAGCACCCAGGACAGCCGCCCCAAGGGCAACGGCAAGAATCAGATGAGATCGGCAGCCCGGCTTTATGCCGTGCAGGCGCTGTTCCAGATGGAGCATAGCGGCCTCACCTTCGACAAGGTGATCGTCGAGTTTGAGGACCACCGTTTCGGCGCTGTCTATGAAGGGGACGAAATGGCAGAGGGGGACAACAAGGTCTTCCGCAAGCTGATACGCGAAGCCGTTAACCACCAGGCGCAGATCGACCAGATGACTGACCGGGCGCTGGTGGCGAAATGGCCGATTGCCCGGATCGATCCCACCTTGCGCGCGCTGTTCCGCGCCGCGGGTTCAGAGCTGACGCAATCCGACACACCGCCCAAAGTGGTTATCAACGAGTTTGTCGACATCGCCCGCGCCTTCTTTCCCGAAGGCAAGGAGCCGAAGTTCGTCAACGCGGTGCTGGACCATATGGCGCGCGAAGCCAAACCGGAAGCCTTCTGAGGCGGTAAGTTCGGGTATCAATTGAAACAAGGGCGCGCTGCTGAGTGCGCCCTTTTTGTTTGCTGGCTTACGGCCCGCAAGGGGTGCGGCAAATTCCGCTCATTCCTCCGGAAGCGCTGGACGGCGTTGCAAAGACTGATAACCTCTTGTTGCAATTCTGGAGGACCGAGATGCCTGAACTGGTGAAGATGTATATCCGCAATGTCGTGATCGGCTTTGGAATCGCGGCTGTCTTTGTGGCGATGCTGCTGTGGTTCGATGTGATGAACCTCTGGGCGCTGGTCTCCGGGTCTGACACGGGCCTGCTGGCCGTTTTCATGTTGTGGTTCATGCATGGCATCGTTTTTGCCGGCGTGCAGTTCGGCTGGGCGGTGATGGCCATGGCCGAAAAGGATGGCGGTCCCCGCCGCGGCACGCCGGTTGTAAAGGAATTCCAGCCGGTGCGGGTGCCGGCTGATCAGCCTTCTCAGCGCCAGCGCCAGTTGCGCAGCCGCCGCTGACCCAGGAACAAGCTGTTATTGCAGCCCGCGCTTTCCATCCGGAAGGCGCGGTTTTTCGTTGTGCGAATAGGGAAGATGCGGCGGGACCACCAAACAACCGTGCGGCTTTGATTCCCGGGGACCTGTATGTACAGGTGGGCGCCAGGTAAACGGACCAGGGTCCGAACAGAGCCAGCTCCCGTGGAATTGCTTAAGGCCACTGGAATGCTGCCTGTCACAAGAAGGGCAGAACCCGCCAAGGCCGTAAGTAGTCTTCCCGGACCGCTGTTACAAGGGGAACGCAGCGCCGGCAGGCGAATTCCGGGTAAAACCGCAGGATTGCAATTTGTTCCCTGATTGTTCACATTTCCCCGCATGATGGAGGATCTGCAGCCCGGACAGAAACTCGCCCGCGGGGTGGCGCGCTACCTGCGCTCGCTGGGCTATGCACCGCTGGAAGAATTTGTGCCGGTCCGGGGCTTGCGCGTCGATGTGATGGCGCTGGGCCCCAAGGGGGAGCTGTGGGTGATCGAGTGCAAGTCCAGCCGCGCTGATTTCCAGTCCGACAGCAAATGGGAGGGCTATCTGGACTGGTGCGACCGCTATTTCTGGGCGGTGGATCTGGAGTTTCCCACCGAGCTGCTGCCGGACGGCTCAGGGCTGATCATTGCAGACCCTTATTATGCCGAGATCATCCGCATGGCGCCGGAAGACAAGCTGCCGCCGGCGCGCCGCAAAAAGCTGATTCAGAAATTCGCGATGGATTCCGCCCGCCGCCTTCAGGCTCTGCGCGATCCGCGCCTGGGCCGCGACGGGCTGCTGCTGGGCGGCGCAGGAGACGGCACGCCGGAGGAGTGAGTACTGGCGGGACCTCCCGCGCCCGCAGGTGCCCCGCTCGCGGGGCGCGGGGCCCCTTGGCGGCCTTGGGCCCGGCAGCGCGCCTGCGGAGCGCTGGAAGTGCTCTTGATGCTGCCGTGTCAGAGATCAGGCAGAGAGGGGGCGTGCCGGGACGGCTGCGCTACTTGACGCTGCGCGCGGCCTGGGCTGCGGCGCGGATCTCCTCGGCGATCTCCTCGGCTTCCTCCGGATCGAAATCCATCGGGATTTCAACGCTGCCTGTATCAATGAAAATCCGCACCATACCCTGATCGGTCGGGCCGATTTGCATGTTTGCCTCGATGTCGCGTTCGGTGTTGATACTCATTGCACACTCCAATGCCGGTCAGCGGATTGCAGCCGGTGCTAGCCCGGGGCAGGCTGAAACGCAAGCCGGCTTTGCGCTATGCTGTTTGCATGATGGATGTGACCCTGCGCCGATTCGCTCCAACCGACATGCAGTGGCTGGCCGCCCGCCACCAGGATCTCTACGCCCGCGAGGCCGGGTTTGATGAAACCTTCGGACCGCTGGTCGCCGATATTCTGCACAGTTTCTGCGCAGGCCACGATCCTGCCTGCGAACGCGGCTGGATGGCGGAAGGCGGCGGCGAGCGGCTGGGCACGGTGTTTTGCATGAAACAGGATGCCGCCACAGCGCAGCTGCGGCTGTTCCTGCTGACGCCAGCGGCGCGCGGCAAAGGGCTGGGCAAGCGGCTGCTGCGTGAATGCATGGCGTTTGCCCGTGCAGCCGGATACCGGGGCATGATGCTGAAAACCCATGAAAGCCACCAGACAGCCTGCGCGCTCTACCGGGCTTTCGGCTGGCAGCTGACGGACAGCCGTCCGGTGCACAGCTTTGGGCAGGATCTGGTGGAGCAAACCTGGCGGTTGTCCTTTCCGGTTTCTGACAGCCAGGCACCCTGAGTAAAGCGGCAAATTGCGCTTGTTTGCAAGAGGTTGTGGATAACTTCAGGCCGTGCACCAAGGCCGTGTCCGGACCGTTGGACTAGGTAATCGGGTGCGGCGGATTTCTGCGGCGGAAAGGAAAAAAAACCTCTTGCACGCCTCCGGGACGTGCTATAAATGACCCCACAGTGCCGCCTTAGCTCAGTTGGTTAGAGCGCCTGATTGTGGATCAGGAGGTCCCCCGTTCGAGCCGGGGAGGTGGTACCACTCAATCAAACAAATTCATCAGTTTCATCTGCGGCACCGGTCCAGTGCTTTTGCAGGACGCGGTTATTGCAGCCGCAATTCAAAAGCGGGTGCCCTTCAGTCCATACTGCCCCGGCCGGTAAACGGCCAGCTCCTTTGCGCCTTTTGTCCGGCCCGAAAGCCCGGTTCGCCGGGAGTGTTTTTATGGGCGGGGAAGCGTCAGACCGCGTTGCTCGGCGCGGGTGCGCTGCAGGGGGCGGTAAACGCACTGGCGCTGTGCCAGACGGTGCGGCCAGATCTGCCGGAGCACTTGCAAGAAGCGCTCCAGCAGCCCCCGGCAGCGGGGCAGGCCTTAATCGGTTGTGCTGGTGGTCGTGGTCGTTGTGGTGGTCCCGGTGCCATTGTCATCATCGGCAATGAGAACCAGGAACAGCACGCCTGCAACGGCTCCGGCGGTTGCCCCGGCTGACAGTCCGGTGTCCGGCAGACCGCCTGCGGCGGCCTGGGCCACAGCCTCGGCGCCCGGTGCCTGGCAGGTCACCTGCAGCGTACCGTTCGCCAGATAGGTGGCGGAGATCGGAACGCCGGCACCGCAGGCCAAACGCCGCTTGGCTTCGTTCAATGCGGCGTCGGCGGTCTGGGCAAAAACGGGCGGTGCGGCAAGAGACAGGGGAATAATCAATGCCGCTGCCCGCAAGATACTGGTGACCATGATAAAACAACCTTATGTTTTGGAACATCTTAAGGTTAATGAAGGCCCGGGTGCCAGGCAACATGGCGGCGCTGCAGCAAGGACGTTCCGGCAAGATGCCGCGCAGCTGGGGTCCCGCTTTGAACGGTTCGTCCGGGGGTATGCGAGGGTAACGATATGTTTAAGACAGCCGTCAAGAGCTTGACCGCAGGGGTTTCCTGCCTGGGTCTGGCCGCAGCACCCGCACTGGCACAGGCCACCGGTCCCCTGGTTTATACGGTGGTGGTGCCCGCCGGGGAATTCGGTTCGGCTGCTTTTCTGACCGAGCTTTTGGGCACCCTGTCCGCTGCCAAGGCCTTCTGCCGCGCCACCGGTGATTCGGCACTGCAGGTTGATTGCCTCTCCGAACGGCTGGAAGCCGCTGCGGATGGCATCCCGGCGGGCACCGACTACGATGAGGTGCGCGGTGTGCTGCAGGACACCTCGGCCCGGCTGAAACGGCTGGCCCGCCAGAACAGCGACCCGGGACGGGGCAGGGTCAGCGTCACCAGTTCCGCCAATCCGGCTGAACGCACCGCCCGGCCGCTGACGCCTGTCCGGCCGTCGGCTCAGGCCGCAGTGAACCGGGAAGCCGCCCGTATCTTTGAGGACGCAGGCACAGTCCTGCTGCGCAGCGCCGAAACCGCGCAGGAGCGGCGGGCGCAATACGCCCGGATCGCCGCGGCCATCGATTCCAACAAGGTGCTGCTCAGGTCCTGACCCCGCCGGGTCAGTCCTTGATCCGCACTTCCTGGCGCAGGGCACCGGACTCGCGGTCGAAAATCAGGATGCGGTTGTCCTGGCTGACCACGGCAATCCAGCCGCGTCCCAGGGTTACTGCTTCGGCCTCTACCCCGTCGGGCAGGGCGATTTCTGCAGGCAGCGGCGCATCGCCTGCCTGCAAGCGGATGACAAGCAGCGAGATAATCACTACAAGCCCGCCAATCATCACCACGGTCAGCGTGGTCACCAGCCGCCGCAGGAACCGGATCTGCGGTGGTTCCTGTTGGGTTTCGGTCTCGGAAGGATCAGTCATGGGCAGCCGCCGGATTGAGTTTGTCATCGCGGAAAACCCGCCTAAGCGGCTTGATAAAGCGGTTTCGCGCGATGTGCCAGAGGAGGCGGCGCTGTCGCGCACCCGTCTGGCCCGGCTGATCGAAGCGGGGGCGCTTACGGTGGATGGCGCCGTGGTGCAGGATGCCAAGGCAAAGGCCGAGGCCGGCGCGCAAATCGCGATCATCGTGGAGGAGGCTGAGGACAGCCACATCGGCCCCGAAGACATCCCGCTGGATACCGTGTTTGAAGACGGCGACCTGATCGTCATAAATAAGCCCGCAGGCATGGTCGTGCATCCGGCGCCGGGCTCCCCCTCCGGCACTCTGGTCAATGCGCTGCTGCATCATTTCGGCGGCAACCTGTCAGGTGTCGGCGGCGTCAAGCGCCCTGGAATCGTGCACCGGATCGACAAGGAAACCAGCGGCCTTTTGGTGGTGGCGAAATCCGATGCCGCCCATCAGGGACTGGCCGTGCAATTCGAAAAACACACGGTGGAGCGTTATTATCAGGCGGTCTGCTATGGGGTGCCCGATGGCAACGACCCGCGCTTGCGCGGCGTCAAGGGCGCCAGTTTCGAACCCGGCAATATCCTCAAGCTCACCACCCAGCTGGCCCGCCACAAGACCGACCGGCAGCGTCAGGCGGTGCTGTTCCAGGGCGGCCGCCACGCGGTGACCCGAGCCCGCATCTGCGAGAGTTTCGGCAACCCGGCCTGCGCGGCGCTGATCGAATGCTGGCTGGAAACCGGCCGCACCCACCAGATCCGGGTGCATATGGCCCATGCCGGCCACGGGCTGGTGGGGGATCCCACATATGGCGGGCGCCGCAAGCTGGCGGCCAAAGCCCTGAACGAGGCCGCACAGGCGGCTGTTCAGTCCTTCCCGCGCCAGGCGCTTCACGCTGCCGTTCTGGGGTTCGATCACCCGGTGACGGGCGAACCGCTCAGGTTTGAGGCGCCGCTGCCGCAGGACATGGCGGGTTTGCTGGCGGCGCTGCGCCAGTAAATTGCCAGCAATTAAGCGTGTTCCAGCCTGTGATGCAATTCACAGACGCGCTTGGCCGGGTTAACATAGAAGAATTCCTTAAGCAGTCCTTGAAAAGGATTTGGCGCTAACACATATGCGCTAATGTTAAGTCCTTATACATTCTGGGAGGGACACTTTATATGGCGAATTATGCAAACCTGCCTGCCCCGACGCCCGAAGGCGGTCTGAACCGGTATCTCCAGGAAATCCGCAAGTTTCCACTGCTGGAGCCGGAAGAGGAATACATGCTGGCCAAGCGCTGGGTCGAAGAGCAGGACGCGGCGTCTGCCCATAAGATGGTAACCTCCCATCTGCGGCTCGCGGCCAAGATTGCCATGGGCTACCGCGGTTATGGCCTGCCGCAGGCCGAAGTGATTTCCGAGGCGAATGTCGGCCTGATGCAGGCGGTTAAGAAATTCGATCCGGAAAAGGGTTTCCGGCTGGCAACCTATGCGATGTGGTGGATCCGCGCCTCGATCCAGGAATATGTCCTGCGGTCCTGGTCGATGGTTAAGCTGGGCACAACCTCGGCACAGAAAAAGCTGTTCTTCAACCTGCGCAAGGCCAAGGCCCGCATCGGCGCTCTCGAAGATGGCGATCTGCGGCCCGAGAACGTCAAACGGATCGCAACCGATCTTGGCGTGACCGAGGATGAAGTGGTCTCGATGAACCGCCGCATGTCGGGCGGGGACGCATCATTGAATGCCACCGTCGGCTCTGAGGGCGAGGGCACGATGCAATGGCAGGATTGGCTTGAAGACGAGGACGCCGATCAGGCCGGCGATTACGAGGCCCGCGACGAATTGGAAGCCCGCCGCGAGCTTCTGGCCGCTGCGCTGGACGTTCTGAACGACCGCGAAAAGGACATCCTGACCCAGCGCCGTCTGATGGATCAGCCCGTCACCCTTGAGGAGCTGAGTGCGCAGTACAAAGTCAGCCGCGAGCGGATCCGTCAGATCGAGGTGCGCGCGTTTGAGAAGCTGCAGAAAAAGATGCGCGAACTGGCGAGTGAAAAAGGCATGCTCGCCAGCGCCTGATCCCGCGCCCGGCTGCAGAAGGATAAGGCGGTGCCTGGCACCGCCTTTTTTTTGTCAGCTGACAATGACGCTGGCTTTACGGCAGGGGTCCTGACTGAAAGCTGGCGAATGCTGGCTGTGAATCCTGTCTGGCACGGGCCTGGCAATAGGGCTGGGTGCGCGGCTGAATGGGAGGCTGGCAGAAACGCTGGCTGACGGTTTTACGCGTGGCTGGCTGAAATCACTCTGGTTGCTGGCGTTGCTTGCGGTCTGGCTGTCCCGAAGGATGGCTGGAGAGCTGGCTGCTTGCGGCCTGGTGATTCTGGCTTGCGTGCAATTTCTGTATTCTGTTTAGCCGTACCCAGGGCGCCGGTCAACAGAAAATGCAATGAAATCAATTAGTTGATAGATTTACTCGGGAATTGCCTTCAGACAGCCCTAGGCAGAGCGCCTGTACGGCCTTACATTCACCCCTCTGGCACAGGAGGACGGTCCATGGCAGGCGGTTGGGCGCAGGACGGCGCAGTGAATGAACAGATTGAAGCGTCGATCAATGACGAGCTTGCGCGGCTGAAGGCGCAAAAACGCCCGGTGGGCGAAAGCCTGACCCATTGCGCCGAATGCGAAGAGCCGATCCCCGAGAAGCGCCGCGTGGCCATTCCCGGCGTCAAGCTCTGCATCGACTGCCAGCAGGAACGCGATGGCGCGCATCAGGCGCGCGGCGGCTTCAACCGGCGCGGGTCGAAAGACAGCCAGCTGAAGTAGCCGGGGCCGGCACTGCGGCCACGGCTGCGGGAATCAGGGCCGCAGTGAGCTTTGAAAACGGTGCCGTGGTGGCAACTCCCATACCCAGTCAACGGGAGCAGTTTGCGATACAGTGAATCCGTCTTCGGGAAAATCTCCCTAAGCGGTGTTCTGCTGCGCAATGGGGCAGGGCTGATGTGCCGCTCAGGAGTGTGTTAGCGCCATCCGCAATATGAATTGCGGTCCGGCGAGACCGTCGGGATGAATGCCGCCGGTATCCGCAAAGCCGCCCTTGCGGTAGCAGCGGACAGCGCCAAGGTTCTGCATGTTGACGGTAAGCATCACAGCGCAGCGGTCCGGGTAGTGCGCGGGAAGATAGGTCTTCAGCGCCGCAACGGCAGCAGTTGCATAGCCTTGGCCTTGCGCGTCGCGATCAATCATGAAGGCACGCAGGCCCAGTTCATCAGCGCGGGCAAAGCTGTAGGTCTCATGAAACAGGCGGTCGATTTTGAAAAACCCCACCGCGCGATCTTTTTTAAGGACGGCATGAAAATCCACGCCGTCCTCATTTTCTTCAATCGCCTGCGCCACGGTGCCGGAATAGCGGATCTGATCCGGCTCCACCTGAATATGGGAAACCATGTCAAATTTGCTGCGGGCCACCGGGCGCAGGGTAAGAGGCTTCAGTCCTCCATTGCTTCCAGTTCATCAATGAAGCCGGAGATCATCGACAGGCCCTTGTCCCAGAACTTGGGGTCACTGGCATCAAGGCCGAAGGGGGCCAGCAGCTCCTTGTGATGTTTGGCCCCCCCCGCCTTAAGCATGTCGAAATATTTGTCCTCGAAACCCTCGGCGCCTGAGGCGTAGACCGAATAAAGTGCATTCACCAATCCGTCGCCAAAGGCATAGGCGTAGACATAGAAGGGCGAATGCACGAAATGCGGGATGTAGGCCCAGAAGGTCTCATAGCCATCCATGTATTCGAACGCCTCACCCAGGGATTCCGCTTGCACCGACATCCAGATGGCGTTGATGTCATCCGGGGTCAGCTCACCCTCGGCGCGGGCCGCGTGCAGCTTGCATTCGAAGTCATAGAACGCGATCTGGCGGACCACCGTGTTGATCATGTCCTCGACCTTGCCCGCCAGCAGCACCTTGCGCTGTTCCTTGGTCTCGGCCCCGTCCAGCATTTTGCGGAAGGTGAGCATTTCGCCGAACACGGAGGCAGTTTCCGCCAGCGTCAGCGGGGTAGAGGAGAGCATCTCGCCCTGTTCCGCCGCCAGCACCTGATGCACGCCGTGGCCCAGCTCATGCGCCAGGGTCATCACGTCGCGCGGTTTGCCCAGATAGTTGAGCATCACGTAAGGGTGCACATTGGTGACGGTCGGATGGGCAAAGGCGCCCGGCGCCTTGCCGGGCTTCACGCCGGCATCAATCCAGCCGTCCGAGAAGAACGGCGCGGCGATCTCACCCATGCGGGGATCGAAGGCGGTGTAGGCATCCATCACCGTCTTTTCCGCCTGCTCCCAGGTGATGGTGCGGGGGTCTTCCAGCGGCAGCGGTGCATTGCGGTCCCAGACCTGCATCACATCGAGGCCCAGCCATTTGCGCTTCAGCTCGTAATAGCGGTGGCTCAGCTTGGGGTAGGCGGCGACCACGGCTTCGCGCAGCGCTTCGACCACCTCGGGTTCCACATCGTTGGACAGGTGGCGGCCGGTCTGCGGGCTGGGCATGCCGCGCCAGCGGTCGATGATCTCCTTTTCCTTTGCCTGGGTGTTGTGGACGCGGGCAAAGGTTTTGACGTTTTCGGCAAAGACGGCAGCCAGTTCCCGCGCTGCCGCCTCGCGTTTGGCGCGGTCCGGGTCGGTCAGCAGGTTCAGGGTGCCTTCGATGGTCAGCTCTTCGCCATCGACGGTGAAGGTCAGGCCGGCGATGGTCTCGTCAAACAGTTTCTCCCAGGCATCGCCGACGATGCCGAGGTCGTGCATGAACCGTTCCAGCTCGTCCGACAGCTGATAGGGCTTCATCGCGCGGATGCGGCGGAACACGCTGGCATAGCGGGCAAGGTCTGCATTGGCGGCCAGATGCGCCTGCATTGCGCCGTCTTCGATCCGGTTCAGCTCCAGCGTGAAGAACACCAGCGGGGTGGTGGCCACGGTCACCTTTTCCTGGCAGTCCGACAGAAAGGCGGCGCGGCCGGCATCGGTGGTCAGCTGATAGTAGCGCAGGCCGGCAAAGGACATGATGCGGCCGGCGATGTTGTTGATCTTCTCATTGCGCTCGACGCATTGCAGCAGGCCGCCTGCGTCCAGATCGGCCAGCTTGCCTTCATAGTCGGCGGCAAAAGCGGCGCATTCCTGTTCCAGCCAGTCCAGATCGCGGGCCAGTTCGGGGGCGTCCTCAGACGCGTAAAGATCGCTGAGGTCCCATTCCGGCAGATTGCCGAGGCCGCCGGAACCGGAGGTGGCGTTTGCGTCGCGAACGGGGAAGGGAAGCTGGAACATGCGGGCTCCTGTCATGTGAAATGCTTTGACCAACATCTAAGGGGCGGCTTGCGGGATCACAAGCGGCGGGGCGCGGAACCCGGGGAGAATGACAGAAGCGGGTAAGGGCCGGGTAAACGGGGCGGGCGCCGCACAGGCAACGGGGTGTCAGCCGCGGTATTGCTCAAACAGGCGGCACATGCTGGAAAACACATGCGCGCGGATTTCCGGGGTTTCCATCATCACTTCATGCCGGGCGCCCTCGATTAAATCCAGCTTGCCGCCGGGCCAGCGGCCCATCCGGTCATGGATGGCACCCGTGTTTACGATCTGCTCGCCGGAGCCAACAAAGGTGATGCAGGGCAGGGCGGGCGACGGCTGCCGTGCCAGCCAGGCGCAGTCCTGCAGACTGACGCGCAGCCACTGGATCGTGGGTCCGCCAAGCGCCAGATCGGGCTGTGCCGCCAGCTGGGCATGCATCATCCGGTACATGTCCGGATCGGTGGTCAGCGTGTTGCCCTCAAAAGGGGTGATCTGCACATATTGCTCCAGCGCCGTTGTCGGCAGCAGCAATTTATCCAGGCGCAGAAACGGCGCAACGCCGCTTAGAAAACTGGCCAGGGGGCGCAGCAGCGGCGGGATCTGGATGCCCCACATCGGGCCGGTAAAGCAGCAGGCGCCGACCTTTAGCCCCTGCATCAGTGCGCGCAGCCCGATGGCGCCGCCCATGGAATGGCCGACCAGAAACAAGGGTTTCGGCAGTTCCAGCTGTTCTGCCAGGCGGGTCAGCGCCTGCACGTCTTTCTGGAAATCGCTGAAATCATCGACATGGCCCAGGCGGCGGTCTGGCAGCGTCCGGTCCGCCAGCCCCTGGCCGCGCCAGTCCACAGTGAGGGTGGCAAAGCCGCGATCCGCAAACTCGGCGGCGGCCAGCCCGTATTTTTCGATATATTCCGTGCGCCCGGGAAACAGCAGGACCGTGCCCTTTGCCGCGCCGTCAGGGCGCCAGTGGCCCGCACGGATGCGCACACCGTCCGAGGTTTGCACCCAATGGGCCCGGCCGCCCGCAGGCCCCTGCGCGATATCCGCGAACAGGGGGGCGGCCGGCAGGTCCATCGGGGCGCCGTCCATCAGGACAGGGCCGAGGCCAGCTTCATCGCGGTGCCCATGTCACCATCAATGGTCAGCTTTCCGGACATGAAGGCGGCAGTGGGGTTCAACTCGCCCTCAAGAATCGACTGAAATGTGTCGGCATCCGCCTTCATGGTAACATCGGTGTCTTCGTCACCGACGCGGGCGCCTGCGCCATCAAGCACGATGGAGCCCAGCCCTTCGATCTCGAATTTCGCGGAGGCGTCAAATTCGCCTGCGTCCAGTTTGCTGTTCAGGGCCTCAGCTGCCTGCGCAAGGGTATCGCTCATGTCCGTCCTCAATCTGTTTTGCGCGCTTCATAGCACAAACCTGTGAAGCATTTGCATCCGATACTGGAAAATGCCGCGCGCTGGATTACACTGGGCTCATCATGCTGGCAAATCTCCCAAAGCTCAAAGCTATCGTGGCGGCAACGGCGGTCACAGTCACGTATTCCTTGCCCGGGGCAGGCGCGGCGCAGCAGCTTTCCGCCGATGCGCTGCTGCGAGACCTCGCCGCGGCGGAGCTGTCCGAGGCTGCGGCCATAGACCGCGAGTTGCAGGCGCTTTGGGCCAAGAGCGGTTCGCCTGCGATGGATCTGCTTTTGCGGCGCGGCGCCGACGCGCTGGAGCGCGGAGATCTGCAGCAGGCAGCGGAGCATTTGACCGCGCTGACCGATCACGCGCCGGATTTTGCCCGCGGCTGGTACGAACGGGCCCGCGTCTATTTCGCGCTGGGGCTTTACGGGCCTTCGGTGGCGGATCTGGAACGCGCGCTGGCGCTGAACCCCAGGGATTACAACGCGATCTACGCGCTGGGCGCCCTGTTCGAACAGTTCCGAAATCCCGAGCGTGCCTATCAGGCCTATCAGCGGGCCAAGGCTATACATCCGCACCACGAGGAAGTAAGCAGCGCCCTTGAACGATTGGCGCCCTTGGTCGAGGGCAGGAAACTGTAAGCCCCACCGGGGCGGGGGCTGAAGCAATGGCAAACGCATCGCGGATTGTGGCCGTCCTGGGTCCGACCAATACCGGCAAAACCCACTATGCCATCGAACGGATGCTGGGCTACCGCACTGGCGTAATGGGCTTCCCGCTGCGGCTTCTGGCGCGCGAGGTCTATGATAAGGTGGTGGCGGCCCGCGGGCCGTCGGTGGTGGCGCTGGTCACCGGCGAGGAGCGCATCGTGCCGCCGCGGGCGCAATACTGGATCTGCACCGTCGAGGCGATGCCCGAAGGCATGGGCTGCGACTTCCTGGCGATCGACGAAATCCAGCTTTGCGCCGATCCCGAGCGCGGCCATGTCTTCACCAACCGTCTGCTGCGCGCCCGCGGCACGCTGGAGACGCTGTTTCTGGGAGCCGACACCATGCGCGGGCCGATTTCAGCGCTGGTGCCGGGGGTGCAGTTCCACCGGCGCGAGCGGATGTCGGATCTGGTCTGTGCAGGTTCGAAAAAGATAAGCCGGATGCCACCGCGCACCGCAATTGTCGGGTTTTCGGTTGATAATGTCTATGCGATTGCCGAACTGATCCGCCGCCAGAAGGGCGGCGCTGCGGTGGTGATGGGCGCGCTCAGCCCCCGCACCCGCAATGCGCAGGTCGCGCTCTACCAGAATGGCGAGGTCGACTATCTGGTCGCCACCGATGCCATTGGCATGGGGCTGAACCTCGATATCGACCATGTGGCGTTTTCCTCGACCAGAAAATTCGATGGCCGCCGGATGCGCGAGCTGGCCCCGAATGAGCTGGCGCAGATCGCCGGCCGGGCGGGCCGCGGGATGAGCCATGGCACTTTCGGGGTCACCGGCGATGCAAGGCCGCTGGACGAGGGCACAGCCTCGGCGATCATGAACCACCAGTTCACGCCGCTGAAAAAGCTCAACTGGCGCTCCGCCGATCTGCAATTCGGCACGGTCGAGGCGCTTATCCATTCGCTCGAAGCAAGCCCTGCGGATGAAAACCTGGTCAAAGCGCGCGAGGCGGATGATCTGGGTGCGCTGAAAATGCTGTCGCGCGAATCCGCGGTCATCTCCCGCACCACCAACGCGCAATCGGTGCGGCTGCTGTGGGATATCTGCCGGATTCCCGATTTCCGCGGTATCTCCCACGCGGAGCATGCCGCGCTGCTGGGGGTGATTTTCGAGCATCTGCATGGCGGCGGCGTGGTGCCGGATGACTGGATGGCGCGCCAGATAAAACGGATTGACCGCACGGACGGCAACATTGATGCCCTGTCGAAAAGATTGGCATTTATCCGCACGTGGACTTATGTGGCGCAAAGGAATGGCTGGCTGCGTGATGAAAGCCATTGGCGCGGGGAGACGCGCGCTGTAGAAGACAGGTTGTCAGATGCGCTGCACGAGCGCTTGACGCAAAGATTTGTGGACCGGCGCACGTCTGTGCTGCTGCGCCGGCTCAAGCAGAAGGAGGCCCTTTTGGCCGAAGTGAATGACAAGGGTGAAGTGACGGTTGAAGGCGAATTCGTCGGCCGTCTCGAGGGGTTCCGGTTCAGCCCGGACAAAGGGGCGCAGGGTGCCGAGGCCAAGGCCTTGAAGGCGGCCTCGCTGCAGGCTTTGGCGCCGCAATTCCATCTGCGAGCGGACCGGTTCTATAACGCGCCTGATACCGAGATCGATTACACCGAGCAGGGCGGCCTGATGTGGGGCGAACATGCGGTGGGCAAGCTGGTTGCCGGCGCCGATGCGCTGACCCCGCAGATCGAGGTCTTTGTGGACGAGTCCGCCGGACCGGATGTGGCCCAGAAGGTGGAACGCCGCCTGTTGCATTTCATCACCCGCAAGATCAACGCGCTGTTTGAACCGCTGCTGGCCTTGCAAAAGGACGAAGAGCTGTCCGGCCTTGCGCGCGGCTTTGCCTTCCGCATGGTTGAAAACCTCGGCGTGCTGCCTCGGGCAAGCGTCGCGCAAGAGGTCAAGGATCTGGATCAGGACGCGCGCAGCGCGCTGCGCAAGCACGGCATCCGTTTCGGCCAGTTCACCATCTTCATGCCGCTGCTGCTGAAACCGGCGCCGACCCGTCTGCGGCTGGTGCTGTGGTCGCTGGCGAACGGTCTGCAGGACTTCCCCGAATCCCCGCCTCCGGGCCTGGTCACGGTGCCGTCCGCCAAAGACGCGCCCGAAGGCTATGACACTATGTCCGGCTACCGCGTGGCGGGTGAGCGGATGATCCGCATCGACATGCTGGAGCGTCTGGCCGACATGCTGCGCGGCGAAGACAGCCGCGGCGGCTTTGAAGCCAAGGCCGACATGCTGTCGATCACCGGCATGACGCTGGAGCAGTTCGCCGACCTGATGCAGGGCCTGGGCTACAAGGCCGAAAAGGGCGAGCGCCAGAAGGTGAAGCCGGCTGCGGCGGAAGCAGAAGCCAAGACCGCCGAAACCGAAGCCAAACCTGCTGAGGCCGCGGCTGAAGAGGCGCCTGCCACTGAAGAGCCGGCCGCTGAAGAGCCGGCTGCTGATGCCGCAACTGCGGACGCAGCGCCGGCTAAGGAAGCCGCTGCCGAAGTTCCCGCAGCTGAGGCCGAGGCCGCGCCTGCGGAAGAGACTGCACCTGCGGAAGACACTGCAGAAGCCAAGCCCGGAACGGCTGCGGCTGCGGAGGCTGCTGCCGAACCGGAAATGGAAGTGTTCTTCACCTTCACCTGGGGCGGCAACCGGGGCGGACGCCAAGGCGGCGGCCAGCGCCAGCAGAACCGCCGTCCGCAGGGCGACGGCAAACCGGCAGGCAAGGGCAAGCCGCGCGGCGCCAAGGGCGGCGACCGCGGCAAGCCGGGCCGCAAAGGCGGACCGCGCCAGGACCAGGGGGCCAAGACCTATTCCGCGCGCCCTGCGAAGAAGGAAAAGCAGATCGACCCGGACAACCCCTTTGCCGCTGCGCTGATGGGGCTGAAACAGGGCGACTGATCCTGCGATGGACGAAGGCGCGCCCAAGATCCGCATCGACAAGTGGCTGTGGCATGCGCGGTTTTTCAAAACCCGCAGCCTGGCCGCCAAACAGGTCGGTGCGGGCCATGTGCGCCTTAATGGCACCAAGACCTTGAAACCGGCTCAGAACGTCGCCCCGGGCGACGTTCTGACCTTTGTTCAGGCCAAAGTGATCCGCGTG
Source organism: Leisingera methylohalidivorans DSM 14336 (assembly GCF_000511355.1). Taxonomy (NCBI): domain Bacteria; kingdom Pseudomonadati; phylum Pseudomonadota; class Alphaproteobacteria; order Rhodobacterales; family Roseobacteraceae; genus Leisingera; species Leisingera methylohalidivorans. Next base: position 2,487,611 of record NC_023135.1, on the reverse strand, counting down.
GTGCGGGTCGAGGCCATCGGCACGCGCCGCGGCCCGGCGCCCGAGGCGCAGGGGCTGTACTTTGATATGACGGAAAAGCAGGAAAAAATTCCGGCTAACCCCAAGTTCGAAGGAAAAGGCCGGCCGGACAAAAAAGCCCGCAGAGCGCTTGATCTTACTCGCAAGCAGGATACCCTTTGACGGCTTGAAGCCTTCGCCGGTCTGGATTAGCTAGGCGCAAACGGATAACGGGACTCGGTACTATGACCTATGTCGTGACGGAAAACTGCATCGCCTGCAAATACACCGACTGTGTCGAGGTGTGCCCGGTGGACTGCTTCTACGAGGGCGAGAACACCCTGGTGATCCACCCCGACGAATGCATCGATTGCGGCGTCTGCGAACCGGAATGCCCGGCTGATGCGATCCGCCCGGATACCGAGCCGGATATGGATAAATGGGTTGAATTCAACCGCAAATACTCTGAACTGTGGCCGGTCATCGTATCCAAGAAAGACCCGATGCCGGGCTACGAGGAGCGCGACGGCGAAGAGGGCAAGATGGAGAAGTATTTCTCTGAGGCGCCCGGCGAGGGCGGCTGATTCTCTGCCTTGAACGGCCGGGGCCGCAAATTTGCGGAAAACCGCCGCATTGCGCAGGGTTTTAACCAGCCTTGACCGGCAGGCCGCCTTCCGGGCGGCCCTTTTTTGTGGTATACTAAAAGCACAAAAGACATAAACAATCGGAGTCCGCCCCGGCGCACGCCAGCAGTGGTGCGCAGATTGGGCAGTATTTCTGCGGATAAAATGTCCTGAGGGCCGGTCAAATCGAACTGACCGGGGCCGGGCATTTTGCTCGCTAACATGCCGGAGCCGCCCGGCTATGAGTAAGGAACAATCTGTATGACCAAATCGAAGAAGCTCGAATTCCGCCCCAATGAGTATGTAGTCTACCCGGCGCACGGCGTTGGCCAGATCATCTCGATCGAGGAGCAGGAAGTGGCCGGCTTCGCGCTGGAGCTTTTCGTGATCACCTTTGAAAAGGACAAGATGACCCTGCGGGTGCCGACCAACAAGGCTACCGAAGTGGGCATGCGCTCGCTCAGCTCGCCGGACGTGATTGCCCAGGCGATGAAAACGCTGAAAGGTAAAGCAAAGGTGAAACGCGCCATGTGGTCGCGCCGCGCTCAGGAGTATGAGCAGAAGATCAACTCCGGTGATCTGATCTCGATCGCCGAAGTGGTCCGAGACCTGCACCGCACCGATGATCAGCGCGAGCAGAGCTACTCCGAACGCCAGCTGTACGAAGCCGCGCTTGAGCGCCTGACCCGCGAAGTCGCAGCAGTATCCGGCAACGACGAAATCGCTGCCGCCAAGCAGGTGGACGAGGTTCTGACCTCCCGCGTTGCAGCCTGAATATCTGCTGTACTAAGCTTTTGAAAGGCCGTGCCCCCGGGGCGCGGCCTTTTTCATGCGCCGGCTTGGGTCAGCTGCAGAAGACGAGAAGCGTGAGCAGGCCGGCAATCTCGGCAATTTGCTGGGATGCCCCCAGAATGTCCCCGGTCTGGCCGCCGATCTTGGCCTTGGCCAAAGCGGCCAAACCAAGGGCAGCCGCACCCATGGCCAAGGCAGCAGCCAGGGCCGCAGCCCCAATCAGAGGCAGCGACAGGACAATGGCCAGCAAGGCGGCCAGCAAACAGGGCAGGGCGCGGGGGCGGCCCACGGTTTGCGACAGACCGGCGGCGCGCGCATTCGGCAGTGCCGACATCAGCGCAGGCATCACTGCCCGGCTCAGCATTGCCAGGGCTAGCAGCGGCCAGACACCTGCTGCGGCGATCAGTGCGGCCAGGGCGCTCCAGCGCAGGCCAAACCCGAGGATCAGCGCAATCACGCCATAAGCGCCGATGCGGCTGTCCTTCATGATCTCCAGCCGCCGGTCCCGGCTATAGCCGCCCCATAAACCATCGGCGGTATCAGCAAGCCCGTCCTCGTGCATGGCACCTGACAGCATCACCTGAAGCGCCAGCGCCAGCCCTGCGGCCACCGCGGCGGGCAGGCCCATGTGCAAGGCAAAAGATGCCGCCAGCGCGGCCGGCAGGCTGACGGCAAGCCCGGCCAGCGGAAACGCCCAGACCGCCTTGGCCTGCCGCTGAAAGGCTGTCGCGGGCAGATGCGGCAGCGGCAGCCGGGTCAGCAGAACCAGCACCAGCAGGATGTCATTTGCCTGGATGTCGTTTTTTCGCATTGACCGGCCTATTGGGGGGCTTGCGGCACTGCCGTCAGCGGTTAAACAGATTGCCATCCGCTTTATCCGCGTCCCCCGCTCAGATGCAACGAGGCTTTTACATGCTGCCACAGCTTTCCTCCCTTGATGACTTCCGCGCCGCACTGGCCGGCGCACCCGCGCAGGACCAGGCCGCGCTTGATGGTGCGGCTGCGCGCAACACCCAGCTGACCAAGCCGCCCGGTGCCTTGGGTCGGCTGGAAGAGCTGGCGATCTGGTACGGCGGCTGGCGCGGCAGCGACCGGCCGGACATCACCGCGCCGCAGGTGATCGTCTTTGCCGGCAATCACGGGGTGACCGCACAGGGCGTCTCGGCCTTCCCGCCGGAAGTCACCGCGCAGATGGTGATCAACTTTGAACATGGCGGCGCGGCTATCAACCAGCTGGCCAGGCTGGCCGGCGCGCGCATGGATGTGCATGCGCTGGAGCTGGAGCGCCCGGCCGCCGATTTCACCCACGGGCCGGCGATGAGCCGGGAAGATCTGCTGGCCGCCCTGAAAGCCGGCTGGGAGGCGGTGGACCCAAGCGCTGACCTGCTGGTGGTCGGCGAAATGGGGATCGGCAATACCACGCCTGCAGCGGCGCTGGCCTGTGCGCTTTTCGGCGGCGAGGCTGAGGATTGGACCGGGCGCGGCACCGGTGTGGACGATGCAGAGCTGGCGAACAAGACCCGCGTGGTGGCCGAAGGCGTTGCGCTGCACAAAGATGCTATCCAGGACGGTCTGGATGCGCTGGCGTGCCTGGGCGGGCGCGAGATTGCCGCCATGGCGGGTGCGATTGCTGCCGCCCGGGTGCTGCGCATCCCGGTGATCCTGGACGGCTTCATCTGCTGCGCTGCGGCTGCCTGCCTGCTGCAGACCGCAGACAGCGCCCTGGACCATGCAGTGGCAGGCCATCAGAGCGCCGAAGGGGCCCATCCGGCGCTGCTGGCGAAACTGAATAAGGAGCCGTTGCTGGCGCTGGGCCTGCGGCTGGGCGAGGCGTCCGGTGCGGCGCTGGCGATCCAGGTGCTGAAAGGCGCAGTTGCCTGCCACAGCGGCATGGCGACCTTTGCCGAGGCCGGGGTCACAGACGGCTGACCAGGCGGTCCCGCGTGTTTTACTGCCGCAAGGCCCGGGTCTGCGCCCGGGCCTTTGTTATTCGGCGGCTTCTGCGGACTTCTTGCGCTTGCGTTCGGCCATCTCGAAAATCGCGCTTTCGATGGCTTTCTCCAGCTCGCGGGCGCGGTCGATATAGGCCGGGTTCTGGCTGGCGGGCACGCCGGGAATCCAGTGCTGTGCAAGGTCGCGCAGATTGGTGCGGTCATGCGCATAGAAGGTCTGCGCCGCTTGTGCCGCCTCATATTCGCTGAGGCCGACGTTCTCCAGCACATAGCGGCCTGCACGCACCGAGCTGTCGAACATCTCGCGCACGATGTCATCGGCGCCGGCCTTGTACAGCTCATAGACATGGTTGCGGTCCTTGGCGCGGGCGATGATATGCAGTTCCGGGTAGGACCGGCGCACATAGGCGACCATCTTGACCACGCCTTCCGGGTCATCCAGCGCCACCACAAACACCTTGGCTTTGGCAATGCCTGCAGCTTTCAGCAATTCGGGCCTGGTGGGGTCGCCAAGGAAGCTTTTCACCCCGAACCGGCGCATCAGCTGCACCGCCTCCATGTCATGATCCAGCACCACGGTCTTGAAACCGCTGGCCTGCACCAGCCGGTTGACGATCTGGCCGAAACGGCCGATGCCCGCGATGATCACCGGTCCTTCCTCGTCAATCTCGTCAGGTTCATATTCCTGCAGAGCATCGCCCATGCGCTTGGACAGCAGGTCATAGGCGATGAACAGCAGCGGCGTGATCAGCATCGACAGCGCAATCACCAGCAGCAGCTTTTCGGACAGGGCCGCCGGAATGACGTTCAGCTGGGTGGAAAAAGCCAGCAGCACAAAGCCGAACTCCCCGGCTTGGGCCAGGCTGAGGGTGAACAGCCACAAACGGCGGCGGCGCAGGCCGAAGGCGCGGCCGACGGCAAACAGCACCACGCCCTTGGCAAAGATCACCAGCAGCGCCAAGCCGATCAGATCGCCCGGATCGGCCAGGAACTGGCGGTAGTTGATACCCGCGCCGACGGTGATGAAAAACAGCCCCAGCAGCAGCCCTTTGAAAGGGTTGAGGTCGCTTTCCAATTCGTGCCGGAATTCGGAGTTGGCCAGAACCACCCCGGCCAGAAAGGCGCCAAGGGCGGGGGAGAGGCCGACCAGTGTCATCAGGAAGGAGATGCCGACGACAATCATCAGCGCCAGCGCAGTGTACATTTCACGCAGGTTGGAGGCGTGGATGAACCGGAACAGCGGCCGGGTCAGGTAAATGCCGGCCAGGATGATAGAGGCGATTGCGGCCAGGGTGACAAGCGCCACCGCCCAGCCCGGCAGCCCGTCCACCAGCGACAGCGACCCGTGGCCGCCGCCATGGCCTGCGCTGTCACGGCTGATAGAGCCGTCGGTGGTAAACTGGGGGATCGCGTAACTGCCCAGCAGCGGCAGAAAGGCGAGGATCGGGATCACCGCGATATCCTGGGTCAGCAGCACCGAAAAGGCAGAACGGCCGCCGCCGGTGCGCATCAGCCCCTTTTCCGACAGCGTCTGCAGGACAATCGCGGTGGAAGACAGCGACAGCGCCAGCCCGACCGCCAGGCTGACATGCCAGGGTTCGCCCGCGGCCATGGCGGCGGCCATCAGAACCAGGGTCGAGGCCGTCACCTGCATCCCGCCCAGGCCGATCAGCTTGTCCCGCATGGCCCATAATGCGCGCGGTTCCAGCTCAAGCCCGATCAGGAACAGCATCATTACCACGCCAAACTCAGCGAAGTGGCGCAAATCCTCGGTTTCGGTGCCGGTCAGCCCGAAGATCGGGCCGATGGCGATTCCGGCAGCGAGATAGCCCAGAACCGAGCCAAGCCCAAGGCGCGCAGCCAGAGGAACCGCAATGACTGCGGCCCCCAGATATATGGTCGCTTGATAAAAGAACTCTTCCATAGTCAAGGTATCGCAAGCCGGCCGGGGCCTTGGCAATGGGTTTGCCGGCCGCGGCGGCTTGTTATGGCAATCCGGTGCCTGTCAGCGGCAGTCACAGACCGGCTATCGGCCAGGTCTTTTTGTCTGGTCCGGTTATTGCTCGAGCAGGCGGATTTCTTCGCTCAGCTTGCCGATCCGGTCCAGCCGCCGCGAAATCCGTTCCTGGAAGCCGCCCAGCTGGTCAATGATGTCAGCCAGTGTTTCGCCGGAATCGGTCAGCCGCGCGCTTTCGATTTTGAGCAGCACGCGGGTGGAGCTGAGACCAAGGAAATGCCGGTGCATGATCTGGCAGGCGCTGGTGATGCGGGCTGCTTCTTCATCCACTTCCTGCATGCCGTCCTTCGACCGCTTGACCTGATCCTGCACCAGATCGGACAGGATCTTGCGCTCGCTTTCCATGTCGGCCTCGCCGATTTCGCGGCGTTCCTGCTGCAGCTGGTTGTCGCACTCGATCAGGATGCGCGCCATGCCTTCGACAAACAGGCTGCTGTTCACCGAGGATTTTATTTTGGCAAAATTGCTGTTCTCGCCCATCACATGGGCCCCGAACCAATCCGACATTTCGCGCGACATCGACCCGTAGTTTTGCGACAGCACCGTGACCGGGCCGCCCGAAGGTTCGATCCGCGATGCCAGCACCCGCAGATTATGCGGGATCGTGTGCATCGCATCGAAATCTGTGATCAGCCCCTCGGTCTCTTCGACCAGGGTTTCAGCCATGCGCAGCATGCCCGTCAAATCCTGGATCCGGGTGTGGGGCGGCTGGTTCAGCCCCTGATCGCGGGAGATCAGCTCCTGGCTCAGCGCATGGGCAGCAAACTGGTGGTAATTCTCGTAGCCCTGGCCGTTCAGCCAGTCGAGCAGGTACTGCGCGCTGTCCTCCGGGGTGACGCCCGCATCGGTCTCCCGCTTGAGCATCTTCGCATAAAGACCGCGCACCTCGGTAAACAAGGCACTGCTGGGCTTGATGCGGGCGGACAGGTAGCCGTCCTGGCAGGGCGCCACAACGGCAAACACCCAATAATACAGCCCGTCCTTGGCCTTGTTCTTGACATAGGCGCCCATGAATTCGCCGCGCTGGATGGTGTCCCAGAACAATGAGAACACCCCTTTGGGCATGTCCGGGTGACGGATCACCTTATGCGGCGCGCCGATCAGTTCGTCCCAGGAGTAGGCACCGACCCGGCGGAACACATAGTTGCCGGCCTCGATCACACCGCGGCTGTCGGTTCTGGAAAAGAACACCTCGTTGAGGCCGAACGGGGCCTCGCCGCTGGTCGGGCGCGATTCAACTCGGCGGTCAAGAAAAGACACGGCACGTTCCACTTTCGGTTACGGAATAGGTCAGGGCATCCTTACGCCGAATTCCTTCCCGGATGGTTAAGTCGGCAGCGGCGCATCGCGTTTTAATTGTGCCATGACGATCTGGCTCTGGACCCTGGAAACAGCGGGATGGGGCAGCAGGATGCCGTGGATCAGCGTATTCAATGCCTCCAGATCGGCGCAGTAGACCCGCAGCAGGTAATCGGCCTCTCCGGTCATGGTCCAGGCGGAGGTGATTTCCGGCTGGCTGGCCACCAGCCGGGCGAACCCCTTGGACTGTTCGGGGCCGTGGCTGCCCAGATGAACCTGCACAAACCCCTGCACCGACAGCCCGAGCCTGGCGGGGTCGAGCCGGGCCGAATAGCCTTGGATATACCCGTCTGCCTCCAGCCGCTGGCGCCGCCGTCCGGCCTGGCTGGGCGAAAGGTTGAGCATCTCGCCCAATTCCTGCGCGGTGAGATGGGCGTTTTTCTGAAGGGCTGCAAGCAGTTTGGTATCGGCAGGGTCAAGCATGCGTATTTTTTCCATTTTTTGTCATCCTGGCGCGAATCTTGCGCGCATTTCAAGGTGCGGGTGCGAAATAATGCGGAAAACCTGCGCTGCATATGCGGTATTCTTGATGCAAGAATTCACTTGGCTTCCCGCATGATCCGAAGGAGACGCGCAATGGGTCCGTTCCCGCATAACGCCCCGAAATCCGAAATCAGCCCGGAAAACCCGGCTGGCACCGATGGTTTTGAATTTGTTGAATTTGCCAGCCCGGATCCGGACGAGCTGCGAGAGCTGTTCACTCAGATGGGCTATGAGCTGACAGGCCATCGCAAGGATCAGCCGCTGGTGGAGCTGTGGCAGCAGGGCGATGTCACCTATATCCTGAACGCCGACCCCGAAAGCTTTGCCGCCAAATTCGTGGAACAGCACGGCCCCTGCGCCCCGGCGATGGGCTGGCGGGTGGCGGATGCGCAGAAGGCGTTCGAACATGCCGTCGCCAAGGGCGCCGAAGCCTATGAGGGCGATGACAAGACCATGGACGTGCCCGCGATCAAGGGCATCGGCGGCTCGCTGATTTACTTCATTGATCAGTACTACGACACCTCGCCCTACAACACCGAGTTCAAGTGGCTGAAGCAGTCCAAGCCGCGCGGCGACGGGTTCTTCTATCTCGATCACCTGACCCACAATGTCTACAAGGGCAACATGGACAAGTGGTTCAGGTTCTATCAGGAGCTGTTCAATTTCAAAGAGATCCGGTTCTTTGACATTCAGGGCAAGTTCACTGGCCTTCTCAGCCGCGCGCTGACCTCGCCCTGCGGCCGTATCCGGATCCCGATCAACGAGGACCGGGGGGAAACCGGGCAGATCGTCTCATATCTGAAAAAATACAACGGCGAAGGCATCCAGCATATCGCTGTGGGCAGCGACGACATCTATGCCAGCACCGATGCGATTGCTGCAAAGGGGCTGAAGTTCATGCCCGGCCCGAATGATGCGTACTATGAGATGTCCAAAGAGCGGGTTCACGGCCATGACGAACCGCTGGACCGGATGAAAAAACACGGCATCCTGATCGACGGCGAAGGGGTTGTGGACGGCGGCGAGACCCGCATCCTGCTGCAGATCTTCTCAAAAACCGTGATCGGGCCGATTTTCTTTGAGTTCATCCAGCGCAAGGGCGACGACGGCTTCGGCGAGGGCAACTTCAAGGCGCTGTTCGAATCCATCGAGCAGGAGCAGATCAACAACGGTGAGATCCAAGCCGCGGGATAATAGGATCTGAGAAACGGAAACAGCCGGGCCTGATCAGCAGGTCCGGCTTTTTTGCAGGCATCGAAGGGCAGGCAGGGGCTAGCCCTTGGGCATTTCCAGGGTGCGGTTGCGGCCGCCTTTCTGATACTGCAACCGGCTTTCGCCGATTGCAATCACCCGGCCGCCGTCGATCCGGTCGCCGACTTGCACCTTCTTGTAGCGGCCCGAGGGCAGCCGGACCAATGCGCGGCGGTCCGACGCGGTGCCATAGACCCCGATCAGGTTTAGCTTGCGCAGGTTGATGGCATTGCCGACAGTGGCGCGTCGGGCAACCGATGCGGCTGTCGGGATACGCGGCGCCGCCGCGGCGGCGGCAGCGGGCACGGCGGCGGCGGTCTGGACCTGGTTCTGCGCATTGCGCCGGGCGCGATCAACCAGATTGGCAAAATTGGAGGGCCGTTTGCGTGGCACCGCCGAAGCGGCAATGGCCTGGGCGGTGACCGGCAGCTGCTCTTCTTCTGCGGGCTTCAGGCTGGCGGGCCGCTGGCGCGGGCGCAAGCTGGCCAGTTCAGCCCGGCTGAGCCCGCCATGCTGCGCCCGTTCCACCTGTTCCTCCAGATCCGCAGGCCGCGCCTTGGGGCGTTTGCGCGACAGCACCTGATTGCGCGCCACTTCTTCGGCCAGTGCCTCGGCGGCGGGGTCGCTGCGATCCGGTGCGCGCGGCGGCACTTTTGCCGGACGGCCAAGGTAAACCGTGATGCCATCGGGGTTGAGCGTGCCTCCGGGGGTGGCCTTGACCAATCCGCGCGCGTCCAGATCAAACGCGGATCCTGCCACGGCGGGAGAGGCAACAGAGCCGGGTTCGTCATCCCCGGCAAAGGCGTCCGGCTGCGGCAGCGCGACGGCATCGGCTGCAATATCCGTGCGGTCGACCGAGGCGGTATAAAGCTCGTCCAGGCGGGGCGCGGCGGGGATGTCGCCCAGGCCGGGGGCAACCGGCCAAACCCCGGTCGCGGCATAGCGCGCGGCCTGCGCCAGTTCATCCAGCGGTTCCTCCGCCTCGGGTTCAGCGGATGCAGCTGCGCTTTCCGCTGCGCCGCCCGGCTGCAGGGCACGTGGGTCCAAAAAGGCGGTATCCGTTCCCTCTTCGGGCAGTTCTGCACCATCGGCGGCGGCTTCATCCTCGGCCGACGGAAGCCCGTCTGCTTCACTGCCGTCAGCCAGCGCAGTTTGCCCCAGGGTTTCCCCCTCTGCCGGTGCTGCGCCGGTTTCCTGCAGGCCGGGATCGGGCTGGTCCGCCAGCACGCTCACCTGCGGTGCGATGGCGGCAGGGGCGGTTTCCGTGGCGGGGCCGTCTGCGGCGGCGGGGGCGGCCGGCCGGGGGGCGCCTGCCTCCGGCTGCCGGTCTTCGGAGCTGACCGCAGGGGCAGGCGCCGGGCCGGAATCCTGTTCCGGGGCCGCGGCGAAGAACCCGCCCTCGCCAAAAACTGCCCAGACCGCAACTGTTGCCATGAACAGCAGCAGAACAGCCGTCAGGATCACGCCCAGATAGCGTGGCTTGCCTTCGGCGGCCTTTTGAGGGGCCGGCGACTGTGAGGCCGCGGGCGCGGCGGCTGCCGGGGCGGTGTCCCGCATGACGGCCGGCGCCGGCGGAATTGGCTGAGGTGGAACCGTGCCGGCCGGCGGCGCGGAAACCGCCAAGGGGGTCGGCGGCACTGGCGGGCGGGACGCGGAAAGGACTGCGGTATCCGGTTTTTTGACCGCAATTGCTGCCGCCGCCGGTTTCACGGCGGCGGGCGCTGCCGGCGGCTGGTGCGCGGCCGCCAGCGGCGCAGGGGGCACCGGGGATGGCGCGGCTGAGACCGGCACAGGATCCGCCGGCGCGGTTGCACGTGCCGCGGGGCCGGCCTTGGCCTGTTGACCGGCAGAACCCGGAACATCCTGCGCCGGGTCTTCCGCCCCCCCGGCGGGCTTGGCAGGCGATTCCGCCGGGCCGTCCTTGCGGGCGGCCTGCGGGGCATCATTCGTCTCAGGCATTTGTTTGGCGGCTGCAGCCATCTCTTCCGCCTCAGCAAGAGCTTCCGGCCCTGCGGGCTCTGCCAGGGGTTCCGTAACGGCGGCAACCGTTGCCGGTACTGTGCTGTCTCCGGTCAGGGCCGGGGCTGCGCCGGTATCCGCGCTGTCTTCGGTCCGGGGCGGCGCCAGTGCAGCAGGCCCGATTATCTTGACAGCCGTATCGTCCGGTTCAACCTCGGTGCCGCGGATCGCCCGCGTGGTGCCGAAGAAGGGTTCGCCCCGAAAGCCGCTGGCTTCCGGCGCCGCGACAAAACTGACCGGGCCGAACCCGTGCTCGACCGCAAAGGTCTCAGCCTCGTCCAGGGTTTCCAGCGCCACGGCAGCAACATGGGTCCGGCTGCCCTCGATGGAAATGTCAAAGGCCAGCTCATCCACTGGATAAGGGGTTGTGCCCTCCAGCGCTTGGCGGGCCGCTTCGATCCGCGCCTCAGCGGGCAGATCGCCGGTTTCCGCTGTCAGATAGCGGATCTGGTTATCGGGCAGGACCAGCTTGCAGAAGATCTCCCCGGGCGCCAGCCGCTGCGCATCCTCGCGCATCGCTGCCAGCGCAGCGGGCAGATCATCGGCGTCAAACGGGGTGCCGCCCACACTGCGCCAGCCGTCCTTGGCCCGGTAAATCAGTTCGATGCCATCAGAGGAAAGCGAAAGAGCAAAAGCCGGTTTCATGCCTTGGGTCAAACCATCAAAATCCATACTGCCCGGGGCCGCCTGACGCGCCCGGTGTTTTACCGCGGACTTTAAAGCAGGAACCTGCCGAGTGAAAGGAAAAGACGTCTGCCAGCCCTTGCAGGCGGCAGTTTGCCGTCCCCATCTAGCAGGCATTGTAAAAGGAGCTTTTCACTATGAAGGCAAAGAAAATTCTGGCGGCGGCGCTGATGCTGTCGATGAGCGCCGGCGCCCTGGCCGCAAGCGAGGCCGCTGCGCTGCGCCAGATCTCCGTCACCGGAGAAAGCACGATGCAGGTGGCACCGGAGCTGGCAACCATTACCTTGGGCGTCACCGAGGAAGCCGGGGAAGCCGCCGCCGCGATGGCAGCCGTATCAGATGCGATGGGCGCGGTGATCGCCCGGCTGAAGGACGGCGGCATTGCTGCGGAGGACTTGCAAACCCGGCAGATCTCGATGCATCCGGTCTGGTCGCAAGACCGGTCCTATGACAGCGGCGGACGGCGCGAGATCACCGGGTTTCAGGCGTCGAACACGCTGATGGTGCGGGTGCGCGACCTCGACCGGCTGGGCCCGGTTCTGGATGCGGTGCTGAGGGCCGGCGCCAATCAGTTTCAGGGGCTGAGCTTCGGGGTGGCGGATCCGTCGGCGGTCACCGATCAAATCCGCAGCGAGGCGGTCAAGGATGCAATCCGCAAGGCGCAGCAGCTGGCCGAAGCGGCAGGCATGGAGCTGGGACCGGTGCGTTCAATCAATGAGCAGGGCGGCGGTGGCGGGCGTCCGATGATGGTAATGGAAATGGCCCGCAGCGACGCGATGCCGATCGAAGCCGGGGAGCTGACCTTCAGCCACAATGTCTCGGTCGTCTTCGACATGACTGTGCCGGGCGGCGAGTAACCAGCGGCAACAGGAAAAGCCGGGCAGGGTGCCCGGCCTAATTATTCAGGCTCCCGCAGCCTCTTAACCGCAGGCTTTGGCCAGCGCTTGGTCCAGATCGCGGATCAGGTCGTCTGCGTCTTCGATCCCGATGGAGACGCGCACCACATTCGGGCCGGCGCCTGCCGCCTCCTGCTGTTCCGGCGACAGCTGCCGGTGGGTGGTGGAGGCTGAGTGGATAATCAGCGAGCGGGTGTCGCCCAGGTTGGCCACATGGCTGAAAATCTCCAGCGAATCCACCAGCTTGATGCAGGCGTCATAGCCGCCCTTTACGGCAAAGGTGAACAGGCCGCCGATGCCCTTGGGATAGCAGGCCCGGGCGCGCTCGTAATAGGGCGAGGACGGCAGGCCCGCATAGGTCACGTAGTCAACGCGGCTGTCGTTTTCGAGCCAGGCCGCGATCTTCTCGGCGTTCTCGCAATGTTTCTGCATCCGCAGCGACAGCGTCTCAACACCCATCAGCGTGTAATGCGCCCCTTGCGGGTTCATCGTCATGCCAAGGTCGCGCAGGCCAATGGCAATGCTGTGGAAGGTAAAGGCGAGCGGGCCGAAGGTCTCGTGGAACTTCAACCCGTGATAGGCATCCTCGGGGGCGGACAGCGACGGGGCGGACAGCGACGGGAATTTATCGCTGGCGGACCAGTCGAAATTGCCGCTGTCAACCACGCAGCCGCCGGTCACGGTACCATTGCCAGTGAGGTATTTTGTGGTGGAGTGGACCACCAGCGTCGCCCCCTGGTTGATCGGCTTGCACAGATACGGCGTGGCAGAGGTATTGTCGACAATCAGCGGGATGCCGGCGGTGTCGGTGATATCCGCCAGGGCGCGGATGTCGGTCACATAGCCGCCGGGGTTGGCCACGGATTCGCAGAACACGGCGCGGGTGTTTTCGTCGATGGCGGCATTCACCGCGTCCAGATCGTCGGTATCGACGAATTTGGCGGACCAGCCGAAACGCTTGATGGTCTGGCTGAACTGGGTGACGGTGCCGCCGTATAGCCGGGTCGAGGCGACCACATTGCAGCCTGGAGCCATCAGCGGGAACAGCGCCATGATCTGCGCCGCATGGCCGGAGGAGCAGCAGACCGCGCCAACGCCGCCTTCCAGCGTTGCCAGACGTTCCTGCAGCACCGCGACGGTGGGGTTGGTCAGGCGGGAATAGATAAAGCCGACTTCCTGCAGATTGAACAGCGCGGCGGCGTGCTCGGCATCGCGGAACACATAGGCGGTGCTTTGGTAGATCGGCGTCTGCCGGGCGCCGGTGGCCGGGTCCGGTTTGGCGCCGGCATGGATCTGCAAGGTGTCAAAACCGTATGTCGGAGCGTCGGTCATGAATGGGTCTCCCTGAAAGCTCTGTTATTCCGGGCGCACAACAGCATGGTTGCGCTGGGAAGGCAATTGCGGGAATGCCGAAGGAAATGGCTCCCGCCCGCCGCCGGCCTCTGGCGGCGCCTGCGCCGGTTGGGCATGGCGCCATGCTGCGCATGGCGCGCGCCGGGCTGAGCGCGGCGCCGGACCCAACCTCGAAGGGGCTCCACCGGAGACCCTTGAGAGGGCGGGAGCCCTGCGGTTGCCAAAACCCGGAGGCCAGTGTCAGCGCATCCAGAAGCCTTCGGATTTGATCCGGTTGCGGATCGCCTGTTCGCGCCGCGGCAGGTTTTCGCGGTCAAACAGCGCCCGCACCTTTTCGCCGCGCCCCTGATAGACCATGCGCTTGATCGGCTCGTACCCCTTCAGCACTTTCTTGAGCCAGTTCGGCGCCGCGATTTCCTGCAGCAATTCCACCACCCGGTCGCTTTCCCGCGCATAGAGCAGCGGAAACAGCCGGTAGTGGCAGCTCGTCTGCCCGTCCAGGTAGCCCTCAGGCAGCGCATCGCGCCCGCCGCCGAAGGAGTGGATCACCAGCGGCAGCACGATCTGGTCCAGCCAGGGCTCCAGCGTCTGGCCGGTCAGTTCCGGCGGCGGATCGTTGCGGACAGATTGCGCATAGGTCAGGAACCGCTTGCCAAAGGCGCGCGGGCAGGCGCCGTAAAAGAAGCCGGCATTGAAATAGAGGTAGCGTTTCCAGTACTCCTCCGGCTGGCTGAGATCGAGACTGGACAGGAGGTCGAGCCCGAAGCGGCTGTAAAGCGATTGCCAGATCCCGCTGTAGCCGGGCCCGTACAGCGTCGGCTTGGGCCAGGTGCCCTCCACCCGCAGCGAGGCCGAAGGGCGGCTGAAGTCAAATGGCACCTCCGCCAACTCGCCGGTGATCAGCGTGTCGGTGTCAAAGAACACAAACGGCTCGTCCTTTGGCATCGCCTGCAGCGCTTCGATCTTGTTGCCGTACGGGTAGGCGGCGCCGAAGGCCTTGCTTTCAAACGGCAGGATCTCGGCGCCGAGATCCGCCAGCGCCTGCAGCACCTCCTGGTTGCGGATGCCGGGGTCCTTCTGCCACAGCGGCCCTTGCTGCGGCACAGCCACAAACAGCCGCCCGGAAAATCCAGGCGAACAGTGGCGCAGAGAGGCGGCAAACAGCAGTGCCTCATACTGCAGACGGCCGGCCTGGCCGATAATCATCACGTTGAAGGGGGCATTTACCATTGTTTTCCCCGTTTTCCGTCTCTTCCGGGCGGATAGGACTGCCTGATAGAGTAGCTACAAGCCTGCAAGGCGCCGCGCAACCGGCCTGCAGGCAATTTCAGACGGTCTGTGCCGCAGGAGGCGCAACCCGGGGAGGGACAAAAATGATTGACGTGATACTGGCCATTCTTGCGGCAACAGCCCAGCCTGGGGCGCAGCCTGGCGGTCCGGAACCTGCAGCTGCTCCGGTTGCAGCGCAGACAGCATCAGCCCAAACGGCACTGGCGGCTGAGCCGCAGCAGGCCACCGGGCGCTTTACCACTGCGCTGGAAGTGAAACCGATCCTGGCAGCGACCCACGGCAGCTGGATCCATGTGCGCGAGTTCGACGGCCAGGATCTGCTCTACGTGACCCATCTTTGGTCCTGGCGCTGCGGGCTGGCGCAGGTCAAGCTGGGGGTGAACGGCAACCCGCCGGAAATCTGGCCGCTGCCGGACTGCCACCTGGAGGAAGGCTTCCCCAATATAATCAAGGATGAAGACGGGATGCCCTACCGCAGTTATCCGCTGGGGTCCCTGCAGCAGGTTGCGGTCGAGGTCACATATGACGACCTGAGCACTGAAACCCTGGTTTTCGGACGCAACGGCCAGCCCCTGCACTGAGCTGCGGCCGCCGCCCGCTTGCCGCGCGCCGGATCTGCAGCCCGGCGGCGGAGCAGGGACCGGGGCGGGCGCAATCAGGGCGCAATCAGGGTGACGCCCGGCATCCGCTGGACGAGATTAAGATCCTCCTCGTAACGCGCGCTCATCTCCTCGACCAAGGCAGTGGTCCAGCCAGGAAGATCCAGCTCCTCCTCCAGCGCGTCCTCGAGGGCAAACTTGTCCAGAAAAGCGGCATAGACCCGGCGTTTGTGGATCTCCGACAGATCCGGATGCGCGGCAAGATAGGCGTGCAGACGCGCCATTCCGTCCGGCTTCATCAGGGCGGCCAGCAGATCCATCCCGCCCTTGACCGGCGCATTGCCCTCCATCCCGCCCAGGTCCCGCAGCACCTGGTCCCAGATCAGCGGCAGATCCTCATAGCACCAGACGGTGACCGGCATGCCAGGCACCATATCCCGCATCTGCGCCAGCAGCCGGGACCAGCGCAGCTGCACCGGGTCGCTGCCCTGCAATGCGTTCTGCACGATGGACCGGTTGGACTTTGCAAACAGTGCTGGCAGGAATGTCGCCGGGTTGCGCAGCGCCATGAAGATTTCCGGCTGATCGTAGGGAAACAGCGCCTGCAGCGCCTGCAGCCGTTCCCCGGCCTCCGGATACAGGCTTCCGTCCTGCAGCGCGTGCCGCGGCGAACCGAAGAAATGCGGGTTGGAGAGAATCACCCGGTCCGCCTGGCGGGCATCCAGGATCGCGTCCCATAGAATCTCCGGCGCGACCTCGGCCGCGCTGCCGTTCTTCATCGCTGCCAGGCAATCTTTCAGCAGGGACCTGTAGCGGCCGGGCCCTGGCACCGCCGTGCCCTGTTCCGCCAGGGCACCGGCATTTTTCAGCAGCGCCTTCAGCAACAGATCTTCTTCAGTGGCGTGCGCCCCGCAGTGAATGATGACCTGCATGATCCGACCTGTTTTTGCGGGTTTCTTGCCCCCCAGAAGTACTGCGCAGCAGCAGAGAGGTCAAACTTGCGGGTCGCGCCGCGTTTGCACTGAGGAGGGCGCGGTGCCCGCCGCGGCGGCCAGTCTCTGTTTCCGGTGTTCCCCGCGGAGGGCGGCGGAGAGCGGTTCTGCCCGGCCCGGCGAGGGGAGGGCGCAGTTGCGCAATTTGCATTTCAAACCGGCTTGACGGTCATTCTGTACTTTAGTACCAGTCGCCCAGCAGATCCGGCGGGGGAGGTATTCTTCACCGGACACTCAGTTCCCTGGCCGCGCGCCGGCCCCGGTTCTGGATGACTGTGATTGTGAGTGCCCCTATAGCTCAGCTGGTAGAGCAACTGATTTGTAATCAGTAGGTCCGCGGTTCGAGTCCGTGTGGGGGCACCATTTTTATCAAAAAACACAAGCAATATCAGAGACTTACTCAATGGATTGGCTCACCAGCCCCACTAAAGACCCCACTTGCGAGTTTTGATACCCGCTTATTCCGATACCGTTAGAAGCATTTGGAAAAGTCTTCTGTATCATTCTAAAAACCGCTACCGACATACAATAAGAACCAGCAGAAAAGGGGCTGAGGCAGTGCTGGCTCACACTGCAAATGTTATCGCCCCTTTTGCCGAGTTTTTTCTGGGTGTCGGGTGGAGGGTTAACCCACGCGGTGAGCCTTGGAAGAACTGAAACTGCAGGCCGCTATCCGCGCTGGGAGCCCTAGGTCCAAACCGGCTTTTCAGGCCTCACAATCCTTACCCCCTCTCTGCTGTCCACAAACTCTTTGAACTGAGGGTTGCTAATCAATAATATCCCCCCGGAGAACTTCGAGGATCCGTTGTTTATCCAGCCCATTCCCTTCAGTATATTCTCGTCAAGGTCCTCAAAAGTGGCCGTCAACTTGCCACCACGTGCGTAGTCCATAAGTGCTTCACAAAGCACTTTAAGAACAAGCCAATCCTCAATGCTGTAAAAAAGAAACTGCACTCTCCACATTCCGCCAATTGGCAAGCTACGCATCGAGTACAGGTCTTCAGGACTTTGATCGGCCCACCTTGACATAAGGGCTTGATATAGAAGAGGTATTTGTTTCAGGTATGTTTTCTCGCGGCCAACTGAGAGCTCAATACACTCCTTGATGGCTTCTATATCCCCGCCTGTTAGCTCCCAAGCTAAGCCTGGTTTTGGGGTGAGATGGCCAGTGGCAATTGCCTGAATACGGTTGCCCGAAATCTCAATCAAACTTGTCAAAGCAAGCGGCAGCGTGCATTGGGCAGCTTCAAGCCTAGCAAGGCGCGCTTTCTCAGCAAGATGAACATTGCTTTGTATTTAATTTGAAACGCCTTTTAAGGCCAGGAACGCAGCAAGCAAAGTCACCACATAGGCGGCATACTTTTCCACTGTAGGCCAGAACTCGCCCCCAAGCCCAGCAGGAAGCGCAGCGGTTGCTTGAAGCTGCCCGTGGCGGTGATGAAGTGGTCAGGGAAGAACTGGCGGAAGACATCGCCCAGCGCCAAGGCGACCCGATGCTTTACCGGGCAGTCATTCAGCCCGACGCGGCACCGCCAGCGCACACCCTCGCAGATGCCTTCGACCTCTATGGGCGCGAGAAGATCGACAAAAGCCAATGTAATGGCCCCAGCGCAGAGTACCCTTAAGAACCTACGGCAGTCCCAGCACCCTCAGGCAAAGATGAAATGGTCGCCGCCCAGCAGTTGGTCCACGGTCGTGTTCTCGACGGTGATTTCGACATTGCGGAAGCTGATGGCCACGTGGTCATCTTGCTGCTCGAAATCGAGTTGGCGCAACCGCGACGCTCCGCGTCCGATTTCGATCTGATCAATGCCCAGTTCGAAATCGGTGATGGTATCGTGGCCGTCCCCGCGATTGAAAACGAAGTTATCTCTGCCCGTTCCGCCAGCAAGCACGTCCCCGCCTTTCTGGCCTTCGATCCGGTCGCGGCCACTTCCGCCTTCAATACTATCATGGCCGGCACCGCCTAGGAGACTGTCGTGGCCGCGCCCGCCCTGAAGCAGATCGTCGCCGCCATTGCCGGTCAGATGGTCGCCGTCTCCATGCCCTCTCAGGGTGTCGTTTCCAGCGCCGCCCGAGGCACTGTCCGTGCCATCGCCGCCATTCAGCTTGTCTGCGCCCTTCCGACCTATCAGGGTATCGTCCCCGGCACCGCCTGACAGCCGGTCATCGAAGCGGCCGCCTGTCAGTTCGTTGTCCCCCGCATCCCCGGTCAGTACCATGTTCCCTTTAACGGGTGAGGTCGCCGTGCTTACCACTGTTTCCACTGTGCCGATACCGTCGGTATAGCTGGCCATAACCGCGATCTCCGCCCCGGAGTCCCGGGGGGTCAGCGTGTAAGTTTCGCCAGTCGCACCCTTAATATTTTCGCCATCTCGCTGCCAACGGTAGGTAATGGCACCCAGCCCATTCGCATCTGCCAGCGTGTTGGAAACGGTCAGCGTTTGGCCTTGCACTGCACTGCCGGAAACCGTCACGTCCCCGGTAGAAACCTGGTTCAGGTCATACATCTGAGCAAAAATGTCGACCACCTTGTTATAGGGGTCAGTGTTATCGGCCTCCTCGTTTTCGGTCATCCAAGTGACAAAAAGCCCGCCATCCGCCAGCGCGGCGATGGAAGGTGCTATATCTCTTACGACCATATTGCTTTCGGGAATGCGAACTTCTTCCAATTCAAAGCCAGTCTCCGCATCTATCAGCGAAACGGCGAAGCCCTCGAAGCCATCCCAACTGAGATTGCTGTAATGACGAGAGCTGGCTGTTTCTCCGCCAGACAGCGATATGCTGTATTCTGACCACAAGGCGGAGAAAGTAGCAGATACGATGGGCTCAACCCGGAACTCTGTTCCGATCGGTGTGCCGCTCCCGTCCAAAAGAAGCCCGTAATAACCGGAGTCACCGCCATCCGAGGGATAGTTGACGTAACGCAAGGCTAAAGTGCCGTCCGCCTGCCTGAACAGGTAGGGGGCCATCTCGAGAGCCCCGTCTGGGGACGCCACTTTCTCCATTTCGCCCACCGCAACTCCGTCGGTATCAAACGTGCGGAAGTGGACGTCAAAATATGTGTTGTCTTCGCCTTCAGAAAAGACAAATTCCCCCGACATCCAGGCCACGGTAAAACCGCCCTCTTCCAGACTGACGAGCGTAGGAGAGATTTGCTGGGGGTTCGAACTTGAGCTTATCTTGAACGCCTCGCCCTGCGCCGTGCCATCCGGGCCGAAACGCTGACCAAAGATGTCCTCTACATAGGTTTCCTGGTCGCTGCCCGCCCAGGCCACCACAAAACCGCCGTCTGGCTGACTAACGACAGAACCGTTCCCCCATGGGTTGGAGGTGATCAGGAATTCATCCCCGACAGCGGCGCCGGACGCGTCAAACCGCTGCCCGAAGAGCGCATTGCTGCGGAGATCCGGATCCCGCTCATTCCAGATGACCACAAAGCCCCCACCTGCCAGCCCGCAAACGGCAGGTTCGGCCGAGAAGCCGGAAATTTCCTCAGTAACAAGAATCGGTGAACCTTGGGGGGCGAGCCCCTGAGACGACGTACGAGTGACCATGGAGGGCTTTCCTATAACTTTCTATACCTAGCTGAGTAAATTCCTTACGTAGTTAACACTACAATTAGTGGTTAACACAAGAATTAGATGGGCCATTAGGGACTGCTTCCATCGGGTGTAGGAAAAAGACACACCGCTGCCCCCACCAAGCTTTGAACCTTAGGTCTGTTTCCCTAGGGAACTACAGCCGTACCGCCAGCGGCGGCTATAGGGTCTTATGTATCCCCAGGGCTTTGTTGCACAAATCTGGATGTGTCCATACTTCCCCATTCCCCGGACGGTTTCCCCCTGCGGGCTCGGCAACAGGTATGCCAAGAGCAGTATCGCGATTAAGGACGGCAATGCGGACCTGGATTTCCGCAACTTGGCGGTCGGAGCCCCGCGCCATGAGGCTTTGCGCCAGCAGCTTTGCACAATGCATCCAATCGCCGGGAAAATGATCCCCCCGATCACTTTCAGACCCTCCTCATATCCCGGCGCGGCGCCGGCGCTGGTATCCAGTCAACCGTCGCCATAGGGCGCGGCCCAGGTATTTTGCGGCCCGTAGAGCTTCGGTCCGTGCGATGGCACCCGCGCTTGCCGGCTTCCAGGGTTTGGCGTTTTTGCGCGGAGGAATGACGGCATGCGCGCTGCGCGCGGCAATTGCATCGTGGCACTTACGGGTGTCACAGGCTCCATCGGCTGTGACTGATCCGATGTCTTGATCGGGTGGAATTTGGTTGAGTAGTCCGGGCCGCATGGGCGCATCACCGATGTTGCTGATGGTGGCCTCGACCGTTCGAACCTCCAACGTTTCTGCGCCGATCCCGATGTGTATTTTGCGCCAGATGCGCCGCTTGGGGCCACCATGTTCACGGGCATTCCACGCGCCTTCGCCTTCGCCCTCGGCCTTGATGCCGGTGCTGTCCGCTGCCCGGCAGTGGTTTGCTAGCAAACCATGAGAGGGGGTGAGGAGGTTCAGCGGGCCGCTGCCGCCGCGATATGGCAGGCTGACGTTCAACGTTTTCTGGCGGCGGCGCAAGGTACTGAAATCCGGTGCCGCCCAGTCCAGCCCGGCCAGCCGCAACAAGCATTGCACGGCGCCGGTGGTTTGCCGCAAAGGCATGCCAGACAGGACCTTCAGGGTAAGGCAGGTCTGGATTGCCGCATCAGTGAAACTTCGCTGCCGTCCGCGCCTGCCGCTCGGCGGCGGCGTCCAGGCCATCTCGGGATCAAACCAGATCGGCAGCGATCCGCGTTGCTTCAGTGCTGTGTTGCAAGACGGCCAGTTCGTGGTCTTGCACTTCGCCGGGCCCCGACGGCTCATGCCCTCCAGCTATCACGCTGGATGCACACAGTGAATCCTTCACGCAATCTGTGCAGCAAAGCCAGGATGACATGCTATTGCCGTGTTGACCTCCGCGCTTCCGCCAAGACGAAGGCCGGCAATGGGGGGCAGGATTGCTCCCCGGCCGGACCAAGAAATACGTGCCGGGCGGCGCCGCCCCGGCCCGGCCGCAGAACCGTCCCTCAGCGACCTGCCAGGCTTCAGCAGCCAAGCCAGCGGTGGACGGCGGCTTTGCCCCGGCGGCAGGCCTCCGGCAGGGTGTCCCCCCTGGCCAAGCGGCAGGCGATCGCGGTGGCCAGGCTGCACCCGGTGCCGCGTTTGGAACCCGGCAGCCGCGCCGCGGCAAAGGGCGTTGCCGCGCCCTCGGCGGTGTAGAGCACATCAATGCTTTCAGCGCCGGTGCCATGGCCGCCTTTGACCAGCACCGCACGTGCCCCCTGTGCAAGCAGCTGCGCCGCCTGCGCATCCATGCTGCCGGCCGAGCCGGATAACACTTCAAGCTCCGCCAGATTCGGCGTGACCAAGGCGGCGCGCTGCAGCAAGGCGCCAAAGCCGCCGGCCGCCATCAGCCTGCCGCCGGAAGAGGCTTTCAGCACCGGGTCCAGCACGATGGGCAGGCCTGCGGGCAGGGCGTCATTAATTGCCTCCGCCACGCCGGCAGATCCCAGCATGCCAATCTTCACGGCGCCGGGTGCGGGCGGTGTTGCCAGGGCAGCGCGCGCTTGGTCCGCAACAGCCTGCGGCGGGCTGGGATGAATGGCCAGAAGCGCATCATCGGTCTGCACCGTCACCGCAGTTACAACCGGGCGCACTGCCGTCCCAAGGCCGGCTGCCATGGCGGTATCCCGGGTCAGGCCGGCGCCGCCGCTGCTGTCGGTGCCGCCGATTGCCAGGATCACAGTCATGCGCTGTGCCCTGCGGCCAGCAGGGCGAGGTTGCCGTAACCCGCAGCCTTCAGGTCCGCGGCCGCCGCCCAGGCGCGCAGGCCGGTGCGGCAGCACAGAACGATCCGCCCCTTGTGCGGCAGTTCCGCCGCCAGCAGATCCGCCCGGGCAATCCGCCGGGCGCGGGGGGCGGGCAGGCCGGGCGCCTCGGCGGCATCGCGGAGTTCGATCACCGTATCCGCCGCGGTGATTTGCGAGGCCGCGACAAAGGGCAGGGCGCCCTCCGGCTCATCGGCCCCGTCAAAGCGGAAACTGCTCACCTGCAGGTCCTCCAGCCGGAAAATAAACAGCTGTCCCCGCGGGGACGGCTGATGATTCAGCAGGGACTTCAGGGCCAGCTGCGCCTGCAGCGCGCCGATCATGCCGACCGCCGGGCCCATGACACCCGCGGTTGCACAGGTCGCTGCGCGCGCAGGCAGGTCCGGGAACACCGCCCTCAGGGACGGCCCGCCGCCGCAGAATCCCCCGGCATACCCCGATTGCCCCAAGGCAGAGGCCGAGATCAGCACCTTGCCCTGCCGGCGGCATTCATCCGAAAGGACATAAGATACCGCAAAGCTGTCGGCTGCATCCACCACCAGATCAGCTGCCGCCACCATCCCGGCAGCATTGGCTGCATCCAAAGGCGCAACCTGCGCTGTCACCTGCAGCGACGGATTACCCGCCAGCAGGTGCCGCCGCGCGGCCGCTGCCTTGGGCCGGCCAAGGTCGCCCATGGTATAAAGAACCTGCCGGTGCAGGTTGCTCTCCTCCACCGTATCACCGTCCATCACGGTGATACGGCCGACCCCGGCGCCGCCCAGATAGAGCAGCACAGGGCAGCCCAGCCCGCCGGCGCCGACCACCAGCACATGCGCGCGGGCCAGCCGTTCCTGACCCTCAGTGCCAACATCTGGCAGGATCATCTGGCGCGCGTAGCGGCTCATGCGCGGCAGGCCGCAACCCATTCGCGGGTGCGGGCCTCGGGGTCATCAGCCAGCTGAATGTCGGTCACTACCGCCGCGCTGTCGGCGCCTGCAGCAAACACCCCTGGCAGCCGCTCGGGCGTCAGCCCGCCTATCGCGACCAGAGGAGTCTCCCCGGCCATCTGCTTCCAGCGCGTCACCCGCTCCAGCCCCTGCGGGTCCCATTTCATCTTTTTCAGCAGCGTCGGATAAACCGGCCCCAGCGCCACATAGGCAGGTCCGAAGGACAGGGCGCGCTCCAGCTCGCTTTCGTCATGCGTCGACAAGCCAAACCGCACGCCTTTGCGGCGCAGCGCGGCAAAGTCGGCATTGTCCATGTCTTCCTGCCCCAAGTGGACAAAGTTGCAGTTCAGATCCAGCGCCGCCTGCCAGAAGTCATTCACCACCAGCTGGGCGTCATGCACTGCGCAGAAATCCCGCGCCCGCGCAATCTGGCGGCGTACTTCGGTCTCAGGCTCATCCTTGATGCGCAGCTGCACCAGCTTGGCCCCATGGGGCACCAGCAGCTCCAGCCGGCCGACGTGGCTGGCGATCAGGTAAAAACGGTCCATCATGCAAACTCCGCCAAACCGAGAACGGGGGTTGAGGGCACCGCCATGTCGCGCCGCTCCATCGGGTCGGCCTCATACCCCGCGCGCCCGGCCTCAATTGCCTGCGCCATCGCCGCAGCCATCCGGGCCGGGTCGCCGGCTTTGGCGACGGCGGTATTCAGCAGCACCGCATCCATGCCAAGCTCCATTGCCTGGGCAGCATCCGAAGGCCGCCCGATGCCGGCAT
The DNA here is from genome assembly GCF_000511355.1 of Leisingera methylohalidivorans DSM 14336. Classification (NCBI taxonomy): domain Bacteria; kingdom Pseudomonadati; phylum Pseudomonadota; class Alphaproteobacteria; order Rhodobacterales; family Roseobacteraceae; genus Leisingera; species Leisingera methylohalidivorans. The sequence continues at coordinate 2,463,734 of NC_023135.1, read as the reverse complement.
CGACAATCAGCGGCACCTGAGGGAAATGCGCCCGCATCGCCCGCAGGGCATCGGGGTTGCGCAATCCCTGGCCGGAGCCGATCGGCGCGCCCCATGGCATCAGGACTTCGCAGCCCGCTTGCAGCAGCCGCTCGCCGACCACCAGATCTTCGGTGGTGTAGGGAAAGACCTGAAAGCCTTCATCGCTCAGGATCCGCGCCGCCTCGACCAGTCCGAACACATCCGGCTGCAGCGTGTCCGAATGGCCGATCACCTCCAGTTTGATCCAAGGCGTTCCGAACAGGTCCCGCGCCATATGGGCGGTGGTCACCGCCTCCTGCACGGAATGGCAGCCTGCGGTGTTGGGCAGGATCCGGCAGCCGGTCTCGCGCAGGCCGTCCCAGAAGCCGGCGCCGGAGCCGTCAGCGCTTTCCCGGCGCAAGCTGACGGTGATGATCCCGGAGCCGCTGGATTTCACCGCCTCCGCCAGAATGGCAGGCGATGGGTATTGCGCTGTGCCCAGGAGCAGGCGGGAGCTGATATCTGTTCCGTAGAATTGCATCTCAGCCTCCCTGCATCGGGGCGAGCACTTCCAGCCTGTCGCCTTCGCTAAGCTGGACCGTTTCGCGGTTGCCGCGGGCCACAAAAGTGCCGTTCACTGCAGTCGCCACGGACGAGCAGGCAAAGCCCAGCTCGTGCAGCGCCGCTTTCAGGTCGGTTGCGGATATCTCATGCGGTTTGGCGTTCACGATGATTTTCATCCGATGTCTCCGGTAACAGTTGGTCCGCGGCCTGCTGCGCCATCGCGGGCGCCAGCAGAAAGCCGTGGCGGTAAAGCCCGTTCAGGTAGAGCGTGCCGTCCTGTTCGGTCAGCCGCGGCAGGTTGTCGGGATAGGCCGGGCGCAGCCCTGCGCCGGTCTCTACCACACTGGCCTCTGCAAAGGCAGGATGCAGGGTAAAGGCGGCATTCAGCAGCTCACTGAGCGAGCGCAGGCTGATGGCCCGGTCCGAGCTGCTTTCGATCATGGTGCCGCCGATCATGAAATGCCCGTCCCCGCGGGGAACAAGGTACAGCGGCATCCGCGGATGCAAGAGACGCAGGGTGCGGCTGATCTCCACCTCGGGGCAGTGCAGGACAGCCATTTCGCCGCGTACGGGGCGCAGACCGGGCAGGGGCGCAGCCATGCCGGTGCAATCCAGTGTGACACCCGCCGGGGCAGCGGTGCCATAGCGGATGTCACCCCCCATTTCCTGCACCTTGGCGCTCAGATCGCGCAAGGCGCGCCGCGGGTCCAGATGCGCCTCCCGCTCAAACAGCAGCCCCTGCCCGAACCGCCCCGCCAGCACCGGTTCCAGCGCCGCGATCTCCGCCCCGCCGACGCTGCGATGGCCCGTGGTGCGGCGGGCAAAGCGGGTCAGCTCCGCCCGGTCGCGGACAGGCGCCACCACCAGCGTGCCGCGCCTGTGCACCGGCGTGACCCTGGCCCACCAATCAAAGGCGCGGCTGCCGAGAGTTATCACTTGCTCCTCGGCGCTTTCGCGTTCGCACCAGGGCGCCAGCATGCCGCCGGCAAAGCGCGCGACGCTGCCGGCCCCGGGGGTTTCGCCCCGTTCATAGACCGTGACCCGCGCCCCGCGCTGCGCCAGCTCATAGGCGCAGGCGAGGCCGGCAAGGCCCGCGCCTGCGATGGTGATCATTCCGCCGGTTCCGTCTTGGCCGCTGCGGCCTCGGCGGCCGGCACATAGAGCTCGCCGCCCTCGCGGAACTTGGCGGCCATCGCCTCCATGCCTTCCTTCTGCGCTTCGGCGCGGATGTCGTGGCTGATCCGCATCGAGCAGAACTTGGGCCCGCACATGGAGCAGAAATGCGCCACCTTGTGGGCTTCCTTGGGCAGGGTCTGGTCGTGGAACTCCCGCGCTGTATCCGGGTCCAGCGACAGGTTGAACTGATCCTCCCAGCGGAACTCGAACCGGGCGCGGGACAGCGCATCGTCGCGGCGCTGGGCACCCGGCAGCCCCTTGGCCAGATCGGCGGCATGGGCGGCGATCTTGTAGGTGATGACACCGGTCTTCACGTCATCGCGGTCGGGCAGGCCGAGGTGTTCCTTCGGCGTCACGTAACACAGCATGGCGCAGCCGAACCAGCCGATCATCGCGGCGCCGATGCCGCTGGTGATGTGGTCATAGCCCGGCGCAATATCGGTGGTCAGCGGGCCAAGCGTGTAAAAGGGCGCCTCGTGGCAGCACTCCAGCTGCTTGTCCATGTTCTCCTTGATCTTGTGCATGGCGACATGGCCCGGCCCTTCGATCATCACCTGGCAATCCTTGGCCCAGGCAATCTTGGTGAGTTCCCCGAGGGTTTCCAACTCGGCAAACTGTGCCTCGTCGTTGGCGTCAGCGATGGAGCCGGGGCGCAGACCGTCGCCCAGCGAGAAGGAGACGTCATACTGGCGGCAGATGTCGCAGATTTCCTCGAAATGCTCGTACAGGAAGCTTTCCTTGTGGTGGTGCAGGCACCACTTGGCCATGATCGAGCCGCCGCGCGACACGATCCCGGTCACCCGCTCCACCGTCATCGGCACCATGTGCAGCCGCACGCCGGCATGGATGGTGAAATAATCGACGCCCTGTTCCGCCTGTTCGATCAGCGTGTCGCGGAACACTTCCCAGGTCAGGTCCTCGGCGATGCCATTCACCTTTTCCAGCGCCTGATAGATCGGCACGGTGCCGATCGGCACGGGGCTGTTGCGCACGATCCACTCGCGGGTGTTGTGGATGTTGCGGCCCGTCGACAGGTCCATCACCGTGTCGGCGCCCCAGCGGATCGACCAGACCAGTTTGTCGACCTCTTCCTCCATCGAGGAGGTGACGGCGGAGGTGCCCATATTGGCGTTGATCTTCACCAGGAAGTTGCGGCCGATGATCATCGGCTCGATTTCCGGATGGTTGATGTTGGCCGGTATGATGGCGCGGCCGGCGGCAATCTCGGACCGCACGAATTCCGGCGTCACGTAGTCGGGGATATTGGCGCCGAAATCATTGCCGTCGCGCGTGCCGTGGCAGGGCGACAGTTCGCGCAGCTGGTTTTCGCGGATCGCGACGTATTCCATCTCGGCGGTGATGATGCCGGCGCGGGCATAGGCGAGCTGGGTCGGTGCGGCGCCCTCCTTGCCGCGCAAGGGGGCAGGTTTAACCGGGAATTCAGGCGTCAGCCGGTCGCCCGCGACAAAGCCGTTATCCTCGGGTTTCACGTCGCGGCCCTGGTATGTCTCGACATCGCCGCGCGCTTCGATCCACTGGCGGCGCAGTTGCGGCAGGCCCTGGCGGATATCGGTCAGCACGTCGGGGTCGGTATAGGGGCCGGAACTGTCATAGACCGGCAGCGGCGCTTCGCCCGCGGTGGGGTGGGTGGAGATTTCCCGCATCGGCACGCGGATGTCCTGGTGGACCTCGCCGTTGACGTAGATCTTGCGCGACGCGGGCAAGGCGCCCGTGGTGATCTTGGGATTGGGGACGTTCATTGTGGTGCTCCTCAAAGCCGAAAACTCAGAAAAGACACCAGATGAGGTGTGGCTTGGGAAACCGGCAGGCGCGGGGCCTGCTTTACCGGAGTGCGCCCGTTTCAAACGGCTGTCCCCGCGGGGACAGGGGGCAAAAGGCGCGTCCTTGCTTCCTACGCCAGTATCAACTGGGTCAGGTTCAAAGGGTCGCGCCGCCGGTTCGGGTTGCCCCGCACCATGACGCCTCTCAGTCCCCTTGGCGGGACTCCCCTGCGTGGCTTTAGGGGTAGGGGAGGCGCAGGGGGCGCGTCAACCGGAATCTTTGTAGATTATTTTTATTTATTAAAATCATGGCGTTGTGTGGTGTGTTGGTTAAATTGCGGGGCAAATCGCTGCGGCGCAGCTTTGATGCTTGATCGCGGGTCATGAAATTATCTATAAAAACCAGCAACGCCATCCGCGCATGGCCAACAGGTATACGAGAACAGGAGACAGCATGCTGGACGCTGCACCCATCCGCACCGACTGGACCCGCGAAGAAGCGGAAGCGATTTACAACAAGCCCTTTATGGACTTGCTGTTTCAGGCGCACACAGTGCACCGGCAGTATTTCGACCCCAACCAGGTGCAGAAATCCAAGCTGCTGAGCATCAAGACCGGCGGCTGCGCCGAGGATTGCGCCTATTGCTCGCAGTCGGCGCGCAACGGTGCCCAGCTGTCGGCCTCCAAGCTGATCGAGGTGCAGCGGGTGATCGCCGAGGCCAGGAAAGCCAAAGAAGGCGGCGCGACACGCTATTGCATGGGCGCCGCCTGGCGTTCGCCCAAGGACCGCGATATGGCGGCACTTGAGGCGATGGTGCAGGGCGTCAAGGATCTGGGTATGGAAACCTGCATGACCCTGGGCATGCTGGAAGAGGAACAGGTGTTCCGCCTGCGCGATGCCGGGCTGGATTACTACAACCACAACATCGACACCTCCGAGCGCTACTACTCCGAAATCATCACCACCCGCACCTTCGCGGACCGGATCGACACCCTGAACCGGGTGCGCGAGGCGGGTATCAAGGTGTGCTCCGGCGGTATCGTCGGCATGGGCGAGCAGCAGCTGGACCGCATCGACATGATGCTGGCGCTGGCAACGCTGGAAGCGCATCCCGACTCGGTGCCGGTCAACATGCTGATCCCGATCGCCGACACGCCGCTGGCCGATGTGGAAAAGCTGGACCCGATCGAATTTGTCCGCTCGGTGGCGCTGGCCCGCATCCTGATGCCGAAATCCCACGTGCGCCTGTCCGCAGGCCGCACCGACATGTCGGACGAGATGCAGGCGATGTGCTTCTTTGCCGGTGCCAACTCGATCTTTGTCGGCGACACGCTGCTGACCGCCGACAACCCGGAAGAGGACAAGGACCAGCAGCTGTTCGACCGTCTGGGCATCACCGCAATGGCGGTGGGATGTGACGGCAGCCGCTGATGGCGGGCGCCTTCCCGAGGCATGAAAAGTCGCTGGAAGCGCTGCGCAGCCGCGGGCGCTTCCGGCAGCTGATGCCGCGGGACGGGCATGACTTTGCCTCCAATGACTATCTGGGTCTGGCGGGCAGCGACGTGCTGCGCACCGCCGCCTCTGACGCGCTGGCGCGCGGTGTGCCGGTGGGCGCGGGCGGCTCGCGCCTGCTGCGCGGCAATGACGCCGAACACCAGCGGCTGGAGGCTGAGGCAGCGGCGTTTTTCGGCACCGAGGCGGCGCTGTTCATGGGCGGCGGCTTCACCGCCAATCAGGCGATCTTTGCCACCCTGCCGCAGCAGGGCGATCTGGTGCTTTATGATGCGCTGATCCATGCCAGCACCCATGACGGCATGCGGCTGGGCCGCGCCGAGACACGCAGCTTTGACCATGGCGATGCTGCTGACGCTGGGCGGGTGCTGCGCGACTGGCGCGCAGGTGGCGGCACGGGACAGGTCTGGATCGCGGTTGAGGCCGTTTATTCCATGGATGGCGATCAGGCCCCGTTGGAACCGCTGATGGCGCTGGCGGATGCCGAGGGTGCCGTGCTGGTGGTGGACGAGGCGCATTCCACCGGCGTCTTCGGCGATCTGGGGCGCGGGCTGGCGCATGGCATAGCCAACCGCCCCAACGTGCTGTCCCTGCACACCTGCGGCAAGGCGCTGGGCGCGTCCGGCGCGCTGATCTGCGGCCAGAAAGTGCTGATCGAGACGCTGATCAACAAGGCGCGCGGGTTCATCTTTGCCACCGCGCCGTCGCCGTTGAACGCGGCGCTGGTGCGCGCGGCCTTACAGGAGCTGCAGCAGAACCCCGCCCGCCGCGATCAGGCGTGGCAGGGGATCACCCATGCCCAAGCAGAGGCCAGACGCCTGTGCGGGCTGGAGGGCTTTCAAAGCCAGATCCTGCCGGTGGTGATCGGTGATGATAAGCGCACAATGGGGCTGGCTGCGGCCATGCAGGCGCAGGGCTATGACATTCGCGGCATCCGCCCGCCGACAGTGCCGCGTGGCACCGCACGGCTGCGGCTGTCGATCACGTTGAATACGGGGGCAGAGGTCATCACCGCGATGTTCGAAGACCTCGCCCGCGAACTGGAGGCAAGCCCATGACGTCCATGACGCCCATGAACACGCTGATCGTGACCGGAACCGACACCGGCATCGGCAAGACCATCTTCTCTGCCGGGCTGGTGCAGGCGCTGGAGGCCACCTATTGGAAACCCGTGCAATCCGGGCTGGAAGAGGAAACCGACAGCCAGATCGTCACCCGCCTGTCCGGCCGCCCGGCGCTGCCGGAAGGTTATCTGCTGCAACTGCCCGCCTCGCCGCATCTGTCGGCCGAGGCCGAGGAGGCAGAGATCGACCCGGACACGCTGGAACTGCCCCAAGTGGACGGCGTGCTGGTGGCCGAGGGCGCGGGCGGGCTGATGGTGCCCTTGAACCGGCGCGCGCTGTATCTGGACCTGATTGCGCGCTGGGGCGCCCCGGTGATCCTGTGCGCGCGCACCCAGCTGGGCACGATCAACCACACGCTGCTGTCGCTGAAGGCACTGCGGGATGCAGGCTGCGACGTGGTGGGCGTGGCCTTCATCGGCAACCCGGAACCCGAGGTGGAGGAAACCATCTGCCAGTTCGGCAAGGCGGCGCATCTGGGGCGGCTGCCCTATATCGAGACGCTGCGCAGCGCACCGGGTGTCGGAAGTGACGCAGGCGGCCCGGCTGCGGGCGGTCCAGGCGCAACGCGCCCCGAAGAGGGCGCCGAGGCGCTGGCCACGACCTTTGCCGAGAATATCAACCTCGACCTGATCCGCGAGGCGCTGAGCAAGGGAGATCCGGCATGACGGCGGAGCTCACCCAGCTGGAGTTCGACCAGCAGCACCTCTGGCACCCCTACACCAACGTCGCCAAACCCGGCCCGACTTTTGTGGTCAAGGAATCGGAGGGCGTGCATATCACCCTCGATGATGGCACCCGGCTGATCGACGCCATGTCGTCCTGGTGGTGCATGATGCACGGCCACAGGAACCCGGCGATCACCAAAGCCATCCACAACCAGCTCGACACCCTGCCGCATGTGATGTTTGGCGGGCTGACCCATGATCCTGCCATTGATCTTGGCCGCAAGCTGCTGGAAATCACGCCCGGAAGCCTCAGCCGCATCTTCTACTGCGACTCGGGCTCAGTCTCGGTCGAGGTGGCGATGAAAATGGCAGTGCAGTACCAGCACGCCATCGGCCAGCCCGGGCGCAAGGAGTTTGCCACCATCCGCTCCGGCTATCACGGGGATACCTGGAAGGCGATGAGCGTCTGCGACCCCGACACCGGCATGCACCACCTGTTCCAGGGCGCGCTGAGCGTGCAGCATTTCGTCAGCCGCCCGCCGATCCGCATCCATGAGGACTGGGTGAATGATCCGGCGCAAAACGGGCTGGGCGCGCTGCGCGCGGTGCTGGAGGCCAACGCAGATCGCATCGCCGCCTTCATTCTGGAACCCGTGGTGCAGGGCACCGGCGGCATGTATTTCTACCATCCCGAATATCTGAACCAGGCCCGTGCCCTGTGTGATGAGCTGGGCATCCTGCTGATCTTTGACGAGATCGCCACCGGCTTCGGCCGCACGGGGGAGCTGTTCGCGACCGGGTTCTGCACCGTGGAGCCGGACATCATCTGCCTCGGCAAGGGTCTGACCGGCGGGCATATCTCATTCGCCTGCACCATGACGAACGACCGCGTCGCCGAAGGGGTCGGCGGCGGCAATCCCGGGATCTTCATGCATGGGCCGACCTATATGGCCAATCCGCTGGCCTGCGCGGCGGCCAAGGCCTCGCTGGATTTGCTCACCGGGCAGGACTGGCGCGGCACCGTTGCCGCGATCGGCGATCAGATGCTGGCTGAACTGGCGCCTGCGCGGGATCTGCCGAATGTGGCGGATGTGCGGGTTCTGGGCGCGATCGGTGTCATCGAGATGACGCACGCGGTCTCGGCGGACGAAGCCCATGCCCGGGCGCATGACGTGGGCGTCTTCCTGCGCCCGTTCGGCAAGAACATCTATACCATGCCGCCCTTCATCACGTCCCCGGATCAGCTGAGCGAAATCACCGCGGGCATGCTGCGGCTGGCGCGGGAGCTGTAGCGATGGAATTCCGCTGGCTCAAACAGAACAGTGCGGCCGAGGCCATCGTGGTCTTCGGCGGCTGGGCTGTGGGGCCGGAGGTGTTCTGGCATCTGGACGGCGCGCAGGACATCCTGTTTGCCAGCGGTTACACCGATCTGGACGCGGAATTGCCGGACCTGTCCGGCTACCAGCAGGTCAGCCTGCTGGCTTGGTCTTTCGGCGTCGCCTCTTATGGCCATTGGCAGCTGGGGCGGCCCGACCCGTTCCGGCGCAAGGCGGCGGTGAACGGCAGTTTGAAGCCGGTGAACCGCGGCGCGGGCATTCCGCCTGCGGTCTTCCGCAGGACACTTGAGACGCTGAGCCTGGAAGGCTATCAAAGGTTTCTGACCCGCGTGTTCGGCGCTGCGCAAAAGGCCGAGGCGCTGGACGTGGAGGCGCGCCGTACGGAGCTCCTGGCGGTTGAGCGCCGCGGGGATGCGCCGCAGATCCGTTTTGACAGCGTCTGGATCAGCTCCGGCGACAAGATATTCCCGCCGGCCAACCTGGCACGGGCCTGGGCAGGGCAGAACGTCTCGCACCTGGATGCGCCGCATGCGCCATTTGACCGTTTCACGCACTGGGAGGAGCTGTTCCAGTGAAAGACACGCTGCCGCCTCAGCTGGATCAGGGACGTGTGCGCCAAAGCTTCCGCCGCGGGCTGCAAAGCTATCATGGCACCGCATCCGTGCAGGCGGACATTGCAGCGCAGCTTGCCGGTCTGCTGCAGGCGCAGGGCGCGCCCCGCCGGTTCGAGGCTGTATTGGAGTTCGGCTGCGGCACCGGCCATCTGACCCGGCACTTGCTGCAGCGGTTCACGGCCGGCAGCCTGCTGCTGAATGACCTGGTGCCGGAGGCCGCACAGGTGCTGCAGGCGCTGGGGGACGCAGCCCCGGCGCAGTCCCGGTTTGAGGCCGGCGCTGTCGAGACCCTGCCGCTGCCGCAGCAGTTTGACCTGATCGCCTCAGCCTCGACTGTTCAGTGGATCGCGGACCTGCCGGCCTTGACGGCCCGGCTGGCGGCGCGGCTGAAACCCGGCGGCTGGCTGGCGCTGTCCGGCTTTGGCCGCAACCAGTTCCGCGAGCTGGCTGCGCTGGGGTCGGCCGCCGCCGCACCCAGCTATCTGGATGCCGGGGAATGGCCGTCCATGCTGCCGGAAGGGGTGGAGATTCAGGCCGTCAGGCAGCAGCCGGCAGTGCTGGAGTTCGATACCGCCCTGGACCTGCTGAAACACCTGCGCCGGACCGGCGTCAACGGCCACGCCCAGCAAAGCTGGAGCCGCGGGCGGCTGCAGGAATTCGAGGACAGCTACCGGCAGCGCTTCGGCCGGGGCGGCAAGCTGCCGCTGACCTACGATCCGGTGCTGCTGGCGGCGCGCAGGACCGGCTAACCGGCCAAGGCAGCCAGAGCGCGCGCCTCGCGGTTGAGGCAAGTTTTAGGTTTTTTCCCCGCCATAGGGCTGCCGCTTCCGGCCGCGCGTTAACCTTTGTCAACTCCCGCCCGCTATACCGGATGCAGAGCCGTGCCCGGGGGTGCGGCGCATGGAAATACTGGCAGTACGGGAGTGACGCTAATGAAATTCAAAGCGTTTGCGGCAGCGCTGGGGGCGCTGGCGGTTTCAGGGGCTGTTCACGCAGCCGACATGGGGGATGCGGGGACGCCGATCCGGTTGTCGCTGAACAACTGGACCGGCCAGCATCTGTCGACATACATCGCCGGCGGCATGCTGGAAGAGGCGGGCTATACCGTTGAATACGTGGAGTCGGATCCGGCCGCCATTTATGACGAGCTGGCCGCAGGGGATGTCCACGCGCTGATGGAGATCTGGACCACCAGCGGCCCGGAGGACTATTACGCCGCGCGCGATGCCGGCGGCGTCGAGGAGCTGGGCGACATGGGGCTGGACGCCCGCAATGGTGTGGTTTTCCCGCCTTATGTGGCGCAGATGTGCCCCGGCCTGCCGGATTGGGAGGCGCTGCGCGACTGCGCAGGTATCTTCTCGGCAGATGGCAAGGGCAAGCGCGGTATCTACGTCGCCTATCCGGAATCCTGGGGGTCGCCCGGGGCGGACCGGATCCGGGCGCTGGGCCTGCCGTTTGATGTGGTTGCCGCTGACTCCGAGGCCGCGATCGTTGAGCAATTCCAGAACGCCTACAGGGAAAAGCGCCCGGTGATCGCCACCTTCTGGGCGCCGCATTGGGCCATGTCATCTTATGCATTGCAATTTTTGCGCCTGCCCAAGCCGGAGCCTGCCTGTTTCACTGATCCGTCCTGGGGCCCGAACCCCAAGGCCACCGGCGATTGCGACTTTTACCGCGGCGGGGTGATGAAGGCGAGCTGGTCCGGTTTCAAGGCGCGCTGGCCGGCAGCCCATGAGATCCTGAAGAACTACGAGCTGAGCATCTGGGACCAGCAGCCGCTGATCGGGCTGGTGGATGTCCGGGGCGAAACCCCGCAGGGCGCGGCCCGCGGCTGGCTGGCAGTGAACCGCGCCAAGTGGATGCCGATTGTCGAGGAGGCCACCGGCAAGGGCCGGTCCTGACCCGCCAGACCCGGTTTCCGGTTTCAGCGCTCCCGTCCCAGGCGGGGGCGCTGCTGTTGTTTGTGCGGAACGCCTTGAAGCGGTATCCGCGGCCGGGCTATGCCGGATGCAGGCGTCAGTTGCGCCGAGCAGGGTGCTTCCGGAACTTGTCTGCTTGCACAAGAACTTAAAGCGGCAATCGGAATATTTCGCGTTTCCTGCCGCATCTGCTCGACAAACCGTCGCAATATGTTCCAATACTTGCATTATCCCCGGCCACACTTGGAACATGGGCGCCTGCTGACAGCACCAAGACCAGCCGCAAGGCCAGCGGCAGCCATGAACCGCCGGGTTCCAAAACAGGCGCCAAGCCGGACAATCGGCGGCGCAAGACCACTGACAGGGAGTAGAACAATGAACTTCAAAGGATATGCGCTGGCGCTGAGCGCTGCCTCGATGACGGTTGCTGCGGGTTTTGCCTCGGCGGCGGAACTCGGCGATACCAGCCAGCCGATCAAGCTGGCGGTCAACGAATGGACCGGACAGCATGTGACCACCCATATCGCCGCCGGTATGCTGGAGGCCGCGGGCTATGACGTGGAATTTGTCTCGGCCGGGATGATGAACCAGTTCCAGGCGATTGCCGATGGCGACATTCACGCGACGCTGGAAATCTGGTCGTCGAACGTCTCGGATGAATATGCCAAGAAGATCGAAGAGGGCACCGTGGTCGAACTCGGCGATCTGGAGCTGAACGCGCGCGAAGGCATCGCCTATCCGGCCCATGTGGCCGAGATGTGCCCCGGCCTGCCGGCCTGGGAAGCGCTGAGGGACTGCGCGATGCAGTTCGCCACCGCGGAAACCCTGCCCAATGGCCGCCTGGTGGATTACCCCGCCGACTGGGGCACGCCGGGCGCTGACCGCATGGCCGGGCTGGACCTGCCGTTCAAGGCCGTGCCTGCGGGCTCTGAGGCCGCTCTGATCGTTGAACTGCGCGCTGCGACTGAACGCAAGACGCCGCTGCTGGTCACCTTCTGGCAGCCGCATTGGGCGATGTCGGCCTATGATGTGAAATTTGTCGATCTGCCGCCGGGCGAAGAGGCCTGTTTCACTGATCCGGCCTGGGGCCCGAACCCGAACGCGGTGAACGACTGCGATTTCTCGCCCTCGCGCATCTTCAAGGCGGCCTGGTCCGGCACTGAGGAAACCTGGCCTGCAGCCTATGAGATCCTGTCGAATTACACTTTGGCTGTGGAAGACCAGCAGCCGATGATGGGGGCGATTGATGTGGACGGCGGCAAGGTCGAAGAGGTGGTTGCTGCCTGGATGGCCGAGAATGAGGCCAAGTGGCGCCCGGTTGTCGACGCCGCGATCAAGTGAGCCCTGCCCAGTGAGCGGCCCCGAAGCCGGCACCGGCACGCCCGCCATCACCTGCCGGAATGTCTGGCAGGTGTTTGGCAATGACGCAGGCAGCGCCTTGAAAGAGGTGCTGGCAAACCATCACTCGCCGCATGACGCTGCCGGGGAGCTGCGCCGCAGGGGGCTGATCCCGGCGGTTCAGAATGCTTCCTTTCAAGTGAATGAAGGGGAGTTGTTTGTGATCATGGGGCTGTCAGGTTCCGGCAAGTCGACCCTGATCCGCTGCATCTCGCATCTTCTGCACCCAACCGGCGGCGAGATCCGGATCGACGGCGAAAACATCGTCGAGGCCAGCCCCAAGCGGCTGATCGAACTCAGGCGCAAGAAGCTGGGCATGGTGTTTCAGCACTTCGGTCTGTTTCCCCATATGACAGTGGCGGAAAACACCGCCTATCCGCTGCGGGTGCAGGGGATGAAAAAGAAGCAGCGGCTGGCCAAGGCGCAGGAAGTGATTGAGCTGGTCGGCCTGGGCGGACGCGAACACCACTACCCGCGCGAGCTGTCCGGCGGCCAGCGCCAGCGGGTCGGCATTGCCCGGTCTCTGGTGGCGGATTGCTCGGTCTGGTTCCTGGATGAGCCGTTCTCGGCCCTCGACCCGCTGATCCGGCGCCAGCTGCAGGATGAATTCCTTGAGATCCAGGCCAAGCTGAAGACCACCATCGTCTTCATCACCCATGACATCAACGAAGCGCTGAAGCTCGCCGACCGTATTGCCATCATGCGCGATGGCAGGATCGTGCAGATCGGCACGCCGGCCGACATCGTGCTGCGCCCGGTGGATGATTATGTGCGCGAGTTCTCCAAGGATGTGGCCAAGGGCCGCCATGCCCGTGTGGCCTCGGTGATGGAAACCGGCGCGGAGCTGGTTTATGGCGCCGATGATCCCGGCCTGCGTCAGGACATGACGCTGGATGCCGCCCTGGCACGCTGCATGGAGCTGTACGAACCGGTGCCGGTCCGCTCCGCTGACGGCCAGCTGGTTGGCGTTGTGAACCCGGCAGACCTGGCGGCGGCGCTGCAGGTGGAGCAGGGCTGATGAAGGGGCTGACAAAAGGCGCCGCGGCGGCGCTGATCGCGGCGGCGGCGGGGGCGCTGTGCTTGGCTCTGGAAGGCAGCCTGCCGTGGCTGGTGAAATTTCCCGCCGCCTGGGTGCTGCCCGCGACCGATTGGGTCGGGGCGGCGATGGACTGGCTGCTGGCATCGGTCAAACCCGCCGCGCGCGGCTTCTCGGCGCTGATGTTCTATCCGATGGAAGCCGCCAATTATGTGCTGAGCAACGCCCCCTGGCCGCTGGTCATCTGCGCCGCCACGGCACTGGCCTGGACCTTGGGCGGGGTGCGGATGGCGCTGATGGCCATTGTGGGTCTGGGGTTCGTGCTGGCGTCGGGCTATTGGCCCGAGAGCATGAACACGCTGGCGCTGGTCGCCGTCTCGGTGCCGCTGGCGCTGATCATCGGCGGCGGCATCGGCATCCTGGCCAATGAATACCCGAAGATCCGCAAACCGGTGCAGGCGCTGCTGGACATCATGCAGACGGTTCCGACCTTTGCCTATCTCACCCCCCTGCTGGTGCTGTTCGGCTTTGGCCCGGTGGTCGGACTGATCGCGTCGGCCATCTATGCCGCGCCGCCAATGGCCCGCAATGTGCTGCTTGGGCTGGAGCGGGTGGAGCCCGAGATCAAGGAAGCCGCCGTCATGGCCGGCGGCACCCGGCTGCAGCAGCTGTTCCAGTGCGAGATCCCCTCCGCCGGGCAGCAGATCATGGTGGGTGTCAACCAATGCCTGATGGCGGCGCTGTCGATGGTGATCATCGCCGCCGTGATCGGCGGCTTTGACGATATCGGCTGGGAGGTCCTTTTGACCATGCGCAAGGCGCAGTTCGGGCAAAGCCTGCTGGCGGGGCTGGTGATCGTGATCTTTGCAATCCTGATCGACCGGATGAGCGGCACCCTGACCGAAGACCGGCGCGAGAAACACGACCCGCGAATTGCCTGGGGCATCCTGGCCATCGGCGCGGTGGCGAGTGCGGCCTTCTGGGGCAGCCTTCAGCAGCCCGGCGCCTATGCCCTGTTCAACCCGGTGGCGGACAGTGTGGACAGGGGGCTGTCGGCCTTTACCACTGCAAATGCCGACGCGCTGACGGCGCTGAAGACCAACGTGCTGTTCTATGTGCTGCTGCCGCTGCGGATCGGGCTGGATCAGGCGGTGCTGCCCTTTACCTGGGGCTTTGCCTGGACTCCGGCGATGAGCCTGGGACTGTTTGCGGCGGCCGCCGCTGCGGGGCTGGTCCTGGCCTTGCGCGGCCAGCTGGCGCTGGGCGTGATGCTGCTGATTGCCGCCGGCATGCTGGAAACGGGGATCTCGCAGCTGCCCTGGCCCTTTGTGCTGGTCGGCGCCGGGGCGCTGGGCTGGGTGGCCGGCGGGCGCGGGCTGGCGATCCTGACCGTGGTCCTGCTGGGCACCATCCTGATCTCCGGCCTGTGGGAGCGGGCGCTGCTGTCGCTGTATCTCTCCGGTGCTGCGGTGTTTGCCTGCGCGGTGCTGGGCGGCGCCATCGGCCTTGCCTCGGCGGTGTCGCCGGGCCTGTGGCGGGTGGTGCGCCCCATCTGCGACATGCTGCAGACGATCCCGCTGTTTGTCTTCCTGATCCCGGTGCTGATGGTGTTCCAGATCGGCGAGTTCTCGGCCTTCCTGGCGATCATCGCCTATGCCATCGTGCCGATGATCCGCTACACCCGGCATGGGCTGGTCGCAACGCCGGAGGAGATGATCGAGGCCGCAACTGCCTCCGGCGCCACCAAATGGCAGATGCTCAAGGACATCCGCGCGCCCTATGCGGCGCCGTCGATCCTGCTGGGGCTGAACCAGACCATCCTATACGCCTTTGCGATGCTGGTGATTGCGGCGCTGATCGGAACCACCGGCCTGGGCCAGTCGATCTATCTGGCGCTGGGGCAGGCGGATGTCGGGCTGGGCATTTCTGCCGGGGCGGCGATGGCGATCCTGGCGCTGATTGCCGACCGCATGGTGCAGGGCTTTGCGGAGGAGCGGCGCAAGGCGCTGGGGCTGTAAGCCTGGCTGCAGAGACATGAGAAGGGCGCCCCAGCGGCGCCCTTTTTTGATCTGGGGCAACGTTCTATACTGCCCGCCCGCGTATAGCTGCAATCAAGACTGATCTAATTCTGGAGAAACCCCGATGGGCTGGCTTGAATTCACCGCGGCGCTGGCACTGTTTCTGCTCAGCCACGCGATCCCGGTGCGCCCGCCGGTGCGGCCCTGGCTGGTGCGACGCCTGGGACTGCGCGGCTACTTCACCGCCTACAGCCTGCTGTCGCTGGCAATCCTGGCCTGGCTGGTGGTGGCGGCGGCACGGGCGCCTAATGCCGGGGTGCTGCCCCACTGGAACCTCTTCCGCTGGGCGCCGCTTCTGCTGATGCCGCTGGCCTGCCTGCTGGCTGTGGCGGGGATGATGCGGCAGAACCCGTTCAGTTTCGGCGGCCTGGGGCTGCGGGCCTTTGATCCGGCGGATCCCGGCATTCTGGCGGTCAGCCGCCACCCGCTGTTGGCCGCGATGGCGCTGTGGGCCGGGGCGCATCTGCTGGCCAATGGCGATCTGGCGCATGTGATCCTGTTCGGCCTGTTCGCGGGGTTTGCCTGGATCGGCATGGCACTGATCGACAGCCGCACACGGCGCCGGCTGGGGCAGGGCGAATGGAACCGTCTCAGCCGCAATACCGCACGGCTGAACCTGGCCCGCCTGCGCCCTGCAATGCTTGAGGCGGTGCTGGCGGCAGCGGTTTTCCTGGTCCTGCTGATCCTGCATGCGCCGGTCATCGGCTATCAGCCTCTGTCCTGGTAGGGGTTGACCCTGCACGCCGTATGACCACCTATAAAAAGACACGAGACTGGAGAGAACAACCGATGCACCTGGCCTATGTGATGACCCAAGAACGCGGTGCCACCGACCGATTGCTGAGTGAGCTGGCAGAGAAATTGCAAGCCAAGGGCTTTCGCCTGGCGGGCATCGTGCAGACCAATGTGGAATGCTACGACAAGGAGCTCTGCGACATGGATGTGCGGGTTCTGCCAGACGGCGAAACCATCCGGATTTCGCAATCCCTGGGCGCAGGTGCTCGCGGCTGCCGGCTGAACCCGGAAGCGCTGGAACGGGCGGTCGGAAAGGTCTCGGCTGCGCTGCAATCCGACCCGCGGCCGCAGCTGATGATCGTCAATAAATTCGGCAAGCATGAGGCCGACGGACGCGGCATGCGCCCCATCATCGGGGAGGCGCTGGCATTGGGCATTCCGGTGATTTCCGGCGTCAACAAAATGAATGTGGAGCCGTTCCAGGCTTTTGCCGACGGCATGGCGGTGGAGGCGGGGCCGAATCTGGACGCGTTGATCGCCTGGGCAGGCCAAGCCGTGGCCGAAACCGCCTGACCGGCACATTCGCATTCTAAATCAACCGGAAAGCCCGCGAACTTCATGCGGGCTTTTTGCTGTGCCGGGCGGCGTACAGCCTGTTCAGCCTGCAGCTGAACCACCATCGTCCGGTCTGTAAAAGAGAGAAGATGGTGGGCGACCCTGGAATCGAACCAGGCGTGCGTCTCCGCGAGGGAGTTACAGTCCCCTGCCACACCTTGCGGCCTGTCGCCCACTGTCAGGTGAGTGTTGCACCTGACGTGGAGGCGTGATTACTAGCAGGCCAAACGGGCGTCAACAGGAAAATCGCAAGTTTTTCAAAGCGCCCGGAAATTCTTTCTGCTGGAGAGCAAAATGTCCAAGAAACCCAAATGGGTCGTCGAAAAAGAACAGTCCAAAAAGGCCGCTTCGGCAGAAACCGTATGGCTGTTCGGGCTGCATGCGGTGCGCGATGCGCTGATGAATCCCCAGCGGGAAAAACTGCGCCTGATGGTGACCATGAACGCCGAAGTGAAACTGTCCGATGCGATTGCGGCCTCGGGCGTCGAGGCCGAGGTGATCGACCCGCGCAAGTTCAATCCGCCGATTGATGCGCAGTCGGTGCATCAGGGCGCCGCGCTGGAAGTGAAGCCGTTGAACTGGGGCGGGCTGGCCGACAATTGCATCGGCCGCGAGGCGCCGCGGGTGCTGCTGCTGGACCGGGTGACCGATCCGCATAACGTCGGCGCCATCCTGCGCTCGGCCGAGGTGCTGGGTGCCAGCGCGGTGATCGGCACGCGCCACCATTCGGCGCCGGAAACCGGGGCGCTGGCCAAAACCGCCAGCGGCGCGCTGGAACGCCAGCCCTATCTGCGGATGCGCAACCTGTCTGACACCATCACCGAGCTGCAGCGCATGGGCTTCATCGTATTGGGGCTGGACGGCGAGGCGGATCAGACCGTCGAGGCCGCCCTGGATGGCAAGAAGCACCTGCCTGTGGCACTGGTGCTGGGCGCCGAAGGGCCGGGGCTGCGGCAGAAAACCAAGGAGACCGTTGACGGGCTGGTCAAGATTGACGCCGCGGGCGGCTTTGGCTCGCTCAATGTGTCCAATGCGGCCGCAATCGCGCTTTATGCCTCAATCGCCCGCTAGGGCCGCGGCGCCGGCCGTCACAGCATGATCACATCTGCGTATGCCGTCTTTGCAAAGGCGGAGCGGTGCGGCAGAGTCCGAAGTCTGTTGCAGGAAGTGAATGGAGTGCAATGTGGCCTTGCGTCTGGTCCTGATGGCCGTTGCGGTGATGCTGATGTCCCTGCCGGGTGCGGTGCGGGCGGATGCTGCTGTTTTCTCCTCTCGCGCAGGGGTCGCTATCGGCGGTTATGATACAGTTGCGTTCTTCGAACGCGGCGCGGCAGAGCCCGGACGGCGCAGCCATGCGGTGATGTGGAAGGGTGTCGTCTGGCGCTTTGCCTCGGCCCGCAACCAGGCGCTGTTCGAGGCCAATCCCCGGGCCTTTGCGCCGGCTTTCGGCGGCTATTGCGCCTATGCGGTGTCGCAGGGGCAGCTGCATGACGGAAACCCGCAGATCTGGGCCATCGTGGACGGAGAGCTGTTTCTTCTGAATAACCGCAGGGTTCATCATCTGTGGCGCGCGGACACCGTGCAATTGATTGCGGATGGGCGTGCCCACTGGCCTGCGGTACTGCGGAAATAGCCTGTCACCTCACAAATGCGAGAGGTGGGCTTTTATTTTTTCAACTGTGGCCCATATTCAATAGGGACTGCGGAGTGGAACCACCGCAGATCTTTTTCACTGTCCCTCGTTCCATACCTAGCGCCCGGTTCATCCGGGCGCTTTTTTCTGTGCCGGAGATGAAACCGGCTTTGCGGATGCGGCAGGCGGGGCTAGGGTGCGCGGCATGACGGAATACAGTGATAAGCATTTGAAAGCGGTCCTGCAGCGGGCCAAAACGGTGGCCGTGGTCGGCGTGTCGATGAACCCGGTGCGCCCCAGCTATTACGTGGCGCGGTATCTGGGGCTCAAAGGCTATCGGGTGATTCCGGTGAACCCCGGCCATGCAGGCAAGGTGCTGTTCGGCGAAACAGTGCGGGCCGGCCTTTCTGAAATCGATGTGCCGGTGGACATGGTCGACATCTTCCGCCGCTCCGAGGCGGTGCCGCCCATTGTGGACGAGGCGCTGGAGCTGTTCCCTGAGCTGCAGACCATCTGGATGCAGATCGGTGTGGAACATGCCGAAGCCGCTGCAAGGGCAGAGGCCCGCGGTGTCACGGTGATCCAGAACCGCTGCCCCAAGATCGAATACCAGCGCCTGTTCGGAGAGCTGCGTTTCGGCGGTTTTGCCACCGGGATCATATCCTCGAAGCTGTGAGGCTGCGGCAGGGCGGAGGTGCTCCCGCCCATGCCTGCCGCCCTTCGGGGCGGCCTCCACGGTTGGGCCGGGCGCCGCTGCGCGGCGCGGCTTGCCTTTTATATGGCGCGCCTCAAAACAATCGTGAAGGCGCGGAAGGGGAAACCGGCCCTTCAACGGGGCCACAGCGGGGGCTCTGCTCCGCGCAGCGGCGCCAGGCCCAAGGCGGAGAGCGCGTGCTTGCCGCAGGCAAGTGCATCTGTCCGGCGCGGGAGGTCTTGCCTGCGTGCATGTGCCCGGGACGGATCAGCCCTTGGGGCGGCCGGCCTTCTCGGCGATGCCGCTCAGGCCCTGACGCTCGGCCAGCACCTGCAGGACATCCTCCAGCGCCACATCCCGGGCTGCCAGCATCACCAGGAAATGATACAGCACATCAGCGCCTTCGGAGGCCAGTTTTCCACTGTCCCCCTTCACCGCTTCGATGATGGCCTCGATTGCCTCCTCACCGAATTTCTCGGCGCATTTTTCCGGCCCCTTGGCAAGCAGCTTGGCGGTCCAGCTGCTGTCCGGGTCGGCGCCCTTGCGGGACAGGATGGTGGCTTCGAGATCGTGCAGAATACTCATGACAGCCTCATCGGGATCCCGGCGGCGGCCATGTGGTCCTTGGCTTCCTGGATGGTGTATTCGCCGAAGTGGAAGATCGACGCCGCCAGCACCGCGCTTGCGCCGCCTTTGGTCACCCCTTCCACCAGGTGATCCAGGTTGCCGACCCCGCCCGAGGCAATCACCGGCACGTCCACCGCATCGGAAATCGCCCGCGTCAGCGGCAGGTTGAAGCCCGATTTGGTGCCGTCGCGGTCCATTGAGGTCAGCAGGATTTCCCCGGCCCCCTTGGCTGTCACCAGCCTGGCAAATTCCACCGCGTCGATGCCGGTGGGTTTGCGCCCGCCGTGGGTGAAAATCTCCCAGCGGCCCGGTTCCACCGTCTTGGCGTCGATGGCGCAGACGATGCACTGGCTGCCGAACTGATCCGCGGCTTCGGCGATCACATCCGGGTTGGCGACGGCGGCCGAGTTGAAGGAGACCTTGTCAGCCCCCGCCAGCAGCAGCGCGCGCACATCATCCTTGGTCCGCACCCCGCCGCCCACGGTCAGCGGCACAAAGCACTGTTCGGCAGTGCGGCGCACCACGTCGAACATGGTGCCGCGGTTTTCATGGGTTGCATGAATGTCGAGAAAGCAGATCTCATCCGCGCCGGCCGCGTCATAGGCCTTGGCCGTTTCCACAGGGTCGCCCGCATCGCGCAGGCCGACAAAATTAACGCCCTTGACCACGCGCCCGTCGGCGACGTCGAGACAGGGGATGATACGGGTCTTCAGCATGGATCGTGCCTTTCGAACTGCTTGCGCCCGTGGGTACGCAAACCCGGGCGCAAGCGCAACAAATATGGCAGTCTGTGTGCGTTTTGGCCCGGGCGGGCGGTGGTTTCAATGAGTGGAAATCTTCCTGGTGCGCAACCTGTAGGCAATCTCTACGCCCCCGAAGAGCACCAGAGCCGGCAAGGCAGTGGTGATCAGGTAAATGAAGCCAAACAAGATTAAGAACGAGGCATATCTTCCTACGGAGTCAGGGATCAGAGTGCAGGTGCAACAATTCTTAAACCCTCCTGTGCAGCCGCCAAATGTAAGGGCGATCCACGCACAGCAATAAGCTACCAGGAGAATGACGATCCAAAGACCGCCATAACCGGTCCACCGGTTTGCAAACGGCGGAAACAATGCCTGGCTGGGCGTCCTGCGAATGGTGTCGCGAAGTGCGAAAGCGAAAC
This sequence comes from Leisingera methylohalidivorans DSM 14336, assembly GCF_000511355.1. NCBI lineage: Bacteria > Pseudomonadati > Pseudomonadota > Alphaproteobacteria > Rhodobacterales > Roseobacteraceae > Leisingera > Leisingera methylohalidivorans. The sequence goes on along the minus strand of NC_023135.1, from coordinate 2,443,063 downwards.
AGGTCACAAGGGGGAGGGTTGTAACGGTGAAATGGGCGGCTAAGGACAAGTCAATTGCATCCATGGAAAGCTTCTTTCAAAATAGACAAAATTACCCATGCTTACCGGGCAATCCACAAACTTACCGGGTATCGGGGGGCGTGCATCATAGTAAACGGGGTTGCAACCCTGCATTGCAGCTCTAATGATCAAACAGTGTCTTAGCCGGATGGCAGCAAGGAGCTGCCGATGCCACAGATGTGAATTGCCTGTCCGGCCCGCATGCCTCGATCGTGTTCTGGCGACCCTTAAATTTGGAGCAGCCGTTATGAAGACACGCGTTATCCTTGCAACTGCCATCGCCCTTATGTCCGCATTGCCCGCCGCCGCCGAGCTGATGAAAATACCCAGCCAGAAGCCCGTTGCGGAGACCATGGATGCGCTGCAGGCCGCGGTTGAGGGCGCCGGCGCCACCGTGTTTGCCCGTGTCGACCATGCCGCAGGCGCGCAAAAAGCGGGGATGGAGCTGGCTGGCTCGTAATTGCTGATCTTCGGAAACCCCAAGCTGGGCACCCCGGCAATGCAGGCCGACATGCGGGCGGGGCTTTATCTGCCGCTTAGGGTGCTGGCCTATAAGGATGCGGAAGGCCAGGTCTGGCTGACGTATGAGGACCCGGCAGAGATGCTCTCCACCCTCGATATCCCCGCTGATGCCGGCTTCATCGCCAAGATGCAGGGGGCCGTGGGCAAACTGACGGCTGCTGCCGCGCAATAGTTCCGGTTAACTGGCGGACTATCCCGTTCCTTACCGGCGCGGGCGGGACCGGTGGCGGCTGATCGCCACGGCAACCGCCCAAAGAAACCCGCCGCCAAGGGAGACCGGTCCGAAAATCAGCGGTCCCCAGGCGGCAAACAGACCCATGGAATAGGCGGTCTCGCTCAGGTCCCGGCCCAGCACCACGCAGGGGCTGGCAAAACCTTCGTTGATTTCGCAGCCAAAGCCAAACCCCAGCAGCATCACAAAGGCGATGCACAGCAGCCACAGGACAATGGGCCCAAGGGCGACGATGGCCAGGATACGGCGGATCAGGCGCATGCGGTCTCCCGGTTCCTGCGCCGTGTCAGCTCTTCAGAACCGCCAGCGCCTCTGTCAGATCAATCGCTCCGTCATACAGCGCCCGGCCCGAAATCGCACCGTTCAGCGGCGCACCGCAGGACTTCAGCGCGCGAAGGTCGTCCAGCGAGGAGACGCCGCCAGAGGCAATCACCGGAATGCTGACCGCATTGGCCAGATCGGCGGTGGCGGCGATATTCGGCCCCTTCATGGCGCCGTCGCGCAGAATGTCGGTGTAGATGATCGCGGCAACGCCCGCGTCCTCGAATGACTTCGCCAGATCGGTGACCATCACATCGGTCTCCTCGGCCCAGCCCTTGGTTGCGACGCGGCCGTTGCGGGCATCGATGCCAACGGCGACCTTGCCCGGGAATTCCCGCGCCGCCTCGCGCACCAGATCCGGGTTTTCCACCGCCACGGTGCCCAGGATCACCCGCGCCAGGCCCTTGCCGATCCAGCGTTCGATGGTGGCCATATCGCGGATGCCGCCGCCCAGCTGTGCCGGCACTTTGGTCTGCTTCAGGATCTCCTCGACGGGCGCGGCATTCACCGGCTCACCGGCAAAGGCGCCGTTCAGGTCCACCAGATGCAGCCACTCGCAGCCCGCCGCGACAAACTCCAGCGCCTGGGCGGCAGGGTTGTCGTTGAACACGGTGGTCTTGTCCATCTCGCCATGCAGCAGGCGCACGGCCTGGCCGTCTTTGAGGTCAATCGCGGGGTAGAGGATCATCCGGGCGGTCCTTGGTAAAGATATGCTGGCGGTGTTTTGCACAACGTAAGGGCAGAATGCAACGCGACCCAAAGTCAACCTTGCCTCAGCGGGCGCATCAGGGACAGGCTGCCTGAAAAACAGGGAGGAATTGGAATGAAACATCTTCTGGCAGGTCTGGCCGTTGCCTTGGGGCTGGCAGGCGCCGCCGCGGCGGACCCGGTTCTGGGCGTCTGGAAAACCCAGCCCGATGACGGTTCTTATGCCCATATCCAAATGGATAAATGCGGCGCCGCCGTCTGCGGCAAGATTGCCCGCACTTTCAACAGCGAGGGAGAGTATCAATCCCCCAACATCGGCAGGACGCTGGTGATTGACATGGTGCCGAACGGCGGCGGGTCTTACGAGGGCAAGGTCTGGCGGCCGTCAAATAACAAGGTCTACATCGGCAAGATGGACATGGCCGGAAACAGCCTTGCCCTGCGCGGCTGCGTGGCTGGCGGGCTGATCTGTTCGAAACAGACCTGGACCCGGATCGAATAAAGCTAAAGCAGACCCAGCTGCACCGGGATCGGCGCATAGCCACGCTTCATCTGCCGGTCCCGGAAACGTTCAAAGATCGCCAGCGCCTCAGCTTGCGCGGCAAAATACGCGCGCTTCTGGACCCCGCCCGGCGCATTCAGCGGTCCCGACACACGCTCGACACACCAGTCGCCGAACAGTGTCGGCGTCAGGCTCAGCTGGCAATAGCGGTGCTTGCCTTCAGTATGGTCGTATTTCTCGAAACGGATGTGCAAGGGGAAACCTGAAGCGCGGAAAAAGGTCCGTCCCGTATGCATGGAAGCGGACCCCTTGTCCATTGCCGGACACAGCCGATTTTACAGGCTGGCGGCAGCGCTACACAGCACCGGTATACTCGCCGCGCGCCGGGTAGTTGTTGGGGATCGCGAAATCCAGCGCCGCGACCAGCTCGGCGAAATGCGGGCGCACAAACGGCATCGTCTGCACCGACCCGTAGTACAGCGTCTGCTCCGGCGTCACCAGGAACAGGCCGGGTTCGGCAAACAGCGCCGGCTCCTCGATCCCGATCGAGGTCTTGCCGCGCGAGGTCGAGATATAGAGCCCCCATTCCTTGGCAACGGACAGCGGCAGATCATAGCCGAACCGCAGCTCCTTGGCTTCGATCTTTTCGGCCATCGCGCGGGCGCGCTCCTCCCCGTCAGAACTGACCGCTATGCAATTGACGCCGCGCTCGGCAAAGGCCGCGACCTTCTTTTCGAACTCTTTCAGATAGGTCGCGCAGATCGGGCAGTGCAGCCCGCGGTAGAAACAGATCACGGTGCCGCGCTCGGCCGTTTCCGCAGACAGGTCGAACGGGCCGTGGTCCAGCGTCGGCAGGGTCAGGCCGGGGGTCTTCTGGCGGGGGATCAGCATGGGCGTGTTCCTTGTGCATGGTGGCGTGAGTAGTGGTTGCTTCACTGTATCGCGCAGCTTACTGTCGGATAAATCCGAAAAACCTGACTGGAACCCCGGAAACATGGACCGCCTCACCACCTTGATCGACCGCTTCCAGCTTGCAGTGCAGGCCGCCGGGCCTGCAGAAGCCAATCTGATTGCACTGGCAGATGCAGCGGGGCAGCCGGTGCGGATCCTGTATCGCACCAGGGGCGCGCTGGCGGAACCGGCTCCGGGCGCTGTGATGTGGGCTGCACGGGTGACCTGGTCGGGCAACAGCAACCCGTTCCTGGCGGCACTGCCGCCGCTGGTGGATTACAGCATCAGCGGCAATGCCGAGGCGCAGGGGCTGGTGCGCCTGATGCGGGACGAATCCGAAGGCCGGCACTGCGGCGCGCAATCGGTGATCAACCGGCTGGGCGAGGTGCTGATGGTGCGCCTGTTGCGCAGTCAGATCCGGAAAGGCGCCACTGAACCGGGGCTGCTGGCAGGCCTCGCGGACCCGCGCCTCAGCCGTGCGATTGTGGCAATGCACGACCGCCCCGGCAGGCTTTGGACCAACGCCGATCTGGCGCAGGAGGCCGGGCTTTCACTGTCGCGCTTTGCTGAACTTTTTTCCGCCGAAGTCGGAGAAACCCCGATGGGCTACCTGCGCCGCTGGCGGCTGATCCTGGCCCATCAGGACCTCACCCGCGGCGACCGGGTGGAGGCGGTGGCGCGCCGCTATGCCTACGGTTCTCCCGAAGGTTTCACCCGCGCCTTTCGCAAGGTCTATGGCGTGGCACCGGTTTCGCTGAGAAGCGCGGCTTAGGGGGGGCGGCCTGACAGGGCGGGGCGGGGCTGGCTGCGCTGGGGCATTGAGTGTTTTTTGAAAGATCAAGCAGCAGGCTGTGCCATTTCATCTTTCAAAAATACACCCTTTGCCTGCCCGGCAGGCGCCGTTGCCGCCGGCAGGGGAGGCAACGGCGCGCCAGCGCCGTTTGTTCAGGGCTTCCAGGTCAGAAAGTTGCCGATCATCCGCAGTCCCGTCGCCTGGCTCTTCTCCGGGTGGAACTGCATTCCCACCATCGTGTCCCGGCCAATGACCGCGGTCACGTCACCTGCATAATCCACATGCGCCAGCCGTTCTGCCGGGTTGGCGGCGCGGAAATGGTAGGAATGCACGAAATACACATGGTCGCCAGATGTGATGCCGTCAAACACCGGGTGCCCGGTTTGGATCACCAGATCGTTCCAGCCCATATGCGGCACTTTCAGGGACGCATCTGCCGGCGTGATCTTCACCACATCGCCGCCGATCCAGCCAAGGCCCGGCGTCTCCTGATACTCGTGCCCGGTGGTGGCCATCAGCTGCATGCCGACGCAGATGCCCAGAAACGGGCGGCCTTTTTGCTCCACCGCCTCGACCATTGCGTCATAAATGCCCTTGTGGCCGCGCAGCTCTGCCGCGCAGGCCGGGAAGGCGCCATCGCCGGGCAGCACCAGCCGGTCGGCCCGCGCAACCACATCCGCGTCCGATGTCACCACAACCTCGCCCGCGTCCATCTCCCGCGCCATGCGCTGAAAGGCTTTCTCGGCCGAGTGCAAGTTGCCGGACTCATAGTCGATGATGGCAGTCAGCATGGTGTTTCCTCATAGTTGCTGCGTGGGGCCGGTGAAGGCCCGGCTGCAAAGCCGGGCAGCGCCCGTCCGCCCCCATGGGCGGGCGCTTCGCTGCCGCCCGCGGACGGGCGCTGGCCTCAGCGTCTTGCCTGCACGTTACAGCGCACCCTTGGTCGACGGAATCGCATCCGCTTTGCGCGGATCGGTCTCCACCGCCAGCCGCAGCGCACGGGCCACCGCCTTGAACGCCGCCTCGGCGATGTGATGGCTGTTGAACCCGTGCAGCTGGTCGATGTGCAGGGTGATGCCGCCATGGGTGCTGAGCGCCTGGAAAAACTCGCGCACCAGCTCGGTGTCAAAGGCGCCGATCCTCTGGGCCGGCAGCGCCACGTTCCAGATCAGGAAGGGGCGCGCCGACAGGTCCAGCGCGCAGCGCACCTGGGCGTCATCCATCGGCAGGTGGCATTCGCCATAGCGGCGGATGCCCTTCTTGTCCCCCAGCGCCTGCACCAGCGCCTGACCCAGCGCGATGCCGGTGTCTTCCACCGTGTGGTGGTCGTCGATGTGGTAATCGCCCTTGGCGCGGATGGTCATGTCGATCAGCGAATGGCGCGCCAGCTGGTCCAGCATGTGGTCAAAGAAACCAACCCCGGTCTGGTTGTCATAATCCCCGGTGCCGTCGAGGTTGATCTCGACCGAGATATCGGTTTCCGCGGTTTTGCGGGTCACTGTGGCGGTACGCATCGGCGGGCTGTCCTTCGTCAAGCTGCGAGGCGCTTATAGGGCGGGCAGGGGGGCTGGCTCAAGTGCGGCATTGTGCATGGGGGCAATCTGTTGCAGCAATTCCGGTCTCTTGCGCCCGGATGCGGCGCATGCGAGCTTGGGCGCAATTCCTTGACCATCCATGAGGGGCACCCATGTCCACCTGCGTCTTTGTCCAGATCCGCTGCAAACCCGGCACCACCTACAAGGTGGCCGAGGAAATCGCGCTGCGCGAAATCCACTCCGAGCTTTACTCCACCAGCGGCAATTTCGACCTGTTGATGAAGCTCTACATCCCCAGCGGCGAGGATGTGGGCAAATACATCAACGACGAGCTGCTGCAGATCGAGGGGATCGAGCGGTCGCTGACGACAATGACCTATAAGGTCTTCTAAGCAGACGGAAAAACGAAACGCCCCGGACGCCGGGGCGTTTTCTTTTGGTCAGGGCAGATCAGGCCGCAAGCAGGTCTTTGTCTTTCAGGTCCCCGTAGGCGCTGTCGATGGCTGTCTTCAGCCGCGCCAGCATGTCGTCGACTTCATCCTTGGTGATGATGATCGGCGGGCACAGCGCCACCGCATTGCCTGCCACCGCCCGGATGATCAGCCCGTTTGCCTCACAGGCCTTCTGCGCGGCGGCCCCGGCAGCGCCCTTGTCAAAGCTGGCGCCGGTGGTCTTGTTCGACACCAGCTCCAGCGCCGCAATCAGCCCTATGCCGCGCACCTCGCCCACCAGCGGGTGATCGGTGAAGATCCCGCGCAGCTGCGCCTGCATATAGGCGCCAACCTCGGCGGCGTGTTCAAACAGGTTGTCGCGCTCGTAGATCTCCAGCGTCTTCAGTGCCGCGGCACAGGCCGCCGGGTGGCCGGAATAGGTGTAGCCGTGGCCAAAGACGCCGACCTCGTTGGTCTGATTGATCATCGCCTCATACATCCAGCCGGGGATGACCGAGGCCGAAATCGGGAAATAGGCCGAGGACAGCTGTTTGGCAAAGGTCATCAGGTCCGGCTTGATGCCCATGGCGGTGCAGCCGAAATCGGCGCCGGTCCGGCCGAAGCCCGTGATGACCTCATCCGCCCAGACCAGAATGCCGTGTTTGCGCAGCAGTACCTGCAGTTTCTCGTAATAACCCTCCGGCGGCACGATCACGCCGGACGCGCCGGTGACCGGCTCCACGATCATCGCGGCAATGGTGTCGGGATCTTCGGCCAGGATCTGCTGTTCCAGATTGCCGATGATCCGGTCGGTGAACTGCGCTTCGGTCTCGTTGCCCTGGCGGCCGGTGTAATAATGCGGCGCGTCCGAGCGCAGAATGTGCAGCGCCTCCAGCGGCGCGTCGAAATGCGCCAGATTCGCGGGCAAGGAGGTCAGCGAGCCCGCGGCAACCGTCACCCCGTGATAGCCGCGCTCGCGGGTGATGATCTTGCGCTTTTCCGGCTTGCCGATGGCGTTGAAGTAATAGCGCAGCATCTTCACGTGGGTGTCATTGGCGTCCGAGCCTGAGTTGCCAAAGAAGACATAGGCATCCTCGACCGGCACCATCGCCTTCAGCTTCTGCGCCAGCTGCATGATCGGCGCGTGGGTCTTGCCGCCGAAAGTGTGCGAGAACGGCAGCTTGTGAAGCTGCTCGGTGATCGCGTCCATCACCTCGGTATTGCTGTAGCCCAGCGAGGTGCACCACAGGCCCGCCAGGCCCTCGATATATTTGTTGCCGTCCGTGTCATAGACGTAAATACCTTCGCCGCGGTCCAGGCACAGCTGCTCGGTCGCGGTGAAATTGGTGGTGGGATAGATCACAGGGGCCATGGCCAAACTCCTCCGGTAAACCGCCCTCAAGGGGCGCATTTGCCAATAGGTTTGGCGCGTTTTGCGCCCTGCGTCAAAGGAATTTGATCAAATTAATCGCAGGGATTGCGGAAAAGCGAAAGGCCGCCCCGAGGGACGGCCTTTTCGGTTCCAAATGGAGCGGGCGAGGCGATTCGAACGCCCGACCCTAACCTTGGCAAGGTTATGCTCTACCCCTGAGCTACGCCCGCGCTGCCATTCGGTGAAGCGGTATCTAGGGTTTTCCGAAATGACCCGCAAGAGGAAAATGACCGGGGAGGGAAGAAAGTGCAGCGCGTCCCGTTGGGGCGGAAACGCGAAAGGCCGCCCCGAGGGCGGCCTGTCCGTCTTGCGAATGGAGCGGGCGAGGCGATTCGAACGCCCGACCCTAACCTTGGCAAGGTTATGCTCTACCCCTGAGCTACGCCCGCGCTGCCATTCGGTGAGGCGGTGTTTAGGGCTTTCCAAATTGACCCGCAAGAGGGAAAATGAAAAACCGCGCAAGTCTCCGCGGATAATCGCTATTTTTCGTTTTGCAGGAAATCCCGCAACCGGTTTTGCAAGGCGTCCTGATCCTTGGTCTCGCATTCCCAGAGGATCAGAACCTGCCAGCCGGCCGCCTGCAGCGCGGCCTGCTGTTGCGCGTCGCGCTGGGTGTTGCGCAGCAGTTTAGGTTCCCAATAGTCCCGGCGGCTGGCGGGGATGCGCCCGTCGCGGCACTTATGCAGGTGCCAGAAACAGCCATGCACAAAGATCACCTTGCGGCGCGGGCCGAACACCAGATCGGGCTTGCCCGGCAGGTCCTTGCGATGCAGCCGGTAGCGAAAGCCCATCCCGTGCACCATCCGCCGCACCAGCATCTCCGGCTTGGTGTGCTTGGCGCGGATCTTTGCCATATTGGCGCTGCGCCGCTCGGGTGTCAGGGTGTCGGCCATTCCACGTGATGCCTGGATTGTTCCACCATGCGGGCATGGTAGCCGCTTTCAACCCGGCAGGAAACAAAGGCGCTGGCCGGGCAGGGCGGCAGCTCCAGCGCCTTGATCAGCTGGGCGTCCTTCTGGCCTTCCAGCAGCACGATCTGCTCGCGTGCCAGTATATCGCGGGTGCCGTGGCCGCCATCCGCCCGGATCCGGCGCATGAAGTCCTTCTGCTGCGCCACCGCCTCAACCACGTCGCGGGGGATGGGGCGCCCTCGGATCAGCCGGAACAGCTGCGCCATCCGCACGTTGCCCGTGGCGCCCGCAAAGATCTGCTCCACCGCGGCCTCATCCGCTGTACGCCAGAAATTGGCGGGGTAGGGCTGGTCCTTCAGCAGCCACAGAATATGGCGGAACCCTTCCGCCGAGATACTGCGCTTGGCGTCCTTGTTCTGACCGGCGGTCAGGTATCCGGGCCGGGCAATGACCAGCCCCAGATAGCAGCGCGCCCGCACCTCATCCGCCGCCACCAGCAGGCAGGCGCAGTCCAGGGCCTCGGTCGGGATCATCCAATTGCTGCCCATCGTGTGCTTGATATCGACATCCCGGCCCAGGATCTCGGTATCCAGCCGCCCCTTGCGCAGCTTCAACAGCGCCCGCAGATCGATCTCGACCCGGGTGCCGATATAGGTCTTTTCGGTCTTCTCCAGCTCTTCATAGGCGCGCCGCCCGGTCTTGGGCGTCATGATCACGTCGTCGATGCACTGGCGCAGCATCTGCGGCACGTCGTATTCCAGCGCCAAGGCACCGCCGGCGCGGGCGGTGATCTCCTCCGCGAGTCCGGAAAGGACAGCAAAATCCGGATGGCCGGGAAGAACGAGGCTGTCAGGGAGCTTCTGTTTCATTTCGCGTTCCGCCTGCCCAGGGCCGGGCGCTGCCCTTGGCTCTGGAATGACGGGGAGGCGTTACGCCCGCACAGCATGCAGCTTCGGCTTGGCAATCGCTGCCCTCAGCTCCCGTGCCACCGCCTCAGCCACCGGCGGCGGAAAGGCGTTGCCGACCTGGCGGTAGGCATTGGTCTTGGCGCCGGTGAAATGCCATGCGTCCGGGAACCCCTGGATGCGCGCCACCATCCGCACGGTCAGCCGCGGCATGTCGTTGTGGAACGGATCCGGCGCCTCATAGGCGATGGTGCGCCCCTCGACCCCCAGCGCGGCCCAGGCCCGCCGCGCGCGGGTCGGCCCCAGATCGGGGCCGCCGTGTTTCTTGGAACCGCCGACAATGGTGGGCGCGATCTCATCCGCTTTGGCGGCCCAATCCTCGGCACCGCGCCAGCCGCGTTCCTGCATCAGGTCCAAAAGCGTTTCCCCAACGGTGCGCGGATTGTGCGGCAGCGGCTCGGGCCAGTTGAACTGGCCGGCGAACTCGCGGCGCAGGGCAACAATCGCCACCCGCGGCCGCAGTTGCGGCACGCCGAAGTCGGACGCATTCAGCAACCGCCAATCGGTCTCGTATCCCAATTTCGACAGCTGCTTCTTCAGCTTCTCGCGGTAGTCATGGAACACCGCATCCAGAAAGCCGCGCACGTTTTCGATCATTACCGCGCGGGGGCGGGTGGCATCGACAATCTCGATCGCGTCGTCAAACAGGTTGCGCTCGTCCTTTTCGCCCAGCTGCTTGCCGGCGACGGAAAACGGCGGGCAGGGCAATCCGCCCGCCAAAAGGTCGATACCCTTATAGTCGCTTGCGACGTCCTTGAACTTGCGCACGTCCTCTTCCAGCACATTCCACTGGGGCCGGTTGTGGCGCAGGGTGGCGCAGCAATGCTTGTCGATCTCTACCAGCGCCGTGTGGTCAAAGCCCGCGGCCTCCAGCCCCAAGGCCTGGCCACCCGCACCTGCGCATAGTTCTACCGATGTCAGCATTCTGCTCTGCCCGTCCGTTCGTGTTCTTGCTCTGTTCCTAGGCGGAAAGGTGATTCCGCACAAGGGTCTCTGCACCGGGGCAGGGTATGCTGAAATCCCCAAAAGCGAAAGGCCGCCCCGAAGGACGGCCTGTTCGTTTCCCGATGGAGCGGGCGAGGCGATTCGAACGCCCGACCCTAACCTTGGCAAGGTTATGCTCTACCCCTGAGCTACGCCCGCGCTGCCATCCGGTGAGCGGTGATTTAGGGCGTCGCCGCACGCGCTGCAAGAGGAAAATCGGCAGCGGAAGAAAAAAATCCGCGCCCGCCGCGACGGAAGTGGCCAGACCGTGCGTTTCACCTTCAAACAAGCGGATTTTCTAAGGGAGATAGAGGCCGTGCTTTGGAAAGACTATCTGCGGATCGGCAGCTTGAGCGCAGCAATTGTCCTGGGAACGGTTCTGCAGGGCGCGCAGCAGTCCGGAGCGCCCGAGCCGGAGGGCTGGGCCGAACAGATCGAAGGCATCAAGCCGGTTCCGGTTGACACCATGAGGCTGCCGCACCCTGCAAAATTCAGAACCTGATCCGGAGCCATGGCGTTTTCCGGCCCGGAAGACGGCCCCGGAAACACAAGGTCTCAGGGCCGCACTATGTGCAGAGTTCCGGTTCCGCCGACTGCCGTCTGGCAATGAAAAAAGGGCGCCCTGCCAGCCGGCGGGGCGCCCCTCGTGTGGGTGCTGGACTGCGGCTTATTCCAGCTCGATCAGCAGGTCCTTGGCGTCGATCTGGGTGCCGGCCTGAACGTGCACGGCTTTCACCACCGCGTCGCGTTCGGCGTGGATCCCGGTTTCCATCTTCATTGCCTCGATGGTCAGCAGCATATCACCCTCTTTGACCTGCTGGCCCGGCTGCACCGCCACGCTTGCCACCACACCCGGCATCGGCGCGCCGACGTGGTTCGGGTTGCCGGCTTCCGCCTTGGCGCGCTGCTCGGTCGAGGCCTTGACCAGACGGTTCGGCACCCGGATCACCCGCGGCTGGCCGTTCAGTTCAAAGAAGACCTTCACTTCGCCTTTCTCGTCCGTCTCGGAAATCGCCTGCAGGCGGATTTCCAGGGTCTTGCCCGGATCGATCTCGGCGGTGATCTCCTCGCCCGGCTCCATGCCGTAGAAGAAGGTCCGCGTCGGCAGGCTGCGCACCGGGCCGTACTGGCGGTGGCGGCCCATGTAATCCAGGAACACCTTCGGGTACATCAGGTAGCCGTTCAGGTCCTCATCATCGACCTTGAAGCCTTCCAGCTCTTTTGACAGCTCGGCACGGACCGCTTCCAGATCGACCGGTTCCAGATGCTTGCCGGGGCGCTCCACATTCGGCGCGTCGCCTTTCAGCACCTTGGAGACGATACCCTCGGGGAAGCCGCCCGGAGGCTGGCCCAGATTGCCGCGCATCATATCCACGACCGAGTCGGGGAAGGCCACGTCGGTTTCCGGATCCTCGACCTGATCACGGGTCAGACCCTGGCTGACCATCATCAGCGCCATGTCGCCAACCACCTTGGAGGAGGGCGTCACCTTGACGATATCGCCGAACATCTGGTTCACATCGGCATAGGTCTGCGCCACGTCGCCCCATTTCTCCTCCAGACCCAAGGAACGCGCCTGCGCCTTCAGGTTGGTGAACTGGCCGCCCGGCATCTCGTGCAGGTAAACTTCCGAAGCCGGCGCTGCGAGACCCGATTCAAAGGCCGCATACTGCGCCCGCACCTGCTCCCAGTAGCCAGAGATTTCGCGCACCGCTGCTATGTCGATTCCGGTGTCGCGGTCGGTGTTGCGCAGGCCCTCGACGATGGAGCCGAGGCAGGGCTGCGAGGTGCCGCCCGAGAAGGCGTCCATTGCGGCGTCCACAGCATCCACGCCGGCATCTGCGGCGGCCAGAATGGTGGCCCCGGCAATGCCCGAGGTGTCATGGGTGTGGAAGTGGACCGGCAGGCCGACCTCTTCCTTCAGCGCCTTGACCAGCTGGCGGGCCGCGGCGGGCTTCAGCAGGCCTGCCATGTCCTTGAGGCCCAGAACATGGGCGCCTGCGGCTTCCAGCTCTTTCGCCATGCCGACATAGTACTTCAGGTCGTATTTGGCGCGGTTCGGGTCCAGGATGTCGCCGGTATAGCAGATGGTGCCTTCGCAGACCTTGCCGCTTTCCACCACCGCATCCATGGCGACGCGCATGTTTTCGACCCAGTTCAGCGAGTCGAAGACGCGGAACACGTCGACACCGGTTTCCGCAGCCTGGCGCACGAATTCCTGCACCACGTTGTCCGGATAGTTGGTGTAGCCGACGCCATTGGAAGCGCGCAGCAGCATCTGGGTCATCAGATTCGGCATCCGCTCGCGCAGATCGCGCAGGCGCTGCCAGGGGCATTCCTGCAGGAACCGGTACGCCACATCAAAGGTCGCACCGCCCCAGCATTCAACCGAGAACAGCTGGCTGAGGTTCTGCGCATAGGCCGGCGCCACCTTGATCATGTCGATCGAGCGCATCCGGGTTGCCAGCAGCGACTGGTGGCCGTCGCGCATGGTGGTGTCGGTCAGCAGCAGCTGGCGCTGCGCCTTCATCCAGTCGGCCACCGCCTGGGCGCCCTTCTGCTCCAGCAGGTTGCGGGTGCCATAGGGCTGGTTGCCCGGCTCCGCATGCGGCGCGCGCGGCTCTTTCAGGTCGGCAGCGGGGGCGGCGCGGCCCTCTGTCTCCGGATGGCCGTTCACCGAGATGTCGGCGATATAGGTCAGCACCTTGGTGCCGCGGTCGCGGCGGCGCTTGAACTGGAACAGCTCCGGCGTCTCGTCAATGAACTTGGTGGTGTATTCATTCGACAGGAAGGTCGGATGCTTCAGCAGGTTCTCGACAAAGGCGATATTGGTCGACACACCGCGGACCCGGAATTCGCGCAGCGCGCGGTCCATGCGGGCAATTGCCTTCTCCGGGGTCTGGGCCGAGGCGGTGACCTTGGTCAGCAGCGAGTCATAATATCGGGTGATCACGCCGCCCGCATAGGCGGTGCCGCCGTCCAGGCGGATGCCCATGCCGGTGGCCGAGCGGTAAGCGGTGATGCGGCCATAGTCGGGGATGAAGTTGTTCAGCGGATCCTCGGTGGTCACCCGGGTCTGCAGCGCGTGGCCATTCAGCTTGATCTCATCCTGGCCGGCCTTGCCGGTGGCTTCGGCGAGGGTCTTGCCTTCGGCGATCAGGATCTGCGCCTGCACGATGTCGATGCCGGTGACTTCCTCGGTGACGGTGTGTTCCACCTGCACCCGCGGGTTCACCTCGATGAAGTAGAACTTGCCGTCGTTCATATCCATGAGGAATTCGACGGTGCCCGCGCATTCATAGTTCACATGGGCGCAGATCTTGCGGCCCAGCTCGCAGATCTCGGCGCGCTGCTCATCGCTCAGGTACGGGGCCGGGGCGCGCTCAACCACTTTCTGGTTGCGGCGCTGCACCGAACAGTCGCGCTCGAACAGGTGATAAATCTCACCGTGCTTGTCGCCCAGGATCTGCACCTCGACGTGGCGGGCGCGGGTGATCATCTTTTCCAGATAGCCCTCGCCGTTGCCAAAGGCGGCTTCCGCCTCGCGGCGGCCTTCCAGCACCTTTTCTTCCAGCTCGTCCTCGCCGTGGATCGGGCGCATGCCGCGGCCGCCGCCGCCCCAGGACGCTTTCAGCATCAGCGGGTAGCCGACCTCGGCCGCTTCCTTGCGGATCGCGTCCATGTCACTGCCCAGCACTTCGGTGGCCGGGATCACCGGCACGCCGGCCTCGACAGCGACCCGGCGGGCGCTGGCCTTGTCGCCAAGGGCGCGCATGGTCTCGGCCTTGGGCCCGATGAAAGTGATGCCGTTGCGGGCGCAGGCATCGACGAAATCCGGGTTCTCCGACAGCAGGCCGTACCCGGGGTGGATCGCATCGGCGCCGCTTTCCTTGGCAACGCGGATGATCTCGTCAATCGACAGATAGGCCGCTACCGGCCCCATGCCTTCGCCGATCCGGTAGGCTTCATCGGCCTTGAACCGGTGCAGGCCGAGCTTGTCTTCCTCGGCGTAGACGGCGACGGTGCGTTTGCCCATTTCGTTGGCGGCGCGCATCACGCGGATGGCGATCTCACCACGGTTGGCAATCAGGATCTTTTTGAAGTCGGTCATTTCACCCTCGGGGTCCGTGCAAGTTGGTGCAGTGTTAGGCGGATACTAGCGAACCGCACAACCGTAGTTCTGGGTATTTCCGGCATGATTGCGCTCTCAAGCGGCTTGTTTTCGCTTTCCTGGTCCGCGTTTTGCCGTCTGATGCAGTGGATCCGCAGTTTGACCATCCGCTTGCAACGGGCGGGAAAGCACAGAAATTTCGCACTTGCAGCACGATTTTGTAACTATTTTTGCCGCGACGCAGCGAGCAAGTGGCGGCCGGGGTGCGTCATTTTGGCGCCATTCTCCGATTTTTGGGCAAATTGCGCCAGCGCGGCGCGCAATCAGTCCAGTTTGCGCCGCTGCAAGCTGCGGACTGCGTCCAGTCCGGACAGGCCAAGCTGGCACATGTTCGCCTGCATGTCCTTGGCCAGCATGTCAGCCAGATGCGCCGGGCCGGCGGCGCCCAGGGCGGCCAGCGCATAGTGAAAGGCGCGCCCCAGCATGACGAAATCCGCCCCCAGCGCCAGCGCCCGCAGAATGTCCAGGCCGCCTTCGATGCCGCTGTCGAAAATCAATGGCAGGTCCACCGCGGCGCGGATCTCCGGCAGCAGATCAATCGCCGCCGGGCAGCCGTCGAACTGGCGCCCGCCATGGTTGGAGACCCAGACCGCATCCGCCCCCGCCGCCTGCAAGCGTTTGGCGTCTTCGGCGCGCTGCACCCCTTTGATGACAAAGGGGCCGTCCCAGTTGCGCCGCAGCCAATGCACATAGTCCCAATCCGGCGAAGTGCGCAGCACATAGCCAATATGGGCCGTCGGCGGCAGGTTGGCCTGTTCGCCCGGTATGTACTTGTCCAATGCCCGCATCCGCGGCAGACCCCGGCGCGCCATCCCCAGCGCCCAGGCCGGGCGCTGCGCAATCTGCGCCAGCAGCCGCGGGGTCAGCCGCGGCGGCTGCGTCAGCCCCGACCGTGTCTGCCGTTCGCGGCGCGAGGCGGCGGGCACATCCACCGTCAGCACCAGGGTCTTGAAACCGGCATCCCGCGCCCGCGCCAGCAGATCGCTGCGGATGGCCTCGTCCTTGGGCGGGTACAATTGGAACCAGCCATCCCCGCCCAGATGCGGCGCCAGGTCCTCCGGCGATTGGCTGGCAACCGTCGACAGGCAGTAGGGAATGCCGGCAGCGGCGGCGGCGCGGGCCAGAATGCCCTCGGCGTCCGGCCAGATCAGCCCGGACATGCCCACCGGCGCAATCCCGAAAGGCAGCGCATGGGCGGTGCCCAGAAACGGAGTGGAAAGATCCGGTTCCATCGGCCCGTGCAGCACCGACGGCAGAAATCCCACCCGGTCCAGGCCCGTCCGGTTGCGCGCCCGTGCGGCCTCTGCTCCGGTGCCGCTGTCCAGATAATCCCAGACAAACCGCGGCAGCCGCCGTTCGGCGCGGCGTTTCAGGTCTTCAAGGCCGGGGTACTGCTGATGCAAATCCATGCGGGCATTAGCCGGCGGGCCGGCCTGAATGTCCAGCCCCTGCAGTTGCGGACCCTGCGGCGCGCACCCGCTGCGGACCTGCTGCGGACCTGTCCGGCACTCCAGCGAACAGAGTGTGAACGTCCTCTTTCCGCCGGGATTGAATCAGGCTAGGATCGCGCGCATGAGCAGTTTTGACGAAATGGACGCCTTTGAGGGCGCATCATTGTCGGCCCGCGCCATGGGTGCGCGGCCGATGCCCTATCTGGACGGCCTCAACCCGGCGCAGCGCGAAGCGGTGGAATGCCTGGACGGCCCGGTGCTGATGCTGGCAGGGGCGGGCACTGGCAAGACCAAGGCATTGACCACGCGGATTGTGCATCTCCTCAGCACCGGCCGGGTGCGCCCGAACGAGATCCTGTCGGTAACCTTCACCAACAAGGCCGCCCGCGAGATGAAAGAGCGTGTGGCTGCAATGCTGGGCCAGGCGGTCGAAGGGATGCCGTGGCTTGGCACCTTCCATTCGGTCTGTGTGAAACTGCTGCGCCGCCATGCGGAACTGGCGGGGCTGAAATCCAACTTCACCATTCTGGACACCGACGATCAGATCCGGTTGCTGAAGCAGCTGATCAAGGCGGAAGGCATCGACGACAAACGCTGGCCCGCGCGGATGCTGGCGGGCATCATCGACGATTGGAAAAACCGCGCCTTGACGCCTGAGAAAGTGCCGGCGGCCGATGCCGGCGCCTACAACAGCCGCGGCACTCAATTCTACACCCAGTACCAGACCCGCCTGCGCGAGCTGAACGCGGTGGATTTCGGCGACCTGCTGCTGCACATGGTGACGATCTTCCAGAACCACCCGGACGTGCTGGAGCAGTATCAGCGCTGGTTCCGTTACATTATGGTGGATGAATATCAGGATACCAACGTCGCCCAGTACCTCTGGCTGCGGCTCTTGGCCGGTGCGCATAAGAATGTCTGCTGCGTCGGCGACGACGACCAGTCGATCTACGGCTGGCGCGGCGCCGAGGTCGGCAACATTCTGCGGTTCGAAAAGGACTTTCCCGGTGCCATGGTGGTGCGGCTGGAGCAGAACTACCGCTCCACCGGCCATATTCTGGCGGCGGCGGCAAACGTGATCCGCGGCAATCAGGGCCGTCTGGGCAAAGAACTGTGGACGGCCGCCGGCGACGGCGAAAAGGTCCGCCTGATCGGCCATTGGGACGGCGAGGAAGAGGCCCGCTGGATCGGTGAGGAGATCGAGGCGATGCAGCGCGGCACCCGCGGCCAGTCGCCGACCGGCCTCAACAGCATGGCGATTCTGGTCCGCGCCTCGCACCAGATGCGCGCGTTCGAGGACCGCTTTCTGACCATCGGCCTGCCGTACCGGGTGATCGGCGGCCCGCGATTCTATGAACGGCTCGAAATCCGCGACGCGATGGCCTATTTCCGCGTTGTGGTTTCCCCCGACGACGATCTGGCGTTCGAACGCATCGTCAACACCCCCAAACGCGGCCTTGGCGACAAGGCGCAGCAGACCATTCAGGGCATCGCCCGCGAAAACGGCGTCTCGCTGGTCGAGGGCGCCCGGCTGGCGGTCGAGGGCGGCTTGATCAAGGGCAAGGGCGGCGGCGCCCTGCGCCAGCTGGTTGAGGGCATCGCCCGCTGGGGCCGGATGGCCGGCGATGCCGACATCACCCATATGGAGCTGGCCGGGATCATCCTGGACGAGAGCGGTTACACCGCCCATTGGCAGAACGACAAGAACCCGGATTCGCCGGGCCGTCTGGAAAACCTCAAGGAACTGGTCAAGGCGCTGGAAAATTTCGAAAATCTCCAGGGCTTCCTCGAACATGTCAGCCTGGTGATGGACAATGACAAGCAGGACGCGGACGAGAAGGTCTCGATCATGACCCTGCACGCCGCCAAGGGGCTGGAATTCCCCGCGGTGTTCCTGCCGGGCTGGGAGGACGGGCTGTTCCCCTCGCAGCGCTCAATGGATGAAAGCGGCCTCAAGGGGCTCGAGGAGGAACGCAGGCTGGCCTATGTCGGCATCACCCGGGCCGAGCAGATCTGCACCATTTCCTTTGCTGGCAACCGGCGGGTGTTCGGGCAATGGCAATCGCAGCTGCCCTCGCGTTTCATCGACGAACTTCCCGAGGAGCACGTCGAAGTGCTGACCCCGCCGGGCCTCTATGGCGGCGGCTACGGGGCGGCAGCACCGGCCAGTACTATGGGCGGCGCCATGAGCGATACTGTGGGCGGCGGCCAGGTCCGTTCCACCATTGAAGAGAAAATGGCCCAGGCCGATGGCTACAACTCGCCGGGCTGGAAGCGGATGCAGGCGCGCGCAGGCGCGCGCGGGCTGTCGCAGCCCAAGGAAAGCAAGCATCAGGTGATCGACCTCACCGCCACCTCCAGTTTCACCCTGGGCGAACGGGTGTTCCACCAGAAATTCGGCTATGGCGCCATCACCGGCATCGAGGGCGACAAGCTGGAAGTGGCGTTCGAGAAGGCCGGCACCAAGAAAGTGGTCGCCCGCTTCGTTTCCGCCACCGACGACGTGCCATTCTGATCCCTCCCATTTACCAGGATTGACCGGCGGATCGGATCGCGCAGCGATCCGAACCCGGGGGGGGGGGCGGGGGGGGGCCCCCGCTGCTGCCCGCCGCGCCTGCGCCGCCCCGTCCTTGAAAGTTTGCGCAAAACGGACAGGCAGCTGCCTGGCTGCAGATACCTGCATCCAGCGGGAGAGCTGTTCGGGGGGAGAAACGCAAAAACGGCGGCACCCAGGGAGGAGGGGCACCGCCGTTCTGTCAAACACCGGAATTCAGGGAGGAGGAGATCCCGGTGATTCAAGCCCGGCTGTTAACCGGTATAGGTGCGGCGGCATCAGGGAGGAGGAGGATGCCGCCGCGTAGGACAGGCCCTTCAAGGGAGGAGGAGAAAAGGCCTGATCTCTATTAGTTGTTCTCGTAAGCGGCCTGATAGGCAACGCGCTGGATTTCGGACCGGTGCAGGCCCAGATCCGCCAGATCGTGCCCCGACAATGCCGACAGTTCGCTGACGGTCTTGCGGTACATCCGGTAGCGGGTGAATTTCACCATCAGCGCGTCCAGGATGCCAGCCGGGGATGCCACGCTCACCGCGGAGATTTGATGTGCTGCAGCCATGGTTCCGTTCCCTCGTCCAGTCGTTTCGTCATTCGCCTGACGCCATCCCGGCGCCGCTTGAGGGGTAATTTAGGGATCTTCCGCGGAGGCGCAATCCCGTGCAACGTCAATGCTGCTATGCGGCAATTGCATGGGTGGCTCTGGGTATGCCTTTGTAAAGGGACGCAAATTCCGGCAAGCAGTTGCGCAACTGTATAATTACCGGGCGCCGGGCTGCAGTCTGCGCGTGGCTGGCGGCGCGCCCTGTTGACAGATGCGGCCCCTGACCTCGGGCCCTGGGCTGCGGCAATCAGGCATGACGGGTTCCAAGGCGCAGGGCGGGCACATATATACGGGCCAGAAAACACGCAGGAGAGCAGTCATGGCGGTCACTCAGGATCAGATTCGCGAAACATTGGAGCGGCTCGCCTTGCCGGATGGCGGCACGCTGGTGTCGCGCGACATGCTGCGCGCGCTGCGCATCGAGGGCGGCAAGGTCAGCTTTGTGATCGAGGCGCCCAGCCCCGAGATCGCCAAGCTGATGGAGCCTTTGCGCAAAGCGGCCGAGGCTGCAGTGCTGGCGCTTGACGGGGTCGAGACCGTCTCGGCCGCGCTCACCGCCCATGCGCCGCAACAGCCGGCGCCCAGTCTCAAGGTCGGCGGCCACCCCAAACCGCAGGCCGGGCCGCTGAAACCCGCAGGGGTCAAACGGATCCTGGCAATTGCCTCCGGCAAGGGCGGGGTGGGCAAATCCACCGTCTCCTCCAACCTTGCGGTGGCGCTGGCCAAGCAGGGGCGCAAGGTCGGCCTGCTGGACGCCGACATCTATGGCCCCTCGCAGCCCCGCATGATGGGCGCCAAGGGCCGGCCTGCCAGCCCTGATGGCAAGATCATCGAGCCGCTGCACGCCCATGGCGTTACCCTGATGTCGATCGGCTTCATGCTGGAGGAGGGCAAGGCGGTGGTCTGGCGCGGCCCGATGCTGATGGGGGCGCTGCAGCAGATGCTGGGGCAGGTGAACTGGGGAGAGCTGGACGTGCTGATCGTCGATCTGCCGCCCGGCACCGGCGATGTGCAGCTGACGCTTTGCACCAAGACGGAACTGACCGGCGCCATCGTCGTCTCCACCCCGCAGGATGTGGCGCTGCTGGATGCGCGCAAGGCGATGGACATGCTCAAGACGCTGAATACCCCGGTTCTGGGCCTGATCGAGAACATGTCATTCTTCACCTGCCCGGACTGCGGCGGCGAGCATCACATCTTTGGCCATGGCGGTGTCGCCGCTGAAGCTGCGGCGCTTGGCCTGCCGCTCCTGGGCGCCCTGCCGATCGATCTGGAAACCCGCCTGGCCGGCGACAGCGGCACGCCCATCGCTGCGGGCGAGGGGCCGATGGCCATGGCCTATGCGCGGATTGCCGAAGGTCTGATCGGCGGCGGCATGGCCTGACCGCGGCGGGCCTCTCTCTCTCTAACTCTCTCGTAAAGTCCCGGATGGCCCGCCTCGTTGGCGGGCCGTTTGCGGTTCGCACCCTTGGCTTGGGCTCAGGTGGGATTATGCGCCCGGTTCGGCGGCCTGCGGGCCGGGCGGCCCCGCATGGGGCGGTATGGGACCGGCGGGATGGCATGGGTCAGCTGGGAATTCACGGGACCGGCGGGAATTCATGGGCGGCATGGGAAATTATGGCCCGCTTTGCCCCGCCTGCCTCTTTGGGGCGCGAATCACGCGCTGTTGAAGCGCTGATATCGGGGTATTCCGGCGGGCCCTTGGCGGCGGAGGGAGAACGTAAAGGGAATATCCGCAGGTGATGGATGCCTTCTCGTGGAATCGCGGGAAACTATGGGAGAAAAATTGCGAGTGCAACTCACCTCTACATGTGGTGTTTTTGGGTTCGGATTGCACAACAAGTTCGCGATTTTGCCCCGATATGGTCACGAATCTCTTGCGAATCCCTGCCGTTGTTGTCAGCCGCCCGGCAGTTTCCCGCAGAAAACAGTTGCAGTGCCATCAATTCCCATAGTATCCCTACTACATCGAATGAGACGAGGGACGGGGCGCCAAACGACCCCAAGCCAAACTAAAAAAGCAGGTTTCATACAGGCCTTCGCTTTCATCGAACCAAGAGATCCGGCGCGCGAGCGAGCAGACATCCCCCCAGGTGGCGCGCGTAGTCGGACATCCCGCATAGCGGGCCAAGGCGGCGGGTTGATCAGTGGCAGCAGATCAACCCGCCCCTTTTCATTCTGGGGAACGGTTTAACGCGAGGGACGCGCGAAAAGGGACGGTAGATTGGGCCGCAGGTTCAGAGGCGAAAGCCACCACAAGGTGGACAGCAAGGGGCGGGTGTCAATCCCGGCCTCTTTTCGCCGTGTGCTGGAGGCCGCCGATCCCAACTGGAAATCCGGCGACAGCCCCGAACTGGTCATTGTCTACGGTGATCACCGCCGCCAGTTCCTTGAATGCTATACAATGGAAGCCATCGACGAGGTGGACGCCAAGATCGCGGCCCTGCCGCGCGGCTCCAAGCCGCGCAAGATCCTTGAACGCATGTTCAACGGCCAATCCTTGCCGACAAATGTGGATGAGACCGGCCGCCTTGTTTTGCCTGCCAAGCTGCGGCAGAAGATCGGCCTGGAGGGCGAGGCCTTCTTTATAGCGTCCGGCGACACCTTCCAGATCTGGAAGCCCGAGACCTATGAAGAGGTCGAAATGGCGGAAGCCGAGAAACTGATGGAAGACCTGCCCGAGGATTTCGATCCGCTGGAATTCCTAGATGGCGCCGGAGGCGTTTGACCCATGACCCAGGACCAAGATGCTGCCAATGGTCCCCACATTCCCGTCCTTCTGCGCCCGCTGCTGCAGGCCGTGGCCCCGGTTTCGGGCCGCTGGCTGGACGGCACCTTCGGCGCAGGCGGCTATACCCGCGGCCTGCTTGAGGCCGGCGCTGACGAAGTCACCGGCGTCGACCGCGACCCGCTGGCGTTTGAGATGGCCAAGCCCTGGGCAGGGGCGTACGGCAGCCGCCTGATCCTGCAGCAGGGTGTGTTCTCGCGCATGGATGAATATGCGCAGGATCTCGACGGTGTGGTGCTGGACCTTGGCGTCTCCTCGATGCAGCTGGACCTGGCCGAGCGCGGCTTCTCCTTCATGCGGGACGGCCCGCTGGATATGCGCATGTCCCAGTCGGGGCCCTCCGCCGCCGATCTGATCGCCGAGCTGGACGAGGCGCAGATTGCCGACATCCTGTTCCACTACGGCGAAGAACGCGCCAGCCGCCGCATCGCCAAGGCGATCGTGCGCGAGCGCGCGATTGAACCCATCACCACGACTCTGCGCCTTGCGAAAATCATTGAGTCCTGCCTGCCGCGCCCCAAACCGAACCAGTCGCACCCGGCGACCCGCAGCTTCCAGGGTCTGCGCATCGCGGTGAACGCCGAATATGACGAGCTGTTCGAGGGCCTTCTGGCGGCCGAGCGCGCGCTGAAACCCGGCGGGCTGCTGGCCGTGGTGACCTTCCATTCGGTCGAGGACCGGATGGTCAAACGCTTCTTCCAGCACCGCGCGGGCAAGACCGGCCGCGCCAACCGCTATGCGCCGGAGCAGGCGGAAACCCCCAGCCAGTTCGAATTGGTCACCCGCAAGGCCGTGGGCCCGGACGATCAGGAGCTGGCGGAAAACCCGCGTTCCCGCTCCGCCCGTCTGCGGGTCGGGCGCCGCACCGGGGCTGAACCGGGGCCGATCTCGGCCAAGGAACTTGGAATGCCGCAGCTGAAAGAGGCGCGCAAATGAAGACTTTGCTGTATGCCGCAACCTGCCTGGCCGTCTTTGGCCTCGCCTTCTGGGCCTACCGCGAAAACTATGCCACCCAGCAGGTGCTGAAGGAAACCCGCGCCCTGCAGCAGCAGATCGGTGCGGCGCAGGTGCGGCTCAGCGTGTTGCGCGCCGAATGGGCCTATCTCAACCGCCCGCAGCGGCTGCGCGACCTGGCGGATATCAATTTCGACAGCCTGGGCCTGCTGCCGCTGCGCCCCGACCAGTTCGGCCGGGTGGATGAGGTTTCATATCCTGAACCCGAAGAGCTGGTGATCACCGAAGGTGTCGAGGTTTCGGGCCTGAACCTGAGGAGCCAGCCATGATCCGCACCCCGCTCCGCCCGCTGGCGCGGGTTCTGCATGCCCGCGCAACCGGTGAAAACCCGGATGTGATCGAGGCGGAAAACATCAGCCTGCGCCATCAGGAGATGCAGGTGCAGTCCCGCCAGCGCGCCGAGGGGCGGCTGTTGGTGCTGGGGCTGTTCTTTGTCTGCGCCTTCGGCGCCATCACCGCGCGGATGGGGATGACGGCGGTCTCCGAACCGGCGGAGCCTGTGGCCAGCGCCGCGGGCAGCGTCATCGCCGCGCAGCGTGCCGATATCGTTGACCGCAACGGCAGCCTGCTGGCCACCAATTTCGAAACGCACTCCCTTTATGCCCAGCCGCCGCAGATGATCGACCCTGCGGGCGCCGCCGATAAACTGGTGCAGATCTTCCCCGACCTGGACCGCGACCGGCTGATCAAGGACTTCACCGGCAAGCGCAAGTTTCTGTGGCTGAAGAAGAAAATCAGCCCCGAGCAGCTGCAGGCGGTGCATGATATCGGTGATCCCGGCCTGAGGTTCGGCCCGCGCGAGATGCGGCTTTACCCCAATGGCAGCCTGGCCGCCCATGTGCTGGGCGGCGCCGGGTTCGGCAAGGAAGGCGTGAATGCCGCCGAGGTGATCGGCGTCGCAGGGGTGGAACGCCAGTTCGACACCTATCTGCGCGACCCGGCCAATGCTGGCAAACCGCTGCAGTTGTCGCTGGACCTCACCGTGCAGGCCGCGTCCGAGCAGGTGCTGTATGGCGGCATGAAGCTGATGAATGCCAAGGGCGCGACCTCGATTCTGATGGATGTCCATACCGGCGAGGTGATTTCGGTTGTGTCCTTCCCGGATTTCGACCCCAACGACCGGCCGCGCCCGCCCACCTCCGGCTTCGATCCCTCCGATAGCCCGCTGTTCAACCGCGCGGTGCAGGGGGTGTATGAGCTGGGCTCCACCTTCAAGATCTTCACAGCGGCGCAAGCGATGGAGCTGGGTCTGGTCGGCGCCGACACGGTGATCGACACCCGCGGCCCGTTGCGCTGGGGCCGCTTTGCGATCCGCGATTTCCGTAATTACGGCAACGAGTTGTCGGTGACCAAGATCATCGTCAAATCCTCCAACATCGGCACCGCGCGTCTGGCGCAGCAGATCGGGGCGGAGCGGCAGAAAAGCTTCCTCGACACGCTGGGCATGCTGGAGCCGACCCCGTTCGAGATTTCCGAGGCCAAGGGCGGCAAGCCGCTGCTGCCCGCCAACTGGTCCGAGCTGTCGGCGATGACCATCTCTTATGGCCACGGCATCTCCACCACGCCGATGCATCTGGCGGCGGGCTATGCGGCGATTGCCAATGGCGGCCGCTATGTGGCGCCGACGATTCTGAAACAGCCCGGGCCGCAGCTGGGTGAACGGGTGCTGAGCGAACGCACCGCCGCCGCCGCGCGCAAGATGTTGCGCAAGGTGGTCAGCGAAGGCACCGCATCCTTTGCCCGGGTCAAAGGCTATCAGGTCGGCGGCAAGACCGGCACCGCCGACAAGCCCAAGCCGCGCGGCGGCTATTATGATGACAAGGTGATTGCCACTTTTGCCTCTATTTTCCCGGCACATGACCCGAAATACGTGCTGATCGTGACGCTGGACGAACCGTCCATTATTGCCCATGGCGAGGAACGCCGCACGGCTGGCTGGACCGCCACCCCGGTGGCGGCCGAGATGATCGGCCGGGTCGCGCCGCTGTTGGGGCTGCGTCCGCAAGTTGAACCTGCAGAGGTGACTGGTATAACCCTCACCTCGAACTGAACTAGGGCAGAGGGCCGTCATGAGCAGCAGCAGACCAGACCAGCCCCTGAGCCAATTGGGGCTGACCGCCCGCGGCGGTGCCGACCCGCAGATCAGCGGATTGGCAGTGGACAGCCGCGAGGTGCGGCAGGGGTATCTTTTTGCGGCGTTGCCGGGCAGTCAGGTGCATGGGGCCAAATTCATCCCCGCGGCGCTGGAACTGGGCGCCTCCGCCATTCTGACCGATACCGCGGGCGCCGGGATCGCCGCCAGGATTCTGGACGAAAGCCACGCCGCGCTGGTGGTGGTGGAGGACCCGCGCCAGACGCTGGCCTACGCCGCGGCGCTGTGGTTCGGCGGCCAGCCGCAGACCGTGGTTGCGGTCACCGGCACCAACGGCAAGACATCGGTGGCAAGCTTTGTGCGCCAGATCTGGATGGAGCTCGGCCATCAGGCCGTCAATATGGGCACCACCGGTATCGAGGGCGCCTGGAGCTACCCGCTGGCGCATACCACGCCGGAGCCGATCACCCTGCACCGCGCGCTGGCTGAGGCCGCCGCAGCAGGGGTGACCCATGCGGCGATGGAGGCCTCCTCGCACGGGCTGGACCAGCGCCGTCTGGACGGGGTGCAGCTGGCGGCGGCAGGCTTTACCAACTTCACCCAGGACCATCTGGATTATCACGAGACCTTTGACGCCTATTTCGCCGCCAAGGCGGGCCTGTTCCGCCGGGTGCTGCCGGAGGAAGGCATTGCGGTGATCAACATGAATGACCCGCGCGGGTCCGAGATGCGCGCCGTGGCTGCCGCCCGCGGGCAGGAAGTGATCAGCGTGGGCCGGGGCCTTGGCGATCTCAGCCTGATGGGTCTGCGCTATGACGGCACCGGCCAGGATATGCGGTTTTCCTGGCACGACGAGCCCTATCAGCTGCGCCTGAACCTGATCGGCGGTTTTCAGGCGGAAAATGTGCTGCTGGCCTGCGGGCTGGTGATTGCCGGCGGCGAGGACCCGGAGCGGGTGTTTGAAACCCTGCCGCATCTGACCACGGTGCGCGGCCGGATGCAGCTGGCGGCAGAGCGGGACAACGGCTCGGCCGTGTTTGTCGATTACGCCCATACGCCGGATGCTGTTGCCAGTGCCATCAAGGCGCTGCGCCCGCATGTGCTGGGCCGGCTGATTGCCATCGTCGGCGCAGGCGGCGACCGCGACATCACCAAACGCCCGCTGATGGGGCAGGCGGCGCATGAAAATGCCGATGTGGTGATCGTGACGGACGACAACCCGCGCAGTGAGGACCCGGCGGTGATCCGCGCCGCGGTGAAGGGCGGCGCCCCCGGTTGCATCGAGGTCGGCGACCGCGCCGAGGCGATCCTGCGCGGGGCTGACTTGCTGGGGCCGGGCGATGCGCTGATCATCTGCGGCAAGGGGCATGAGACCGGCCAGACCGTGGGCGACACGGTGCTGCCGTTTGACGATGTGGAACAGGCCAGCATTGCTGCGGCCGCGCTGGACGGGAGGATCGCATGACGCTTTGGACCGCGGCAGAGGCCGCCGCTGCCACCGGCGGGCGCACACAGGGCGGCTGGGCTGTCACCGGCCTGTCGATCGACACCCGCACCCTTGAGGCGGGCGATATGTTCGTGGCCCTGAAGGCCGCGCGCGATGGCCATGATTTCGTGGCGCAGGCGCTGGAAAAGGGCGCGGGCGCCGCGCTGGTGTCCCGCATTCCCGAGGGCGTCCCCGCTGATGCGCCGCTGCTGATCGTGGACGACGTGCAGGCCGGGCTGGAGGCTCTGGGCCGGGCGTCGCGGGCGCGTTCGCAGGCCAAGGTCGTTGCGGTGACCGGCTCGGTCGGCAAGACCTCGACCAAGGAAATGCTGGCGCGGATGCTGTCGGATCAGGGCCGCACCCATGCCGCCGTTGCCAGCTACAACAACCACTGGGGGGTGCCGCTGACGCTGGCCCGGATGCCGCGCGAGACCGAGTTTGCGGTGATCGAGATCGGCATGAACCACCCCGGCGAGATTGCGCCCTTGGCACTGCAGGCCCGACCGCATGTGGCGATGGTGACGACAGTGGCGGCGGTGCATCTGGAAGCGTTTGAGGACGTCGAAGGCATCGCGCGCGAGAAAGCCGCGATCATGCAGGGGCTGGAGCCGGGCGGTGTTGCGGTGCTGAACGCCGATATTGCCGAGGCCCAGGTGCTGCGGGACGCGGCGTCGGATCTGGGGGCAGCCGCCCGGTGGTTCGGCGGGAGCGCCGGGGACTACACGCTGCACTCTGCCAGCATCAAGGGCGAGGAAACTGTTGCCCGCGCCACGGCGGGCGGCCGCGCGGTGGAGCTGCATATTCAATCGCTAGGCGCGCATTTTGCGATGAACGCCCTAGGCGCGCTGGCCTGCGCCGAGGCGCTGGGGGCGGATCCCGCGCGCGCTGTGGAAAGCCTGGCGCTGTGGTCGCCGGTCAAGGGCCGCGGGGTGCGCGAAACCATCCGGCTGGACAGCGGTGAGGTTACCCTGCTGGACGACAGTTACAACGCCAACCCCACCTCGATGGCGGCAGCGCTGGCGGTGCTGGCGGCCACCCCGGGCGCGGGCCGCCGGATTGCCTATGCCGGCGATATGAAGGAGCTTGGCCCGCAGGAGGCTGAACTGCACGCCGGGCTGGCCGATCTGGAGGCGGTGGAAGGCATTGACAAGATCCATTGCATCGGCCCGCTGATGCAGGCGCTGCATGACGCGCTGCCGGAGGGGAAACGCGGCGGATGGTACCACAGCAGCACTGAGGCCGTGCCCGGCCTGGCAGGCGAAATCAAGGGCGGCGACATCGTGCTGGCCAAGGGGTCGCTCAGCATGGGCCTGGCCAAGATCGTTGACGGCATCCGCGAAATGGGTCACTCCGGCCGCAAATAAGAAAACGTGCAAGAAGAACGAGGGAAGGGCCAGGATGCTCTATTGGCTGACCGCTTTGTCGGACGGGGGGGATTTTTTCAACCTCTTCCGTTATATCACATTCCGCGCAGGCGGCGCCTTTATGACTGCGCTGGTCTTTGGCTTTCTGTTCGGCAAGCCGCTGATCAATGTGCTGCGCCGCAAACAGGGCAAGGGCCAGCCGATCCGCGATGACGGGCCGGAGGGGCATTTTTCCAAGGCGGGCACCCCGACCATGGGCGGGCTGCTGATTGTCGGCGCGCTGCTGTCGTCGACGCTGCTGTGGGCGCGGCTCGACAATCCCTTTGTCTGGATGGTGCTGCTGGTGACGCTGGCCTTTGCGCTGATCGGGTTTGCCGATGATTACGCCAAAGTGTCAAAACAGACCACGGCCGGGGTGTCGGGCAAGCTGCGGCTGACCCTGGGGATCGCGATTGCGGCGCTGTGCTCGGTTCTGGCTGCGCGGTTCCACCCGGAGGCGCTGCAGAACCAGCTGGCGCTGCCGGTGTTCAAGGACACGCTGATCAATCTTGGCCTGTTCTATGTGCCGTTTTCGATCTGCGTTATTGTCGGCGCCGCCAATGCGGTGAACCTGACCGACGGGCTGGACGGGCTGGCGATCATGCCGGTGATGATTGCGGCCGGCACGCTGGGGGTGATTGCCTATGCGGTGGGGCGGGTCGACTTTACCGAATATCTGGACGTGCATTATGTGCCCGGCACCGGCGAGATCCTGATTTTCAGCGCGGCGCTGTTCGGCGCAGGCCTGGGGTTCCTGTGGTACAACGCGCCGCCGGCGGCTGTGTTCATGGGCGACACCGGTTCGCTGGCCTTGGGCGGAGCACTCGGCGCTATTGCCGTGGCCACCAAGCATGAGCTGGTGCTGGCCATCGTCGGCGGGCTGTTTGTGGTTGAAGCGCTGTCGGTGATCATTCAGGTCCTCTACTTCAAGCGCACCGGGCGCCGGGTGTTCCTGATGGCGCCGATCCATCACCACTATGAAAAGAAGGGCTGGGCGGAGCCGCAGATCGTGATCCGTTTTTGGATCATCTCGCTGATCCTGGCGATGATCGGCCTTGCGACGCTGAAAGTGCGCTAATCCACGCCGTTTACCCGCCGCGCCTGGGTTTCCGGCGGGCGGTGAAGCTCTTATCCTCTATATGAACCGCGCGGGGCTTCAGGCTTGGCGCGGTTTTCCTTTACGAAGAAGGCGGCGCCGCCAAGGGGGCGGAGCATCGGATGGCCGGTGTCAGGGGCCATGTCCGTCTAGCGGCCTGTGCGGACCCGCCCTGCACCCAATGAAGAGGTGGTCTTGGGGGGCCGGTCTCCTGGTCTTTTGTTGCAACGGGTGGAGCGTAGCCCGTTGAAGTGAAGATGCGGTGAGGGCAGCGTACGGCGGATGTGCAACGGGCGCTGCCCGGCCTTTCGGCCGGGCGATGGCTTGCAAATCCCTTGGGCTGCGGTACAGGGTGCGTGGCGAAATATGAATGTGCGGAGGGCAGGCGATGATCCCGGTCAAAGGATATGAGGGCGCGCAGGTGGCGGTGCTGGGGCTGGGCCGTTCGGGGCTGGCGACAGCGCGCGCCTTGCGGGCGGGCGGGGCGGAACCTGTTTGCTGGGACGACAACCCTGCCGCGCGGGAGGCGGCAGAGGCGGATGGCTTCACCTGCCGCGACCTGCACAAGGGCGGTGCCTTTGACGGCGTTGCTGCGCTGATCACCTCGCCCGGCATCGCGCATCTGTATCCCAAGCCGAACCCGGTGATCCGGGCGGCAATGGAGGCCGGGGTGCCGGTGGACAATGATATCGGGCTGTTCTTCCGCTCCTTTGCCGATGCCGAATGGCAGATGCATGACCAGCCGCCGCGGGTGGTGGCGGTGACGGGGTCGAATGGCAAATCGACCACGGTGGCGCTGCTGCACCACATCCTGCAGGAAGCGGGCCGCGAGAGCCAGCTGGCGGGCAATATCGGCCGCGGCGTGCTGGACATAGATCCGCCCGGCAACGGCGGCGTGGTGGTGCTGGAGCTGTCGAGCTATCAGACCGAGCTGGCCCGGGCGCTGACGCCGGATGTGGCGGTGTTCACCAACCTGAGCCCTGATCATCTGGACCGGCATGGCGGCATGGGCGGTTATTTCGCGGCCAAGCGGCGGCTGTTTGCCGAGGGCGGGCCGGACCGCGCGGTGATTGGCATTGACGAGGATGAGGGGCTGTTTCTGGCCGGACAGCTGTCGGAAGCGGCAGGCGATGACCGGGTGATCCGCATCTCCGCCGCGCGCAAGCTGACCGGGCCGGGCTGGCAGGTTTTTGCCCGCAAAGGCTTTCTGAGCGAGTACCGCAAGGAGCGGCAGGCGGCCTCGATCGATCTGCGCGGCATGACCGGTCTGCCGGGGGCGCATAACCATCAGAACGCCTGCGCGGCCTATGCGGCGGCGCGCACTCTGGGGCTGGCGCCGCGGCTGATCGGCGATGCGATGGCGACCTTCCCCGGCCTGCCGCACCGCAGCCAGACCATCGCCGAAAGCGGCGGCGTGCGCTATGTCAACGACAGCAAGGCCACCAATGTGGACAGTGCGGTTAAGGCACTGAGTGCGTTCAAGAACATCCGCTGGATCTGCGGCGGGCTGGAGAAGGACGGCGGGCTGGAAGGGCTGCAGGGGCAGACCGGCAATGTGGTGAAAGCCTATGTGATCGGCCGCGAGGCGGCTGGCTTTGCGCTGCAGCTGGATGTGGAGGCCGAGGTCTGCACCACTATGGCGGCAGCGGTCGAGCGCGCCATTGAGGACGCGCAGGAGGGCGACACGGTTCTGCTGGCGCCGGCAGCGGCGAGTTTCGACCAGTACGACAATTTCGAACAGCGCGGCGAGGATTTCACTGCCGAGGTGAACAAGCGGCTGGGCTAGGGGGGGCTTCAGGCTCACCCAAGCGGAAAGCGCCGGCCGGGGCGGCGGGTCAGCTGGCGGCGGCGATGGCGGTGCCAGCGGCAAAACCCGATGACCAGGCCCATTGGAAGTTGTAACCGCCGAGCCAGCCGGTGACATCTGCCGCCTCGCCGATGGCATAGAGGCCGGGGGCGGATTTGGCCTCCATGGTTTTGGAGGACAAGCCATCGGTGCAGATGCCGCCCAGCGTGACCTCGGCGGTGCGGTAGCCCTCGGTGCCGGAAGGCAGCAGGCGCCAGTTTTGCAGGGCCTCGCACAGCGCGGCCAGCGCGGTGTCGGACTGATCGGCCAGACGGCCCTTGAGGGACAGCTGGGGTTTCAGAAAATCCACCAGCTTGGCAGGCAAGTGGCGGGCGAGTTCTGTTGTCAGGTCGCGGCGGCCTTCACTCTGGCGCTGGTCGCGCAGGAGATCGAAAAGAGGCGTCTCGGGGATCAGGTTCACCGTGATCTCCTCTCCCTCGCGCCAGTAGGAGGAAAGCTGCAGCACCGCAGGGCCGGAAAGGCCGCGGTGGGTGAACAGAAGCGCTTCGTCGAAGGAGGTGCGCGCGTTCGACAGCCGCGCGGGCAGGGCGGTTCCGGCCAGCGGCTGGAAACGGCCGTCCGGGAAGGTGAAGGGAACCAGCGCCGGGCGGGTCTCCGTCAGCTCCAGCCCGAACTGGCGGGCGAGGTCATAGGCAAGGCTGGTCGCGCCCATCTTGGGGATTGATTTGCCGCCGGTGGCCAGCACCAGATTGCGGCAAGTGACGGTCTGCGGCTTGCCCTCGCGCAGGAGCCTTACGGAGAATCCCGCTGCGGTCCGTTCGACGGAGTCCACCGAGGTCTGCAGCCAGAGGTCCGCGCCGGCCTGATGCAGCTCTTCCACCAGCATTGCGATGATCTGTTTGGCGGAACCGTCGCAGAACA
The DNA here is from genome assembly GCF_000511355.1 of Leisingera methylohalidivorans DSM 14336. Taxonomy (NCBI): domain Bacteria; kingdom Pseudomonadati; phylum Pseudomonadota; class Alphaproteobacteria; order Rhodobacterales; family Roseobacteraceae; genus Leisingera; species Leisingera methylohalidivorans. The sequence continues at coordinate 2,411,332 of NC_023135.1, read as the reverse complement.
GCTGGCCCAGGGTTTTCTCGTGCCAGGCGATGCCGTGGCGGTCCACCAGCCCGATGAAATCCCATTGGGTGTAGCGGGCCAGCGCCGATTTGCAGAAATGCGGATTGGCGGAGAGGTAGTTCTTGGGGTCCGCGTACATGTTGGTGAAGTTGCAGCGGCCGCCGCCGGAGATGCGGATCTTCTCGCCCGGCGCCTTGGCGTGGTCGATCACCAATGTGCTGCCGCCCGAATAGCGTGCGCACATCATGCCGGCCGCGCCGGCGCCGAGAATCAAGGTGTTTATCTGCATGGCGCGCATCGACCATGGAACCGGCGCCGGCGCAAGGGGAAGACCGGGCAAGCGGGGATTTGCGGACCGCCGCAGCCGGACGGCGGCAACCTGCCTGTCAAGATGCCTGCACGGCAGTGCGGTGGATTCCTGCCGAACTGTGTTCTTTTTCTGGCGCCGCGGCTCACGTTTCGTTACAGTTTCAGCGAGACCCCGAAAAATGGGGCGGAACGAGGCATATAGTGGCGGTATTCCCATGACTGAGATGGTCTATGGCGCGGTTCCCGTGCAGGCTGGTGAGCCGATTCTTCCCAAGTGGTGGCGGACGCTGGATAAATGGACGATGTCCTGCGTCCTGATATTGTTCGTGATCGGATTGCTCTTGGGGCTGGCGGCTTCGGTGCCGCTGGCCGAGCGCAACGGGTTCGGAAATTTCCATTATGTGCAGCGGCAGGCGGTTTTCGGCCTGACGGCGCTGGCGGCGATGCTGGTCACCTCGGTGATGTCGCCGACGCTGGTGCGGCGGCTGGCGGTGGTTGGCTTTGCCCTGACCTTTGTCGCGCTGGCCTTTCTGCCGATTTTCGGCACCGATTTCGGCAAGGGCGCGGTGCGCTGGTATTCGCTGGGGTTTGCCTCGCTGCAGCCGTCGGAGTTCCTGAAACCGGGCTTTATTGTCGTCGCGGCCTGGATGATTGCCGCCAGCCAGCAGATCAACGGGCCGCCGGGCACGCTGATGTCGTTCGCGCTGTGCATGATGGTGGTCATGATGCTGGTTTTGCAGCCGGATTTCGGCCAGGCCTGTCTGATCCTGTTCGGCTGGGGAGTGATGTATTTTGTGGCAGGCGCGCCGATGCTGCTGCTGGTCTGCATGGCTGCCGTTGTGGTGCTGGGGGGGGTCTTTGCCTATAACAGCTCGGAGCATTTTGCCCGCCGCATCGACGGCTTCCTGAACCCGGATATCGATCCCACCACCCAGCTGGGCTATGCCACCAACGCCATCCGCGAAGGCGGGCTGTTCGGGGTCGGCGTCGGTGAAGGCCAGGTGAAATGGTCGCTGCCGGATGCGCACACCGATTTCATCGTTGCGGTCGCGGCCGAGGAATACGGGCTGGTGCTGGTGGCGGTGCTGATCGCGCTTTATGCCTCGATCGTGGTGCGGTCGCTGTTCCGGCTGATGCGCGAGCGCGATACGTTTATCCGCCTGGCCGGCACCGGCCTGGTGTGCATGTTCGGCGTGCAGGCGATGATCAACATGGGTGTTGCGGTGCGGCTGTTGCCCGCTAAAGGCATGACATTGCCGTTTGTCAGCTACGGCGGATCTTCGCTGATTGCCACCGGGATTGCGGTGGGTATGCTCCTGGCCTTTACCCGCACGCGTCCGCAGGGCGGGATTGCAGATTACCTGAGCGGCCGCGGCCGCTGACGAGATGTGAAAGAGACCCCCTGAGGATGGCACAGAAACTGCTTTTGATGGCCGCTGGCGGGACCGGCGGCCATATGTTTCCGGCGCAGGCGCTGGCAGAAGTGATGCTGGCGCGCGGCTGGCGGGTGAAGCTGTCGACCGATGCGCGCGGGGCGCGCTATACCGGCGGCTTCCCGCATTCGGTTGAGATCAGCCAGGTGTCCTCGGCCACCTTTGCCCGCGGCGGGCTGCTGGCCAAGGCGCTGGCGGGGCCGAAGATCGCGGGCGGTGTGCTGTCGATGGCACTGCAGATGCGGCGCGAGCGCCCCGATGCGGTGATCGGTTTTGGCGGCTACCCGTCGATTCCGGCCCTGGGGGCGGCAACGCTGCTGAAGCTGCCGCGGATGATCCATGAGCAGAACGGCGTGCTGGGCCGGGTGAACCAGTTGTTTTCCAAGCGGGTGGCAGGCGTGGCCTGCGGCACCTGGCCGGCCTTGCTGCCTGAAGGCGTCGCGCATGAGCATGTGGGCAATCCGGTGCGCAGCGCGGTGATGGAACGTGCCGGAGCCGCCTATATTCCGCCCGGTGATTACCCGATGTCGCTGTTGGTGATGGGCGGCAGCCAGGGCGCGCGGATCCTGTCCGACGTGGTGCCTGCCGCGGTTGCCGCGCTGCCGGATCACATTCGCCGGCATCTGCGGGTGTCGCATCAGGCGCGCGCCGAGGACCTGGACCGGGTCAATGCGTTTTACGCCGACCATGGCATCAATGCCGATGTGCAGACCTTTTTCAACGATGTGCCTGCGCGCATGTCGGAGGCACAGCTGGTGATCTCGCGTTCGGGCGCCTCGTCGGTGGCCGATATCTCGGTGATCGGGCGGCCCTCGATCCTGATCCCCTTTGCCGCAGCCGCAGGCGACCACCAAAGCGCCAACGCCCGTGGGCTGGTTGACGCCAATGCCGCCGTGATGATCCCCGAAAGCGCCCTTGATATCCCGGTGCTGGCAGAGCATATGGGCGCAATTCTGAGTAACCCGCAGGCTGCCACCCAGATGTCGGCCGCTGCACTGAACGCCGGGGTTCCCGATGCCGCCGAACGATTGGCGGCATTGGTTGAGCAACTGGCCCAGGAAGGATAACTGTCATGAACCCTGCAACCAAACTGCCCGGTGACGTCGGCCCGATCCATTTTGTGGGGATCGGGGGTATCGGCATGTCGGGCATCGCCGAGGTGCTGTTGAACCTGGGCTACAGCGTGCAGGGCTCGGACCTGAAGGCCAGCAAGATCACCGCCCGGCTGGAAGAGCTGGGCGCGCGGGTGTTTGTGGGCCAGAAGGCGGAGAACCTGGAGGAGGCTGCGGTTGTGGTGATCTCCTCGGCGATCAAACCGGGCAATCCGGAGCTGGACGAGGCCCGCCTGCGCGGGTTGCCGGTGGTGCGCCGGGCCGACATGCTGGCAGAACTGATGCGGCTGAAATCCAACATCGCCATTGCCGGCACCCACGGCAAGACCACCACCACCACGATGATGGCCGAGTTGATGGTGGCCGGCGGCTTTGACCCCACCATCGTCAACGGCGGCATCATTCACGCCTATGGCTCCAACGCGCGGATGGGGCAGGGCGAATGGATGGTGGTCGAGGCGGATGAAAGCGACGGTTCCTTCAACCGGCTGCCCGCGACCATTGCGGTGGTGACCAACATCGACCCGGAGCATATGGAGCACTGGGGCGATTTCGATACGCTGCGCGACGGGTTTTTTGAATTCGTGTCCAACATCCCGTTCTACGGCATTGCGGTCTGCTGCACCGATCACCCCGAGGTGCAGGCGCTGATCGGGCGGATCTCGGACCGCCGGGTGGTGACCTATGGTTTCAATGCGCAGGCCGACGTGCGGGCGGTGAACCTGACCTACAAGGCGGGTGTCGCGCATTTCGATGTGCATCTGCAGGCCGAAGACCGGGTGATCGAGGGCTGCACCCTGCCGATGCCGGGGGACCACAATGTCTCTAACGCGCTGTCCGCCGTGGCAGTGGCACGGCATCTGGGCATGAACAGTTCCGAGATCCGCGAGGCGTTGGCGGCCTTTGGCGGTGTGAACCGGCGTTTCACCAAGGTGGGCGAGGTGAACGGCGTCACCATCATCGACGATTACGGCCATCATCCGGTCGAGATTGCCGCGGTGCTGAAGGCGGCGCGCCAGGCCAGCGAGGGCCGGGTGATCGCTGTGCATCAGCCGCACCGCTATTCACGCCTGTCCAGCCTGTTCGAGGATTTCTGCGGCTGCTTCAACGAGGCCGACGTGGTTGCCATCGCCGAGGTGTTTGCGGCGGGAGAGGAACCGATCGAGGGCGCCAGCCGCGACGATCTGGTGGAAGGGCTGATCCGCCACGGCCACCGCCACGCCCGCGCCATCCTCAGCGAAGAGGATCTTGAGCGCCTGGTGCGCGAGCAGGCGCGCCCCGGCGACATGGTTGTCTGCCTCGGCGCCGGCACCATCAGCGCCTGGGCCAATGATCTGCCTGAACGGCTGGGGCGCTGAGGGATGCGGCGGCCGGTGGCCGGATGTTCTGAAGAACACCGCCGGTTTTGCGTCCGGAGAACGGCGCGATGACGCTGTCGCTGACCCTTGCCGCCGTCTGGGCGCTGGCGGCCAATGTGCTGGCGATGATTCCCAGCCGCGACAATCACTGGGCCCGGGCCTATGTGCTGATTGCGCTGGGGGTGCCGCTGCTGGGCTATGTGACCTATGAAAACGGCCCCTGGTGGGGGCTGGCGGTGCTGCTGGCGGGCATGTCGGTGCTGCGCTGGCCGGTGCTGTATTTCGGGCGCTGGGTTAAACGCGCCATGGGGCTGTAGCCATTACGCCGCCCGCCGGGTCCGGGAAAAGTTAACGATTTCTTGCGGATTGCCGGATACCCTAACAGGAATATCTCGTGTTCCCTGTTTGGTCCAGCGTGTTTCCGCTGGCGGTGGAGGCCGCCCATGGCTGCTGTTGCTCTGATCTGGCTGGCATTCGGCACTGTCTGGCTGATGTCGTTTTACAGTCTGGCGCGGGCGGGACGGACGACAGCCGCCGCCATTGCCGGTTCAATCTGGTTCGTGGTTCTGATCTGGCTGGCTGGCCGGCTGCTGTTTGCGGCAGGGACTGGCCGCTTCGTCGTGTTATCCCTTTATTTCGGCGGCCACCTGGTCTACGGACTGTGCTCGCTGGCTGGCTGGAACTTGGGACGGAAAAGACGATGGCGGCGGAAAGTGAAATTATTCTTCCGGCGGTGCGTGGCCGCCTTACCGGGCAGAAACCGCTTGCGGAGCTGACCTGGCTGCGCGTCGGCGGACCGGCAGAGCATCTGTTTCAGCCTGCTGATGTTGACGATCTGGCTGCATTCCTGCGCGATCTTGACCCGGCGGTGCGGGTGTTCCCGATGGGCGTGGGGTCGAACCTGATCGTGCGCGACGGCGGCCTGCGGGCAGTGGTAATCCGGCTCGGCCGCGGATTCAACAGTATCGGGACAGAGGGCGATACCGTCACTGCGGGTGCGGCGGCGCTGGATGCGCATGTGGCGAAACGCGCGGCGGATGCGGGTGTTGACCTGACCTTCCTGCGCACCATTCCGGGCTCGATCGGCGGCGCGGTGCGGATGAACGCGGGCTGTTACGGCAGTTACACCGCGGATGTGTTTGTCTCGGCCACGATCGTGACGCGGCAGGGGGAGATCCGCGAGATCACCGCCGAAGAGCTGAGCTTTGAGTACCGTCAGACCGCTTTCCCTGAGGGCGCGGTGCTGGTTTCGGCTGTTTTGCGCGGTCCCAAGGGCGACCCGGCGGAGCTGCACGCGCGGATGGCGGCGCAATTGCAGAAGCGCGATGAGACCCAGCCGACCCGCGACCGCTCGGCCGGCTCTACCTTCCGCAATCCGGCAGGGTTTTCGTCGACAGGGCGTGCGGATGATGTGCATGACCTCAAGGCCTGGAAGGTGATCGACAACGCCGGCATGCGCGGAGCGCAGCGCGGCGGCGCGCAGATGAGCGAGAAGCATTCCAACTTTCTGATCAACACCGGTGGCGCAACTGCCGCAGATCTTGAGGGATTGGGGGAAGACGTGCGGAAAAAGGTTTACGAGAATTCCGGCATCACGCTACAGTGGGAAATCATGCGGATTGGTGATCCGCTTCCCGAATAGCTGGAAATCTACTGCGTTGACAAAGGCTTCTGTGACCGCAGGCTGAGGTGATCATAGGGTCCGCGAAGGGCTCAGGGAGCGGAAGCCTTAATTGTGGTAAAGGCGCGGTTAACACCTCGGTAAGATTTTGGGCGGTAGGGTGCCGGCACGGCGGCACTGATCCGCCTGGGTTATAAAGGGGCCGTATAGCCCTGGAGCAAACGGCCGGGACCATCCGGGCAAAGAGATAGAACGGGTTTTTCTGAGGACCCTAAAAACCAGGGGCGCAAAGCCCCGTATAAATTGAGGCGCTTCGTGGTGAGTAAGTCGAGCAGGGCACTCCCGAAAGTCGCGGTGCTGATGGGCGGACCGTCAGCCGAACGCGAAGTATCGCTGTCCAGCGGCCGTGAATGCGCGGCCGCTTTGCGCGGTGAGGGGTTTGAGGTTGTCGAGGTGGATGCAGGCCGGGACCTGTACGCGCGCCTGGCGGATATCAAGCCGGATGTGGCGTTTAACGCGCTGCACGGGCGCTGGGGCGAGGACGGCTGTGTGCAGGGTGTGCTGGAATGGCTGGGCATCCCCTATACCCATTCCGGGGTGCTGGCCTCGGCGCTGGCGATGGACAAGCAGCGCTCCAAGGAAGTGTACCGCGCCGCCGGGCTGCCGGTTGTCGAAAGCGGCTTGTTTGCCAAGGATGAGGTCGGCGCAGGCCATGTGATGGCGCCGCCTTATGTGGTGAAGCCTAACAATGAAGGCTCCAGCGTCGGCATTTATATTGTGCAGGAGGCTGCCAACGGCCCGCCGCAGTTGTCGGAAGAAATGCCGTCCGAGGTGATGGTCGAAACCTATGCGCCGGGGCGCGAGCTGACCACCACCGTGGTCGGGGACAAGGCGCTGACGGTGACCGATATCCTGACCGATGGCTGGTATGATTATGACGCCAAATACAAGCCCGGCGGCTCGCGCCATGTGCTGCCCGCGGACCTGCCGCGGGAAATTCATGACCTGTGCCTGGACTATGCGCTGAAGGCGCATGAGGTGCTGGGCTGCCGCGGTGTCAGCCGCACCGATTTCCGCTGGGACGAGGCGCGCGGCGCGGGCGGGCTGATCCTGCTGGAGACCAATACCCAGCCGGGGATGACTCCGACCTCGCTGGTGCCGGAGCAGGCGGCCTTCTGCGGCATGGATTTTGGCGAGTTGTGCGCCTGGATGGTGGAGGATGCCTCATGCAACCGCTGAAGGGGCGCTTGCGCCGCAGTGGCGACGGCGAGGTACGGGCGGATCCGGCGCCGTCGCGGCTGAAGTACCGGTTGCAGCGCTGGATGCTGACGCCGGGTATCCGGTTCGGCCTGCGGATCGGGGTGCCGTTCTGTCTGATCTTTGCTGCGGGCAGTGCCTATCTGGCGGATGAGACCCGCCGCGCGGCGCTGCAGGGGCTGGTCAGCGACGCCCGCGCCGCAATCGAGGAACGGCCCGAGTTCATGGTCAACGTGATGGCGGTGGACGGGGCCGGACCCAGTGTGGCGCAGGACATCCGCGAGGTGGTGCCGGCCGAATTTCCTGTGAGTTCCTTTGATCTGGATCTGGAGCAGATCCGCGACGTCATCACCGGGCTGGACCCGGTCAAATCCGCCAGCGTGCGGATCCGCCCCGGCGGCATCTTGCAGGTGGACGTCGAGGAACGGAAGCCGGCGCTGATCTGGCGCAGCCGCGAGGGGCTGGCGCTGCTGGATGAGCAGGGCATTCACGTCGCTGAGCTGGGCCGCCGCAGCCTGCATCCTGAGCTGCCGCTGATCGCCGGCAAGGGGGCGGAAAAACAGGCGGCACAGGCGCTGCAGCTGTTCGCAGCGGCCAAACCGCTGGGGCCGCGGCTGCGCGGGCTGGTCCGTGTGGGCGAGCGGCGCTGGGACGTGGTGCTGGACCGCAAGCAGCGGATCATGCTGCCGGCGGAGCAGCCGGTGCGCGCTTTGGAACGGGTGCTGGCGGTGAGTGAAGTGCAGGATTTGCTGGAACGCGATGTGGCCGCGGTGGATATGCGCCTGGCTGGGCGTCCGACCGTGCGGATGACCGAAAACTCAGTGGAGAACTGGTGGCGGATCCGGCAGCTGAATGGGGGCGGGCAGTAGCATGACAGATCTCTATCAATCGCAGCGGGCAATGCGGCAGATGCGCCGTCAGGCGATGCAGCGCGGCGTGGTGGCCATTCTGGACGTGGGCAGTTCCAAGATCGCCTGCCTGGTGCTGCGGTTCGACGGCTCCGGGCGGCTGAGCGAGGATGGCTCCATCGGCGCCTTGGCCGGGCAGTCGGGGTTCCGGGTGATCGGGGCGGCGACGACGCGGTCGCGCGGCGTGCAATTCGGCGAAATCACCGCCATGCAGGAGACCGAGCGCGCCATCCGCACCGCGGTGCAGGCGGCGCAGAAAATGGCAGAGGTGCGGGTCGATCACGTGATTGCCTGTTTCTCCGGCGCCAATCCGCGCTCTTACGGGCTGGATGCCAAGCTGGATCTCGAGGGCCAGGTGGTTTCGGAACATGAAGTGGCGCAGGTGCTGGCCTCCTGCGAGGTGCCGGAATACGGCGCGGGCCGCGAGGTGATCCATGCGCAGCCGGTGAACTTTGCGCTCGACAACCGGTCCGGCCTGGGGGATCCGCGCGGCCAGATGGGGCAGACGCTGGCGGTCGACATGCATATGCTGACGGTGGATGCCATCGCGGTGCAGAACCTGGTGCGCTGCATCCAGCGCTGCGACCTGGAACTGGCGGGAATTGCGTCGTCGGCCTATGCCTCGGGATTCTCGGCGCTGGTCGAGGATGAGCAGGAGCTGGGGGCCGCCTGTATCGACATGGGCGGCGGCTCAACCTCGATCTCGGTCTTCATGAAAAAGCACATGATCTATGCCGACGCGGTGCGTCTGGGCGGCGATCACATCACCAGCGACATTTCGATGGGGCTGGGGGTGCCGCTGACCAATGCCGAGCGGATCAAGACCTTTTGCGGCGGGGTGCATGCCACCGGCGCCGACGACCGCGACATGATCGACATCGGCGGCGATACCGGCGATTGGGAGCATGACCGCCGCACCGTCAGCCGGGCTGAGCTGATCGGCATCATGCGGCCCCGTGTTGAAGAGATCCTGGAAGAGGTGCGGGCGCGGCTGGATGCAGCGGGTTTCGAATATCTGCCCAGCCAGCAGATCGTGCTGACCGGCGGCTCCAGCCAGATCATGGGGCTGGACGGGCTCGCCAGCCGCATTCTGGGCCAGCAGGTGCGCCTGGGGCGTCCCTTGCGCGTCCATGGCCTGCCGCAATCGGCGACCGGGCCGGGCTTTGCCTCTGCGGTGGGGCTGTGCCTGTTTGCGGCCCATCCGCAGGATGAATGGTGGGACTTCGAGATGCCGGCCAGCCGCCATCCGGCGGGCACTTTGGGCCGCGCCGTGCGCTGGTTCCGGGACAACTGGTAAGCCGTTTTTGATTTTTGTCTGACGGGTCAAAGAGGGCGTGACAGCGCCGGCAGGACCCGTTAGGTTGTTCTTAACGTCCGCGGCAAACGCGGCGATTCAGCAGGCCGGGCAGTGGCCAGCCACATATCAGAAAAGACCTCCTCTGCAGAAGCGATTTTGCGGATGCGACAGGTGTGTTGTGTGTGGCTTGTGCTGAATCCCCCATATCTGCTAGGGACGGCGAAATACCGCGGTTCAGGCTTTAGAAAGAGGCCGTATTTTGTGGCACGTTGTGCTTTTTGGGATGACGAAACTCCCTATGCGCGGTAGGATTATGGTGAATAGCACAGGAAAAAGCCCTTTGCGGGAAGGGCTGGTAACACAGGCGGTATGAGCATGACGTTGAATCTTTCGATGCCCGGGCAGGAAGAGTTAAAGCCGAAGATCACGGTGTTTGGTGTCGGCGGGGCCGGCGGCAACGCCGTCAACAACATGATTGCCAAGGAGTTGGACGGCGTCGAATTCGTCGTTGCCAATACCGACGCGCAGGCGCTGCAGCAGGCCTCGGCCAAGAGCCGCATCCAGCTGGGTGTGAAAGTGACTGAAGGCCTGGGCGCCGGCGCCCGCCCGCAGGTCGGTTCCGCCGCGGCTGAGGAAAGCATTGAGCAGATCGTCGACCATCTGGCCGGCGCGCATATGTGTTTCATCACTGCCGGCATGGGCGGCGGCACCGGCACCGGTGCGGCGCCGATCATCGCGCAGGCCGCGCGTGAACTGGGCGTGCTGACCGTCGGCGTTGTGACCAAGCCGTTCCAGTTCGAGGGTCTCAAGCGGATGCGTCAGGCCGAGGCGGGGGTCGAAAGCCTGCAGAAGGTCGTCGATACGCTGATCATCATTCCGAACCAGAACCTGTTCCGCCTGGCCAATGAAAAGACCACCTTCACCGAGGCGTTCTCGATGGCGGATGACGTGCTGTACCAGGGTGTCAAAGGCGTCACTGACCTGATGGTGCGCCCGGGCCTGATCAACCTCGACTTTGCCGATGTGCGCGCCGTGATGGACGAGATGGGCAAGGCGATGATGGGCACCGGCGAGGGCGAGGGCGAAGACCGCGCGGTGCAGGCCGCCGAAAAAGCGATTGCCAACCCGCTGCTGGACGAAATCAGCCTGAAAGGCGCGCGCGGCGTGCTGATCAACATCACCGGCTCGCACGACCTGACCCTGTTCGAACTGGACGAAGCCGCCAACCGCATCCGCGAGGAAGTGGACCCGGACGCCAACATCATCGTCGGTTCGACCCTGGACACCGGCATGGAAGGCAAGATGCGGGTTTCCGTTGTCGCCACCGGTATCGACGCAGTGGATGTGAACACCGAAATGCCGGTGCCGCGCCGTCCGATGTCGGCGCCGCTGCGCCAGACCGTCAGTGTCGAAGATACCCGTCCGGCGCCGCTGGAGCTGGAAACTCCGGTTGCCCAGCCGGCGGCTGCAGAAGCCGCACCGGCGGCAGCACCCGAAGCGGCCGCAGCGCTGGAAGAGCCTGCGCTGTTCGAGGAGATGAACGTGCAGCAGGCCGCCGCGCAGGAGCAGGCCGAGGATCTCTTTGAAGAGCCGGAGCAGGTGGACAGCGACGGTCTGCCGCCGCCGGCCTATCAGCCGCAGGTTCCGGAATTCCGCCCGCAGGCAACAACACCCGAGCCGCAGCCCGACGCCTTTGTGGCGCCGAGGGCACCGGCGCCGGGCACCCCGTCGCCGCAAGCGCTGGAGCGCCTGCAGGCCGCAGCGCAGCGGGTGCAGCAGCCGCGCCCGGCAGCGGTCCCTTCTGCGGCGGCGCCGCAGCCGCAACAGCAGCAGAACGCGCAGCAGCAGCCCGACGGGCAGCGCCGCTTCGGCCTGAATTCGCTGATCCACCGGATGACCGGCACAACGGAGGCTCCGGCGGGCAAACCGCAGCCGCAGGCGGTACGCCAGCAGCCGGCCATGCAGGCCCCGGCCACCGCAGCCCAGCCGCAGCCGGTGCAGGCCCAGCAGCCTGATCCGGACCAGGAACGCATCGAAATCCCCGCTTTCCTGCGCCGCCAGGCCAACTGACAGATCACAAAACTTGTCTGAAAAGCCGCCTTCGGGCGGCTTTTTTCGTCTTAAAATCAGACGTTTAGGTGGTTTTGAGCGGTGTTTTGCTTATCTGTTACAGCCATGTTTCAAACCGTTACAAAGATTGAGTTGTAGGTTTTTCTGCAAAACCTTAACTCTCTGTCGCAACACGGCCCGATGAGGCCGGAAACAGTGGAACGAGGCGCAACGTGCAGAATACGCTCAAAGCATCGGTGGCATTTGAAGGGCCCGGCCTGCATTCCGGCCAGCCTGCACGCATGGTTTTGATCCCGGCACCGGCCGGGCATGGCATCGTCTTCAAGCGTACCGATATTGCATTGGGCAACACCCTGGTTCCGGCGCGCTGGGATCTGGTCGAGCGCAGCCCGCTGTGCACGCGTCTGGTCAATACCTCCGGCGTCAGCGTGTCCACCGTCGAACACATCATGGCGGCCTTGGCCGGTTGCGGCGTGCACAATGCGCTGATCGAAATCGACGGGCCGGAAGTGCCGATCGTTGATGGCTCCGCGGCGCCGTTTGTGCGCGGTATCATGCAACACGGCGTGCGCCGGCTGGGCGTGCCTGCCACGGTCTACGAAGTGCTGAAGCCGGTGACAGTGGAGAAGGACGGCGCCCGCGCCACCCTGCTGCCCAGCGACCGGCTGACCATTGAATTCCATATCGATTTTGCAGAGGCCGCCATCGGCCGTCAGAGCAAGGTTCTGGATATGCGCAACGGAAGCTTCGCGCGGGAGCTGTGCGACAGCCGCACCTTCTGCCGTCAGGCAGACGTGGAAGCGATGCAGGCCAATGGCCTCGCTCTGGGCGGTGTGCCGGGCGAGAACGCCGTTGTGTTTGACGGAGAACGGGTTGAGAGCGGCGCGGGTCTGCGCCATTCGGATGAGCCTGTGCGCCACAAGATGCTGGATGCCCTGGGGGATCTGGCGCTGGCCGGGGGGCCGATCTTGGGGCGGTATGTTGGCGAGCGTGCGGGGCATGCGCTGACCAACACCTTGCTGCGTGCCTTGTTTGCGGAGCCGGGCGCGGTCCGGGCCGTCGCCTGTGATGCGGCGATGTCCGCGCGGCTGCCGGGGCAAGGTCTGATCTGGTCGGAAATTCCGGCAGAACAGCGGTGCGTGGCATAAGGCAGAAAACCAGAAACGAGCGGCAAACTGACCCGGGACACGCCTGTCCCGGGTCTTTTCCTTTCCAGGGGCGGCAGGCAAGCGGACGCACGACCAGCAGGGCGCACTTGACCATTGCCCGCTTTCTCTGCCATGTGAACGGGGAATTGCCGAAAGGCGTTTTGCACGCCATTTGAATGTGCTAGAGACGGCATAACCGGGGCGGACACCCGTAAGTCAAAGACGGTGAGGTTAGGCACTATGAACGGCATCAGGGCGGGAGCCAAAACCCTCGGCGCGGTCCTTCTGATGGTGGCCCTTGCGGGCTGCGGCGGAGACGGCGGCGCGGTTAAGCGGGGCGAGTCTCTGGAGGCCTTCTCACCCGAGCAGATCTATGAGCGCGGTGAATTCGAACTGGCCCAGAGACAGCCCAAGGACGCCGCCTATTACTTTGCCGAGATCGAGCGCCTGTACCCCTATTCCGAATGGGCCAAGCAAGCGGTGATCATGCAGGCCTTTGCCTATCACAGCACCAAGGATTACGAGAACAGCCGCGCCGCCGCGCAGCGGTTCATCGATTTCTACCCGGCTGATGAAGATGCCGCCTATGCCCAGTATCTTCTGGCACTCAGCTATTACGACCAGATCGACGAGGTTGGCCGCGACCAGGGCCTGACCTTTCAAGCGCTGCAGGCGCTGCGCACGGTGATCGAGGTCTATCCCGACAGCGAATATGCCACCTCGGCGATCCTGAAATTCGACCTGGCGTTCGACCATCTGGCGGGCAAGGAAATGGAGATCGGCCGCTATTATCTGCGCCGGGGCCATTATACCTCTGCGATCAATCGGTTCCGGGTGGTGGTCGAGGACTTCCAGACCACCAGCCACACTGCCGAGGCGCTGCACCGGCTGGTCGAGGCCTATCTGTCGCTGGGGCTGACGGACGAGGCGCAGACGGCGGGTGCAATTCTGGGCCATAACTTCCAGTCCTCCGAATGGTACGACAGCAGTTATAAGCTGCTGACCTCGAGCGGGCTTGAACTGCGGGACCGGGGCAACAACTGGCTGAGCCAGATCTATCGTCAGACGGTCAAAGGGCAGTGGCTGTAACGGCCGCTGCTGCACGGAGGCGGGGCTATGCTGCGCGCGCTTGATATCCGGGATATCCTGATCATTGATCATCTGGAGCTGAATTTTCAGCCCGGACTAAATGTGCTGACCGGCGAGACCGGGGCGGGTAAATCCATTTTGCTCGACAGTCTGGGGTTTGTGCTGGGCTGGCGCGGGCGGGCCGAACTGGTGCGCCAGGGCGCCGCGCAGGGCGAAGTGCTGGCCGAGTTCGATCTGGCCGAGGGCCATCCGGCGCATGCCATTCTGGAAGAGGCCGGCCTGCCCGGCGGTGAGACGCTGATCCTGCGCCGTGTGAATACGGCCGAGGGGCGCAAGACCGCCTGGGTCAATGACCGGCGCTGCTCGGGCGAGGTTCTGCGGGCCTTGTCGGAAACCCTGGTGGAATTGCACGGCCAGCATGATGACCGCGGGCTATTGAACCCGCGCGGGCATATGGCGCTGCTGGACCAGTATGCCAATGTGCAGGGGCTGCTGGCCTCGGTGCGGGCAGCCTGGGCCGGGGCTGCCAAGGCGCGCAAGACCGTTGAGGCCACACGCGCCGCCCTGGACGCGGTGCGGGCCGAGGAGGAGTTCCTGCGCCATGCGGTGGGCGAGCTGGACAAGCTGGACCCGCAACCGGGCGAGGACGAGGCGCTGGATACCCGCCGCCGTCAGATGCAGGCGGCCGAGCGCATCCGCGGCGACATCACCCGCGCCTTCGGGCTGCTGAGCGACGGGGCCGAAACCGCGATGGGAGAAGCGCTGCGCTGGCTGGAGGGTGTTGCGGGCCAGGAAAGCGGCACCGGGCTGGAGGAACCCTTGGCGGCCCTCAGCCGCGCGATGATCGAACTGGGCGATGCGCAGGACGGGGTCGAGCGGGTGCTGGGGCATCTGGAGTTCAATCCGGGTGATCTGGAAGACTGTGAAGAACGGCTTTTTGCCATCCGCGGGCTGGCGCGCAAACATGATGTGCAGGCGGATGATCTGGCGGGCTATGCCGACACCCTGCGCGGCAAGCTGGCGGCGCTGGATGCAGGCGATCAGGACCTGGCCGATCAGGAGGCCGCCTTGAAGGCCGCCGAGGCCGCCTATGCGCAGGCCGCGGAACAGCTGAGCGCTGCCCGCCGCGAAAGCGCTGTTGCACTGGATCAGGCCGTGATGGCGGAACTGGCGCCGCTGAAGATGGAACGGGCGGTGTTTGAAACCCGGATTTCCAGCTGCGCACCGGGGCCTGAGGGGAGCGACGCGGTGGCCTTTACCGTGGCCACCAATCCGGGCGCTCCGGCGGGGGCCTTGAACAAGATCGCTTCGGGCGGCGAACTCAGCCGGTTTTTGCTGGCGCTCAAGGTATGCCTGCGCGGCGAGGATGCCAGCAAGACCTTGATTTTCGATGAGATCGACCGTGGTGTCGGCGGTGCGACGGCGGATGCCGTGGGCCGCCGCCTGCGCAGCCTTGCCAGCAGCGGCCAGGTGCTGGTGGTGACCCATTCGCCGCAGGTGGCGGCCCTTGGCGGCCATCACTGGCAGGTGCGCAAACAGGTGGTGGACGGCATGACATTGTCGCAGGTGGTGCCGCTGGCCGATACTGAGCGGGTGGATGAGCTTGCCCGCATGGTGTCGGGTGATACTATCACCGAAGAAGCCCGCGCTGCGGCCCGTGCATTGCTGGCCGGGTGACCTGCCGGTTCATTGCGGCCGGAACACTGTTACGGGTGAGGGGTCTTTAACTGGCTTATGACAGTTCAGGGCCATTAAAACGAAAAGACCCGCTGACAGGTTATGGTAGAAGAAATCCGTTCATCGCTTTCCCAAGTTTTCGTGCCGTGGCTGGCTGGCTTGAAAGACATCTGGCGGGTGCTGCGCAATCGCGGTCCCAGCCAGTTCCAGTTCTGGCTGATTGCATTGCTGATCGGCATCGCCGCCGGTTTTGCGGCGCTGTTTTTCCGCAAGGGGATCTCGGCCCTGCAGGCCTGGATCTATGGCGCACCGGACGTTGATTACCTGCATTCCTTTGCACAGGGGCTGCCCTGGTACATGCTGGTCGCCATTGCCGCGGGCGGCGGGCTGGTGGTTGGCCTCATCCTGGACCGGTTCACCCCGGACGGACGGGTGCGGGCGGTCGCGGATGTGATCGAGGGCGCAGCACTGCATGACGGGCGGGTGGAGATGCGCGCAGGTGCGGCTTCGGCGCTGGCCTCGCTGATTACCCTGTCGACCGGCGGCTCGTCGGGCCGCGAGGGGCCGGTTGTGCATATGGCCGGGGTGATCGCCACCTGGGTCAGCAACCGGATCAACGCCGACGGCATCACCGGGCGCGACCTTTTGGGCTGCGCGGTGGCGGCGGCGGTCTCGGCCAGCTTCAACGCCCCGATCGCCGGGGCGCTGTTTGCGATGGAGGTGGTGCTGCGGCATTTCTCGATCAATGCCTTTGCGCCGATCGTTGTTGCCTCGGTGGCGGGCACGGTGATCAACAGGCTGGAATACGGCGATGTCACTGAATTCACGCTGGTCACACCAGGCGCGCTGCAATTCTACGTCGAACTGCCTGCCTTCCTGATCCTGGGGCTGATCTGCGGGATGGTGGCGGTGGTCCTGATGCGGGCGATTTTCTTTGCGGAGAAGGTCGGCACAAACGTGCAGGAGCGGCTGAGCGTGCCGCGCTGGCTGCGCCCGGCGGTGTCGGGAGCCATTCTGGGGGGCATCGCGGTCTGGTACCCGCACATCATCGGTGTCGGCTATGAGACCACGGTGCTGGCGCTGACCGGCGGGCTGCTGCTGGGCCAGGCGGTGGTCTTTACCGTGGTCAAGACAGCCGCGGTGGCGATCACCATGGGCGGCCGCATGGGCGGCGGGGTGTTTTCGCCTTCGCTGATGATCGGGGCGCTGACCGGGCTGGCCTTCGGCCTCATTGCCACTGCAGTGCTGCCGGATGTGTCCGGCACCCACACCCTTTATGCCTTTGCCGGCATGGGGGCAGTGGCCGCCGCGGTGCTGGGGGCGCCGATTTCCACCACCCTGATTGTTTTCGAGCTGACCGGCGACTGGCAGATCGGCCTGGCGGTGATGGTTTCGGTGTCGATGTCGACCGCTCTGGCGTCGCGGCTGGTGCACCGGTCGTTTTTCCTGACCCAGCTGGAGAGCCGCAACATTCACTGCGCGGCCGGGCCGCAGGCCTATTTGCTGGCGCTGATCCGCGCCGGTGCGGTGATGCGCCCGATGGGTGACAGCCGCTGCGCGTCGCTGGAGCACTGTCAAACCCTGGTTGAGGAGGGGCTGTGCATCCGCGCATCCGCGTCGCTGGAGGCCGCGATGCCGGTGTTCGACCGGGCGGAGGCGGCCTTTCTGCCGGTGATGATGGAAGAGGGCGGAACCGAGGAAATCATCGGCGCATTGTACCATGTGGATGCGCTGAAGGCCTACAACCGTGCCTTGGCTGCAACCGCGGCGGAGGAGCACAGATAGGCGGAACCGGGAAATTGGGTATCTGATCACCCTGGCTCGCCCGGTGCATCCCCCCGCCGTTATGGAGAAAAATTCCGCTTCCATCCCCTAATCTGTGCGAAATCGGTGACACGTTAAGGTTAAGTTAAAAATTTTATTGCTCTGCAACGGCGCCTGAACCAACACTGTAAGCGGATTATTGCTAAGCTTACTCACACGGTAGGAAATCATGTGCAATTTCGAAACCGGCCCGCAAGAGGCTGGCGCGGACAACAAGGCGGACGAACAGGCAAATGAACGGGCAGCGTTGGAAGCAGCGATCAACTATGCGATCCAATGCGCCCGCGAAACAGGCATTCTTGGTGCAGGTGATGCGCTGGAGGAAGCCAGGCTGAACCTCAGCCGGGCGGTATTGACCTGAACCTCGGCCTTTGAGACATCACAGCTGCGCCGGCGCCTGTTGCGGAGCCGTACTGTTGCGGTTTCAGCGGGTATCAGGCGGCGGAAGCCGCTGCATCGCAAATGCGGTACATCGGCGCCATGGCGCCGGCCGGGTTTGCTTCAGATAAAACCTGTTCCTGATGCCCGGTTGCGGCGCGGGATATGCGACCGCTCCGCAACCCGGACAGCCGGTTCAGACTTGTTCGACTTTGACAGAGTCGCTCAGCACGAAGGCCAGGCAGCCCTTGATTCCGGCCGCCGCTTCAGCCGGGTCCTCATAGCTCCAGGCCGCGTTTTCGGTGACCGAGGACTTGTTCGCGATCGAGAAGTAGCTGGCCTCGCCCTTGTGCGGGCAATGGCTCGATTTGCTGGTCCGGTCGAGGAAGGCCATGGCGATGTCTTCACGCGGGAAATAGATGACCGGCTCCATATCGCCCTCCGTCAGTTCCAAAGCATTGGAACTTTCCCCCAGTACAGCGCCGCCAGAGCGGACGACCCAGGTGCCTTCGGCCTTGCGGATACGGATATTGGTCATGCGTGTTTTCCCATTCTCTTCGTTCGTGTCGTCTGTTTCTGTTCAGTCTGTGTAACAGCCGGGTGTCAGCCTGCTTGTCACAAGGGGGCAGTCGCGGCATCAAGCCACACCTGTGCGGCAGGGCTGAGCTGCGGGCCGATCTTTGCCAGAACCTCCTGGTGATAGCTGTCGAGCCAGGAGGTCTCGTCGGCTGTCAGCATGGAGGCGTTCACCAGCCGCCGGTCTATGGGGGCAAAGGTGAGTGTACGCCAGCA
This sequence comes from Leisingera methylohalidivorans DSM 14336, assembly GCF_000511355.1. NCBI lineage: Bacteria > Pseudomonadati > Pseudomonadota > Alphaproteobacteria > Rhodobacterales > Roseobacteraceae > Leisingera > Leisingera methylohalidivorans. The sequence goes on along the minus strand of NC_023135.1, from coordinate 2,393,059 downwards.
CAGCATTTCGCGCTCCGGATCGCCGCTGTCAAGAGCCGGGGCCTGTTCAACCACCAGAAGGTTCTCGATCCGGATGCCAAAGGCGCCCTCGCGGTAGTAGCCGGGCTCGTTCGACAGGATCATACCCGGTTCAAACGGCACATGGCTGGTGCGGGCCAGCCGCTGCGGGCCTTCATGCACGCTGAGGTATGCGCCGACGCCATGGCCAAGGCCGTGGTTGAAATCCTGGCCTGCCAGCCACAGCGGCATCCGCCCGATGCATTCGATGTCGCGGCCCGCCAGCCCCTTGGGCCAGCGCAGGCGGGACATGGCGATCATCCCCTGCAGCACGCGGGTAAAGGCAGCGCGCTCTTCCTCGCCCGGCGTGCCGATGGCGATGGTGCGGGTGATGTCGGTGGTGCCATCCAGATACTGGCCGCCGCTGTCCAGAACCAGCAGGTGGCCGTCCTGCAGCGTGGTGTCGGTCTCCCCGGTCACCCGGTAGTGCATCACGGCCCCGTTTTCGCCGGTGCCTGCGATGGTTTCAAAACTGATGTCGCAGAGGGCAGGGTCCTCGCGGCGCAGCGCTTCCAGTTTCTTCACCACGTCGATTTCGGTGATCGTGCCGGGGGGCTGCGCGTCGAGCCAGGCAAGCATTTCGGCAATCGCGGCGCCGTCGCGCAGGTGAGCGGCGGCACTGCCCTCAATCTCGGCTGCGTTTTTGCGGGCCTTGGGCAGGGCGCAGGGATCGCCTGCAGGCACCATCCGTTCGCCTAGCGCGTCCGCCACGATCTGCGGCACGGTGCCGGAATCCGCGGCGACGGAGCCGTTGATCGCTGCAGTTGCGTCGAGGAAGGCTTCGGGGGCATGCACGGAAACTGAGCTGCCGAAGTGGCCGTCCAGGCGGGCAAGCTTGCCCGCTGCCATGAACAGGTCGACACGGGCATCGCTGTGGAGAATGGCAAAACCATGCGCCACCGGGTTTCGCGCCACATCGCTGCCGCGGATGTTCAGCAGCCACATGATGCTGTCGGGCAGGGTGATCACCGCTGCCGCCTGGCCTGCATCCCGCAGGCCCTTGGCAAGGCGGGCGCATTTCTCGTCTGCACTTTCCCCTGCATGGTCGAGGGGATGCGCGGAAACCGGCTGCATCGGCGGTGCGGGCTGATCCTGCCAGATCCGGTCCACCAGGTTGCCGCATTGTGCCAGGGTGATGCCGCTGCCCTTCAGGTCCTGGGTCAGCGCGGTGATCTGGCCCGCGGCATGCAGCCAGGGGTCAAACCCGATCTTGCCGCCATCGGGAAGCTGTTCCTTCAGCCAGTCCGCCAGTTGCACCTCGGGCCAGGGCACGGGGGTGTAATCCGCTGCCACCTGGCGTTTTACCTGAGTGCGGTAGCGGCCGTCGATGAAGACGCCGGCGATATCCCGCAGTACTGCACAGAAGCCGGCCGAGCCGGTGAACCCGGTGAGCCAGGCCAGCCGTTCGTCGTGCGGCGCCACGTATTCGCCCTGATGCGCGTCGGCGCGCGGCACCAGAAAGCCATCGAGGCCTTCTGCCGCCAGTTCCTTGCGCAGGGCTGCCAGCCGGGGCGGGCCCTGTTCCGGGCGGGCGGTCACGTCGAAAGTCTGGAACATGGGGGATTCTCCTGAAGAATGAGCGGGGCGGCTTGGGGCAGATGCCCGTGGCGGCGTAAATGAATGGGCACGGCTGGGCGCGCCTTCTTGTCCCAAATCGCCTTGCCGCTGGCAAGCCTGACGATGCGGGTTTGCTGCGGGCCTTGCGGCACGGGGGAGGCGGCGGCTCCCGCCCGGTCTCAGGGCATCCTGTGATGCCCCCGGCCCGTTGGGCCGGGCACCGGATGCGGTGCATCCGGTGCCGCCGCGCGCGTCAGTGCGCGGCTGTGCCCAAGACTGAGGACGGCATCTTCGATGCAGGCCAAAGGCGCGGGAGGGCGCCTTTGGCTGAAGGGAGAGGGCTGACGTCAGCCGGCGCGTTTGATGCCCATTACCCGGGCGCGGGCGCGCGGGTCGCTGTCAAACAGGGCCGCCAGCTGCTCGGTCATCGCGCCGGCCAGCTGCTCCACATCGGTGATCGTGACCGCGCGTTCGTAGTACCGGGTCACATCATGGCCGATGCCGATTGCAAGAAGTTCCACCTGTTTGCGCTTCTCCACCATGGCAATCACATCGCGCAGGTGTTTTTCCAGATAGTTCGCCGGGTTCACCGACAGCGTCGAATCATCCACCGGCGCCCCGTCCGAAATCACCATCAGGATCTTGCGGGCTTCCTGCCGGGCCATCATCCGCCGGTGCGCCCATTCCAGCGCCTCGCCGTCGATGTTTTCCTTCAACAGGCCCTCTTTCATCATCAGGCCCAGGTTGGCACGGGTCCGGCGCATCGGCGCATCGGCGCCCTTGTAGATGATGTGGCGCAGATCGTTGAGGCGTCCGGGCTGCTGCGGCCGGCCGTCGTTCAGCCAGGCTTCGCGCGCCAGCCCGCCTTTCCAGGCGCGGGTGGTGAAGCCGAGAACCTCGACCTTGACGTTGCAGCGTTCAAGCGTGCGCGCCAGCACATCGGCGCAGATCGCCGCGATCGAGATCGGGCGGCCGCGCATCGAGCCGGAGTTGTCCAGGAGCAGCGTCACCACGGTGTCGCGGAACTCGGTGTCCTTTTCGACCTTGAAGCTGAGCGGCGTGGTCGGGTTGGCGACAACGCGGGCCAGGCGGCCGGCATCCAGCGTGCCTTCCTCCAGGTCAAACTCCCACGACCGGTTCTGCTGTGCCTGCAGGCGGCGCTGAAGCTTGTTGGCAAGGCGGGAAACCGCGCCTTTCAACGGTTCCAGCTGCTGATCAAGATAGGCACGCAGGCGTTCCAGTTCAGCAGGTTCGGCCAGGTCCTCGGCGGCGATTTCCTCGTCATGAGCGTCCTGAAACACCTTGTAGTCCGGGTCAGCCTCGGAGGCAGGCGGCGGGGCAGGCGGCTCCAGCGGCGCTTCGCCGTCGGGCATTTCGGTGTCTTCAGCGAACTCGTCATCCGCCATCTCGTCCATCGAGACCTGGGCCTGGCTTTCGTCCTGCTGCTGCTCCTGGGCCTGCTCGGGGCTGGCGTCGGCCTGTTCGTCCTCGGAATCGTCCTGGCCGCTGCTGTCCGGATCGTCCTGCTCTTCGGCGTTGTCCTCGGCATCGTCATTGGCGTCGTCGTCCAGCTCATCCGGGTCGTCGCCCAGCTGGTCGCCGTAGCCGAGGTCGGAAATCACCTGCCGCGCCAGCTTGGCAAACTCGGCCTGATCGGCGATCTTTTCGTCCAGGTCTTCCAGCGTGCCGCCGGCCTGGGATTCGATGAACCCGCGCCACAATTCCATGATGTTCGACGCCCCTTCGGGCAGCGGGCGCCCGGTGGCCAGATGGCGGATCAGATAGCCTGCGGACGCCGCCAGCGGCGCCTCGGAGGAGGATTTCATCTGATCATAGCCGCGCCGGATCGACTCGTTACGGATCTTCACATCGATGTTGGAGGCGGTGCCGGGCATGTGGCGCGCGCCCATCGCCTCGCAGCGGGCGGTTTCCATCGCCTCGTAGAGGTCGCGGGCCATTTCGCCCTGCGGCACATATCTGGAGTGGGTGGCGTCGTCGTGGAACTTGTGGCGCAGCGCCAGCGCGTCGGCGGTGCCGCGGGCCAGCAGCACTTCCTCACGGCTCATCCGGCGGGAAACCTGCGGCAGCCGCATCGAGTCGCCCGAGAGCCCCGAGGGATCAACGGTATAGCTGACCGACAGTTCCGGGTCGTTGGCCATCACCTTGGTGGCTTCGGCCAGCGCCTTCTTGAACGGATCGGCGGGGTTGTCGTTCGGCTTTTTCATTTCGTCATCGCCACTTCATCAAGGCTGCAGCGTCCGGCAGCGAGATCGGCCAGGACCGACACATGCACATCCAGCGCGTCAATTACGGTATAGCCCGGGTCCTGTTTGTCAAAGGCCAGGTTCAGGTCGGTGCCCGCCAGGACAATTGCCTCTGCCCCCATGTCTTCAACCATCCGCCGCCCGGCATCGATCATCTGGTCCCGCTGCGCTGCTGTGCAGCTACCGGCAACCGCCATGTCCTGATAGGCCTGCCCCAGCAAGTCGATCTCCGCGTCCAGCGCCACAGCGCTGGTCTGCTGCAGCTGGCCATAAAGGCGTGTTCGCATCACCACACGGGTGCCCAGCAGGCCAACCCGACGGATGCCTTGAGCCGTGAAATGCCCGTCGAGCGGCGCAACACCCGAAATTACCGGCAGGGAAGACAGCGCATTCATCTCTTCAACGCAGAAATGCGCCCCCAGCGACGTCAGCGCCACGCAATCGCAGCCGGCCGCCTTAAGGCGTTCAATCTGCCGGGCAAAGAGTTCTGCCTGCGTCGCGCGGTCATCGGCCAGATTATTGCGGATCAGGGTCTGTATGTCACCGTGGCTGATGGTGACATCCAGCTTGCTGCCCAACCGGTCCACCGCAGCGGTGAGCCGCTGATAGTATACGATGGTTGCCGCAACGCCGATACCGCCAATCAAGCCAATGTGCATCCGGTCTGTCCTGTCTGTTTACCCCAAGCTCACGCTTGCCGCGCTTTCCGGCAGTTCCTCGTCAAAGCAGCGCTGGTAGAACTCGGCTACGGTCTGGCGCTCGAGTTCGTCGCATTTGTTCAGGAACGACAGGCGGAAGGCATAGCCAACATCGCGGAAGATCTCGGCGTTCTGGGCCCAGTTGATCACCGTCCGCGGGCTCATCACAGTCGACAGGTCGCCGTTCATGAAGGCGGTGCGGGTGAGGTCGGCAACGGTTACCATCTGGCTGATGGTCTTGCGGCCCTTCTCGGTGTTGTAGTGCGGCGCTTTGCTGAGCACGATCGCGCTTTCGGCATCGTGGCTCAGGTAATTGAGCGTCGAGACCAGCGACCAGCGGTCCATCTGGGCCTGGTTGATCTGCTGGGTGCCGTGATACAGCCCTGTGGTGTCGCCCAGACCAACGGTGTTGGCGGTGGCGAACAGGCGGAAGAACGGGTTCGGGGTGATGATCTCGTTCTGATCCAAGAGGGTCAGCTTGCCGTCATGCTCCAGCACCCGCTGGATCACGAACATCACGTCGGCGCGGCCCGCGTCATATTCGTCGAACACGATCGCAACCGGGTTGCGCAGCGCCCAAGGCAGGATGCCTTCGTGGAATTCGGTGACCTGTTTGCCGTCGCGCAGCTTGATCGCGTCCTTGCCGATAAGGTCGATCCGCGAGATGTGGCTGTCGAGGTTGACCCGCACGGAGGGCCAGTTGAGGCGGGCGGCGACCTGTTCGATATGGGTCGATTTGCCGGTTCCGTGGTAACCTTGGATCATCACCCGGCGATTGTGGCTGAAACCTGCCAGGATGGCCAATGTGGTTTCCGGATCGAACTTATAGGTGTGGTCCACCGCCGGCACCCGCTCGGAGCCTTCGGCAAAACCCTTGACCGTCATGTCGGTGTCGATCCCGAACACATCGCGGACCGAAATCGTCTCGGTCGGTTTCGCATTCATATCCACAAAGCCGTCGGTCATCGCAGTCGATCCTTATCCCTCTTCCCTGCAGTCAGGGGTCATTTCGCGGGATTGGTGCCTGATCTGGCGGGCAAGGGCAAGGGAAAGTAGCGCCGCAAACCAGCTGAGGTTGCGATTGTTCAGGATCTGGACAGGAGGGACGGGAAAGGCGGGCAGCGCCCGATCCTATGAACAGCGCCCCCAGCCGGGCAGCGGGGGGCGCGTTTTGCCGGCGTTTGCTCAGCATTGGGGGTAGGCTGCAGCCGGCACTTCTTTGGGTAACCGGTCGTGGCGGCATACGTCAAAGAAATAAAAAGTCTATCCTAAAGTTTCGGCAAAAGACCGCCCATTGCGGACGGGCCGATAAGGCGCAGCAGGCGGGAAAGCGTCGGAATGGAGGCAGCCGCATTGCTGGCGGAAACCTCTGGCTGCGGACTGTCTTGCCGAATGGCTGTTCTGCCTTTTGCGCGGGCAGAAGTGCTTTGGAGAGCAAGCCCCCGCAGCCCGGCAAAAAAAGAGCGGCCCCTGGCCGCCCTTCGCGCATCGGTATTCCGGCTGCTTATTTGAAGCTTTTGCTGTCTTTGATCTGGTCCCAGGCCCACATGACCTCTTGCAGCTGCTCTTCCTGGCTGCGGTCGCCACCGTTGATGTCCGGGTGCAGCACCTTGATCAGCTTCTTATAAGCCTTGCGGATATCAGCCTTGGTCCAATCGTCCTTGGCCTCCAGGATCTCGACCGCGCGGCGCTCGGTGGGGGGCAGGCGGCGGCCTGCCTTGGCGGCGCGTCCGGGGTTCTGCGTGGCGTTTACACCCAGTACCTGATGCGGATCCTCGATACCCAGCCGCGCCCAGGCGCGGGCTTCGGGGTCGCCCAGCGGCTTGGTCTCGCGCTCCCAGACCTTGTCCTTGGAGCGCTGCGCGTTCAGCTCCGCCTCGGTGGTGCCTTCGAAGAAGTTCCACTTGTTGTTGTATTCGCGGACGTGCTCCTGGCAGAACCAGAAGAAATCATCCAGCACATCCGGCGCCTTGGGCGCGCGGAACTTGCCGGCTTCCTCGCAGCCGTCCTTGTCGCAGACACGAACGGAGGTTTCGGACGCGCCAGTGGCGGCCCGGCGTCCACGCGGATTCTTTTTCTTGGCTGAGCGGATAGACATATCAAAGCCAAAGGGATCGGACTTGCTCATGGGGGCGCACCTTCTAGACGCATCTGTTCGACTCGGAGGCAGCAGTTTAGTCTAAGGGGCGCCAGATAGAAGGGGGCGCGTCGAAAAAAGATGGGATGAGCGGAAAATGAACGTGAAGGAAGAGATGGAGGCAGCGCTGCAGGCGGCATTTGCCCCCAGCGCACTGGAGGTGGTGAACGAAAGCCACAAACACGCAGGCCATGCCGGCGACGATGGATCGGGCGAGAGCCACTTTGCTGTGATGATCCGGGCGGAGGCCTTTCAGGGCATGAACCGGGTGGCGCAGCACCGCGCCGTGCACAAGGCACTGGGAGGTATCGTGCCCCGCATTCACGCGCTGGCGCTGGATATCGGCGGATGAGGGCGCAAGGGGAGGATCAGTCCTCCCCATCGCCTTTCTGCTCGGCGCGTTTTTTCAGCGCGGCGGTCATGCCTGCAACCGGGCTCAGTTCTTCAACACCGTCATCTGATTGCATCCTGGCGGCACCGGGACCGGGCGCCAGGCTTGCATCCGGGGGCGCTTCCGGATCGCCGGCCGCGGCTGTCAGGGGCGGTGCCTGAGGCTCGGAACGGTGGAATGCGACCGAAGGCGCAGCGGGTTCCTTGCGGCCTGGGGGCGGTGTTTCCGCTGCCTGCTCCGCGGCAATGGCGCGGCGGAACACCATCACGTTACGCCAGTTGGTGGTCGAACCGGTAAGCCCCGAGCGTTCTTCGCTGGGCAGCAGTTCGGCGCGCTGGAATTCCCAGCCGTCAGCCGCCATCTCGTTCAGCAGGATCTCGACCGAATTGGCAAAGCGTGCCTCCGGGGTCTTTACACCCTTCGCCTTGGTGCCCTTGGCGGGGGCGGGGATAACTTTGTATTCGTAGGGGTGCATATGCTTTTCTCTTCCTGCTTGACGGCTTGTACCAAGCAATTTGGAGCGGGCCAAGACAGGTAATCGGGTTGAGGAGCGGGAACGGCCTGCCGAAGCTCAAAACCAGAAAGGCGCTAGCGGGGCGGCACAAAGCCTCCTGGCAAAGCCTGCGCAGGTTTCAGAAGCTATTCCGGTGCTTCAGCAGGTCTTCTGGTTTGTATGTATCGGGAAATAGGGGCCCTTCAGCACAGAGTGCAGGTGGCACCGTAGCTATCAATTTTTGCATTTCGCCGAATTTGCAGCCGCTTCGGGGTTTCGAATGACGTTGATTTGGTAAGCGTGAGGGATGCAGCCCGGTGTGATCGACCGGGCACTGGCTCGCGATACGTGCTGTTCAGCCCGCATCATGGAGCACAAAAAAAGGCGCCGCAGGGGCGCCTTCTTAAAATAGGGTTCCGGCAGGGATCAGCCGCCCAGTTTCTTGGCAACCAGCTCGTTCACCGCCTTGGGGTTGGCCTTGCCGCCGGTGGCCTTCATCACCTGGCCGACGAACCAGCCAGCCAGTTTCGGGTTCACCTTGGCTTTTTCCACCTGCGCCGGGTTGGCGGCGATGATTTCGTCCAGCGCGGTTTCGATGGCGCCGGTGTCGGTCACCTGCTTCATGCCGCGCGCGTCGACGATTTCAGCCGGGTCGCCGCCTTCGGTATAGACGATCTCGAACAGATCTTTGGCGATCTTGCCAGAGATTGCGTCCGAGGAAATCAGATCGATGATCCCGCCCAGCTGCGCCGGGGAAACCGGTGAGTCGGTGATGGCGTGGTCTTCTTTCTTGAGGCGGCCGAACAGCTCGTTGATCACCCAGTTGGCGGCCAGTTTGCCATTGCGGCCCTTGGCGGTTTCTTCAAAGTAGGCGGCCGCTTCCACCTCGGCGGTCAGCACCGAGGCGTCATAATCGCTAAGGGCGAAGTCTTTGATAAAGCGCGCCTTTTTCTCATCCGGCAGCTCCGGCAGATTGGCGGCGATATCATCCACCCAGTCCTGTTCGATTTCCAGCGGCAAGAGGTCGGGATCGGGGAAGTAGCGGTAGTCATGCGCTTCTTCCTTGGAGCGCATGGAACGGGTTTCGCCCTTGTCCGGATCATAGAGCCGGGTTTCCTGGTCGATCTTGCCGCCTGCCTCGATGATGGCGATCTGGCGGCGCGCCTCGACCTCGATGGCCTGCTGGATGAAGCGCATCGAGTTCATGTTCTTGATCTCGCAGCGGGTGCCGAGATGCGAGAAGTCCTGGGTTTCCTGGTACTTCTCATACTGGCCCGGCAGACAGACCGAGACGTTCACGTCGGCGCGCAGGTTGCCGTTCTGCATGTTGCCGTCGCAGGTGCCCAGATACTGCATGATCTGGCGCAGTTTGGCGATATAGGCAGCGGCTTCCTCCGGCCCGCGGATGTCGGGGCGGGAGACGATTTCCATCAGGCAGACACCGGTGCGGTTCAGGTCGACGAAGGACATGTTGGGGTCCATGTCGTGGATCGATTTGCCCGCGTCCTGCTCCATGTGGATGCGTTCCACGCGGACGTTGCGCGCGGTGCCGTCGCCCAGTTCCACCAGCACTTCGCCTTCGCCCACGATCGGGTGGTAGAGCTGCGAAATCTGATAGCCCTGCGGCAGGTCGGGATAAAAGTAGTTCTTGCGGTCAAAGGCCGACCACAGGTTGATGTCGGCCTTCAGGCCGAGTCCGGTGCGCACTGCCTGCTCGACGCAGTATTCATTGATGACGGGCAGCATGCCGGGCATCGCCGCGTCGACGAAGGCCACGTTGGAGTTCGGCTCGGCGCCGAATTTGGTGGAGGCGCCGGAGAACAGCTTGGAATTGGAGCTGACCTGGGCATGCACCTCCATGCCGATGACCAGTTCCCAGTCATGCTTGGCGCCCGCGATCACCTTGGGCTTGGGGAGTTCATATGTCAGGTCGAGCATGGTTTTCCGCCGTATCCGAATGTCTTTGGTTGCCAAGCGTTCTAGGCTTGTGCGGGGCAAGGGGCAAGGGGCTGGTGGCGGAGAATGCGCTGGGAGGCGCGGATACGTCCTTAATTGCTCGGGCTGTAAGCCCGGGCAGCGCCCGTCCGCCCCCATGGGCGGGCGCTTCGCTTCCGCCTGCGGACGGGCGCTGCCCTTTGCGATGGTTTGCTCGAGACTGATTCAGCCCCTTGGCGATGCGCCTGCGCGGAGCTAGAACTGGCAGCCCGAGCAGTTCAACAGGAGGCCGCCTTGGACACATCCGCCCGCATCAGCCAGACCATCGCCACAGAGATCGGCGCCGCCGCGAAACAGGTGAACGCCGCGGTTGCGCTGCTGGACGAGGGCGCGACGGTGCCCTTTGTCGCGCGCTACCGCAAGGAGGCGACGGGCGGGCTGGACGACACCCAGCTGCGTACCCTGGCGGAACGGCTGGAGTATCTGCGCGAGCTGGAGAAACGGCGGGCGGCGATCCGCGAGTCGATCCGGGGGCAGGACAAGCTGACCGATGATCTCGCGGCCTCGATCGCCAAGGCTGAAACCAAGGCGCAGCTGGAGGATATCTATCTGCCCTATAAGCCGAAGCGGCGCACCAAGGCGATGATTGCCAAGGAAAACGGGCTGGAGCCTTTGGCAGACGCCATTCTGGCGGACCGGAATGCAGATCCGGAGAAACTGGCCGAAGGTTATGTCACCGAGGCGGTGGCAACGGTGAAAGACGCGCTGAACGGGGCGCGGGATATTCTGACCGAACGTCTGACAGAGAATGCGCATCTGCTGGGGCGGCTGCGGGAATTCTTGCAGCGGGAGGCGGTACTGACCGCCAAAGTCATCGAGGGCAAGGAGCAGGAAGGCGCCAAGTTCTCCGACTATTTCGCGCATAGCGAGCGCTGGGCCGATGTGCCGTCGCACCGGGCACTGGCGATGCTGCGCGGATCTAACGAAGGCGTTCTGACGCTGGATGCCGGGCCTGAACCGGAAGAGGGCGTGGCGAGGGCCGAGGCGATGGTGGCCGCGGAACTGGATGCGGGCGGCAACGGTCCCGGCGATGCCTGGCTGCGCAAGGTGGCGGGCTGGACCTGGCGGGTGAAGCTGAGCCTCTCGATGATGCTGGAACTGATGGGCGATCTGCGCGGCCGGGCGCAGGAGGATGCCATTCAGGTGTTTGCGCGAAACCTGAAGGACCTGCTGTTTGCGGCGCCAGCCGGTGCGCGGCCGACCCTGGGGCTGGACCCGGGCATCCGCACCGGCGTCAAGGCGGCGGTGGTTGATGCAACCGGGAAACTGGTGGCCACAGAGACGCTGTATCCGTTTCAGCCGAAGAACGATTTGCGCGGCGCGCAGGTGTCGATCGTCAAGCTGATTGCAGAACACGGCGTGGAGCTGATCGCCATCGGCAACGGCACTGCCAGCCGCGAAACCGAGCGGATGGTGGCGGAGGTGCTGAACCATCTGCCTGCCAAGGTGAAGGCACCGACCAAAGTGGTGGTGAGCGAGGCCGGCGCCTCGGTCTATTCCGCATCCGAGCTTGCAGCGCGGGAGTTTCCGGACCTGGATGTGTCCTTGCGCGGCGCGGTGTCGATTGCGCGGCGCCTGCAGGATCCGCTGGCGGAACTGGTGAAGATCGAGCCCAAGAGCATCGGTGTGGGCCAGTACCAGCATGATGTGGATCAGCACAAGCTGTCGAAATCGCTGGAAGCGGTGATCGAGGATGTGGTGAACGGTGTGGGAGTGGATCTGAACATGGCTTCGGCACCGCTGCTGGCGCATGTCTCGGGGCTTGGCCCCGGCTTGGCGGAGGCGATTGTCGCACACCGCGACCTGAACGGGGCGTTCATGTCCCGCAAGGAGTTGCTGAAGGTCGCGCGGCTGGGCCCCAAGGCGTTCGAGCAATGTGCCGGATTCCTGCGCATCCGGGATGGCAAGGAGCCGCTTGATGCGTCCTCGGTCCACCCCGAGGCCTATGATGTGGCCCGCAAGGTGGTTGCGGCCTGCGGGCGCGACATCCGGCAGATCATGGGCGATGAAACCGCTTTGAAAGGTTTGCGGGCTGAAGATTTTGTCAGCGATAAATTCGGCCTGCCCACAGTCCGGGACATTTTGCAGGAGCTGGAAAAGCCGGGCCGCGACCCGCGCCCTTCATTTGTGACGGCATCCTTCAAAGACGGGGTGGAGCAGATCACCGACCTGAAGCCGGGCATGGTGCTGGAAGGCACGGTAACGAATGTGGCAGCCTTTGGCGCCTTTGTGGATATTGGCGTGCATCAGGACGGGCTGGTGCATGTCAGCCAGCTGGCGGACCGGTTTGTGAAGGATCCGCATGAGGTTGTGAAGACCGGGCAGGTGGTCAAGGTAACGGTCACAGAAGTGGACGTGCCGCGCAAACGGATCGGCCTGACCATGCGCAAAGATGGCGGTGCGTCGGCCAAGGAAGACCGTAATGCGCGCGGCCCGGCCAAGGGTGCAGGGCCGCAACGGGGCGGTCAGCCTGCAGGCGGAAAAGGCAAAACATCTGCCAGCCCCAAAGGGAGCCAAGGCAAGGAGCAGGGAACAGGCGCGCTGGGTGCGGCGCTGATGGATGCCTTTAAAAAGAAGTAGCAAAGCGGGGCCTTGGCCCCGTTTTTCATGAGAACCGGCCGGCTATGCCGGGCTGAATTGCAGGCCGTGGTTGGTAAAGGCGACTTTCTGCCCGCCTTCGATCTCTCCGCGGAATTGCCCGGCTATGGCGGCAAGCGCGCCGTCATGGCCGCGGTCGGCAAAGCGGCTGGCGGAACGGGTGCGGGCACTGTTGTCAAAGCCGTCGGCGGCATGAGCCCAGACCAGCGGATGCAGTTCCGACAGGTGATCGCGGATCAGCCAGGTTGCAGCCTCGGCAATCTCCAGCCGCGGCACGTCGGCCTGCAAATTCTGCCCCAGGCCCTTGCGCAGGGAAACCGTGCAATAGGCGGCCAGCAGGTTGATCATCTCCTGCGAGGGGTTGGCATTGACGATGTCCTTCAACCCGTCGAGGAAGAGCCGGGTGTCAACACGGGCGCAGGCCTGATCGTCGATGGAAATAGCGTCGAAGTAGACCCAGGTGTAGCCGCCAGCCCCCCAGGTTTCCTCCGTGCGGGACGCGGAGCGGCGGGCCTCCAGTTCGAGGGCCGCATAGGAACCGGACCGGCGCGGCAGCATATGGGTGCCGAGTGTGCGCATGTGGCGGTGATTGCCGGGAGCAAGATCGATCAGCGCGCCGAATTCATCCGCCACCCGCAGCGTCCCGGTATTGCGGCCGGCAAACAGCGCGCAGTGGGCGGCTTTCAGGAACGGGCTGTGCCGGCAGCCTTCTGCAATTGGCTCCAGCAAGGCCGCGGCACGGTCGAAATGGGCGGCGCAGCGGCGCTGGTTCGGCTGCGATGCCACGGTTTGACCACCGGTCCCGCGCCAGGCCCAGCCGATGTCGATATGGGCAAGGGCAACCAGGGCCGTCAGATAGGGATCTTGGCGGTTCTCGGCCCGCAGCGCCTCGAACGCCATCAGGCCGCGGATCAATGAGCGGCTGCAGACATCCTGGTCCTCCGCCAAAGCATGTTCGGTTGCGTTCACAACATCAGCCCGGGCGCCATAGGCGACGAAGTCAGCCAGCGGCAGTCCGCCGCGGGCGGCGGCGCGGGCTTGATCTGCGTCACGGATTTGCCGGGACAGTTCGTCCCAGCGCTCCTGCCGGGCCAGAAACTGGCCGCGATCCTGGGCCTGGATGCACTCCGGATCGCCCTTTGCGCTGCAGACCGGGATGGACAGGCTGTCTGCCAGGCGGCGTTCCGGAAGCTCCGCTGCCGGGGCTGGATGCGGAGCAGGGACAGGAACAGGAATGGCAGCAGGCTTGGCGCGGTCGGAAACCAGATCTGAAATTCGGGACAGAAGATCCCGTGCCTGTCGAGAGGTTGTGAGCATTTGCGCTTCCTGATGAGTGGCAGCTTGTCGTTGCTCACAATGTCGTCAGAGATTGGGGCGCAAAGATGGCGGCACCGGGAAAGTTAACGCCTCAATGGGAACATTCGCGGGGGGCAGCGGCGCGCGCGACGTCAAATGTGCAAATTTAAGGGTGGGGCCGTTAGAACGCAGTGAAATGGTGACGTTCGGTTTTGATGCCGCGGGCTTGGAATGCGGCGTCTGCTTCAGCGTGCGGCGGGGTGGCCTCCTGCGGCAGGCGGATGCGCTTGCCGCTGCGCAGGATCAATGTGGCGCGGACTGAGAAATCCCATCGGGTGTCAAAACGCACACGGTCGATCTCCCCAAGTTCGGCTTTGCCGGTCAGGCCTCCGGTGAACCATTCGATCCGGTTTCCCGAAAGCATGAGCCCTGACAGGGGGTTGCGGATCAGATCCAGAAGCGCGGGGACAACCGGCAGGGCCAGCAGGATCACCAGCAAAACGGCGGCATCCAGCAAGAGCCACAACAGTAGCAATACCGCCAGCCAGACGCCCGTTGCCAGCATCGCAGCCGGAGAGCGGCCCCGGCGGGAAAAGCTGTAGCCCGCCGCCGGAGAGGGTGTTTCAGGCATCCAGGATCCGGGTGATCATCTCATTGGTGTCCCGGCTGAGACCCGGCGCGCCGGCAATACGGCTCATCTGGGCGCGGAGCAGCGCTTTCCGGTCCGTACCATAGCGTTTCCATGTCTGGAAGGCAGCGCACATACGGGCGGTGGTCTGCGGGTTCAGCTTGTCCAATGCAATCAGGTTGTCTGCCAGCAGGGCATAGGCCTCGCCGCTTGCATGATGGAAGCCCGCGTGGTTGCCCGCCAATGCGCCAAAGACCGCGCGGAAACGGTTGGGGTTCTTGATGTCGAACAACGCGTGTTTCGTCAGAGCCGCCGCGGTGGCTGCGGTTTTCTGTGGCGCGGAGCAGGCGACCTGCAGGGCAAACCACTTGTCCATCACCAGCCGGTCGTCCTGCCACTGGTCAAAGAATGCCTGTGATTGGGCATCACCCTTCTCGGCTTTCATCAACGCGGCAAGGGCGGCGTATTGCTGGGTCATGTTGTCCGCAGCTGCGTATTGGCGCACTGCCTGTTCGCCGCCGTCCAGACGGGTGAGCAGCGACAGGATGCGGCCATTCAGGGCGCGCTTGCCGGAACCTTTTGCATCCGGGGCATAGGCGCCGTCCACTGTGGTGGCGGCATACAGCCGGGGCAGGCTGGTTTCCAGCTGCTGCGCCAGCGTCTGGGTGAAGGTCTCTGCCGCGTCGTAAATTTTCTGCGGATCGGGTGTGAAGCCGCGCTCATGCAGGGTCTGGGCGATGTCGGCCTGGCTGGGCGGGGTCAGAACCAGTGCGCGGAAGGCCGGATCCTGATTGTCGTCACGCACCAGCTTTTCCAGCGCATCGAGATAGGCCGCATCCGGTGCGGCGCCATCCAGAACCATTGCCACGCGGGTCTCCTTGGCCAGCGCGTTGCCTGCCTCCCAGCGGTTGAAGGGGTCGGTGTCATGCGCCAGCAGGAAGGCGCGTTCGGCGTTGGTGGTTTCACGCTCCAGGATCACCGGGGCGGAGAATTCACGCAGGATCGACGGCACGGGTTTGGAGGCGAGGCCGTCAAAGGTGAAGCTTTGTTTCGCCCCGGTCAGCTCCAGCACCTCGGTCGGGCGCACTTCGCTGCCGTTGGGAGACAGCAGGCCCACCGCCATCGGGATCACCCGCGGCGCCTTGTCCGGCTGGCCGGGCGTCGGGGGCGTCGATTGCTCAAACGTCAGGGTGTAGGTGCCGTCTGCAAAGTCTTCCGAAACTTTCACCCGCGGGGTGCCGGCCTGGCTGTACCACAGCTTGAACTGCTGCAGGTCGCGGCCAGTGGCGTCTTCGAACACTTTCAGCCAGTCCTCGATGGTGCAGGCCTGGCCGTCGTGGCGCGCAAAATACAGCTTCAGTGCCTTGTAGTAGTTTTCGTCCCCCACCAGGCGTTTCAGCATGCCGATCACCTCGGCGCCTTTTTCGTAGACGGTGGCGGTGTAAAAGTTGTTGATTTCCTGGAATTGTTCAGGCCGCGGCGGGTGCGCGAGGGGGCCGTTGTCCTCCGGGAACTGGCGCGCGCGCAGGGTGATCACATCTTCGATCCGCTTGACTGGTTCCGAGCGCATGTCGGCGGTGAACTGGGCATCGCGGAAAACGGTCAGCCCCTCCTTGAGGCAGAGCTGGAACCAGTCGCGGCAGGTGATCCGGTTGCCGGTCCAGTTGTGGAAATACTCGTGGGCGATGATTGCTTCGATGCGTTCAAAATTTGCATCTGTGGAGGTTTCCGGGGACGCCAGAACGCAGGAAGAATTGAAAATGTTCAGCCCTTTGTTCTCCATCGCGCCCATGTTGAAGTCGTCCACGGCGACGATGTTGAACAGGTCGAGGTCGTACTCAAGCCCGTAGACGTCCTCGTCCCATTTCATCGACTTCTTCAGCGCCTCCATGCCAAAGGCGCATTTGTCCTCGTCACCGGGGCGGACCCAGATGTTCAGCTCGACCTCCTTGCCGGACCTGGTGGTGAAGGCGCCGGGGTAGTTGACCAGATCGCCCGCCACCAGTGCAAACAGATAGGCCGGCTTCGGCCAGGGATCGTGCCATTCGGCCCAGCCTTCGCCCTGGCCAACTGGGTTGCCGTTCGAAAGCATCACCGGCTCGTCGCCTTCGATCCGGACAGTGAAAGTGGACATCACGTCGGGGCGGTCGGGGTAGTAGGTGATCTTGCGGAAACCCTCGGCCTCGCATTGGGTGCAATACATGCGGTTGGACATATAGAGCCCCTCCAGCGCGGTATTGCCGGCCGGGTTGATTTCCACCTCGGCCTCCCAAGTGAAGGGGGCGCTGGGCACATTGCAGGTGAGGCCTTTATCGGTGGCTTCGGGCGCGACGTCCTGGCCGTCGATCTTTGCTGAGATCAGCTGAAGGTCTTCACCGTGCAGGAAGAAGGTCTTGTCTGCTGCATCCGCTTTGGGCGCAAAGCGGATCTTGCTGAGAACGCGGGTGGTTTCCGGCGTCAGGCGGAAGGTCAGGTGAACGCTTTCAACGTCATATCCAAAAGGGGTGTACTCTTTCAGGTAGAAGGTTTGGGGCGTGTCTTTGGCCATTCTCGCTCTCCTCTGCACCGGGTCCTTTCAGGTGTAGCGGATAGAGGCGGCGCTGCAAGCGGATTGGTGGCTGTAACGACGCAACCGGAAAAATCCGCAGCACTTTCTTGAAAATCAAGAAATTGAGTTCGGTTTCAGAGGTAGGCTGTTTTGTTGCCGATCGGAAACTTCTCCCCTAGTTATGGAACAGCATACTGTGGTGCACCGTCCAAAGGAGCAAGTCATGAGCCGGGTCGAAAAGCAGGGAATTCAGGTTGCGCCGGAATTGGCGGATTTTATCGAAAAGCAGGCACTGCCCGGTACCGGGGTTGAGGCAGAAGCGTTCTGGGCGGGCCTGGCGGAGCTGGTGAACGGGCTCGGCCCGGAAAACCGCGCGCTGCTGGACAAACGGGAAAAGATGCAGGCGGAAATCGATGCCTGGCATATCGCCAACCGGGATAAGCCGCATGATCACGAGGGCTATAAGGCTTTTCTGACCGGCATTGGCTATCTGCTGCCCGAGGGCGGGGATTTTGAGATCGAGACGCGGAATGTGGATCCCGAGATCGCCTCGGTGCCGGGGCCGCAGCTGGTGGTGCCGATCACCAATGCCCGCTATGCGCTGAATGCGGCGAATGCCCGCTGGGGCAGCCTGTATGACGGGTTTTATGGCACCGATGCGATGGGCAGCCCGGCGCCCAAGGGCGGTTATGACAAGGGCCGCGGCGCGCGGGTTGTGGCACGGGCGCGGGTGTTCCTGGATGAAGCCTTTCCAATTGACGGCGCCAGCCACGCGGATGTGCGCCGCTACTATGTGCAGGACGGGCAGCTGCTGGTCGACGATCTGCCGCTGGCGCAACCGGAGAAATTCGCAGGCTACCGCGGCAACCCCAAGGCGCCGGAGGCGGTTCTTTTGCGTAACAATGGCTTGCATGTGGAGCTGGTGTTTGACCGCGCCCATGCGATCGGGGCGCGCGATCAGGCGGGGCTGGCGGACGTGCGGCTGGAAAGCGCCATGTCTGCAATCATGGATTGCGAGGACTCGGTGGCTTGCGTTGATGCCGAGGATAAAGTGCAGGCCTATTCCAATTGGCTGGGGCTGATGAAGGGCGATCTGGAAGCGAAGCTGGACAAGGGCGGCAAGAGCATTACCCGCCGTCTGAACCCGGATTTCGGCTTCACTGCGCCGGACGGCTCTGCGATGTCCGTGAAGGGCCGGGCGGTGCTGTGGGTGCGTAATGTGGGCCATCTGATGACCAACCCGGCGGTGCTGGATCAGGACGGGAAGGAAGCCTATGAAGGGCTGCTGGACGCGCTGATCACCGTCCTGATCGCCAAGCACGACTTGAAGCGCGAGGGCGGCAACTCGGCCCACGGTTCTGTCTACGTGGTGAAGCCCAAGATGCATGGGCCGGAGGAAGTCGCCTTTACCGACCGGATCTTCGGCAAGGTCGAGGATATCCTGGGCCTGCCGCGCCACACCGTGAAGATCGGCATCATGGATGAGGAGCGCCGCACCTCGGTCAACCTCAAGGAATGCATCCGCGCGGCCAAGCACCGGGTGGCCTTCATCAATACCGGTTTCCTGGACCGCACCGGGGACGAGATCCACACCTCGATGGAGGCGGGGCCGTTCTCCCGCAAGGACTTCATCAAGCGCAAGGGCTGGATCGGCGCCTATGAGAACCTGAACGTGGATATCGGGCTGGAATGCGGCCTGAGCGGCAAGGCACAGATCGGCAAGGGCATGTGGGCGATGCCGGACATGATGGCGGCGATGCTGGAGCAGAAGATCGAACATCCGAAATCCGGCGCCAATTGCGCCTGGGTGCCAAGCCCGACCGCCGCGACCCTGCATGCGCTGCATTACCACAAGGTGGATGTGTTTGCGGTGCAGAAACGGCTCAAAGCAGGCGGCCGCCGCGCCCATGTGGACGGTATTCTGGAAATTCCGCTGGCCACCTACCGCAAATGGACGCCGCAGCAGATTGCACGCGAGGTGGACAACAACGCGCAGGGCATCCTCGGCTATGTGGTGCGCTGGATCGACCAGGGGGTGGGGTGCTCCAAGGTGCCGGACATCAATGACGTCGGCCTGATGGAAGACCGCGCCACTTGCCGGATCTCCGCCCAGCACATTGCCAACTGGCTGCACCACGGCGTGGTCAGCGAAGAGGAGGTGATGGGCTCCCTGCGCAAGATGGCCAAGGTTGTGGACGAGCAGAACCGCGGCGACAATACCTACCGTTCGATGGCGCCGGGCTATGACAGCATCGCCTTCCAGGCGGCCTGCGATCTGGTGTTGAAGGGCCGGGTGCAGCCATCGGGCTATACCGAGCCGGTGCTGCACGCCCGGCGGCTGGAGTTGAAGGCGCAAGAAGCCACGAGCTGACCGCGGCAAACTGACCGGATGAAACAGTTTCCTCTTAATCAGGGGTAGTCAAAGGGGGCCTTTTGGCCTCCTTTTTCCTTTCGTGACGTCAGGTAACGGGAGGAAGTACGCCAATGTCAGGGATTTCACTGGATCAGGCCCGCACGATCATCCACAAGGCGCTGGAAAGCGGCCGCGCACTGCAGCTGAAACCGCTGTCGGTGGTGGTGCTGGATGCAGGCGGCCATGTGCAGGCGTTCGAGCGCGAGGATAGCGCGGCGCCGGGCCGGTTTGCGATTGCGCATGGCAAGGCCTATGGCGCGGTGATGCTGGGCATGGCGGGCACGGCGCAGATGGCCCGTGCAGAAGCACAGGCCTATTTCATGGCGGCGGTGAACGGTGTCTATGGCGGCCAGGTGGTGCCGGTGCCGGGCGGAGTTCTGGTTAGGGACAGTGCGGGTGCCGTGATCGGGGCCGTGGGTGTCACAGGCGACACCTCGGACAACGATGCGATTGCCGCAATGGCTGGCATCGAGGCCGCCGGATTGCAGGGCGAGATCTGAAACGGACAGATATTCCGCAGCGTTGTGCAGGGCTGAACAGTCTGTTGCGCCGTTGTCCCCGTTGATGTGGAGGCCGCAGGGAGGTAGGTTTTTCTTAACACATCATAAGAAGAGCGGACTATGGCCCGATCCAAAGTTGGTATCATCGGAAATTCCTACCTGATCAACGATCAGTATCCTGTCCATGCGGGCGGAACCATGAACTCCGAGGCGATTGCCGAGGTGGCGGGTTGCATGCCGCTGATGATCCCGTCAGATCCGCGGTTTGTCACGGTGGGCGAGCTGCTGGAGAGTTTTGACGGGTTTCTGCTCACCGGCGGGCGCCCGAATGTGCACCCGCATGAATACGGCGAGGCCGAGACCGAAGCGCATGGTGCCTTTGACCGGGCGCGCGATGCGATCGCGCTGCCGCTGATACGGGCCTGTGTTGACCGCGGCCAGCCATTCCTGGGAATCTGCCGCGGTTTCCAGGAGGTCAATGTGGCGATGGGCGGCACGCTGCATCCGGAAATCCGCGACCTGCCCGGGCGGATGAACCACCGGATGCCGCCGGATGGCACGCTGGAGGAGAAATTCGCCCTGCGCCATACGGTCAGGTTCAACCCCGGCGGGGTGTTCCACCGGTTGTTCGGAGCCGAAGAGGTGATGACCAACACATTGCACGGCCAGGGGATCAAGCGTCCGGGCGCGCGGGTGGTGGTTGACGGGCAGGCGCCCGATGGCACGCCGGAAGCGGTATATATCAAGGATGCGCCGGGCTTTACCATGTCAGTGCAGTGGCACCCGGAATGGGGCGCGGCCAGCGATCCGGTGTCGCGGCCGCTGTTCGAGGCGTTCGGCGATGCGGTCAGGGCCTGGGCGGCTGGCGCGGCGCAGGCTGGATTGCAAAGGTCAGCTTAAAAGGTTTGTATATGGCAGTTGGTGCGAGGAGGGAGGCTGGCGGCAGGCCGGTTTCCAGCGTTATAAGGCAATTCAAAGCAAGTGATGCAGCGGCGCTGGCGGATGTTTTCTCGTCCGCTGTTCATGGTATTGCCAGCCGGGTATATTCTCCTGCGCAAATCAGCGCATGGTGCCCCAAGACACCGCCAAGTGACGCGATCCGGCAGAAGCTGTCCGATGGCCGGGCGGTATGGGTGGCGGCAGATGACGAAGACGTGCCGGTGGCTTTCATTGATCTTGAGGCGGACGGCCATATCGACATGCTGTTCTGCCATCCCCGTGCCGCAGGGCAGGGCGTTGCGGTGATGCTTTACGGAAAACTGGAAGAGGCTGCGCTGCGCCAGGGAATCAGGCTGTTGTATGTCGAGGCCAGCGAAGCGGCGCGCGGCTTTTTCGAACGTGCGGGGTTTGCCATGGACAAGCGGTGCGAATTTGTGCGCGGCGGTGTGAAAATTCACAACTACCGGATGGTCAAGATTCTGGGCTAGGCGAAGAACCTGCAGCTCGCCCCGCGGGGCGGGCTGCAAACCGTTTCAGACCATCAGATCAAATTCATGCATCAAGGGCAGTCGGCGGGCGCGTTTGCCGGTAAGGTCAAACAGCGCGTTTGCCAATGCCGGCGCGGCTGGCGGGGTGCCGGGCTCACCTGCGCCGCCCATATGGGCCTGGGTTTCCAGCACATGCACCTCGGTCTTGGGCATCGTACGCATGCGAAGGGCGTCGTAGTCAGGGAAG
Source organism: Leisingera methylohalidivorans DSM 14336 (assembly GCF_000511355.1). Lineage (NCBI taxonomy): Bacteria > Pseudomonadati > Pseudomonadota > Alphaproteobacteria > Rhodobacterales > Roseobacteraceae > Leisingera > Leisingera methylohalidivorans. The sequence continues at coordinate 2,371,810 of NC_023135.1, read as the reverse complement.
TTCCCCTGTTCGGCGGCGCCATCGGCAAAGGTGATCTCGCCAAAGCAGGCCGCCGACAGCCCGTATGCCATGCCGCCGAACATCTGGGCCTTGACGATCTCCGGGTCGATCACCTGGCCCATGTCGCAGGCAATCCAGGCCTTGGCGATGCGGATGCTGCCGTTTTCCTCCACAACTTCGATCACCTCGGCCACCGGCGTGCCAAAGCTGTAGCACAGGGCCACGCCGCGTCCCGCGCCATCGGGCGTGGCGCCAGTCCAGCCGGACATCTCCTTGACCGCCTCCAGCACGCCTGCGGCCGGTTCCCATTCACGGCGGGCCAGGTCCAGGCGGAACTCCAGCGGGTCGGTGCCGGCGGCATGGGCCATTTCATCAATGAAGCTTTCGACGAAAAAGGCGTTGAAGCTGTTGCCGACAGACCGCCAGAAGCCGACCGGGATCTGCAGGTCGGAGATATGCCCGGCCATCCGGTAATTCGGGATTGCGTAAGGGGAGTTGAAGAACCCCTCGACGTGCACCTTGTCGGGGCCTGCGGGGGTGAAATCCGCCAGCCGCTTCATCGCCTGTTCGGTGGGCGAAGCTGCGGCCACCTTGCCATCCATCAGCACCGCCGAGCCATCCTTCACCGCGCCGCGCATCCGCGCCAGTGCACCGGGGCGGTACATGTCGTGCCGCATGTCTTCCTCGCGGCTCCAGGTAAGCTGAACCGGCACGCCGGGTAACGCCTTGGCGGCGCGGGTGGCGAACACCGCATAGTCGAACTCGGCCCGCCGCCCGAAACCGCCGCCCAGATAGGTGGTGCGGATGTCGACCTGCTCGGAGTCCAGCCCGGCCTCTGCCGCGCATTTCGACCGGGTGAATGTCGGCATCTGGTTGCCGCACCAGACGGTCAGTTTGCCGACCTGCAAGAGGGCGGTGGCATTCATCGGTTCCATGGTGGCATGGGCCAGATAGGGCACCTGATAGTCCGCCGTCAGTTCCGTTGCGCCCACGGGCAACTGGTCCGCATCGCCGTCATCGCGCAGAACCGAATTTGGCGCGTCGTCAAAGGCCTCGGCAATGCGGGCGAAGATCTGATCGGTTTCCGGCGGATAAGGGGCGTCGCCCCAGTCTACTTCGATTGCCTCCACGGCCTGCATGGCCAGCCATGTATTGCTGGCAACCACCGCCACGCCGGCGCCCATGCCGATCACCTTTTCCACGCCGGGCATGGCGGCGGCTGCGGCGGCGTCGAAGCGCTTCATGCCGCCGCCCTGGCGCGGGTTCATCCGCAGCGCTGCAAACTTCATCCCCGGCAGCCGCACGTCGATGCCGAATTCCGCAGTGCCGGTGGATTTCTCCACCATGTCAAGCCGGGGCTGGGATTTTCCGATCAGCCGCCATTCATTGCTCGGACGCAGATCCGCTTCCACCGGGACCAGCTTGGCGGCCTCCATGGCGAGGTCGGTGTAGGGGATCAGGGTTCCGTCCGGTGCGATCACTGCGCCCTTGGCGGTGCTGAGCTGGCCCCGGCTGAGGCCGAGCCGATCTGCCGCCGCCTGTTTAAGCGTCTCGCGGGCGGTGGCGCCTGCATGCCGCATCCGTTTGAACCCGTCTTTCATCGAGGTCGAGCCGCCGGTGCCATGCAGGTTCAGCACTTTGCCGAGATGTCCCAGCGCTTCGCCGACCGAATGCTTGAAGTTGCTGGTGTCATAGCCCTTGCCGGGCAGCGCATCCGCCATGAACGCGGAGTTGTAATAGGCCTTGGCGGCCGGCCCGTGCAGCACCCGCACCTGGTCCAGTTCCACGTCCAGCTCTTCCGCGATCAGAGCAGCCCAGCTGGTCTTGACGCCCTGGCCCATTTCGGCGCGCGGGGCAAACAGGGTGATGCCCTTCTGGTCGATCAGTACAAAGGGGTTCAGCGCCGCCTCGCCCTTGCCTGGATCCAATGGGTTGGGGGCCGGGCGGCTGACGGCATAGGCGCCAAAGGCCACGCCGCCGGCGATGGCGGCAGAGCCGATCAGAAAGCTGCGGCGGGCGATTTTTCCGATGCTGGCCATGAAATTATGCCCCCTGCATCTGTTTTGCCGCGGCATGGATGGCGGCCCGGATACGCGGGTAGGTGCCGCAGCGGCAAAGGTTGCCCTGCATCGCTTCGTCAATCTCGGCGTCTGATGGGGCCGGGTTCGCTGCCAGCAGGCTGGCCGCCTGCATGATCTGGCCGGACTGGCAGTAGCCGCATTGCGCCACCTGTTGCGCCACCCAGGCCTGCTGGATTGCCGCCATTGCATCAGGCGTTCCGAGGCCCTCGATCGTGGTGATATCTCCCCAGACATCCGACAGCGCCACCTGGCAGGAGCGCACCGCCTCGCCATCGATGTGCACCGTGCAGGCGCCGCAGGCCGCAACGCCGCAGCCGTATTTGGTGCCGGTGAGGCCGACCTCATCGCGCAGCACCCACAGGAGAGGCACATCGTCAGGCAGATCCACCTGATGGGATTTTCCATTGATGCGGAGCGTGGTGGCCATGATTTGCCTTCCTCTGATGCGAACATGACAAATGTAACCAAATATGTCAGCGTGTCAATTGACATTTTTGGCGAGCAATGTCAGAAGCAAACTCATGAACATGGCAGGCATTGATCCGAAACAGCAGGCAATCCTGGGGGCCGCGTGGGTAGCGTTCTCCACCTATGGGTTCCGCAAAACCTCGATGGACGACATCGCCAAGGGCGCGGGCATGTCGCGTCCGGCGCTCTATCTGCATTTCAAGAACAAGGAGGCGATCTTCCGGGCGCTTGTCGCCGCGTACTACGGCAATGCGGCGGAGAATGTCCGGGCCGGGCTGACGTCGGAAGGGCCGATGGCTGAGCGTCTGCTGGCCGCATTCGAGGGGCAAGGCGGCGAAGCAATTGAATCGATGCTGACCTCGCCGCACGGGTTGGAGCTGTTTGAGATCACCAAAAGCGTGGCGGGCGAGCAGATCGAAAAAGGCGAGGAAGCTTTGCGCGGGCTTTATGCCGCCTGGCTGCAGCAGCAGGCAGAGGCCGGGCAGGCGGTGCTGAACGGGGATGCTGCAGTGATTGCCCGGACCATTTGTGCGTCCCTCAAAGGCATCAAGCAGGCCGCCGGAGATTATGCGACCTACCAGGAAGGTGTGCGCCAGCTGGCAGCCCTGTTCGGGGCCGGGCTGGCGCCGCGCTGACGGCCGGGCCTGAAACTCAGGCCCGCAGCCTGGTTCAAAGCTCGGTGCGCAAGTGCCAGAGCTCGGGGAACAGCTCCACTTCCAGCATCCGTTTCAGATAGCTGACGCCGCCGGTGCCGCCGGTGCCGCGCTTGAAGCCGATGACGCGCTCCACCGTGGTGACGTGGTTGAAGCGCCAGCGGCGGAAGTAATCTTCGAAATCCACCAGTTTCTCGGCCAGTTCATACAGCTCCCAATGGGTTTCGGTGTCGCGGTAGACCTCGGTCCAGGCGGCCTGCACGGCCTCATGCGGCACATAGGCTTCGGAGACATCCCGGTTCAGAACGGCATCCGGCAACGGGAATTTTTGCGCCAGGGCCTTCAGCGCCACGTCATAAAGCGAGGGCTGTGCCAGCTCGGCTTCCAGCAGCGCCAGGGTATCGGGACGGTGCGAATGCGGGCGCAGCATCGCCTTGTTGCGGTTGCCCAGCATGAACTCGATCTGCCGGTACTGGTGCGATTGAAAGCCGGAGCTTTGGCCCAGCTCGTCCCGGAACGCGGTATAATCCGACGGCGTCATGGTGCGCAGCACGTCCCAGGCGGAGTTCAGCTGCTCAAAGATCCGCGCCACCCGGGCCAGCATCTTGAACGCCTGATGCGCCTTGCCGCCCAGCAGATGTTGGCGGGCGGCGGTCAGTTCGTGAATGGCCAGCCGCATCCACAGCTCAGAGGTCTGGTGCTGAATTATGAACAGCATCTCGTCATGGGTGTTGGTCCATGTCTTCTGCGCATTCAGCAGCATGTCGAGCGACAGGTAGTCGCCATAGGACATGCGCCCGTCAAAGGACATCTGGGCGCCGTCTTCGGCGGGGTCATAGGGTTTTGTCATCGAAGTGTTCCTTTTCCTAAGTGTATCACGATTCAGGGAAAGGGAGGCGTTCTCCGGTTCAGGGTGCCGCATTGGGCCAGGCGGCGCCACAGCGCGACCCAGCCCGCCGGGCGGCAGAGCGGCAGATGGGATGAGAGGGGGCGGCGCATCAGGTGACGGCGTGGCGGACCATGTATTCCGGCCGGTCCCACAGGGCGTTGGTCATCACGTCGGTGACGATTTCCGCTGCAGCGCGCACGTCGCCCTCGTCGATATAGAGCGGGGTGAATCCGAAGCGCATGATGTCGGGCGCCCGGAAGTCGCCGATCACGCCGCGGTCGATCAGCGCCTGCATCGCGGCATAGCCCTCGTCGAACTTGAACGATACCTGGCTGCCGCGGAAGGCGGGATCGCGCGGCGAGGCCAGCTCCAGCTGCGGGCATTGCGCCTCGACCTCGGCAATGAACAGATCGCAAAGTTCGATGGATTTGGCGCGCACGGATGCCATGTCCGCCATGTCCCAGATGTCCATTGCCGCCTCCAGCGCGGTCAGCTGGATCACCGGCGGGGTGCCAACGCGCATCCGGTCGATGCCATGGCCGGGGCGGTAGTCGAGGTCAAAGGCAAACGGCGCCTCATGGCCCAGCCAGCCGGACAGCGCCGGGCGGACGTGTTCCGCGTGGCGCGGCGCGACATAGATGAACGCCGGCGCGCCGGGGCCGCCGTTGAGGTACTTGTAGGTGCAGCCAACCGCAAAATCGGCGCCGCAACCCGCCAGATCCACCGACAACGCGCCCGCCGAATGGGCCAGATCCCAGACCGTCATCACGCCATGGGCGTGGGCTTTGTCCGTCAGCGCTTTCATGTCGTGCTTGCGGCCGGTGCGATAGTCGACCTCGGTGATCATCAGCACCGCAATCTCATCGGTGATGGCGTCCTCCACTGCCTCCGGGTCCACCACCCGCAGTTCATAATCCGGCCCCAGCGATTTCAGCAGCCCGCTGGCCATGTAAAGATCGGTGGGGAAGTTGCCGTTGTCCGAAAGCACCACCTTGCGGCCGGGGTTCAGCTCCAGCGCCGAGGCGACGGCCTGGTAGACCTTGATCGACAGCGTGTCGCCCATCACCACATGGCCCGGCTCGGCGCCGATCAGCCGCCCGATGCGGTCACCCAGCGCCTTGGGCTTGGCCATCCAGCCGGCCTTGTTCCAGCCGGTGATCAGCATCTGGCCCCATTCGTCCTGCATCATCGCGCCAACGCGGTCCCTGGCCGCACGAGGCAGCGGGCCCAGCGAGTTGCCGTCCAGATAGATCACCCCTTCGGGCAGATCGAACATCGCCTTGGTTGCGGTAAAATCGGTCATGGGCGGCCTCGCATCTGTAGGGTATTTCAAGCTTAAAGCTTTTCGGGGTTTGCTATCGTATCGCGGCCCGTCTGTCCAGTGCCTAGCGGCCTGTATCAGCCCGCCGCTCAGCCGGGCGGTGGATCTGGAATGCCGAATCCGGCCCGTTTGCGTTTGCATAATCCCGCAGCCACCAGCTGGTAGGGAATGGTGATTTGCTCCCGCAACTCCGCATCCGTCAGCCCGGGCGAATCGTAATGCTGCAGCCATTTCATGCCACGCGATGCCAGACAGGGCGCGGGGCGGACGCCGGGGCGCTCCTGCAGCACCTCAAAGGCAATTTCGCCAGCCTTGAAGGTGAAGGCATCCCAGCCGTCAGCCCAGCCGCAGACCGCAAACAGCTTGCCACCCGCTTTCCAGACGTCCGAATTGCCCCATTGCACAACCTGTCTGGCGGCAGGGAAAATGGCGCAAAAGCGGTTGAAAGACTCCCGGTTCATCAGGTCTGCCCGACCGTGGTCTCAATGCTTTGGCCGTTCACTGGTCCGGGCCGTGGCCTGGACAGCCGCAGCACGCCCCTAACTTCGCGCTCACGTCATTTTGCTGCGCCCATCTGCGGCTGACGGATGCAGGCCTTCCGTTGCAGTCTCCGCCAGCACCACCTGCCTGCGCCCGGGATTGGCGATCTGCACGCCTTCAGCTGCGAGGGTTTGCGCAGTTGCCAGTCCGATTCCGGTACCGCCGCCGGTGACCTGCGCGTGTTTGCCTTGCCGTTTCATGCCCCCGGCCTCATTGGGTTGCAGGCCAGCCTAGCCGGGCAACGGTCTCTGGCAACCCTGCAGTGCCGTCACGCCGTACGATCAGAGTGTTTACAGTTGTATTCGCATGTGTGAATGTTGAGGTGCGCCCCCAGGGAGAGACCCGATGAAAGCCATTGCCGTTGCTGTCTGCGCAGCCCTGCTGATGCCCTTGGCCGCGCCCGCGAGTGAGGACATCGCTGACCAATACCCGCAGTCCGAGCTTTATTCCAAGCCGGTGGAGGTCATTCCGAACGTGTTTTCCGCCATCGGCGCCACCGCACCGCCCACATACGGGAATGCAGGCCATAACAACAATCTATCCTTCATCGTGACCTCCGAGGGCGTGGTGGTGGTGAATGCGGGCGCGTCGGATGCGCTGGCCAAGGCACTGCACGACGAAATCAGGCAGGTCACCGATCAGCCGGTGGTTCTGGTGATTAATGAAAACGGACAGGGCCATGCGATGCTGGGCAACGGATATTGGCGCGATCTGGGCGTGGATGTGCTGGCCCATGCAGAGGCGATTGCGGAGACGAAGGAAAACAGCGACCTGATCCTGCAGCGGATGCGCGGCTACAACAAGGACCGCGCAGGGGACACCCGTGTCGAACATGCCAATCTGTCCTTCGATGACCGTTATGACCTTAGCCTGGGCGGGGTGGAAATGCAGGTACTGCACCTGGGACCCGCGCATGATCCTGGCGACATACAGATCTGGATTCCTGCCTGGGACATGCTGATCGCCGGCGACATCGCCTTTCATGAGCGGATGCTGCCGGTCTTTCCGCACACCTGCACCAAATGCTGGATCGACACCTGGCAGGACAAGCTGGAACCGCTGGAGCCCGCCTACGTTATCCCGGGCCATGGCCACCCGACCAATTTGCCGCAGTTGCGCCGGTTCACTCTCGACTATCTAATGGACCTGCGGGCCAAGATCGGCGCCCATATCGAGTCGGGCGGAGACCTCGCAAGCGCCTACTATGTGGATCAGGCACGCTGGAAAGGGCTGGACACGTTTGAAGAGCTTGCCACCAAAAACGCTGGCCGGGTGTTCGAAGAAATGGAATGGGAATAAACCTCTCCTCTTCAGTACACATAAATATACGTAGGCTTTCGGGCAAATTTATGCAGGATCATGCCGCAAGCCGGAATAGATTCGTCGTTTCCGTGGTGTTGGGGGCATTTTGTCCTTTTCTGAAGGTTCCGGCTAAACTGGTCTGGACGACCAAGCCGGATAAGGAAAGATTGCCCGCAATGTGCATGATTTCAGGACATATTCTGCAAGCGGGCGGGGCGTGATGCGTTGGCTGGATGTGCCGCCCGTCTGGCTGGCGGGGTTTGTTCTGGCGGCCTGGCTGCAGTCCGCACATGCCGCATTCGGTCTTTCTTTCGGGGGCGCCTGGGCTGAATTCCTGGGCGGCATTCTGCTCGGCGGCGGCCTGTTGCTGGCTATACTCGCTATTACTGAAATGCGGCGGCAAAATACCACTGTCATTCCGCACCAGACACCCAGCCGGCTGGTGCAATCCGGGGTCTTCAGCCGCAGCCGGAACCCAATCTATCTTGGCGATGCACTGATCCTTGCGGGCCTGGTGCTGTGGTTTGATGCGGTGCTGTCTCTGCCGCTGATCCCTATCTTCCTATGGGTGCTTGAAAAGCGGTTTGTCATTCCCGAGGAAGACAGGCTGCGGCGGACTTTCCGGGCAGACTGGGCCCGCTACGGGAAGAAGGTGCGCCGCTGGATCTGACCGGAACGCGGCGCTGCAGCATGGCTTTGCGGCAGTGCGGCAAAATCCTTGCGCAACAATGTTGCGCGTAGTAGAGAAATTCATTGTGATCCGTGCCCAAGCTTTGCTGGCGCGGGCAAGACGAGGGGGACCCATAAGGTGAAAATAGGGACACCAAAAGAAACATTTGCGGGTGAAAGCCGGGTCGGATTGACGCCGGAGTCCGCGAAGCAGCTGCAGAAGCTCGGGTATGATTGCGCGATCGAGAGCGGGGCCGGGGCTGCTGCGGGCTTTTCCGATGCCGCCTATGAGGCGGCCGGGGTCGAGATCGTCAAGACCGCCGCGCAGCTGTGGAAAACCGCTGACATCGTCGCCAAGGTGCGCCAGCCGAACGAGACCGAGCTTAAACGGCTGACCAAGGGCAAGACGCTGATCTCCTTCTTCAATCCGGCCGGGAATGAAGAGGGCATGCAAGCGGCCAAAGCCAAGGGCGCCAATGTCATCGCGATGGAAATGGTGCCGCGGATCTCCCGTGCCCAGAAGATGGACGCGCTCAGCTCCATGGCCAATATCGCGGGCTACCGCGCCGTGATCGAGGCGGGCAACAACTTCGGCCGTTTCTTCACCGGCCAGATTACGGCGGCGGGCAAAGTGCCGCCCGCAAAAGTGCTGGTGGTCGGCGCCGGCGTTGCCGGTCTGGCCGCGATCGGCACCTCGACCTCGCTCGGCGCGGTGACCTATGCCTTCGACGTGCGGCCCGAAGTGGCCGAGCAGGTGGAATCGATGGGCGCCGAGTTTGTTTATCTCGATTTCGAGGAGGAGCAGCAGGACGGCGCCGCCACCGGCGGCTATGCCTCGGTCTCCTCGCCGGAGTTCCGCGAAGCGCAGCTGGCGAAGTTCCGCGAGCTGGCGCCGGAGATGGACATCGTGATCACCACCGCGCTGATCCCCAACCGCGAAGCGCCGGAGCTGTGGACCGAGGACATGGTTGCGGCGATGAAGCCGGGCTCGGTGATCGTCGATCTTGCGGCGGAAAAGGGCGGCAACTGCAAGCTGACCGTCGCGGACGAGAAGATCGTGACGGACAACGGTGTGACGATCATCGGCTATACCGACTTCCCCAGCCGGATGGCGGCGCAGGCCTCGACGCTTTATGCCACCAACATCCGCCACATGATGACCGACCTGACGCCCGGCAAGGACGGCCAGGTCAATCACGACATGGAAGACGACGTGATCCGCGGCGCCACCGTGGCCTTTGAGGGCGAGATCACCTTCCCGCCGCCGCCGCCGAAAGTGCAGGCGATTGCGGCCAAGCCCAAGGAGGCGGTGCCGGAGCTGACGCCGGAGGAAAAACGCGCCCGGGAGGTCGAGGCCTTCAAGGCGCAGACCAAAAGCCAGGTCACCCTGCTGGCGGGCGGCGGCGCGCTGCTGCTGCTGGTCGGGCTCGTTGCACCGGTCAGCTTCATGCAGCATTTCATCGTCTTTGCGCTGGCCTGTTTCGTGGGCTTCCAGGTGATCTGGGGGGTGGCGCACAGCCTGCACACGCCTTTGATGGCGGTGACCAACGCGATCTCCTCGATCATCATCCTCGGCGCCCTGATGCAGATCGGCTCCGGCAGCTGGCTGGTGATCCTGCTGGCGGCGCTTTCGGTCTTCATGGCCGGGATCAACATCTTCGGCGGCTTCCTCGTCACCCGGCGCATGCTCGCCATGTTCCAGAAATCTTAAAGCGAGGCAGGTTCAATGGATTACGGTTTCACCACCGCCGCCTATGTTGTTGCGGCTGTTCTTTTCATCCTGTCGCTGGGCGGGCTGTCAAACCAGGAAAGCGCCAAACGCGCGGTCTGGTACGGCATTGCCGGCATGGGCCTGGCGGTCTTTGCCACCCTGATCGGTCCCGGTTCCGGCCTGTGGCTGCTGTCGCTCCTGCTGATCGCGGGCGGCGGCCTCATCGGCACCTATGTCGCCAAAAAGGTGCAGATGACCGAGATGCCGCAGCTGGTTGCCGCGATGCACTCGCTGGTCGGCCTGGCGGCGGTCTTTGTCGGCTTCATCGCCCATTTCGAGATCGGCAATGTGGCGGCCTCCGCGGCCTCGGGCAGCACCGAAGAGCTCGGCACCTTCGCCAAGCTGATTGCCAAGAAGACCCCGGCCGAGATCGCGTTTCTGCGGGTTGAGCTGTTTCTCGGCATCTTCATCGGCGCCATCACCTTCACCGGCTCGGTTGTTGCCTTCGGCAAGCTGGCGGGCAAGGTGACCTCGGCCGCGACCAAGCTGCCGGGCGGCCACATGCTGAACGCGGGCGCCGCGGCGCTCTCCTTCATCTGCCTGATCTGGTACTTCAATTCCGGCGGTTTCCTGCCGCTGGTGCTGATGACCCTGGCGGCGCTGTTCATCGGCTACCACCTGATCATGGGCATCGGCGGCGCCGACATGCCGGTGGTTGTCTCGATGCTGAACAGCTATTCGGGCTGGGCCGCGGCGGCGATCGGCTTCTCGCTTGGCAATGACCTGCTGATCGTGGTCGGCGCCCTGGTGGGCTCTTCGGGTGCGATCCTCAGCTACATCATGTGCAAGGCGATGAACCGCTCCTTTGTCAGCGTGATCCTGGGCGGCTTCGGCGGCGCGGCGGGTCCGGCGATGGAGATCGACGGCGAGCAGATCGCCATCGACGCCGACGGCGTGGCAGCGGCCCTGGACGAGGCCGACTCTGTGGTGATCATCCCCGGCTACGGCATGGCGGTGGCGCAGGCGCAGCAGAACGTGGCCGAACTCACCCGCCGCCTGCGCGCCAAGGGGAAGACCGTGCGCTTTGCCATCCACCCGGTGGCCGGCCGTCTGCCGGGGCACATGAACGTGCTCCTGGCCGAGGCCAAGGTGCCTTATGACATCGTGCTGGAAATGGACGAGATCAACGAGGACTTCCCGGAGACCGATGTGGCGATCGTGATCGGCTCCAACGACATCGTCAACCCGGCGGCGCAGGAAGATCCGAATTCTCCGATCGCCGGCATGCCGGTTCTGGAATGCTGGAAGGCGAAACAGGTGTTCGTCTCCAAACGCGGCCAGGGCACCGGCTACTCGGGCATCGAGAACCCGCTGTTCTTCAAGGAAAACACCCGCATGTTCTATGGCGACGCAAAGGCAAGCCTCGATAACCTGCTGACCATGATCAGCTAAGAGGCCAGGAAACCTGACGGAAGGCGCTCCAATCGGGGCGCCTTTTGTTTATGGGGCTTCTATCTGGTTTAAAATACTCCGGGGGAGGCCGCAGGCCGGGGGCAGAGCCCCTCGGAAGGGCTTTGCATACCATGGCATTCACATAACTTGTTGAAATAACGCTATTCTTTACATGCTTATTCACAGGCACTATGGTCCGCCGCATTGCCCCGGAGACCCCAATGCCCCTGATCCAGGATCACCCTTTACGCTATCAGCTCACCAATGAGCTGCACGCGCGGCCCTTTCCCGCCATGTCCAGCCCCTGCACGGTGGCTTACCTGGCCGTCAAACAGCCGCAGGAGGCCGAGCATCGCGACAGGCTGCAGGATGTTCAGCATCTGACGGATCTTCTGGACCGCCATGGCGCAGCGCATCCTCAGCCGGGTGCGACGCATCACACGGCGCAAATCGGGCGGCACATGATCAAATGGGAGCAGCACACGGAGTTCGTCAGCTACACGGTTTACCGTGACGGTGTCAGTACGCGGGCATTTGACCCGGCGGATTTTGACGTCTTTCCCTCTGATTGGCTGGCAGAAGCGCCGGGCCAGCGGATCACCTCGGCGCTGATCCGGGTGGTGCCGCGCGCGGCTCCGGCGGTGCTGAAGGCAACCATGCTTGACTGGTTTGTGCCGGAGAGCCTGGCAGCCTCGCAGGTGCTGGATGACAGCGCCGTGGTGGCCGGCGACTTCCGAATCGACCCGGCAGGCCATGTGCGGTTTGCCATCTTTCCGAATGCGGACACCGGCAGCCAGCGGGTCGGCAGGGTAGTGCAGAGGCTGTGTGAGATTGAGACCTACCGGGCGATGTCGATGCTGGGGTTTTCCCGCGCCCGCGGCCTGACCCCGACCATCGGAACGCTTGATACGCATCTGAGCGAGATGATGGCCGAGATGACCAGCGGCACCGCGCCTGCGGAACAGACCCTGTCGCAGCTGCTGACAGTGTCTGCCGAGCTGGAGGCGATGGCAGCCCGTTCTGCTTTCCGTTTCAGCGCCACAGGGGCTTATGAGGCTCTGGTCAACCAGCGCGTCAGCCTGTTGCGCGAAGACCGGCACGAGGGCTTTCAGACGCTCGCAGAATTCATGCTGCGCCGGTTTGAGCCGGCCATGCGCACGGTGAAGTCTGCAGAGAAACGGCTGGAGGCGCTGGCAAACCGGGCGCGCCGGGCCGGTGAGCTGCTGAGGACCCGGGTGGATGTGGAGCGGTCTGCGCAGAACCAGGCGCTGCTTGCCAGCATGGACCGCCGTTCCGATATCGCGCTGCGCCTGCAGCACACGGTGGAAGGACTGTCGGTGGTGGCGGTCAGCTATTACGCTGTGTCGCTGGTGTCCGACTTCTTCCTGCCGCTGGCGGAGCGGTACGGGCTGAACAAGAAACTGCTGATTGCAGCGGTCACTCTGCCGGTTGTTGGCCTGGTGTGGCTGGGGATTCAGCGGATCCGGAAGAAGCTGCAATAAGCAGGGAATTCATGCCGATACCGCCAAGCGCAATGAACACCAGCGCCAGCAGGGCGGCCAGGCTCAGGGCCGGGATACCGGCCAGCCCCGCACCCACTGTGCAGCCGCCTGCCAGCACCCCGCCGGTACCCATCAGAACCGCGCCGGACAGATAGCGGCCGGTTTGGCGCGGGCTGTCAAAGCTTTGCCATTTGAAGCTGCCGCCTAGCAGCGAAGCCGTCAGGGCGCCCAGCAGCACGCCGCCCAGCAGCCCCGGGCCAAAGCCTGCGGGGATGGAACTGGAGGCGATCACGAAGAACAATGTATCGGCAGCCGGAGAGGTGAAGGACAGGCTCTCCATTGCGATAGGATCGAACTCGTCAAAGAGCACAAAGCCGGTGCCAGCCCACGCCAGCGGAACCAGCAAGCCGATCAGGGCGCCGCCGCCCAGCGTCAGCACGCGATTTCCCGAACGCAGCGCAACAGCCAGCGCAGCAGCGGCAATCAGGGCGCTCCAAACCAGCGGGCCGCCGGGCAGGGCCGCCAGGGATACATGGTCACCCAACGGCAACGTCACGGAACCAAGCGCGGTTCGAAGCGGTGCCAGAACACCCTTGAGCGTTGCATGGGCCACAACCGCGAAGACCGCGATCACCAGCAGCGCCCGCAGGTTGCCGCTGCCCGCCAGCACCACCAGCCGCGACGCACACCCGCGGGTAAGGATCATGCCTGCGCCGAACATCAGCCCGCCGGCAGCGATGGCCAGCAGCGGCAGATCCTGTGACATCAGCCGGTGATCCGCAAAGCTGATCCAGCCCTGTGCCACCGCGGCTTGCGTGCCAAGGACGGCAACCGCAAGGGCCATGGCCCAGACGCCGGCTGCCTGGCGGCGGTCATCGCCAGCCAGCGCGCGGCGGAAGCAGAAACGGGTCAGCTGCGCCAGAACACCGAACAGAATGCCGACGCCAAGGGCAAGCAGGACGGAAACGTCCCGGGCGGAGGTCTCTTCAAAGCCAAATGTTTCGAACATTGCAGTCACCAGCAGCTAAAGCGGAATTTTTTCCCGAAATGACGGTATTTCTCTGGCTAGGCAAGGCTTGGGCGTCTTGGCTTGTGACGCAAGCCGGGGAAGCTTTCCCGCTAATCGCAGCTCGGTTCAAAGGTTTGTTTTCCGGTTTCGCCTTCGGGGAAACAAATTGGCCGCCTGCAGTGCGGCGGCCAATAGTCATGTTTTTATTTGAATGTGTGCGTGTGTTGCGCCTCAGCGCCCGCGGATCCGCGGATCCAGCGCATCGCGCAGCCCGTCGCCCAGGTAGTTGACGCTCAGCACTGTCAGGGAGATCGCCATGCCGGGCCAGAACACCCGCTCGGGGTACTGCTGCAGATAGTCGGTGGCATCAAACAGCAGCCGCCCCCAGGTCGGGAAATCCGGCGGAAAACCAAGGCCGAGGAAGGACAGGGACGACTCGGTAATGATCGCGGTGGCGATGCCCAGCGTCGCCGAGACCATGATCGGCGACAGCACGTTGGGCAGGATATGCCGGGTGATCAAACCGCTGTTGGTGGTGCCGATGGAGCGGGCGGCCATCACGAACTCGCGCTCTTTCAGTGCCAGCACATCACCGCGCACAATCCGCGCGGTGGGCATCCAGCTGGTGACGCCGATCGAGGCCACGATCAGAATGAAGATCCCCTGTTCCGGCCCGAAGGCGGCGTTCAGCGGCTCGCGGAACAGCAGCATCATCACCAGCAGCAGCGGCAGCAAAGGCAGCGCCAGGAACAGATCGGTGAGGCGCATCAGCGGCCCGTCCAGGCGTTTGAAGAACCCGGCCACCACCCCGATGAAGGAGCCCAGAAACAGTGCCAGCAGCATCGCTGTCAGCCCCACGGAGACCGAGGTCGCGCCGCCGGCCATCATCCGGGCCAGCATGTCGCGGCCCAGCTGGTCGGTGCCGAAGGGATGTGCCCAGCTGGGGCCCTGGTTGCGGGCACGGATGTCGATCTGGGTGGCTTCAAGCTCCCACACAAACGGGCCCAGATAGACCGCCAGGATGATGAACAGGAACAATGCCCCGCCCATCAGCGCGCCGCGGTGCGATTTGAACTGGTCCCACACATCCTGCCACTGGCTGCGCGGCGGGCTGTGCAGCTCCTCCAGCGCTCCGGCGCCGGGCACTGCGGTCGAAGCCGGCGCCATGCCTTCGTCGGGGACAAAGCGTTCCTTGTCAGTCATAGCGGATCCTCGGGTCAAGAATGCCGTACAGCACGTCGGCGATCAGGTTGAACAGCACGATCAGCACCGCAAAGATGAAGGTCAGGGTTTGCACCATCGGCAGGTCGTTGGCCTGAATGGCGCCGATCAGCAGCTGGCCGATGCCGTTCACCTTGAACACTTGCTCGGTGATGATGGCGCCGCCGAAGATCGACGGAATCCCCAGCGCAATCACGGTGACCACCGGGATCATCGAATTGCGCAGCACATGCACCATCACCACGACATACTCGCTCAGGCCCTTGGCACGGGCCGTGCGCACGTAATCCTGGTTCAGGTTGTCCAGCATTGAGGCCCGCATGAAGCGGCTGAGCTGTGCGGTGATCTGCAGCGCCAGCACCATCACCGGCATGATCATCTGCTTCAGCTGGTAGACAAAGGCGTCCCAGCTGTCGACCACATGGGTGGTGTCATAGATCGACGGGAACCAGCCCAGCTGCACCGAGAAGATCACGATCACCAGCACGCCCGAGAAGAATGGCGGCACAGAAAAACCCACCATGGAAACAAAGGTGCCCAGCTGGTCGAACCAGCTGTACTGGCGGTAGGCGGAATAGATCCCGATCGGCAGTGCAATCACGATGGCAACGATGTAGGCGGTGCCGACAACCCACAGGGTTTGCGGCAGACGCTGGATGACGATGTCCATCACCGGCGAACGGGTCTGCCAGGAGATCACCCGCAGGTCGCCCGCGGAGAAGGAGGTTCCGATGTAATGGTCGATCAGCACCTGCGGCTCGATCCAGAAGAATTGCACGATCCATTTCCAGAACCGGATATGCATCGGCTGGCCAAGGCCAAGCGCCTCGCGCATCTTCTCTTTGACTTCGGGGGGGACGGTCAGGGGAACCTGCGCCATCGGATCGCCGGGGGCGAGCTCCAAGAGCAGGAAGATCACGAGGCTGATAAACAGCAGTGTCGGTACTGCCAGGATCAGCCGTCGGATTGTAAAGGTCAGCATCTGGTAGGCGCCTTTGCAGCTTGTATTAAGGGCAGAGCAGGCGAGGGGGGCCTCACATCCATGTCACGCGCAGGCGGTTAAATGTAACCAATGCTGAGTGGCAAGGGGCCCTGAAGTAACGTCAGGGCCCCAGGTGAGGCAAGCGCTGCTTACTTGATGCGGTACCAGTCGGCTGCGTTCCACAGTTCGCTGTCCCAGACGTTCAGGTCAACGCCGCCCAGGGTGTTGGAATGTGCCGACAGGCGGCCGCGGTGCACCAGAGGGATCATGCCGCCCTTTTCCACCATGATGTCATTCAGGCGCTTGCCGATCTCGGCCCGGGCTTCCAGGCCTGCGGTTTTGGCGAGCTCCGCGTGCAGCGCATCGAACTCCTCGTCGCAGAAGCGCGAGATGTTCTCACCCTGCCACTGGGACGCGGGGGTCGGTGCCTTGTCGCACAACCCGTTCGCCAGGTAGGACTGCGGGTCGGTGCCGTTGAAGGTGTTGGCGTACATTTCGACGTCGGCATAGAACTTCTGGAAGGTGTCGGGCGAACCCGGGTCACCGCCGAAAAACACTGAGGCGTTGAGGTTGCGCAGCTCGGATTCGATGCCGATCTGGCTCCACCATTCCTTGATCAGCGCCTGGAAATCCTGGCGCACGGCGTTGGTCGAGGTCTGGTACAGGATCTTCATCGGCTTGCCGTCGGGGGTTTCCCGTACGCCGTCGCCATTGGTGTCCTTGTAGCCGGCCTCTTCCAGCATCGCCTTGGCGCCTTCAATGTCCTGGGTGGAGCAGTCAAAGGTGTCCGAGGCAAAGGCTGCCGGCGCAGGTACCCAGTTGCAGCCGACCTTGCCCGCCTTGCCATAGCCGATTTCCACCAGCAGCGGCCGGTCGATGGCCATCGACATCGCCTTGTAGACGGCCGGGTCGTTCAGGAACGGATGGCCGCGCTTCACCGAGCGTTCATCCGGGCCCAGTTCCGGGCTGGGGTCGGTCTGGTTCAGCATGATGCGTTCCACCAGCGGGCCGAACCCTGCCACCGGAACGCCCTTGCCGGCCGCTTCCATCTGCGCAATCACTTCAGGTGCCAGCTGCAGGTTCCAGGCATAGTCAAACTCGCCGGTTTCCATCACCGCGCGGCCCGCAGCGGTTGCATCGCCGCCGCCTTTGAACAGCACTTTGGCAAAGGCCGGCTTGGCCGGGTCGCGGTAGTTCGGGTTGGCCGAAAGGGTAATCACATCGTTCGGTTTGAACTCATCCACCGCAAACGGGCCGGTGCCGATCGGGTTAAAGTTGGCCTCGGTGCATTCCGGCGCCTTGGCGCCCATGCAGTTTTCGAACTGGGCCTTCTGGATGATCGGGCTTTCTCCGCCGACAAACGGGCCATAGGGGAAGGGGGTGGGGGCGCCGAAGGTGACCTTGACGGTCAGGTCGTCGACGGCTTCGACGTTGGTTACGCCTTCGAATTTGGTGACCTGCGCACAGCCGCCTTCGGGATGCATGCAGTAGTCGGCGGTGAACTTCACGTCATTGGCGGTGAAGGGGGTGCCGTCAGACCACAGGATACCTGGCTTGATCTTCCAGGTAATCGACTGCAGGTCTTCGCTGACGCCGCCGTTTTCCAGCGTCGGGATTTCCTCGGCCAGGAACGGCACCATCTCGCCTTGCGGGTCGTAGCGGGCCAGCGGCTCGACCACCAGCGAAGCGGATTCGGTGTCCTTGGTGCCGCCGGACAGGAACGGGTTCAGGATCGACGGCGCTTGCCAGTAAATAATGTTGACCTGGCCATCCGAGCCTCGCTCTGCAAAGGCCGCGGGCGCCAGGGACACCGTGGCAACGGCACCCATCAATAGGGACTTGAGTTTCATCACACTCTCCTTGTCGGACATGTTTCATGTCTTTATTCGGCCGGGCCGGTTCGGACCCGGTATTTTGCCGCATCTCTGCGGATGTGTAGCAATCGCGCCTGCAGGCAGCCCAAAGCGTGAAAAAAAGCAATACTTCTTAACATGTTGCCGACCGGGGCGGCGCGTGACGGCCTGCAGGCAGCCACTGAAGGTATCGAAAACCACTTCCTGAAAAATTGCAAATTCCAATTTCGAAAACCCTATGCATTATTTGCATGAGCAATTTGGTGCAAAGTGGAGTTTACTCAGGATTAGGGGGCCTCGTTTTCCGGCGGGGCCCGAGAATATACTGGCAGGGGAGCCGTCATGCTGGACAATGCAATTGCATCGATCAGGAACTTACGCGTGGAGTTCCAGACCAAGGACGGCACCGTCACTGGCGTGGAAGATGTGTCCTTTGATGTGAGCCCGGGCGAAACTGTCTGTATCGTTGGCGAATCCGGGTCGGGCAAGTCTGTCTCTTCGCTGTCTTTGATGCGGCTGGTGGAATTCGGCGGCGGCGAGATTGCGGGCGGCGAACTGCTGTTTAACCGCCGTGAGGGCGGCGTGACCAACCTGGTCACCTCCGAGCAGGAGATGATGAAGCAGATCCGCGGCAATGAAATCGGCATGATCTTTCAGGAGCCGATGACTGCGCTGAACCCGGTGTTCACAGTGGGCCGCCAGCTGACCGAGGGCCTGCGGATCCACAAGAACATGTCCAAAGCTCAGGCCGAGGAACGCGCGTTGGAGCTTTTGCGCCAGGTCCGCATTCCCGAACCGGAGCGGCGCTTGCAGCAATATCCGCACGAACTGTCCGGCGGCATGCGCCAGCGGGTGGTGATCGCCATGGCGATGGCCTGCGAGCCGCGTTTGCTGATCGCGGATGAGCCGACCACCGCACTGGATGTAACCATTCAGGCAGAGATCCTGGCGCTGATGGACCGGCTGAAGCGCGAGACCGGCACGGCGGTTATGTTCATCACCCACGACATGGCCGTTGTGGCGCAGATGGCTGACCGTGTCGTCGTCATGTTCCGCGGCAACAAGGTTGAGGAAGGCAGCGTCGAGGAGATTTTCGAGAACCCCAAGCATGACTATACCAAGGCGCTGCTGGCCGCAGTTCCGAAACTGGGGGAAATGCGCGGCAAGCAATACCCCGAGCCGATGAAGCTTTTGGGTGTCGAGAACCAGAAGATCGAACCGATCAAGGGCACGGATGAGGTGCTGCTGGAAGTGCAGAACCTGACCACCCGCTTTCCGGTCAAGGGCGGCCTGTTGCGCCGCACCCTCTCCAATGTCCACGCGGTCGAGGATGTGTCCTTCAAGGTATTCAAGGGCCAGACCCTGTCGCTGGTGGGCGAATCCGGTTGCGGCAAATCCACTGCCGGCCGTTCGATCCTGCGGCTGGTGGAACCGAATTCGGGCAAAGTGGAATTTGAGGGCCGAGACGTGCTGAGCTTCAGTGCATCGCAAATGCACAAAGCGCGCCTGGACATGCAGATGATCTTCCAGGATCCTTTTGCCTCTCTGAACCCGCAAATGCAGCTGCTGGATCAGGTGGCGGAACCGCTGCGCAACTACGGGCTCGCCTCCGGCAGTGAACTGCAGGACCGCGTTGCCGGCCTGTTCGACCGGGTCCACCTGCCGCGCAGTTTCATGCGCCGTTACCCGCATGAGATGTCCGGCGGCCAGCGCCAGCGGATCGCCATCGCCCGCGCGCTGGCCCTGAACCCCAAGCTGATCGTCGCGGACGAGGCGGTCTCGGCTCTGGATGTGTCAGTGCAGGCGCAAGTGCTGAACCTGATGATGGAGCTGCAGGCGGAACTGGGCCTGTCGTTCCTGTTCATCAGTCATGACATGGCGGTGGTGGAGCGCGTCTCGCATCAGGTCGGTGTCATGTACCTGGGCCGTATCGTTGAACTCGGCCCGCGCGAACGGGTTTTCGAGAACCCGCTGCACGCCTATACTCAGGCCTTGATGAAGGCGGTGCCGATCGCCGACCCGCGCCAGCGCAAGTCGGAGAAGGAACTGAACTTCAAGCCGATCCCCTCGCCGATCCATGAAGTCGGCTACCAGCCTGCGCCGTCGGAGTATCTGGAGTTGGAGCCCGGCCATTTCGTTCTGACCACTGACAGCGGATACTGAGACATGGCTGCCAAATTGACCCCTTTGGAAATCATGCACAGGCTGGTTTCCTTTCCGACCGTAAGCCGGGACACCAATTTGCCACTGGTGGACTGGGTGCAGGAATACCTGTCCTCGCATGGCATCGAAAGCCACCGCTGGGCAGACCCGCAGCAGCCGCATAAGGCCGCCGTCTTTGCCCATGCCGGGCCTTGGGACGAGGGCGCCGTGGTGCTGTCGGGACATACCGATGTGGTGCCGGTGGACGGTCAGCCCTGGGACAGCGATCCCTTTACCGTGGTCGAGAAAGACGGCAAATACTACGGCCGCGGCACCTGCGACATGAAGGGCTACGATGCGCTGGCCATCTGGGCCCTGGTCGAGGCGCACAGCCAGGGTGTCAACCGCCCGCTGCAACTGGCGCTGAGTTTTGACGAGGAGATCGGCTGCACCGGGGCCCCGCCGATGATTGCAGCGATGCAGCCTGTGCTGCCGAAGGGCTCGGCGGTGATTGTCGGGGAGCCCTCGATGATGAAGGCAGTGACCGGCCACAAGGGCGGCACCGGCTATGCCACCCACCTGGTGGGGTTCGAAGTGCATTCCTCGCTCATGCACACCGGCGTCAGCGCCATCATGCAGGGGGCCCGGCTGATCGACTGGGCGAACCGGATGAACGCCGAGAACATGGCCAAGGAACCGGGCGAGGTACAGGCGATGTTCACCCCGCCCTGGACCACCTGCCACGTTGGCATGATCGAGGGCGGCACGGCCCATAACATCACCGCCAAGGACTGCCGCTTCATGATGGATTTCCGGGTGGTGCCGGGCGAAAACGCCGCCGATTGGGAAGCGGCCTATTTGCAGAAGGTCCGCGGAGTGGAAGCTGAAATGCAGGCGATCCACCCGGAGGCGCGCATTGATGTGTCCAAGCAGTTCGACGTTCCCGGGCTGGTGCCGGAACAGGACGGTGCGGCGGAGGCTCTGGTGCGGCTGCTGACAGGTGACAACGGCTCCCATGTGGTCAGCTATGGCACCGAGGCGGGGCAGTTCCAGCAGGCGGGGTATTCCGCAGTGATCTGCGGCCCTGGCGACATTGCCCAGGCGCATCAGCCGAATGAATACATCACCGTGGCCCAGTTCAACGCCGGGCATGCGTTCATGCGCGGGCTGGTGGAAAAGCTGCGCGCGTAAACCCCGCACCTTGAATCCGTGCCTTTTGTGCTCAGATTGATGCCATGGGGTGTATCGGCGGTGGAGGCCGGGCGCATCTGTTCCGGCAGGTTCCGCCACGTCGCCGCAGCCCCGGATACTTGCGAAGCTAAGTTTTTTCGCGGACAGTCTGCCGCAACGGAAGCTGAAACATAAAGGGGGAGGGGAATATGCCGGCCAAGAACCGCTTTGCCGAGATGCACCAGGAGATCACGGCCTGGCGCCATCACCTGCATGAGAACCCCGAACTGATGTATGAGGTGCATGAAACCGCCGCCTTTGTGGTGGCGCGGCTCAAGGAGTTCGGGATCACCGATATCACCACCGGCGTCGGTCAGACCGGCGTGGTGGCGGTGATCGAGGGCAAGACCAGCACCTCCGGCCGGGCAATCGGATTGCGGGCCGACATGGATGCGCTGCCGATCCCCGAGGCCTCGGGCGTGGATTATGCGTCAAAAACACCGGGTGTGATGCACGCCTGCGGCCACGACGGCCACACCTCGATGCTGCTGGGGGCAGCTAAATACCTTGCGGAGACTAGGAATTTCGACGGCAAGGCGGTGCTGATCTTCCAGCCGGCCGAAGAGGGCGGCGCAGGCGGCAAGGCGATGTGCGACGACGGGCTGATGGACCGCTGGGGCATTCAGGAGGTCTATGGCCTGCACAATATGCCGGGCCTGCCGGTGGGCGAATTCGCCATCCGTCCCGGTGCTTTGATGGCCTCGTCGGATGAGTTCAATATCAAGGTCACCGGCAAGGGCGGCCACGCCGCCGCCCCCCATGATGCCATCGACACCACCCTGGTGGCGTCGCAAATCGTGGTCTCTCTGCATTCCATCGTGTCGCGCAATGTCGACCCGGTGAAACGGGTGGTGCTGACCGTGGGAACCTTTGAAACCGACAGCACGGCATCAAACGTCATTGCCCATACCGCCAAGCTGCAGGGGACTGTCCGCACGCTGGACCCCGAATGCCGGACCCAGGCCGAAAGCTGGGTGCGCCGTGTTGCGATAGACACGGCCTCCGCTTTTGGTGCCAAGGCGGAGGTGGAGTGGAACCCGGGTTATCCGGTGACCATTAACGACGAAGACGGCACCGCGCACGCAGTGGAGGCGGCACGGGCGGTGGCGGCCACGGTCAACACCGAAACCCCGCCGATCATGCCGTCCGAGGATTTCGCCTATATGCTCGAGGAGCGCCCGGGCGCCTATATCTTCCTTGGCAACGGCGACACCCAGATGTGCCACCACCCGGCTTATGTCTTTGACGACGATGCGATCCCGCTGGGATGCAGCTGGTTTGCCGAGCTGGTGGAACGAAGAATGCCCGCGGCCTGAGGCGGCGGGGAAAGACAACCAAAGGAGTGAAAGATGCCGGTCAAGAACCGCTTTGCCGAATTGCAGAATGAAATCACCGCCTGGCGCCGGGATATCCACGAAAACCCCGAAATCCTGTTCGACACCCACCGCACCAGCGCGCTGGTCGCTGAAAAACTGCAGGAATTCGGCTGCGACGAGGTGGTGACCGGCATCGGCCGCACCGGTGTGGTTGGCGTCATCAAGGGCAAGGCGGACAGCTCCGGCAAGGTGATTGGCCTGCGCGCCGACATGGACGCGCTGCCGATCCACGAACAGACCGGGCTGGACTATGCTTCCAAAACCCCCGGCGCGATGCATGCCTGCGGCCATGACGGCCACACCGCGATGCTTCTGGGCGCGGCGAAATACCTGTCGGAAACCCGCAATTTCGACGGCACTGTGGTGGTGATCTTCCAGCCTGCAGAAGAAGGAGGCGGCGGCGCCAAGGTGATGTGCGACGATGGTCTGATGGACCGCTGGGGCGTGCAGGAGGTTTACGGCCTGCACAACTGGCCGGGCCAGCCGCTCGGGTCCTTTGCCATCCGCCCCGGATCGTTTTTTGCAGCAACCGACCAGTTTGACATCACGTTTGAAGGCCGCGGCGGCCATGCTGCCAAGCCGCATGAGACCGTGGACACCACTGTTCTGGCAGCGCAGGCGGTGCTGGCGCTGCAGACCATCGCCTCGCGCAATGCCGACCCGGTGCATCAGATCGTGGTCTCGGTGACCTCGTTTGAGACCTCCTCGAAAGCGTTCAACGTGATCCCGCAGAAGGTGCAGATCAAAGGCACCGTGCGCACCATGTCCAAGGAAATCCGCGATCTGGCGGAAAAGCGGATCAAAGAGGTTTGCAACGGCATCGCCGCGACCTTCGGCGGCACCGCGGATGTCACCTATCACCGCGGCTATCCGGTGATGGTGAACCATGAGGAGCAGACTGAGTTCGCGGCGCAGGTGGCGGCCAGCGTCTCTGGCGGCTGCGCGGACGCGCCGCTGGTGATGGGCGGCGAAGATTTCGCCTTTATGCTGGAGGAGCGCCCTGGCGCCTATATCCTGATGGGCAACGGCGACACCGCGATGGTGCATCACCCGGAGTACAACTTCAATGACGACGCGATTCCGGCGGGCTGCAGCTGGTGGGCGGAAATTGTCGAACAGCGGATGCCTGCTGCTTAACTGAGACACCGGGAGGGGGCTGTCTGCCCCCTCTTGAGCGTTCAGCTCAATTCACCCCCGAGAGTATTTGCGACCAGAAATAAACGGGGGAGGGCTGCCTTAATGTTCCAGCAATTCGCGATAGATGGCGACCAGTGCGTCGGCCTCCTTCTCCAATGCGAAATTGGTTATGGCGTGTTTGCGTGCCGCCGCTGACCATTGTTGCAGCCGCCCTTCGGCGGACAGGATCCCGTCGATCGCCTCGACCATCTGCCCGGTGTCGCCGGGATCGATCAGCTGGCCTGTCTCACCCGGCGCAATCAGTTCCTCGAAGGCGCCAACACGGGTGGCCACGGCGGGCACGCCGCAGGACATCGCCTCCAGCGGGGTAAGGCCAAAGCCCTCCCAGCGCTGCGGCGCCACGTAGAGATCCAGCGCCTGATACCAGCGGGAAACCTCCCACACCGGCACCTCGGGCGGGAACAGCAGCCGGTCTGACAGGCCTGCGGCATCCACCTTGGCGCGCAGCTCCTTTTCAAATGCCGCATGTTTTTCGGTGGCGCGGCCCATCACCAGGGCGACGGCCTGAGGGTGTGTCTTCAGCACCTCCAGCATGGCGCCGACAAATACGTCGGTGCCCTTCTGCGCCCGGATCCGGCCATAGCATCCGATCAGGACGGCATCCTCCGGCAGGCCCAGTTCACGGCGCAGTGCGGCTTTGTCTGCGGGCTGACAGAACTCTTCGGTATTGATCCCGTGGTGCACCACCTGAACCGGTTTATCCAGGTAAGCGGCCCCCTTGGCTGAGGTGGCGATCACCCGGTCCATCTGCGAAATCAGCCATTTGGTATAGCCTGAGTGATGCCGCTGGGAGGCAGAGGTGAACAGCAGTTTCAGCCGCTTGCCCAATAGGTATTTCAATGCCAGCCCGCCCAGCATTTCGACATTGCGGCGGGCGTGCCAGACGCGGGCGCCGGCCGGGCCGTTGCGGTTCATGAAGATGAGCTGGGCTGCCGACAGATGCGGCATCTCCCCCGGCAGGCCGGCGCCTGCGGTGGCAATGGCGATCTGCCGGCGCTGCAAAGGCACCAGCCGCACGATCGTCGAGGTCACTCCGGACAGGCGGCGCTTGAAATTCGGGGCGATGACTTCGATTGTGTTGGCGTCAATCTGTGCCATCATGGCCTCCTGGCGGGCAGAAGCGCCAGCAGGGCGTCCACCGTCTTGTCCAATTGATCCGACTGGCGGGAGATGAACTGCCCTGCGGCATCGCGTGCGGCCTGGAATGTTTCCGGCTGTTCCAGCCACTGGGCGACCTGATCCGCCAGGTCCGCAGCGGATCGCACCTCAGCGGCGGCACCCGCTGCGGTCAGCTCGGCATAGGTTTCGGCGAAATTGTAGTGGCCCGTGCCAGTGATCACCGCAGCGCCTGCCTGCATCGGTTCAAACGGATTGTGGCCGCCGATTTCGCGCAAGGAACCGCCCAGAAACACCAGGGGGCAGAGCGCATACCATGTGCCAACCTCGCCGAGCGTGTCGGCCAGATACACCTGCGTCGCGGTCCCGGGCATCACGCCCTTGCTGCGGCGCGCGCAACTGAGGCCAGCGTCTTTCACCAGAGTTTCTACCGTGCTGCCGCGCTCCGGATGGCGGGGGGCCAGCAGCAGGCACAGGTCCGGATGCTGTTTCAACAGCAGTTTATGCGCCTGCAGCACGATCTCTTCCTCGCCCTCATGGGTGGAGGAGGCTACCCATACCGGGCGAGCGCCGATGTTGCCACGCACTTTGCCAAGGCTGTCCGGATCAACCGGCAGCGGGGCAGAGGCGGCCTTGAGGTTGCTGCCGGGGCGGATGCGGCCCGCGGCCGCGCCCATCGCCTGCAGGTTCGCAGCTGTTTTTTGGTTCTGGGTCACCAGCAGGTCGAATTGGTCCAGGATGTAGCGCGCCGTTTCGGGGCGTTTCTTCCAGCCCTCGACCGAGCGGTCTGACAGCCGCGCATTCAGCAGCACCAGCGGACAGCCTCCCTTACGCGCCCGCACCAGCATCTGCGGCCACAGCTCGCTTTCGACAAATACCCCCAGATCGGGGCGCCAGTGCGCCAGGAACCGGTCCACTGCGGCCGCGGTGTCCAGCGGCGGAAACTGGTGGCGGCAGCGCGGCGGCATCCGTTTGGCGATCAATTCCGCCGACGTCGGGGTGCCGGAAGTGATCAGAAACTCCGCCTCCGGCGCCTGTTCGCCCATGCGTTTGATGAGAGTGAGCACCGACAGGCTCTCGCCGACCGAGGCGGCATGGAACCAGATCAGCCGCCCGGAGGGGCGGGGCAGGGAGGCATGGCCCAGACGCTCGCGTACGCGCTTTTCGGGCAAGCCGTAATTGCGCAGCTTGGCCGCGACCTTGCGCCAGGCAAAGGGCGCGATCAACGCGCTGGCGCCGCAATAAAGCGAGTAGAGCAGCGTCGGCCGCGCAGGCGTGTCACTGGACATGTTCAGCCGCCGGTGTGGCTCATATGGCGGGATATCTGGCCGCCGGCCTCCTGCCGGGAATAATCAAAATCATGTCCGCGGGGCTTGTCTCCGATGGCGGCACGTATCGCAGCTTCCAGGATGCCGGTGCCTTCTTCATTTGCGCGCAGCGGCGCGCGCAGGTCGGCTTTGCCTTCCTGACCGAGGCAGGTGTAGATCTCACCGGTGCAGGTCACGCGCACCCGGTTGCAGCTTTCGCAGAAATTATGGGAGAGCGGCGTGATAAAGCCGATTTTCTGGCCGGTTTCCTCCAGCCGCACATAGCGGGCCGGACCGCCGGTGCGTTCGGCCAGATCGGTGACAGTGTAGTGGTTCTCGTACTCCGCGCGCACGTCTTCCAGCGACCAGTACTGGCCGATGCGCTCCATGGCGCCGATATCCTCACCCATCGGCATGACTTCGATCCAAGTGAGGTCCAGCCCGCGCTCAGAGCACCAGCGGGTGATGGAGGGCAGTTCTTTTTCGTTGAACCCCTTCAGCGCCACGGCGTTGATCTTGACCTTGAGGCCAGCCTTTTGGGCGGCGTCAATCCCCTTCAGCACCTGCGGCAGGCGGCCCCAGCGGGTGACATCGGCAAATTTCTGTTCGTCCAGCGTGTCGAGCGAGATATTCACCCGGCGCACCCCCGCAGCATAAAGGTCATCGGCGTATTTCACCAGCTGCGAGCCATTGGTGGTCAGCGTCAGCTCCTTCAAGGCGCCGGTGTCCAGATGGCGGCTCATCGCGTCAAAGAACGTCATGATGCCACGGCGCACCAGCGGCTCGCCGCCGGTGATGCGCAGCTTTTGCACGCCGAGCCGGATGAAGGTGGAGCACAGCCGGTCCAGCTCCTCCAGCGTCAGCAAATCCTTTTTGGGCAGAAAGGTCATGTTCTCCGACATGCAATAGACGCAACGGAAGTCGCAGCGGTCGGTGACCGAGACACGCAGGTAAGTGATTGCGCGGGCGAAGGGATCGATAAGCGGAGCTGTCATGCTTCTTAGGTAAAGCGGGGCAGCGCCCGCGGCAAGGGGGGACGGCATTTGTGTCTGGCAAAGAGTTTCGCTGAAAGCTAGGCTCGCCCTATGCGTATGACAGTCATTTCCCTTGCTTCGATTTCCCTGCTGGCGGCCTGCGACGGTATCCAGCTCAATTCCTCCATTCTTGGCGGCCAGGGGGCGCCGGCCTCGTCAGAGCCGCTGGACCCGGTGCTGCAGCCTGCCCCCGGCGTCGATGCGGTGGAGGCGGACCCGGGTTTGCCCGCCGCGCCGTCATTCCGCGGATCCGCGACCACGGTGGCGTCGCTGGGCGACCCGTCGCTGCCGGGGCTGTGGATGGAAACACCGTTGGTGGCAGCTGAACAGCAGGCCCTGGTGCGCACCAGCCGCAACACCCAGGTGGTGCTGACGCTGAAACCGGCATCCGGCGCGGCGACCGGCGGCAGCCGCCTGTCGATTGGCGCCATGCGCGCCTTGAACCTGCCGCTGACCGAACTGGCCGAAGTGCAGGTGCTGCCCGCCGGCTGAATTTTGTTAAGAGCGGAAAGGCGCCCGCCTCGTTGCCGCGGGGCGCGCCTAATCGTCCTTCAGGTATTTCGCCGCTTCCTTCCGGGCGAAGGGTTTCATGGCTGCTCCATGTTCCGCCAGAAATGCGCGGGTGCGCTCGGCGTCATGCTTGCTGAGGTCGCGCAGCCACCAGCCGATGGCCTTTTGGATAAACCAGTTCCGGTCCGGCACATAAAAGGCCGCCCAGCCCAGGATGCGTTCACGGTGCTGATGATCCGCGGGCTTCAGGTTGTTCATCTTGGCCCAGGGCAGGGTGGCCACAAGGGCCGCGCGGCGGGACCACATGTGGTCCGACCGGGTCCAGGCTTCGACAGTGTCCAGCCGTTCCGGTGCAGCTTGCAGACGTTTTGAAATGGCGGAGCAGGCGTGATCGGCAATGGCCCAGCTGTCAAATCCGGGCACCCATGCCTGCAGCAGCTCCCAAACGGGCGCATCCTCTTTGATCCGCGCCTGGGTCAGCAGTTTGGCAGCGGCGATGCGGGCTTCGAAGATATCCGACTCCCACAGTGCGCGTGCCAGATTAACCCGTTCTTCGAGCGAGAGTGCCTGCCGCCAAGTCCTGGTCAGGTCATTGGCAGCCGGGTTGGGCACGCCCAGAACTGCGCGGCTTTGCTTGTGATAGGCGGCCATCTGCTCGGCGCGGCCGGGTTCTGCCTGCGCTTTCAAACTGGCAAGAGCGTCATCCAGCGTCATCAATATCTCCGAAAATGTTGGTCGGCTGCCCGTCAATAGTGGTCAGGTTGCGCTCCGCCCAGAATGTGTGCAGCCCGTCCCGGCCCAGCGGTTCGGTCACCCTGTCCAATGTGTCCCGTTCGCCGGCGTAATCGAGGAACGGCACCGCGTAGCCGCAGGACGTCTGAATCATTTCCACGCTCAGGTCGTAGATTTGACGCGGGCCCGGATTGGCAGGGAACAGCGCATTGAGGTCCGCAAATTCCGGGTCGCGGGGATGCAGGGTGCGGGCCGAGCCATAGGCCCGCAGGATAAGCGGCCGCGTCGCGAAGCTGCACCACATCAGCGTCATCCGGTTCATCTGGCGCAGATGCCCCGCAGTCTCGTTGCCGCTGCCGGTGAGATTGCGCCAAACGATCCGGTTCGGGTCCATCACCCGCAGGCTGTCCATGCCCTTGGGCGAGATGTTCACCCGGCCTTCCGCCGCGGCGGTTCCCGCAAAGAAGATATGCTGCGCAGCGATGAAACGCGCGTGATCCTCATTGATCCGGTTAAACTGCTTGGCCACCGGGTGCTACTCCACGGTAACGGACTTCGCCAGATTGCGCGGCTGGTCCACATCAGTGCCCTTGGCCACGGCGGTGTGATAGGCCAGCAGCTGCGCCGGGATCGCATAAAGGATCGGGGTCAGCGCTTCCTTCACCCGGGGCATCCGGATCGCGCACCAGACATCGTCTCCGGCCTCGTCAATGCCGTTCTGATCGGAGATCATCAGCACCTTGCCCTTGCGCGCCAGCACCTCCTGCATATTGGAGACAGATTTGTCGAACAGCGCGTCCTTGGGCGTCAGCACCACCACCGGCATGTTCTTGTCGATCAATGCGATGGGGCCGTGCTTCAGCTCGCCGCTCGCATAGGCTTCGGCGTGGATATAGCTGATCTCCTTCAGCTTCAGCGCGCCCTCCAAGGCCAGCGGGAACATCAGGCCGCGGCCCAGGAACAGGACGTCGCGGGCCTCGCTCACCTTTTGTGCCGCCAAGCGGATCGCATCGTTCTGTTCCAGCGCAGAGGACAGCACGTTGGGCAGGCCGCGGATGGCTGTGGCATACTCCGCCATTCCCTCAGCACTCAGATGGCCGCGGTCGCAGGCGGCTTTCAGCGCCAGCGCCAGCAGAACTGTCAGCTGGCAGGTAAAGGCCTTGGTGGACGCCACGCCGATTTCCGGCCCGGCAAAGATCGGCAGAGCCAGATCGCTTTCCCGCGCGATGGAGCTTTCGGAGACATTGACCACCGACAGGATCTTGTCCGCCTTTTCCTGGCAATAGCGCAGCGCCGCCAGGGTATCGGCGGTTTCACCCGACTGCGAGACAAACAGCGCCAGCGTCTTGCCGGGGATCGGCGGTTCGCGGTAGCGGAATTCAGAGGCGATATCGACCTCGACCGGCAGCCGCGCAATCTGCTCAAACCAGTATTTGGCAGTGACACAGGCGTAATAGGCGGTGCCGCAGGCAACCATGGTCAGCCGCTCGACACCAGAGAAGTCCACGCCTCCGCCCGGCAGGCGCACAGCGTCTTCCTCGACCGGCAGGTAATGGCGGATCGCCTCGGCGATCACATGCGGCTGCTCGGCGATTTCCTTGGCCATGAAATGCTTGTGGCCACCCTTGTCGACCTGGGCGGCATCGATCTGGATGGTTTTGGTTTCGCGGTTCACCAGCTCGCCGCGGGTATTGCGGATTTCAGCGCCTGCGCGGGTGACAACAGCGCGGTCGCCCTCCTCCAGATAGGTGATCCGGTCGGTCAGCGGCGCCAGGGCGATGGCATCCGAGCCCACGAACATTTCGCCGTCGCCATGTCCGATTGCCAGCGGCGAGCCCTTGCGGGCAGCGATGATCAGGTCTTCCTCGCCGTCAAACAGGAAGGCCAGCGCAAAGGCGCCTTCCAGCTGATCGAGCGTCTTAAAGGCGGCATCGGCAGGGGAGAGGCCTTCCTGCAGATAGCGTTCGGCCATCAGGGCGACGGTTTCGGTGTCGGTCTCGGTGCGGAACTCCAACCCGCAGTCCAGAAGTTCGGCGCGCAGGTCCTTGTAGTTCTCGATAATGCCGTTGTGGACCACGGCCACAGCGCCCGCACGGTGCGGATGCGCGTTGCTGACCGAGGGCGCGCCATGGGTGGCCCAGCGTGTGTGGCCGATGCCGGCCTTGCCGGCCAGCGGTTCGTGCACCAGGAGGTCGGAAAGGTTCACCAGCTTGCCCACCGCCCGGCGGCGGCGCAGCTCTCCCTTGTTGACGGTGGCTATTCCAGCACTGTCATAGCCGCGGTATTCCAGCCGCTTCAGCGCCTCGACCAGGATCGGGGCAGCCTCGTGATTTCCCAGAACACCGACAATGCCGCACATCACTTGGCTCCCTTCTGAAGACGGGCCTTTTTGGCGCGCAGCATATCCATCAGCTTGCGCGCGCGCCCTGGTTTGTTGGTCTGTTCGGCGCGGGCTATGGCCAGATCGCCGTCTTCGACATTTTTAGTGATCACCGCGCCTGTAGCGGTCATCGCCTCGTTTCCGACCCGGACCGGTGCCACCAGCATGGTGTTCGATCCGATAAAGGCACGGGCGCCGATCTCGGTACGGTGCTTCATCACGCCGTCATAGTTGCAGGTAATCGTGCCTGCGCCAATGTTTGATGCAGCGCCAACAAAAGCATCGCCGATATAGCTGAGGTGATTAACCTTGGCGCCTTCTGCGATTTCCGCGTTCTTGATCTCGACGAAATTACCGATGTGGGTGTCCTCCGCCAGTTCTGCCCCCGGACGCAGCCGGGCGTATGGGCCGACCTTGGCACCACGGCTGATGTGGCAGCCCTCCAGGTGCGAGAACGCGCGGATCAGGGCGCCGCTTTCCACCGTCACGCCGGGCCCGAAGACCACGTTGGGCTCAATCACCGTGTCGCGGCCAATGATGGTGTCAAAGGCCAGGTAGACAGTTTCCGGCGCCATCAGGGTCACACCGAGGTCCAGAAGCTCTGCCCGGGCACGCGTTTGAAACAGCGAATCCGCCTGTGCCAGTTCGGCGCGGGAGTTGACGCCCAGCGTTTCGGCTTCATCGCAGGAAACCGCGGTAACCTTCAAATCTTCGCGCCGCGCCAATTCCACCAGGTCAGTCAGGTAATACTCGCCCGAGGCATTTTCATTGCCGACCTTGGCAATCAGCTCGAACATCATCCCCGCGTCGCAGGCCATCAGCCCGGAATTGCAGAAGCGGAGGGCGCGCTCCGCTTCGCTCGCGTCCTTGAATTCGACGATCCGTTCCAGGCTGTCGCCCTCCATCACCAGGCGGCCATAGCGGCCCGGATCGGCGGCCTCGAACCCCAGCACCACCAGATCGGCGCGCTGGCGGGCCTCGATCATGCGTTCCAGTGTGGCCGCACTGACAAAAGGCGTGTCGCCATACAGCACCACCACATCGCCGGAAAAGCCTTCCAGCGCGGCGCGGGCCTGATCCACGGCGTGGGCGGTGCCCAGCTGCTCTTCCTGCAGAACGACCTCGGCCGTTTCGTCGATGCCGGCGACGGATGCCCGCACGGCCTCTGCCCCGTGGCCTGCCACGATAATGCTGCGCTCCGGCTCCAGCGCGCGGCCCGCGGCCATGGCGTGCTGCAGCATCGGTGCTTGTGCGATCGGGTGCAGGACTTTCGGAATGTCAGAGTTCATCCGGGTGCCTTTTCCGGCCGCCAGGATGACAAGGGCAATGCTCATAATCGCTTTTCTCTTTGTCTTTTTATCGCTTCCGTTTTATCCGCTGGGGGGCGGGGCGCAAGGGACAGCGCCATCAAACAAGATTGCGGCCTGCAACATGCGGCGGCGGAAAGATGCCGAAAGGACGGATCATGCGGACAGTCATCTTCGATCTCGACGGCACGCTGGCCGATACCTCGGGCGACCTGCTGGCGGCGGCCAATGCCTGTTTCCGGCAAATGGGGCTGGGCGACGTGCTGACCCATCCGCAGGATGCTGGCATCGCCCTGCGCGGCGGCCGGATGATGCTGAGCCATGGTCTCCGGCGGACGAACCAGTTCAACGAAGCCACCGTGGATGAGTTCTATCCGCTGCTGCTGGAGGCCTACCGGGGTGCCATCGACCATCACACAGCCCTCTATCCCGGCGCGATGGCGGCGGTTGAGGCGTTGAAAACCGCAGGTTTCGGCGTCGGTATCTGCACCAACAAGCCCGAGGCGCTGGCGGATCAGCTGCTGCGCAGCCTGGGCGTGCGCGATGCCTTTGCGTCGCTGGTGGGGGCCGACACGCTGCCGGTGCGCAAACCTGACCCGGAACCGCTGTTTGAAGCCGCGCGCAGGGCGGGGGGCGATCCGGCCCGCACGCTGCTTGTGGGCGACAGTGATACGGACCGCAATACCTCGGCCAACGCGGGCGTGCCGTCGGTTCTGGTGACCTTTGGCCCCTCAGGTGATGACATGGCGGCGCTCAAGCCCGAGGCACTGCTGCACCGGTTTGAGGACCTGTCTGAGGTTGTCGAACGGCTGATTGCGTGATCCCGCAACTTAGTTTCGGGAAAATCGTCCATCCCGCTTCCCTCTTGACCGGCCGCGGGCTGCGGCTCACAAACGCCGCATGAGCGAAATATTTTCCGGGTCTTTCACCCAGCAGGAACCCATCTCCGAAGACGCTATCGAGGCCGCGCTGGCGGTGCTCCGCAGCGGGCGGTTGCACCGTTACAATGTGGCAGAAGGCGAGGCAGGGGAAACCGCGCTGCTGGAGCAGGAGTTCGCGGCGCAGATGGGCGCGAAATACTGCCTGGCCGTTGCCTCGGGCGGCTATGCTTTGGCGACCTCGCTGCGGGCGGCCGGGGTGAAACCCGGCGATAAGGTTCTGACCAATGCCTTCACGCTGGCGCCGGTGCCGGGCTCAATCGCCTCGGTCGGGGCGGAGCCGGTGTTTGTGGAGGTGGCTGAGAACCTGACCATCGACCTGGATGATCTTGCGGCCAAGGCGGATCGGGCAAAGGTGCTGATGCTGTCCCACATGCGCGGGCATTTGTGCGATATGGACCGGCTGATGGAGATCTGCAACGCGGCCGGCATCACCGTGATCGAAGATTGCGCTCACACCATGGGGGCGTCCTGGAATGGCGTGCTGTCGGGCCGCCACGGCGCTGTCGGCTGCTATTCCTGCCAGACTTACAAGCATGTGAATTCGGGCGAGGGCGGCCTGCTGATCACCGACGATGCGGAAATCGCCGCCCGCGCCATCATGCTGTCCGGCTCCTATATGCTCTATGGCCGCCACATGGCCGCGCCGCCGCCGGAGGTCTTCGAGCAGGTGAAGTACGAGACCCCCAACATCTCGGGTCGGATGGACAACCTGCGCGCCGCCATCCTGCGGCCGCAGCTGCGCGATCTGGACACCCAGGTGGAACGCTGGAACGTGCGGTACCGCGAAGTTGAGAACGGCTTGCGCGGCACGCCGGGCCTGACCGTGGTGGCGCGTCCCGCAAAGGAGGTCTATGTCGGCTCCTCGATCCAGTTCCTTTTGCTGGATTGGTCCGAGGACGCCGTGCAGGAGGCGGTCCGCCGCTGTGCTGCCCGCGGGGTGGAGCTGAAATGGTTCGGCACGCCGGAGCCGGTGGCTTTCACCTCCCGTTATGACAGCTGGCGCTATGCGGAAACACCGCGTCTTCCGCAAAGCGACCGTGTCCTGGCAGGTATCATCGACATGCGGGTGCCGCTGACGTTCAGTGTGGAGGATTGCGCCCAGATCGCCCGCATCATCCGTGCTGAGGTATCTGCGGTCTATCAGTCCGCCTGATAGAGCGGCACCGTCGAGATCGAAACCTTGGCGGAGCCATCGGTCAGCTCTGCTGCGTGGGCAGCATAGATCAGGGTCTGGTTGGCCTCATCGAAAATCCGCTTCACCCGCAGCGATTTCAGAATGATGGAGCGGGACGCCCGGAATACATCCTCGCCATCGCGGCCGCGGTCGATGTCGCCTATTGTGATCGGCCCGGTCTGGCGGCAGGCGATTGAAGCGTTGGACGGATCCTCGAACCAGTTCCCCTTTGACAGCCTGTCAAGCAAACCGCGCTCGAAATAGGCGATGTGGCAGGTCACGCCGCTGACCTTGGGGTCGGCGATGGCCTCGATGATGATGTCATTTCCCACCCAATCGACGCCGATCTCCCCGACTTCTTCAGCTGCGGCGGGCAGGCCCAGCAGGCAGGTCAGGGCTGCGGCTGTCCGGTTCAATCGCTTCATCAGTCTATATCCTCGCAATCTGCTGTGTGCCGGTCTGTCCCGTTACTGCTAACCCAACGCGCTCAAATGGCAAAACGATCCGGGGAACCTTTTTTGGAAGCGCACGTTGTCTGTCCGCAATGGCGCAAAAAACGCGCCTTCATGCAGAACTGATATCGAGGAGAACACAATGTTTACGCCCAAACGCGCCTTGACCGCTTCCGCTCTGGCCCTGCTGGCCGCCCCGGTGTGGGCCGGGGTCAAAGTGCAGGCTGTGACCGACCTGAACCTGCGCGCAGGCCCAGGCCCGCAGCACGAGATCATTGGGGTGATCTCTGCCGATGGCTCGGTTGATCTTGAGGGCTGCCTTGAGGAAAGCAACTGGTGCAAGGTCGGCTATGAGGGTGCAGACGGCTGGGCCTATGGCGAATACCTGACCGGCAATCTTGCCGATACATATGTGCCGGTTGTCGCCAAGGACAGCCCGGTGAAATTCAACACAGTGACCTATACCAGCACCGAGACCGGCGCAAACGATGCTGCGCTGGGTGCTGTCGGCGGTGCCGTCACCGGCGGCCTGATTGCAGGACCGGCTGGTGTTGTCGCCGGGGCCATTGCAGGGTCCATCGCGGGTGAGGCTGCTGTGCCGGACGAGAAGGTGGTGACCTATGTGCGCAGCAACGCCACCGAGCCGGTTTACGTGCAAGGTGAGGTGGTGACAGGTGTCGTGATTCCAGAGCAGGTCCAGCTGGCGGAGGTTCCGGATTCCAAGTTCCGTTACGTCTATCTCAATGGCCTCCCGGTGCTGGTTGAAGCAGACAGCCGCACTGTGATCCATGTGATCCGCTGACCCTGTTGGTCGGTTTGTTGCGGGCGGCCATTCAGGGGCCGCCCGTTGCCGTTTGTACCGCCTCGCAGGAACACGATTGACCCGAATCGGGGGCTCGTTTATTGAATTGAACAAGTGTTCATATAATCGGCTCTAACCGGGAGGTCCCGCGGGATGTTCAACGCAAGCATGACTTTTGATCTTGGTGAGGATGTGAACGCACTGCGCGACGCGGTTCACCGCTGGGCGCAGGACCGCGTCAAGCCGTTGGCGCAGGAAATCGATCAGAACAACGAGTTCCCTGCGGAACTTTGGAAAGAAATGGGCGAGCTTGGCCTGCTGGGGATCACCGTGCCGGAGGAATTCGGCGGCGCCGGCATGTCTTATCTGGCCCACACGGTTGCGGTCGAGGAAGTCGCCCGCGCCAGTGCCTCTGTGTCGCTGTCCTATGGCGCGCATTCCAACCTTTGCGTCAACCAGATCAAGCTGAACGGCAACGCCGAACAAAAGGCCAAGTATCTGCCGCGGCTGATCTCGGGCGAGCACGTCGGTGCGCTGGCAATGTCCGAGGCCGGCGCGGGGTCCGATGTGGTCTCCATGTCGCTGCGGGCGGAAAAGCGCAATGACCACTTCCGTTTGAATGGTAACAAATACTGGATCACCAATGGTCCGGATGCCGATACCCTGGTGGTCTATGCCAAGACCGATCCCGATGCCGGCTCCAAAGGCATGACCGCCTTCCTGATCGAAAAAGAGATGAAGGGCTTCTCCGCCTCCAAGCACTTCGACAAACTGGGCATGCGCGGCTCCAACACGGCCGAACTGGTGTTCGAGGACGTCGAGGTTCCGTTTGAGAACATCCTTGGCGAAGAGGGCAAGGGCGTGCGCGTCCTGATGTCCGGGCTGGATTATGAGCGCGTGGTGCTCGCGGGCATCGGCACCGGCATCATGGCCGCCTGCATGGACGAGATGATGCCCTATATGAAAGAGCGCAAGCAGTTCGGCCAGCCGATCGGGAACTTCCAGCTGATGCAGGCCAAGATCGCCGACATGTACACTGCGATGAATTCGGCGCGGGCTTATGTCTATGAAGTGGCCAAGTCCTGCGACAAGGGCACGGTGACCCGTCAGGACGCGGCGGCCTGCTGCCTCTACTCCTCCGAGGTCGCGATGACCCAGGCGCATCAGGCGGTGCAGGCTTTCGGCGGTGCGGGCTATCTGTCCGACAACCCGGTGGGCCGGATTTTCCGCGATGCCAAGCTGATGGAAATCGGCGCCGGCACCAGCGAAATCCGCCGCATGCTGATCGGCCGCGAGCTGATGGGAACCATGTGATCCACGGGGCCGGCAGCAGCGCAGGGTCCCGGGGCAGAGCTGCCCGCGTTCCGTGCAGCGAATGGAGCTATGATGGCTGAACCGCAAGATTTTCCGGGCCTGCGCCCTGACGGCAGCTGGGATTTGCCGGCACAGCTGAACATGGCCCGCCAGTGCCTGTCCCGCCCGCCGGAACAGACCGCGCTGATCGACATGACAGGCGCGGAGCGGCGCGACATTTCCTATGGCGACCTGTCCGGGATGGTGGATGGCCTGACCCGCTGCCTGCTGACCCGTATCCAGCCGGGTGACCGGGTCGGGGTGCTGCTCAGCCAGTCGCCCTGGTGCGCGGCGGCGCATCTGGCGGTCTGGAAGGCGGGCGGCATTTCGGTGCCGCTGTTCAAACTGTTCAAGCGTGATGCACTGGCCTCCCGTGCAGGCGATGCAGGCGTGCGCTTTGTCTTTACGGACCCCGAAGGCGCGGAACTGCTGGGCGATCTGGCCGATGCGGTGATGGTCGATAGCGCCGGAATGGACGGCGCGCCGGTGCCCTTTGCCGAGACTGCGCCTGATACGCCTGCGGTGCTGATCTATACCTCCGGCACCACCGGCAGCCCCAAGGGCGCGCTGCACGGCCACCGGGTGCTGACCGGCCACCTGCCGGGCGTTGCCATCAGCCATGATTACCTCGGGCAGCAGGGCGACGTGCTGTGGACCCCGGCGGACTGGGCCTGGATCGGCGGATTGTTCGACGTGCTGATGCCGGGCCTTGCGCTGGGCGTGCCGGTGGTTGCGGCGCGGCTGGACAAATTTACGCCCGAAGCTTGCGCCGATCTGATCGCCAAGGCCGGGGTGCGCAATATATTCTTCCCGCCAACTGCGCTGCGGATGCTCAAGGCAGCGGGGCAGGGGCTCGGCGGCCTGCGTTCTGTTGCTTCCGGCGGAGAGCCCCTGGGCGCGGAGATGCTCGCCTGGGGCCGGCGTTGCTTGGGCGTGACCATCAACGAATTCTACGGCCAGACCGAATGCAACATGGTGGCCTCCTCCTGCGCTGCCGGTTTCGAACCGCGCCCGGGCTGCATCGGCAAAGCGGTGCCGGGGCATGAAGTGGCGGTGATCGGCGAAGACGGCAACCCGGCAGAGGGCGAGGGCGACGTCGCCATCCGCCGCGGTTCGGCCTCGATGCTGCTGCAATACTGGAACCGCCCCGAAGAAACCGCTGCCAAGTTCCGCGGCGACTGGCTGCTGACTGGCGACCGCGGCATCTGGGAAGGCAGCTATCTGCGCTTTGTGGGCCGCGAGGATGATGTGATCACCTCGGCCGGCTACCGCATCGGCCCGGCCGAAATCGAGGATTGCCTGCTGACCCACCCGGCGGTGGCCACCGTGGGCGTGGTCGGCAAGCCCGATCCGCTGCGCACCGAGATCGTCAAGGCCTATGTGGTGCTGAAAGACGGGGCCCAGGCCTCGGCGCAGGAACTGCAGGATTACGTCAAGGACCGCCTCGCACAGTATTCCTACCCGCGCGAGGTGGAATTCCTGGACGCGCTGCCGATGACCGTGACCGGCAAGGTGATCCGCAAGGAGCTGAAGGCGCGGGCGGCGGGGGAGGCTGATCAATGACCCAGGGTGTTGCATACCCGGCGTACGCGGCGCCAACCGGAAGTAAAGATCTCAACCCTATAACGGGAGAGTGGACATGAAACTCACATCCAAGGCGATGCCTTCCTCCGAAGGCTTCAAGCAGAACCGCGAGGCGCATCTCGAAGCGCTGGCGCAGATCAGCGAGGCGGCCGAGGCCGCGCGCATGGGCGGCGGCGAGAAATCCCGCGCCCGGCATGAAAGCCGCGGCAAGATGCTGCCGCGCCGCCGGGTGGCAAACCTGCTCGATCCCGGCTCGCCGTTCCTTGAGATCGGCGCCACGGCTGCGCATGCCATGTATGACGGCGCCGCCCCCAGTGCAGGTGTTGTCGCGGGCATCGGCCGGGTCGAGGGCCAAGAGGTCATGGTGGTCTGCAACGATGCCACCGTGAAGGGCGGCACCTATTACCCGATGACGGTCAAGAAACACCTGCGCGCGCAGGAGATTGCCGAGGAGAACCGGCTGCCGTGCATCTACCTGGTCGACTCCGGCGGTGCCAACCTGCCGAACCAGGACGAGGTCTTCCCCGACCGCGACCACTTCGGCCGCATTTTCTACAACCAGGCCCGGATGTCGGCCAAGGGCATCCCGCAAATCGCCGTTGTCATGGGCTCCTGCACCGCGGGCGGCGCCTATGTCCCCGCGATGTCGGACGTCACCATCATCGTCAAGGAACAGGGCACCATCTTCCTGGCAGGTCCGCCGCTGGTGAAGGCCGCAACGGGCGAGGTCGTCAGCGCCGAAGATCTTGGCGGCGGCGACGTGCATACACGCCTGTCCGGCGTGGCCGATTATCTGGCCGAGGATGACGCCCACGCGCTGGCGCTGGCGCGGCGTGCGGTGCAATCGCTGAACATCACCAGGCCGCTGACGGTGAACTGGGCCAGCCCCGAGGAGCCCGCCTACGACCCCGAGGAAATCCTCGGCGTTGTGCCCGGCGACCTGCGCACGCCTTACGACATCCGCGAGGTGATCGCGCGGCTGGTCGACGGCTCCCGTTTTGACGAATTCAAGCCGCGCTTCGGCGAGACGCTGGTGACCGGCTTTGCCCACCTCAAGGGCTGCCCGATCGGCATCATTGCCAACAACGGCGTCCTGTTTTCGGAGGCGGCGCAGAAGGGCGCCCATTTCGTCGAACTCTGCTCGCAGCGCAAGATCCCGCTGGTGTTCCTGCAGAACATCACCGGCTTTATGGTCGGCCGCAAATATGAGAACGAGGGCATCGCCCGTCACGGCGCCAAGATGGTGACGGCGGTCGCCACCACCAACGTGCCCAAGATCACTATGCTGGTCGGCGGCTCTTTTGGCGCCGGCAACTACGGCATGTCGGGCCGCGCCTACCAGCCGCGGTTTCTGTGGACCTGGCCCAACTCCCG
This sequence comes from Leisingera methylohalidivorans DSM 14336, assembly GCF_000511355.1. NCBI lineage: Bacteria > Pseudomonadati > Pseudomonadota > Alphaproteobacteria > Rhodobacterales > Roseobacteraceae > Leisingera > Leisingera methylohalidivorans. The sequence continues at coordinate 2,332,146 of NC_023135.1, read as the reverse complement.
CATCTCGGTGATGGGCGGCGAGCAGGCAGCGGGCGTGCTGGCGACGGTGAAACGCGACGCCATCGAACGCCAGGGCAGCAGCTGGAGCGCTGAGGAGGAAGCTGCCTTCAAACAGCCCACCATCGACATGTTCGAGGAGCAGAGCCACCCGCTTTATGCCTCGGCACGGCTGTGGGATGACGGCATCATTGACCCGCGCAAATCCCGCGACGTGCTGGCGCTGTCGCTCAGCGCCGCCCTGAATGCCCCGGTCGAAGAGACCAAATTCGGCGTCTTCCGGATGTAAGCCTCCGGGCTTTCATCTTTCGCGAAATACTTCGGGGGTCCGGGGGCAGCGCCCCCGGTCCGGCGATCCAGACAAAGGACCAACCCCATGTTTGACAAGATCCTGATTGCCAACCGCGGCGAAATCGCCTGCCGCGTGATGGAAACCGCCCGCGCCATGGGCGTGCGGACAGTGGCGGTATATTCCGACGCCGATGCAGCCTCGAAACATGTGGCCCTGGCGGATGAGGCGGTGCATATCGGCGGCCCGGCCCCCGCCGACAGTTACCTTCGCGGCGATGAGATCATCCGCGTGGCGCAGGAAACCGGCGCCCAGGCGATCCACCCCGGTTACGGCTTCCTGTCCGAAAATCCGAAATTCGTTGATGCGGTAGAGGCTGCCGGCCTCACCTTTATCGGCCCGTCCGCAGATGCGATCCGCAAGATGGGCCTCAAGGATGCGGCCAAGGCGCTGATGGAAGAGGCCGGCGTGCCGGTGGTGCCCGGCTATCACGGCAGCAATCAGGACGCGGACTTCCTGCAGGAAGAAGCGGGCAAGATCGGGTATCCGGTGCTGATCAAGGCCGTGGCCGGCGGCGGCGGCAAGGGGATGCGGCTGGTCGAGAGCCCGGCGGAGTTCGCAGATGCCCTGAAAAGCGCGCAAGGCGAGGCCACCACGGCCTTTGGCAACCCGGATGTGCTGATCGAGAAATACATCCAGCAGCCCCGCCATATCGAGGTGCAGGTTTTTGGTGACGGGACCCGTGCGGTGCATCTGTTCGAGCGCGATTGTTCGCTTCAGCGCCGCCACCAGAAGGTGATTGAGGAAGCCCCTGCGCCGGGCATGACGGCGGAGATGCGCGAAGCAATGGGCCGGGCCGGCGTGCGCGCGGCTGAAGCGATCGGTTACAAGGGCGCAGGCACCGTCGAATTCATCGTCGATGGCTCGGACGGCCTGCGCAGCGACGGCTTCTGGTTCATGGAAATGAACACCCGCCTGCAGGTGGAGCATCCGGTGACCGAACTGATCACCGGTGTCGATCTGGTGGAGTGGCAGCTGCGGGTCGCCTCAGGTGAGCGCCTGCCTGCCCGGCAGGAAGACCTGACGATCACCGGCCACGCGTTTGAGGCGCGGCTTTATGCGGAAGACGTGCCCAAGGGCTTTCTTCCGGCCACCGGCACGCTTACCCATTTGTCTTTCCCGGCCGAGTGCCGGGCGGACAGCGGCGTGCGGGCAGGCGACGCCATCAGCCCCTGGTATGATCCGATGATTGCCAAGGTGATCGTGCATGGCTCCACCCGCAGGGTGGCGCTGTCCCGTTTGGCCCGTGCGCTGGAGGAAACCCAGGTCGGCGGCACCGTCACCAACCTTGCTTTCCTCGGTGCGCTGGCTGCGCATGAAGGGTTTGCGCAGGGCGACGTGGACACCGGCCTGATTGCGCGCGATCTGGAGGAATTGGTGGCTGCGCCGAAGGCAGAGCTGCGCCACAAAGCGGCCGCTGGCATGGTGGCGCTTGGTCTGGTGGATGCCGCGCCGGAGACCGGTTTCACGCTTTGGGGGCCGCTGCACCGTGCGGTGACGCTCAGCCATTCGGAGGAAGAGTTCACGGCGGACGTGCAGGTGGACGGGCCGGACCGGCAGCTGTGGACTGTGAATGGCGAAACCGTGCTGGCCGAACGCAGCCAGGGGCATTGGCGCATTGAAGGACGCCGGATGCCCGTAACCTCTGAGGCCGGCGCATTGATCACGGTGTTTGACGCATACGGCCTGGAATTCACTGTTGTGGACCCGCTGGACCGGGATGCGGCTGCGGGGGGCGACAGGAATGTGATTGAGGCGCCGATGCCGGGGCTGGTCAAAGCCGTTTTTGCTAAAGTCGGCCAGCCGGTGGCAGAGGGTGACAGGCTTGCCATTCTGGAAGCGATGAAAATGGAGCATTCACTGCTGGCCGCCCGTGACGGTGTGGTGGCTGAGGTGCTGGCCGGCGCGGGCGATCAGGTTGAGGCCGGCGCGGCGCTTGTGCGTCTGGAAGAGGAGGGGGACGGCTGACCGTGCGCCCGCGGCAGCTGTTGGCATTTGAGTATTTAGGACCAGAAAGAAGCAGGAGGCCCGGCAATGGTTGAGCGTGTCGAGATTTTCGAAGTCGGTCCGCGGGACGGGCTGCAGAACGAGAAGCGCGAAATCCCGGTGGCGGAGAAGGTGGCGCTGACGGATTGCCTGAGCCGGGCCGGGTTTTCGCGGATCGAGGTGGCCAGCTTCGTGTCGCCGAAATGGGTGCCGCAGATGGCGGGAAGCGCCGAGGTGCTGGCTGGCATCGCCCGCGCGCCCGGCGTGCGGTATGCAGCTTTGACGCCCAACATGCGCGGCTACGAGGATGCCGTCGCTGCCAAGGCGGACGAGATTGCGGTGTTCGCCTCGGCCTCTGAAGGGTTTTCCAAGGCCAACATCAACGCGACAATCGAGGAAAGCATCATGCGCTTTCTGCCCATTCTGGAGGCTGCAAAGGAAATCGGCCTGCCGGTGCGCGGCTATGTTTCCTGCGTGACCGATTGCCCCTTTGACGGGGTCACCGCGCCGCAGAAAGTTGCTGAAGTGGCCGAGCGCCTGTTTGCCTTGGGCTGCTATGAGATCTCGCTGGGGGACACCATCGGGCGAGGTACGCCGGACGCGATTACGGCGATGCTGAAAGCTGTCACAGCACGGGTGCCTGCAAAGAATCTGGCGGGCCACTATCACGACACCTCCGGCCGGGCACTCGACAATATCGAGGCATCGCTGGATCAGGGCGTACGGGTTTTCGATGCTGCTGTAGGCGGATTGGGCGGCTGCCCTTACGCGCCGGGCGCTGCGGGCAATGTCGCCACTGAGGCGGTTCACAGGCGTTTGACAGACCTTGGCTATGACACCGGCCTGGACGCGGATGTGCTGGCAGAGGCCGCGCTTCTGGCCCGGTCCATGCGCAGCCGGCAGTAAAATTTCAGCGGAGAAGCAAGATGTTCGAAACGATCACCCTGAACACCGACGCCCGTGGCGTCTGCACCCTGACCCTGAACCGTCCTGATAAGCACAATGCCATGTCCGGACAGATGCTGCAGGAGCTGATTCTGGCGGCCCGGCGGCTGAACGAAGACGGGACCGTCCGTGTGGTGGTGCTGACCGGTGCCGGCAAAAGTTTCTGCGCCGGCGGCGATCTGGGCTGGATGCGGGCGCAGATGGAGGCGGATGCCGAAACCCGCGGCCGCGAGGCGCGGGTGCTGGCTGAGATGCTGATGGCGCTCAATACCCTGGCCAAGCCGGTGATCGGCGCGGTGCAGGGCAATGCCTTTGGCGGCGGTGTCGGAATGGCTTCGGTTTGCGACGTTGCCATCGGTGCGGACCATCTGAAGATGGGGCTGACCGAGACCAAGCTGGGACTGATTCCCGCCACCATCGGCCCTTATGTCATTGCCCGCATGGGCGAAGCCAAAGCGCGGCGCGTGTTCATGTCGGCCCGTCTGTTCGGCGCTGCCGAGGCGGTGGAGCTGGGGCTGCTGGCAAAAGCCGTGCCCGCAGACCAGCTGGCGGAGGCGGTCGAAGCGGAGGTCGCACCCTATCTGAACTGCGCGCCCGGCGCTGTCGCCGCCGCCAAAAAGCTCGCCCGTGATCTGGGGCCGCAACTTGATGACGCGGTGATTGATCATACAATCAAGGCGCTTGTTGCGCGCTGGGAAGGCGACGAGGCGCAGGAGGGCATCAGCGCATTCTTTGAAAAGCGCAAACCCGTCTGGCAAGGCTGAAAAACCGGTGTAAACGATACATCTTCCGGTGGCGGCCGCGGTTTCCTCCGCGGCCGCTTTCCTTATGAAATGACTAAGGAATTACGCGCATGCCGCGGCGGTGCTGTTTCCTGTCACAAACCCTTGTAGATTAACCTTGCTTTAGTTGACGCTGTGGGGGCGGAGGGGTATGCACAGGGCAAATCAACACGCCAATTGACGTCGCGCGGGAAACCGCCGGGAAAAGGAGCTGCTCTTGGAAGAGATGTTGAGGGAATACCTGCCGATCCTGGTTTTCCTGGCCGTTGCGGCAGGTTTGGGCATTGTTCTTATCCTGGCAGCCGTTGTGCTGGCAGTCCGCAACCCGGACCCGGAAAAGGTCAGCGCCTATGAGTGCGGTTTCAATGCCTTTGATGATGCCCGTATGAAATTCGATGTCCGGTTCTATCTGGTCTCGATTCTCTTCATCATTTTCGACCTGGAAATCGCATTCCTGTTTCCCTGGGCCGTCGGTTTCAAGGACATAAGCGACACAGGGTTCTGGTCGATGATGGTGTTCCTGGGCGTGCTGACCATCGGCTTTGCCTATGAATGGAAGAAAGGGGCGCTGGAATGGCAGTGATGACCGGAGCCAACACCGCGGGTGTGGACAAGGAAACTGCCACCCAGGCCCTCAATGCCGAATTGCAGGACAAAGGGTTTCTGCTTACTTCGGCAGAAGACATCATCAACTGGGCCCGTACCGGTTCGCTGCATTGGATGACATTCGGCCTGGCCTGCTGCGCGGTCGAAATGATGCACACTTCGATGCCGCGCTACGATGCCGAACGTTTTGGCATCGCGCCGCGTGCCTCGCCGCGCCAGTCGGATGTGATGATCGTGGCGGGGACGCTGACCAACAAAATGGCGCCGGCCCTGCGCAAGGTCTACGACCAGATGCCTGAGCCGCGCTATGTGATCTCAATGGGGTCCTGCGCCAATGGCGGCGGCTATTACCATTACAGCTATTCCGTGGTGCGCGGCTGCGACCGGGTTGTGCCGGTGGACGTCTATGTGCCCGGCTGCCCGCCGACGGCCGAGGCGCTGCTGTACGGCCTGATGCAGCTGCAGCGCAAGATCCGCCGTACCGGCACCCTTGTACGCTAAGGCGGGAGAGAGCAGATGACTGAAGCACTGAATGAACTCGGCGCGCAGATCGAAGCCAAACGACCCGATTGCGTCGTCGCTTGGGATATCTCCTTTGGCGAACTGAATATCGATGTGACGCTTTCCAATATTGCCGGTCTGGTGGAGTTTCTGAAATCGGACCAGAACTGCAAGTTCTCCACTCTGGTGGACATCACTGCGGTTGACTATCCGGACCGGGCCAAGCGGTTTGATGTCGTCTATCATTTCCTGTCGATGTACCGGAACCAGCGTATCCGTCTGCGCACCGCGGTGCGCGAGGAGGAACTGGTGCCCTCGATCGTGAAGGTGCACCCGTCGGCCAACTGGTTCGAGCGGGAAGTGTACGACATGTTCGGCATCCTGTTCTCCGGCCACCCGGACCTGCGCCGGATCCTGACCGACTACGGTTTCCGCGGCTATCCGCTGCGCAAGGATTTCCCGACCACCGGCTACACCGAAGTCCGCTATGACGAGGCGCAAAAGCGCGTGGTCTATGAGCCGGTGAAGCTGGTGCAGGAATACCGGCAGTTTGATTTCATGTCCCCGTGGGAAGGTGCCGAATACATCCTGCCGGGCGACGAAAAGGAGGGCGCAAGCTGATGTGGTTTGAACCTCTGGCGGAAGCGGGAACCTTGCTGGCAGGCTGTGCGGCCATGCTCGGCGCGGCGATGCCCGTTTTAAAAAGATCTGAAGAGTTCAGCAAAGGTGCCTTTTCTGGACTTGTTCGTTGCGCCGTATTGGCGAAGGATAACGGAGGTCGCAAATGATGGACGGCTCCAAATTTGACGACGGCAGCGTCGACGCGCTTAGCGGCGAGCAGAAGATCCGCAATTTCAACATCAACTTCGGCCCGCAGCACCCTGCAGCACATGGGGTTTTGCGTTTGGTGCTGGAGCTGGACGGCGAGATCGTCGAGCGCTGCGATCCGCATATCGGGCTGCTGCACCGCGGCACCGAAAAGCTGATGGAAAGCCGCACCTACCTGCAGAACCTGCCGTATTTCGACCGCCTCGATTATGTGGCGCCGATGAACCAGGAACATGCCTGGTGCCTCGCCATCGAAAAACTGACCGGCGTGGAGGTTCCGCGCCGCGGCCAGCTGATCCGGGTGCTCTATTCGGAAATCGGCCGCGTCTTGAACCACCTGCTGAACGTCACCACCCAGGCGATGGACGTCGGCGCGCTGACCCCGCCGCTGTGGGGCTTTGAAGAGCGCGAAAAGCTGATGGTGTTCTACGAGCGGGCCTGCGGCGCCCGCCTGCATGCGGCCTACTTCCGTCCCGGCGGTGTGCATCAGGATCTGCCGGATGATCTGCTTGATGATATCGACCTCTGGGCGCTGGAATTTCCCAAGGTGCTGGATGACATCGACGGGCTGCTGACCGAAAACCGCATCTTTAAGCAGCGCAACTGCGATATCGGTGTGGTGACCGAGGAAGAGATCCAGCAATACGGATTCTCCGGCGTCATGGTGCGCGGCTCCGGCCTTGCCTGGGATCTGCGCCGGGCGCAGCCATATGAATGCTATGACGAGTTCGAGTTCCAGGTCCCGGTCGGCAAGAACGGCGACTGCTACGACCGCTATCTGTGCCGGATGGAAGAGATGCGCCAGTCGACCTCGATCATCCGCCAGGCGATTGTCAAGCTGCGCGAGGCCACCGGCGACGTGATAGCCCGCGGCAAGCTGTCCCCGCCCAAGCGCGGCGACATGAAGACCTCGATGGAAAGCCTGATCCACCATTTCAAGCTGTACACCGAAGGCTTCCACGTTCCCGCAGGCGAGGTCTACGCCGCCGTCGAGGCGCCCAAGGGCGAGTTCGGCGTCTATCTGGTGGCGGACGGGACCAACAAACCCTACCGCTCCAAGATCCGCGCGCCCGGGTTCCTGCATCTGCAGGCGATGGACCACGTGGCCGGCGGCCACCAGCTGGCCGATGTCGCTGCCATCATCGGCACCATGGACGTCGTGTTCGGGGAGATCGACCGGTGAGCCTGCCTGCCCTGTTTCATCTTTTCAAAAATACTCCCGCCGGAGGCATCCGCGCGGGCAACACCCACCAAAAGGTGATCTGATGCTGCGCCGTCTCCACCACGAACAACCCGACAGCTTTGCCTTCACCCCGGCCAACCAGGCCTGGGCCGAGGCGCAGATCACAAAGTACCCTGAAGGCCGTCAGGCCTCGGCAGTCATTCCGCTGCTGTGGCGTGCGCAGGAGCAGGAAGGCTGGGTCACCAAGCCCGCGATCGAAACCATCGCCGACATGCTGGGCATGGCCTATATCCGGGTGCTGGAAGTCACGTCTTTCTACTTCATGTTCCAGATGCAACCGACCGGTTCCGTTGCCAATATTCAGATCTGCGGCACCACCTCCTGCATGATCTGCGGGGCCGAAGACCTGGTTGCGGTCTGCAAGGAAAAGATCGCCGCGAAACCGCATACCCTGTCGGCGGACGGCAAGTTTTCCTGGGAAGAGGTCGAGTGCCTTGGCGCCTGCACCAACGCCCCGATGGCGCAGATCGGCAAGGATTACTACGAGGATCTGACGGTTGAAAGCTTCTCCAAGCTGCTCGACGATCTGGCCGCGGGCAGGGAGGTGACGCCGGGCCCGCAGAACGGCCGTTACGCCGCTGAGCCGGAATCGGGCCTCACCTCGCTGACTGACTTCGACAGCGGCAAGACCCAGTATAATGCGAGCGTCCAGCTGGCGGTGGACAACAAGGACGGCGTCAAGCGCATTCAGGGGGATGAGGTGCCGCTGCTGACCCCATGGGTTGGCAAGGACGGCGTTGTTGCAGGCCGTGCCGCGGCGGAGGCACCGCCCAAGGCACCGGAACCCCCCAAGCCTGCCGCGAAACAGGCGGAAGAAGCTGCCAAGGCGGGTCCGAAAAAATCGGCCGTTGCTGAGCCCTCCTCTCCGGAAGGGACGGCGGCCAAAGCCGCGGCTGACAGCCAGGCCGATGAAGCCGAGCCGGAAGTCCTGAAAGAGGCCCGCGGCGGCCTGCCGGACGATCTGAAGCTGCTCAAGGGCGTTGGTCCCAAGCTGGAAGCGCAGCTTAACGACCTTGGTTTCTTCCACTTCGATCAGATTGCGGACTGGGGCGAAGCTGAGGTGGCCTGGGTGGATGCGCGGCTCAAGTTCAAGGGCCGGATCGAACGGGACGGCTGGATCGAACAGGCCAAGCGTCTGCAGGTGGGCGATGAGACCGAGTTCGCCAAACGTGCCAAAGAAGAGCACATCTACGACGACAAAGACGACTGATCGGCACGCAGCCTGCAGGGCCGCACCCGGGTGATGGGGAACAGATGAGCAAGGAACAGGACCAGGCTATCGCTGCAAAGGGCCGGCATATCGCGCTTGTGATTGCCGGGACCATTTTGCTGTGGATGGCCGTGTCGCTGTTCATCGGCCCCATGCTGGGGCTGCCGGGGCGCTATGCGCTGCTGTTCGACTTCGCTGCGCTGGCGGGCATGATCTATGCCCTGGTCAACATATTTCAACTCTGGCGCATGCGTCGGGCCAATGAAGAAGAAAACCAAAGGTAGGCACACATGCTGAAGGATCAGGACCGGATCTTTACCAACCTTTACGGGATGCACGACCGCTCGCTGGCGGGCGCCAAGGCGCGCGGCCATTGGGACGGCACCGCGGGCATCCTGGAAAAGGGCCGTGACTGGATCGTTCAGACCATGAAAGACTCCGGCCTGCGCGGCCGCGGCGGTGCGGGTTTCCCGACCGGCCTGAAGTGGTCCTTCATGCCCAAGGAAAGCGACGGCCGCCCGGCCTATCTGGTGATCAACGCGGATGAATCCGAACCCGGCACCTGCAAGGACCGGGAAATCATGCGCCACGATCCGCATACGCTGATCGAGGGCGCGCTGATCGCCAGTTTCGCGATGAATGCGCATACCTGCTATATCTATCTGCGCGGGGAATACATCCGCGAGCGGGAAGCGCTGCAGGCGGCCATCGACGAATGCTACGATCAGGGCCTGCTGGGCCGGAACGCGGCCGGCTCCGGCTGGGACTTCGATGTTTTCCTGCATCACGGGGCAGGCGCCTATATCTGCGGCGAGGAAACCGCCCTGATCGAGAGCCTGGAGGGCAAGAAGGGCATGCCCCGGATGAAACCGCCGTTCCCGGCGGGCGCGGGTCTTTACGGCTGCCCGACCACTGTGAACAACGTGGAATCCATTGCTGTCGTGCCGACCATCCTGCGCCGCGGCGCCGACTGGTTCGCGGGTTTCGGGCGTCAGAACAACGCCGGCACCAAGCTGTTTGCGATCTCCGGCCACGTCAACAACCCCTGTGTGGTGGAAGAGGCGATGTCGATTGGTTTCGAGGAGCTGATTGAAAAGCATTGCGGCGGCATCCGCGGCGGCTGGGACAACCTTCTGGCGGTCATCCCCGGCGGCTCCTCGGTGCCCTGCGTGCGCGGCGAGAACATGCGCGATGCAATCATGGATTTCGATTACCTGCGCGGCGAACTGGGCTCGGGCCTTGGCACTGCGGCGGTCATCGTGATGGACAAGCAGACCGATATCATCAAGGCGATCTGGCGGCTGGCGAAGTTCTACAAGCACGAGTCTTGCGGCCAGTGCACCCCCTGCCGCGAAGGCACCGGCTGGATGATGCGCGTCATGGACCGGCTGGTTAAGGGCGAGGCCGAGCTGGAAGAGATCGACATGCTGTGGGATGTGACCAAGCAGGTCGAGGGCCACACTATCTGCGCCCTCGGCGATGCGGCGGCCTGGCCGATCCAGGGCCTGATCAAGAATTTCCGCGAGGAAATCGAAGACCGCATCAAGGCCCAGCAGACCGGCCGCCTGGGCGCGATGGCAGCGGAGTAACCAATGGAAACCTTCTCAGCATATTCCCACGCCTTGGCCGCGCTGGTGATCTTTACCCTGATCATCATGGCGCTGTCGCCGTTTTCGGCGCTGGCCAAGCAGAAGGCAGGCCTCGCACCCGGTGCGACACCGCGGGAGGACTATGCCGAAAAGGCTTACCGTCTGAACCGGGCCTATCTGAACGGTTGCGAAACGCTGCCGGCCTTCCTGACCGTGACCATCGCCGCGATCCTCGCGGGGGCGGCGCCGTTCTGGGTGAACCTGCTTGCCTCTCTGGTGCTGGTCACGCGGGTGATCATGATCCTCATCCACCTGAGCGGCAGCGGCAAGCCGCACGGCGGCCTGCGCACAATTTTCTACGTGACCGGCTGGTCCTGTATGGGCGGCCTGGCAATTCTGACTTTGGCGGCAGTATTTTGAGCATTCTAACGACATACCGGCTGACCCTGCCGGCGGCCTGTTTGGCAGTTGCGGCGCTGGTTTCGGCCTGCGGGTCCTCAACCACCAACAAGAACCGTGAACTGTATGACGGCGTCCCCTTCAAGGCCAAGGCCAAGCCGGTGGACAAGAAGGTGAACCGCGCAGATTTCTCCATCGAAATCAAGGGCGCGGACCGCTCGGTCACAGGGGCGCGCAAGGCTGCGGCCCACGCCGGGACCACCTATTGCGTTGTGAACTATGGCTCCTCCAAAATCGATTGGGCGGTGGACCCGTCCGACCAGGATGTGCAGCTGACACTGACCGACGGTCAGGCCGCTTTCCGGGGAACCTGCACCCCGTGAGCGGATTTCCGGCATATCAGGGCTGTCCGGCCCGGCTGCTATTGAATAGCAGCGCCGCCTGCCTGCGCAGTGGGAGCTTCAAACTGAAGGAGTTCTCCACCATGCGCGCCCTGATTGCTGCTGCCCTGTCTGTCTTTACGGCCCTGCCGGTCTCGGCACTGGCCAAACCGTCGCTGCGCGATGTTGCCGAAATCGAAAACCCGCTGTTTGCGGTGGCCGTGGCCAAGGAAGTCTCGGACCACTGCGACCGCCTTGCGCCGCGTTACTTCAAGGGGCTGGGCGAGTTGCGCCGGCTCAAAGCGCGGGCGAATGAGCTGGGGTACTCGGACACGGAAATCCGCGCCTACATCGGCTCGGACGCAGAAAAGGCCCGCATGCGCGCCAAGGGCGAGCGGCTGCTGGCACAAAACGGCGTCTCCTACGAACAACCGGAAACCTTCTGCGCCTATGGCCGCGCGGAAATCGAAAAGAACAGCGCGATCGGCGTGTTACTGAGGGCGAAATAGACCATGTCTGACCTCCGCAAGATCAACATTGACGGAACCGAGATCGAGGTGGAAGGGGCGATGACCCTGATCCAGGCCTGTGAAGAGGCCGGTGTCGAGATCCCGCGCTTCTGCTATCACGAGCGCCTGTCGATCGCCGGCAACTGCCGTATGTGCCTGGTCGAGGTTGTCGGCGGCCCGCCCAAGCCCGCGGCGTCCTGCGCCATGCAGGTACGCGATCTGCGCCCCGGTCCCGAAGGCCAGGCGCCGCAAGTGAAAACCAACTCGCCGATGGTCAAGAAGGCCCGCGAAGGCGTGATGGAATTCATGCTGATCAACCACCCGCTGGATTGCCCGATCTGCGACCAGGGCGGCGAATGCGACCTGCAGGACCAGGCGATGGCCTATGGCCTGTCAGGCAGCCGCTTCAAGGAAGCCAAACGCGCGGTGGACGATCTCGACCTCGGTCCGCTGGTGGACACCACCATGACCCGCTGCATCAGCTGCACCCGCTGCGTGCGCTTCACCACTGAGGTCGCCGGCATCCACCAGATGGGTCAAACGGGGCGGGGCGAAGATGCGGAGATCACCTCCTACCTGAACCAGACGCTGCAATCGAACCTGCAGGGCAATATCATCGACCTCTGCCCGGTTGGGGCTCTGACCTCCAAGCCTTACGCCTTCACCGCCCGTCCCTGGGAACTGACCAAGACCGAAACCATCGACGTGATGGACGCGCTGGGATCGAACATCCGGGTGGATACCAAGGGCCGTGAAGTGATGCGCATTCTGCCGCGCAACCACGACGGCGTGAACGAGGAATGGATCAGCGACAAGACCCGCTTTGTCTGGGACGGGCTGCGCCGCCAGCGGCTTGACCGGCCCTATGTGCGCGTTGACGGCAAGCTGAAGCCCGCCACCTGGCCCGAGGCGCTGACTGCCGCTGCCGCTGCAATGAAAGGCAGGAAGGTTGCGGGCCTGATCGGCGATCTGGCTCCGGTCGAGGCGGCCTTTGCGCTGAAGCAGCTGGTCGAAGGACTGGGCGGCAAGGTGGAATGCCGCACCGACAATGCCCGCCTGGCGATCGGCAACCGGGCAGGCTATGCCGGCACCGCAACCATCGCGGATCTCGATGAGGCTGAGATGATCCTGCTGATCGGCACCAACCCGCGTGACGAAGCGCCGGTGCTGAACGCCCGCATCCGCAAGGCATGGGCCAATGGCGCCGAGGTTGCCCTGATCGGCCCCGCGGCCGATCTGACATACGAATATTACCACGCCGGTACCGGCCGCGAGGCCCTCAGCGACATGATCGGCAAGGGTGTCCCGGAGGAGACCCGCGACAACAAGAAGACCGTCATTATCGTGGGGCAGGGCGCCCTGCGCGAGGCGGACGGCCTGGCAGTCATGGCCGCGGCCCAGAAGATGGCGGAACTTTCCGGTTCCAAGCTGTTGGTGCTGCACACTGCCGCCTCCCGTGTGGGCGCAATGGACGTCGGTGCCGTGACCGAAGGCGGCATCGATGCTGCGATCGACGGGGCCGAGGTGATCTACAACCTCGGGGCTGATGAGGTGGAGATCGGCGCAGGTGCTTTTGTGATCTACCAGGGCAGCCACGGCGACCGCGGCGCGCACCGCGCCGACGTGATCCTGCCGGGTGCTGCCTATACCGAAGAAAACGGTCTGTTCGTGAATACAGAAGGCCGCCCGCAGCTGGCCTTGCGTGCGAGCTTTGCACCGGGCGAGGCCAAGGAAAACTGGGCGATCCTGCGCGCGCTGAGCGCTGAGGCGGACGCCAAGCTGCCTTATGACTCGCTTGCCCAGCTGCGCCAGGCTTTGGTCGAAGAAGTCCCGCATCTGGCGAAAATCGACGAAGTGGGCGGGAAGGAAGGCGAGCCGCTGGAACAGGACAAGCTCGGCAGCGCTGACTTCCTGCCGGCAATCAAGGACTTCTATCTGACCAACCCGATTGCCCGCGCTTCGCAGCTGATGGCGGAACTGTCGGCAGGCGTCAAAGCCCGCGATACCGGGGCAATGGCCGCCGAATGATCCGCCTTGCCCTCATAACACCGCTGCTGCTGGCCGCCTGCGCAATGGCGCCCGGCAGCGATGGTGCGCGGCCTGCCCCGGTGTACGACGGGGTGGAAACCAGCCTGCTGGAGGGCAATCTGGTGCAATTTCACGTCTCCATACGCGGAGCTGCCGCACAGGAAGACCTGGATAACTATGCGGAATGTGCCGCTGCGCAATACGCGCTGATCCGGGGTTACGGATTTGCGCGCCATGTGCGCACAACAATGAAACAGGCAGGGAGCAGCCGGACCGCCGATGCGGTCTATCTGATTTCCCCCGCTTTGCCGCGCGGGCTGCGCACCATCGACGCTGAAGTCGTGGTGGCCGATTGCGCGGCGAACGGAATACCCACGGTGTGAGGACCTATGGCTGAATTCTTTACAACTACGGGCGGCATCGCTGTTCTGATCCTGGCGCAAGTGCTTGCAGTTGTTGCCTTTGTGATGATCTCGCTTCTGTTCCTCGTCTACGGGGACCGCAAGATCTGGGCCGCGGTCCAGATGCGCCGGGGGCCCAATGTGGTGGGCGTCTTCGGCCTGCTGCAATCGGTGGCTGACGCGCTGAAATACGTGGTCAAGGAAGTGGTGATCCCGGCCGGTTCCGACCGCGCCGTGTTCATCCTGGCACCGCTGACATCCTTTGTGCTGGCGATGATCGCCTGGGCGGTGATCCCCTTCAACGACGGCTGGGTGCTCAGCGACATCAACGTCGCCATCCTTTACGTCTTCGCGGTCTCCTCGCTTGAGGTCTACGGCGTCATCATGGGCGGCTGGGCGTCGAACTCGAAATACCCGTTCCTGGGCTCGCTTCGCTCGGCGGCGCAGATGATCTCTTACGAAGTATCGCTGGGCCTGATCATCATCGGCATTATCATCTCCACCGGCAGCATGAACTTTGGCGACATCGTACGGGCGCAGGACGGCGACCTGGGGCTGCTGAACTGGTACTGGATCCCGCATTTCCCGATGGTGTTCCTGTTTTTCATCTCGGCGCTGGCGGAAACCAACCGCCCGCCGTTCGACCTGCCGGAAGCGGAATCGGAGCTGGTCGCGGGCTACCAGGTGGAATATTCGGCCACGCCGTTCCTGCTGTTCATGGCCGGTGAATACATTGCCATCTTCCTGATGTGCGCGCTGACCTCGCTGCTGTTCTTCGGCGGCTGGCTGTCCCCGATCCCGGGCCTGCCCGATGGCGTCCTGTGGATGGTCGGCAAGATGGCGTTCTTCTTCTTCCTCTTCGCAATGGTCAAGGCGATCACCCCGCGCTACCGCTATGACCAGCTGATGCGGCTGGGATGGAAGGTGTTCCTGCCGTTCTCGCTGGCCTGGGTGGTCTTCGTGTCCTTTGCTGCAAAATTTGACTGGTTCTGGGGCATCTTCGCCCGCTGGACCGTGGGGGGCTAAGCAGCGATGGGTGTCGATATCGAGCTCTTCGAACGGCTGGCCGACTTGTCGACCCGCTTCCAGCCGGAAGGCCGGACGCTCATGCTTGGGCGTCACTCCTTCAGGGTGGAGGATCAGATCAAGCACAAGTTTGACCAGATCCTGCGCAAGAAGGGGCTTGATCTGACCCACACAGAGCTGCTTCAAGAGGATGGCTACTGCGAGACCCTCATGCAAAAGCTGGGGTTCGGCGACATGGAGACGATGGATTTTTCGGATTATGAGGGCGCCACAATCCTTCATGACCTCAACCGCCCCGTTGCAGCCGAACTGGAAGAACAGTTCGACCTGATCTTCGACGGCGGCACCATTGAGCATGTTTTCAATGTACCGATGGCACTGGAGACCGTTTTCCGGATGCTGAAACCCGGCGGGCGGTTCATTTCCGCAAACGGCTTTAATGGCTGGCCCGCTCATGGCATTTACCAGTTCAATCCGGAACTGGTCTGGACGTTTTGGGGACGCAACTGCGGCTGCACCGTGCATGACTGCCGCGGCATCCACAAACGGCCGCGCGGCGGGGATTACCATATTGAATTCAAGGATCCCGCCGAAACCGGCAAGCGGCTGCGGCTCAAGGGCAAGATACCGAAGGGGCGCATGTACCTCTACTACGAAATCGAAAAGACCAGCGGTTCAGCGATGAAAGACCTGGTTCTGCAAAGCGATTATGAAACCAAGTGGCACAGCCACAAAAACGCCGGCGCAACCCGGCTTGATGACGAAATGGCTCCGAAATGACCCAAATCGACTATACCCGCGCCGCCAAATACTTCCTGCTGCAGGATTTCTGGGTCGGCTTCAAACTGGGGCTGAAGTATTTCTTCGCCCCCAAGGCCACCCTGAACTACCCGCATGAAAAGGGCCCGCTGTCGCCCCGCTTCCGCGGCGAACACGCCTTGCGCCGCTACCCGAACGGCGAGGAACGCTGCATTGCCTGTAAACTCTGCGAGGCGGTCTGCCCGGCGCAGGCGATCACCATCGACGCCGAACCGCGCGAGGACGGCAGCCGCCGCACCACGCGCTATGACATCGACATGACCAAATGCATCTACTGCGGCTTCTGCCAGGAAGCCTGCCCGGTGGATGCAATTGTCGAAGGCCCGAATTTCGAGTTTGCCACCGAGACCCGGGAAGAGCTGTTCTATGACAAGGACAAGCTGCTGGCAAACGGCGACCGCTGGGAAGCCGAGATTGCCCGCAACCTGGAAATCGACGCGCCGTACCGATGACCTCAGAAGCGCTTCATACCGATACCTATGCCCGCGGCAAGGCCCTGTCCGAACAGGTCAACCCCGGCATGGAAGAGGCATTGCAGGCCCGCTACGACGCGCTGGTGCCGGGGCTGTCGCGAACCATTGTGGACGTGGCTTACGGCCAGTTCTACACCCGCGGCACGGTGGATGAGAAAACCCGTCTGCTGGCCACTGTCGCGGCACTGGCAGCGCTTGGCGGCCAGACCCGGCCGCAGCTCAAGGTGAATGTCGCCAGCGCCCGCGCCGTCGGGGCCACCCGCGAGGAAATTTCAGAGATCATCTTTCAAATGGCGCTCTATGGCGGCCTGCCGTCGATGATCAACGCGCTGAACGCCGCGATTGAGGTGTTCGAAGCAGAGGAGGCCGCCGATGGCTGATCCCAAGAACCCGTTTGAAGCCATGATGGAACAGATGCAGACCCAGGCGCAGGAGATGGCCAAGGCCTTCAATCCGGCGCTGGAGAATTTCTCGCCTTCCGAGGCGTTCAAGGAGTTCGAGGCGCTGTGGCCCACCATGCCCAAAGAAGTCATGGAAATGATGTTCGGCAACACCGTCAACAAGGACGGGCTGGATGCCAAGACCCGGCTGCTGCTGACCCTGGCCGGGCTCACGATGCAAGGCGCGCAGGCGGATTCAGCCGTGCGCCAGACCGTGCGCCACGCCCTGGCGGCGGGGGCAAAGAAACAAGAGATCGTGGAAACGATCGGACAGATGTCGGTCTTTGCCGGCATTCCGGCCATGAACCGGGCGCTGGATCTGGCGCAAGGAGTCATGGACGACAACAAGGACGATGAGACATGAGCGTTTTTGCCTTCTACCTCTTCGCCGTCAGCGCTATCACCGGCGGGCTGTTCACCGTGATCAGCCGCCAGCCGGTGCATTCGGTGCTGTGGCTGATCCTGGCCTTTATCTCCTCGGCCGGGCTGTTTGTGCTCTTGGGGGCGGAATTTGTCGCCATGCTGCTGATCATCGTCTACGTGGGGGCCGTTGCGGTGCTGTTCCTGTTTGTGGTGATGATGCTGGATGTGGACTTTGCCGCGCTCAAGGCCGAGATGGCGCGGTACCTGCCGCTGGCGCTGCTGATCGGCCTGGTGATCCTGATGCAGTTCGTGATGGCCTTCGGCGTCTGGGAAACCGCCCATAAGGCGCCTGAGCTGCTGGCCAATCCGGTGCCTGCCGACCGCCACAACACCGAGGCCCTGGGCCTCATCATCTATGACCAATATTTTCTTTTGTTCCAGCTGTCAGGCCTGATCCTGCTGGTGGCGATGATCGGTGCCATTGTGCTGACCCTGCGCCACCGCACCGACGTCAAGCGCCAGAACGTGGTCGCCCAGATGATGCGCGACCCGGCCGTTGCGATGGAGCTGAAGGACGTGAAACCGGGGCAGGGGCTTTGAGCATGATCGGACTTGAACATTATCTGACCGTCGCGGCGACGCTGTTCGTCATCGGCATCTTCGGGCTCTTCCTGAACCGCAAGAACGTGATCATCCTCCTGATGAGCATCGAACTGATGCTGCTGGCGGTGAACATCAACCTGGTCGCCTTCTCGTCCTTCCTGGGCGATCTGGTGGGGCAGGTCTTTACCCTGTTCGTGCTGACCGTGGCCGCCGCCGAGGCCGCCATCGGCCTGGCGATCCTGGTCTGCTTCTTCCGCAACCGCGGCAGTATCGCCGTCGAAGACGTCAACGTGATGAAGGGCTGAAGAATCATGGAAACCATCCTCCTCTTTGCCCCGCTGGCGGGGGCCATCATCTGCGGCTTCGGCTGGAAATTCATCGGCGAAAAAGCCGCCACAGTGACCGCCACGGCGCTGCTGTTCCTGGCGGCCCTGCTCAGCTGGATCATCTTCCTGTCGTTCAACGGAGAGACCCAGAACATCGAGATCTTCCGCTGGATCGAAAGCGGTTCGCTGTCGACCTCCTGGGCAATCCGGCTGGACCGGCTGACCGCGATCATGCTGATCGTGATCACCACGGTGTCCAGCCTCGTGCACCTCTACTCCTTCGGCTACATGGACCATGACCCGCAGTGGAAAGAGGGCGAAAGCTACAAGCCGCGCTTCTTTGCGTATCTGTCGTTCTTCACCTTCGCGATGCTGATGCTGGTGACCTCTGACAACCTGGTGCAGATGTTCTTTGGCTGGGAAGGCGTCGGCGTGGCTTCTTATCTGCTGATCGGCTTCTACTACCGCAAGCCAAGCGCCAATGCGGCGGCGATGAAGGCCTTTATCGTCAACCGGGTCGGCGACTTCGGCTTTGCGCTGGGGATCTTCGGGCTGTTCTTCCTGACCGACAGCATCAACCTGGCGGACATTTTTGATAAGGCACCGGAACTGGCGGAAACCCAGGTTTCCTTCCTGTGGAGCGAATGGAATGCGGCCAACCTGATTGCCTTCCTGCTGTTTGTCGGTGCGATGGGCAAATCGGCGCAGCTGCTGCTGCACACCTGGCTGCCGGACGCAATGGAAGGCCCGACCCCGGTGTCGGCGCTGATCCATGCCGCAACCATGGTGACCGCGGGTGTGTTCCTGGTTTGCCGGATGTCGCCGCTGATGGAGTTTGCGCCCGAGGCCACGGCCTTCATCACCGTGATCGGCGCCGCGACTGCATTCTTTGCGGCAACCGTGGGCCTGGTGCAAAACGACATCAAGCGGGTGATCGCCTATTCGACCTGTTCGCAGCTGGGCTACATGTTCGTGGCGGCTGGCGTCGGCATGTATTCGGCGGCGATGTTCCACCTGTTCACCCACGCCTTCTTCAAGGCGATGCTGTTCCTGGGTGCCGGCTCGGTGATCCACGCGATGCACCACGAACAGGACATGCGGAACTATGGCGCCCTGCGCAAGAAGATCCCCTATACCTTTGCGGCGATGATGATCGGCACCCTGGCCATCACCGGCGTCGGCATTCCGCTGAGCGGCTGGGTGGGCTTTGCCGGCTTTGTCTCCAAGGACGCCATCATCGAAAGCGCCTATGCCGGCGGCTCGATGTTCGGCTTCTGGGCGCTGGTGATCGCGGCCTTCATGACCTCGTTCTATTCCTGGCGCCTGATGTTCATGACGTTCTACGGCGAGGCACGCGGCGACAAGCACACCCACGACCATGCGCATGAAAGCCCCTGGACCATGCTGGTGCCGCTGGGCGTGCTGGCCGTGGGGTCAATCACCGCAGGCATGATCTGGTACGGCAGTTTCTTCGGCCACGCCGATCAGGTCGGCAAGTTCTATGGCATCCCGGTGGCGGAAGCCTCTGCTGCGGCACATGGCGACGCCGCCGGTCACGGCGCGGAAGCTGCGCTGGGTGACGACGCTGCACACGGTGAAGCCGCGGCACACGGTGATGAGGCAGCCCACGGCGAAGCCGCGGCAGACGGCGGGCACCACTATGTGTTCGCCGGCCAGCCGGGCGAGGGCGGGATCTACATCGGCAAGGACAACCACATCCTGGAAGATGCCCATGCGGCGCCGAAATGGGTGAAACTGTCCCCCTTCATCGCGATGCTGGGCGGTCTGGTGCTGGCGCTGTGGTTCTACATCTGGAGCCCGTCTCTGCCGAGCCGTCTGGCCGCGCAGCAGCGCCCGATGTACCTGTTTCTCCTGAACAAGTGGTACTTTGACGAGATCTACGATGTGATCTTCGTCAAGCCGGCGCTGGCCATTGGCCGATTCTTGTGGAAACGCGGCGACGGGGGCACCATCGACGGCTTCCTGAACGGCCTGGCGATGGGGGTTGTTCCCTTCTTCACCCGTCTCGCTGGACGCGCGCAGTCCGGTTACATCTTCACTTATGCCTTCTGGATGGTGCTGGGCATTGCGGCTCTGGTCACCTGGATGTCGATCGGCGGAGGAACGCACTGATGGACAATCTCCTTTCTATTGTCACCTTCATCCCGGCGCTTGCGGCGGCCATCCTGGCCCTGTTCCTGCGCGGCGAGGATAAGGCGGCGCAGCGCAACGCCAAGTATGTTGCGCTGTTTGCCACAACGATCACCTTCCTGGTGAGCCTTGGCATCTATTTCGAGTTCGACCCCGCCAACACCGGCTTCCAGTTTGTGGAAGAAGCCGCGTGGATTTTCGGGTTCAAATACAAGATGGGGGTCGACGGCATCTCGGTTCTGTTTGTGATGCTGACCACCTTCATCATGCCGCTGACCATTCTGGCCAGCTGGAGCGTCACCGACCGGGTCAAGGAATACATGATCGCTTTCCTGCTCTTGGAGACCCTGATGCTGGGCGTCTTCATGGCGCTGGATCTGGTGCTGTTCTACCTGTTCTTCGAGGCGGGCCTCATTCCGATGTTCCTGATCATCGGGATCTGGGGCGGCAAGGAGCGGATCTACGCCTCCTTCAAGTTCTTCCTCTACACCTTTTTCGGCTCGGTGCTGATGCTGGTGGCGATGGTCTTCATGTATGTGGATGCCGGCACCACCGATATCGAATCCCTGCTGACTCACAGCTTCTCGGCGGCGTCCTTTGACGTGCTGGGCATCCACATTGTGGGCGGCGCCCAGACGCTGATGTTCCTGGCCTTCTTTGCCTCCTTCGCGGTGAAGATGCCGATGTGGCCGGTGCACACCTGGCTTCCAGATGCGCATGTGCAGGCGCCGACTGCCGGTTCTGTGGTGCTGGCGGCGATCCTGCTGAAAATGGGCGGCTACGGCTTTTTGCGGTTTTCCTTGCCGATGTTCCCGGTCGGCGCGGATGTGATGACCGATGTGGTCCTGTGGATGTCGGCCATTGCGGTTGTCTACACTTCGCTGGTGGCGATGGTTCAGGAAGACATGAAAAAGCTGATCGCCTATTCCTCGGTCGCGCACATGGGCTTTGTCACCATGGGCATCTTTGCCGCCAACCAGCAGGGTGTCGACGGGGCCATCTTCCAGATGCTGAGCCACGGCTTCATCTCCGCCGCGCTCTTCCTTTGCGTCGGGGTGATCTATGACAGGATGCACACCCGCGACATCGACGCCTATGGCGGTCTGGTGATCCGGATGCCCGCATACGCTCTGGTGTTCATGTTCTTCACCATGGGCAACGTCGGCCTGCCGGGCACTTCAGGTTTTGTCGGTGAATTCCTGACCCTGATGGGCGCCTTCCAGAAAAACACCTGGGTGACGGCAGTGGCAGCAACCGGCGTGATCTTCTCGGCCGGCTATGCGCTGTGGCTCTACCGCCGGGTGGTATTCGGCGATCTGATCAAGGGCAGCCTGGCCGGCATCCGCGACATGTCCGCCCGCGAACGCTTTGTCTTTGCGCCGCTGGTTGTCATGACCCTGCTGCTGGGGGTCTATCCGTCCCTGGTGACCGACATCATCGCGCCCTCGACCGAGGCGCTGATTGCAAACTTCAACCAGTCTCTGGCAGCGGCCGACACCTCGGCAGCCATCCAGATTGCTTCGCATTAAGGGAGCATGAGGCAGATGATCCAAGCTGATCTTACTGTAATCCTGCCAGAGATCGTTCTGGCACTCTACGCGATGGGGGCGCTTTTGGGCGCCGTCTACACCAGCAAGGACAAGCTGGCCTCCCCGATGGTTTGGACCACCGCGGCGCTGCTGGCGGCGGTGGCCTTCTGGATCGCGGCCAGCCCGGCCACCACCCAGACCGCTTTCAACGGCATGTTCATCAACGACGGCTTTGCCCGCTTTGCCAAAGTGGCGCTGCTGCTGGGTGCGGCTGCGGTGCTGCTGATCGGCCAGGACTATATGGCGCGCCGCGGCATGCTGCGCTTCGAATACCCGATCCTGGTTGCGCTCAGCGCCGTGGGTATGATGATGATGGTCTCCGCCGGCGACCTGATGTCTCTGTACATGGGGCTGGAGCTGCAGTCTCTGTCGCTCTATGTCGTGGCCGCCATGCGCCGCGACAGCGTCAAGTCGACCGAAGCGGGCCTCAAGTACTTTGTGCTGGGCGCCTTGTCCTCGGGCCTGCTGCTGTACGGTGCCTCGCTGGTTTACGGCTTTGCCGGCACCACTCAGTTCGCGGGTATCATCCAAGTCGCCGAGCAGGGCCATATGTCGCTCGGCATGCTGTTCGGGCTCGTCTTCATGATCTCGGGGCTTGCCTTCAAGGTCTCCGCGGTGCCTTTCCACATGTGGACCCCGGACGTCTATGAGGGCGCGCCGACCCCGGTCACCGCCTTCTTTGCCACCGCGCCCAAGGTTGCGGCGATGGGCTTGTTTGCCCGCGTCCTGCATGATGCCTTTGGCGGTGCCATCTCCGACTGGCAGCAGATCATCGTGGTGCTGTCGGTGCTGTCGATGTTCCTCGGCGCCATTGCCGCCATCGGCCAGCGCGACATCAAGCGCCTGATGGCTTTCTCGTCGATCGCCCATATGGGCTATGCGATGATTGGCCTGGCAGCGGGCACCGAACAGGGCGTCACTGCGATGCTGGTGTATCTGGCGATCTACGTCACCATGAACATCGGTACTTTCTCCTTCATTCTGATGCTGGAAAAAGACGGCAAGCCTGTGACCGATATCATGGCGCTGAATCAGTTCGCCGCACGCGAGCCGGGCAAGGCGCTGGCGGTGCTTGTGCTGATGTTCTCGCTGGCCGGGGTGCCGCCGATGCTGGGCTTCTTTGCCAAGCTGGGCGTTTGGCAGGCGGGTGTCGACGCCGGCCTGATGGGGCTGGTCATTGCCTCCGCTGTCGCTTCGGTGATCGGTGCGTTCTACTACATCCGCATCGTCTTCTACATGTACTTCGGCACGGGCGAGGACGACGTCGAGGCGCAGGGATCACCGATCCTGGGCGTGGCGCTGATGGCCTCTGCCGCGCTGATGCTGGTAGGCGTGGTTTACCAGTTCGGCATCGACGGCGCGGCAGCTGCTGCCGCAGCAACCCTTGTAAATTGATCTGCTTTTCAGGCAGGCTGACAAGGCCCGGTCTTGTGACCGGGCCTTTCCGCATTTAAGGAGCGCGTATGAGCTGGCCAGCAGGATATGGAAAACGGGTGCTTGCCGAGGTTGACAGCACCCTGAACGAGGCCGCCCGCATTGCCGGG
This sequence comes from Leisingera methylohalidivorans DSM 14336, assembly GCF_000511355.1. NCBI lineage: Bacteria > Pseudomonadati > Pseudomonadota > Alphaproteobacteria > Rhodobacterales > Roseobacteraceae > Leisingera > Leisingera methylohalidivorans. The sequence goes on along the minus strand of NC_023135.1, from coordinate 2,309,059 downwards.
CAACTGGCAGGCCCCGAGTGGATTCTGGCGCTGCGGCAAACCCAAGGACGGGGACGCCGCGGCCGTGACTGGAAAGACCCCAAGGGTAATTTCGCCGCCACCCTGGTAATGCGGCCCCAAGGCGCTCCGGATCAGGCAGCGCTGCGCAGCTTCGTGGCGGCGCTGGCCGTCTATGACGCTTGTGTCGCGGTCACCGGACGCAGCGAAGGGCTGTCGCTGAAATGGCCCAATGACGTGCTGCTGAAGGGCGGCAAGCTGGCAGGCATTCTGCTGGAAAGCGCCGGCAACGGGCAGGGGGTCAACCACCTGTATGTCGGCATTGGCGTCAACCTGGTGGAAACCCCGATGAAGGAATGGCTGGAACCTGGTGCCGTCTGGCCAGTGTCGCTGCTGTCGGAAACCGGCGTTCAGGTCTCGCCGGAAGAGTTTCTGGAGGCGCTGGCAGAGGCCTTTGCCCGCTATGAGCAGCAGTTCACCACCTATGGGTTCGAGCCGATCCGCACCGCCTGGCTGGAGCGCGCGGCGAAACTGGGCGAGGTGATCACCGCCCGCACCGCCAGTTCCGAGACCGACGGCACCTTTGAAACGGTGGACGCCAGCGGCAACCTTGTCCTAAACACTGCCAAGGGCCGCGTGAGCATTCCCGCGGCCGACATCTATTTCTAGGAAGGGGCAGCGATGCTTCTGGCAGTTGATTGCGGCAATACCAACACGGTGTTTTCGATCTATGACGGCGAAGAGTTCATCGCCATGTGGCGCACGGCCACCGATTGGAAACGCACGGCGGATCAATATTACGTCTGGCTGAACACGCTGATGCGGCTGCAGGGGATCGAGGCGGATATCACCGACATGATCATCTCCTCCACCGTGCCGCGGGTGGTGTTCAATCTGCGTGTGCTCGCCGACCGCTATTTCAACACACGTCCCTTGGTGGTGGGAAAGCCCGGCTGCCTGCTGCCTGTCGCGGTGCGGGTGGACGAAGGCACCGCTGTCGGGCCTGACCGGCTGGTCAATACGGTGTCCGGCTTTGACCTTTATGGCGGCAATCTGATCGTGGTGGATTTCGGCACCGCAACAACATTCGATGTGGTGGCCGAGGATGGCGCCTATGTCGGCGGGGTGATTGCGCCTGGCGTGAACCTGAGCCTGGAGGCCCTGCACCAGGCTGCCGCCGCCCTGCCGCATGTGGACATCACCAAACCTGAAAATGTCATCGGCACCAATACCGTCGCCTGTATGCAGTCCGGCGTGTTCTGGGGCTATGTCGGCCTCGTCCGCGAGATCTGCACCCAAATCAAGGCGGAACGCGGCGTGGCGATGAAAGTAATCTCGACAGGCGGGCTGGCGCCTTTGTTCCAGCAATCTGCTGATCTGTTCGACGCATTCGAGGATGACCTCACCATGCATGGCCTGCAGATCATTCATAAATACAACAAGGAAAATGGTACTGACGCATGAGCAGTGAAAGATTGATCTATCTGCCCCTCGGCGGGGCGGGTGAAATTGGCATGAATGCCTATGTCTATGGCTACGGGCCAAAGGATAAGGAACGTCTGATCCTGGTCGACCTGGGCGTGACATTCCCGGATATGGACACCACCCCCGGCGTTGATCTGATCATGCCGGACATGACCTGGCTGAAAGAGCGGGTTGACCGGCTGGAGGGGATTTTCGTCACCCACGGGCACGAGGACCACATCGGCGCCATCGCGCATATGTATTCCAGCCTGAACGTGCCGGTCTACGCCCGCGCCTTCACCGCCAATCTGGCGCGGCGCAAGATGGAGGAAGCGGGCCACGATCCGGCAGCGGTGCAGATCGTGCAGGCCTGGCCGGAAACCACCAAACTCGGCCCGTTCACCATTGGCGTTGCACCGATGAGCCACTCGATCCCCGAAAGCGGCGCGCTGGTGATCGACAGCCCGGCAGGGCGGGTGGTGCATACCGGCGATTTCAAGCTGGACTCCAACCCGCTGGTCGGTGAACCCTTCGACCCGGAGATGTGGGCGGAGATCGCCAAAGACGGCATCCAGGCGCTGGTCTGCGATTCCACCAATGTGTTCTCCACCCATCCGGGCCGTTCGGAATCTGAGCTTCCGGATGAGATCACCCGGCTGATCTCCGAGGCCAAGGGCCTGGTGGCCGCGACCACCTTTGCCTCCAACGTGGCCCGGGTGAAAACCCTGGCCGAGGCCGGCGTCCGGGCCGGGCGGTCCATTGTGCTGCTGGGCCGGGCGATGCGCCGGATGATCGAGGCTGCGACGGAAACCGGCGTGCTGCAGGACTTCCCCAAGGTGATCAGCCCGGAGGACGCAAACAATGTGCCGCGCGACAACCTGATGCTGATCACAACCGGCAGCCAGGGCGAACGCCGTGCCGCCTCCGCGCAGCTGGCGCGCGGCAAATACCGCGGCCTGGAGCTGAAGCAGGGCGACACCTTCCTGTTCTCCTCCAAGACCATCCCGGGCAACGAGAGGGGCGTGATCCGCGTTATCAACCAGTTCTCGGAAATGGGCGTTGATGTTGTTGACGACAGTTCCGGCCTTTACCATGTGTCGGGGCATGCCAATGGGCCGGATCTGGAAGCCATGCATACCCTGCTGAAGCCCAGAATGCTGGTGCCGATGCACGGCGAGCACCGCCACCTGCGCCAGCACGCCCGTCTGGGCGAGGCAAAGGGCATTGCCAGTGCGGTTGTGGTCAACGGCATGATGATGGACCTGACCGGCGACGCGCCCAAACCCGCCGGCTATGTTGATACCGGCCGCACCTATCTGGACGGTTCTGTCAAATACGGCGCAATGGACGGTGTTGTCCGCGACCGTATCCGCATGGCGCTGAACGGCCATGTGGTGGTGACGGTGCTGCTGGATGAGGAAGACGAGCCGCTGGGCGAGCCCTGGTGCGACGTCAAGGGCCTGCCTGAGACCGGCAGTTCCAACGCCGCTCTGGTCGAGGTGATGGAAGAGGATCTGAACCAGTTCCTGATGCGTGCCGGTGCCAAGACGCTGCGCGACGACGACAAGCTGGAACAGGAACTGCGCCGCATTGCCCGCCAAAGCGCCCATAGCGAGATCGGCAAAAAACCCGAAGTGACGGTGGTGGTCAGCCGCATGCGCTGAGGCGCAATCCAAATAGCGCGACGCGGTTTGCAGCGCAAATTGCGCGCTCGGAAAATCCGGGCCGGGCGGGTCTCCCGCCCGGCCCACGCCGCATCATCGATGCAGCAGGCCCCGTTGGGCCAGGCGCCGCGGACCCCTGGGGGGGGCCGCGGCGCTGCCGCAGAACAGCAGCGGCAGAATCAATAACGCCGCGGCCTTCTCAGGCACGCGGCGTTTTTAATCCGGTTGCTGCTCCGGCGGCACCGGCGGCTGGTTCAGCCGTGCAGCGGGCGGGCGCAGCTGGGGCAGGAAATAACCTTGCGCGGGGCGCTGAACACGGCGCGGAACAGACGGCGCATCACGTTGGCAAATGCCTCGGCACGCAGCTCATGGGCGCGGGCTTCGATGGCTTGGAATTGTGCAATGGTCAGGGTGTTGGTGTCGGTGGTGTTCATGGCGAAGCCCATCTTCAATCGCGTTACAGTGTTGCGGAAGCAATACGCCTGTTTGCACGGATTGACGCCACCCAAGATCGAAGACCTGTTATGCTGCAAGTGCAAAGGTCGCTATGCTGCAACTGCACAGCGGGGTGTCCTTCTGCAGCTGCCAAGAAAAAGGCCGCCCCGAAGAGGAGCGGCCTGCAAAGCGTCAGGCGGTGCCGGTCAGCTGGCCCGGCGTTCCGCGAAGCTGAGGGCGATGAAGCTGGGCAGGTGATCGCCCATTCCGACCACTGTCTTGTCGTCGCGTTTGCCGTATTTGCCGCGGCCCGAAGAGCGTTCGGGCTTCTGCGCAGGCTTTTCGTCCTTGCGGGGGCTGCGGGCCGCCTCCTTGCGGGGGTCGCGGGCTTCCGCTTCCGGCTTGGGAGCGCGGGCTTCCGCTTCCGGCTTGGGAGCGCGGGCTTCCGTTTCCGGCTTGGCTGCGCGGGCCGGTTTTTCGGCCTTGGCTTCCGGCTTCACCGGGTTGTCCAGACGCGGGATCTCTTTCTGGATCAGCTTCTCCACTGCATCCAGCGCCTTGTCATCGCGGGAAATGCAGATGGTGATCGCCTTGCCCGCGCGGCCGGCGCGTCCGGTGCGTCCGATCCTGTGAACGTAATCCTCGGCATGGCCGGGCACGTCGAAGTTGAACACATGGCTGACGCTGGGCACATCAAGGCCCCGCGCGGCCACATCCGAAGCGACCAGGATCCGCAGGGAGCCTTCGCGGAAGCCGTCCAGTGTCCTGGTCCGCTGGCTTTGATCCAGGTCGCCATGGATAGGCGCCGCGTCATAGCCGTATTTCTTCAGCGATTTGGCAACGATATCCACGTCCGACTTGCGGTTGCAGAAGATGATTGCATTGGTGAGCTTGTCACCCTCATTGTCGATCAGCGCCCGCAGAACGGTACGCTTTTCGCTGCCCTCGCGGTCCCGGCGCGATGCCTTGAACTGCACCACGGCCTGTTCGATCGTTTCCGATGCGGTGGCTTGCCGTGCGACTTCAATGCGCTCGGGGCCGGACAGGAAGGTGTTGGTGATCCGCTCGATTTCCGGTGCCATGGTGGCCGAGAAGAACAGCGTCTGGCGGGTGAACGGCGTCAGCGAGAAGATGCGCTCGATATCGGGGATGAACCCCATGTCCAGCATCCGGTCGGCTTCGTCCACCACCATCACCTGCACGCCGGTCAGCAGCAGTTTGCCGCGTTCGAAATGGTCCAGCAGACGGCCGGGGGTGGCGATCAGCACATCGACGCCCTTGTCGATCAGCGCGTCCTGTTCCTTGAAGGAAACCCCGCCGATCAGCAGCGCCTTGGTGAGCTTTACATGCTTGGCATAGGTGTCGAAGTTTTCCGCCACCTGGGCCGCCAGCTCGCGGGTGGGGCACAGCACCAGGCTGCGCGGCATCCGGGCGCGGGCGCGTCCGCGCGCCAGCAGCGTGATCATCGGCAGCGTGAAAGACGCAGTCTTGCCGGTGCCGGTCTGGGCGATTCCCAGAACGTCACGCCCTTCCAGCGCAGGCGGAATCGCTCCGGCCTGGATGGGAGTGGGGGTTTCATATCCAGCTTCCTCAACAGCTTTGAGGACCTTGGGATTAAGGTTGAGATCGGTGAATTTTGTCATATGCATCCGTCATTGCGGACACTGACCTGGCCCGCGCGTGTTTGTTGCAGCCGACTCCGCAAAGGTCATGCGGGATGGCAGCTGCCGGCTCGTGAGGCGGCATAGCAAAATCCTGTGCGATCGTCAATTAATGCCGGATTTCGCAGTGTTTTTGTCCGGGCCTTTTGCAGCAGAGCGACAATTCAGCCGGATTCTGGAAAGTGTTTCCGCCGTTTCCTGTCCAAATCCAGTTTTCGAATCTTGAGCAGCCCCGCAGCGCGCAGGCGGTCCCGCAGGTCTGGGCTGTCGGCGCAAACTTCGTCGAAAAAGGTCCGCAGGCCGGCTTCGCCCTGATCCGACTCGATAGAACTGAGCAGCTGATGCGTCGTGATTCTCCCGGGCTCATGTGGCCGGGCGGGGGCCAGTTCGGCCCGGTAGGAGCCTTTTTGCAGCCGGTAGCGGTAGTGGCTGATCCAGCTCTGCCAATCGGCTGCGTGGAAATGGCACAGCTCCATGCCGCCCAGTTCTGCGGCGCCGGGGTTTTCCGTCTCGCCCAGAAAGGCGTTGTGAATGCGCAGGTCGAGCCCGTCAATGCCGGTCCGGACAAACAGCTTGCCCTGAACGTGGCTGAGAAAACCGCCGCGCAGCACCCGGCCGAACCGGGGATAAAGCTGATCAGCGGGGCCGCCGCGCCGTGCGGGGGCAACATATCCTTTAAAGGCCGTTCCATCGCCGCCGGCAAGGGCCTCGACCGGCCTTACCCGGGCGCATAGGGTCTCTGGCGGCAGCGCTGCAAGCCGGCTGGCGGGCAGGCTGTCCGACCACAGGAACTCATCCACGTCGCAATGCAGCAGCCAGCTGACATCCTTGGCCTGGCGCCGGTAAGCCCGATTGGCATTGCTGGCCTGCCGTACCTGATGCCGCGCCGGGCGGCCCTTCTGCTGCCAATACCGATCATCGCAGTCCACCACGCGGATTTTCGGATGCGCTTTCAACAGCGGATAGGCGTCCGGGCAGGGGGCATCCAGATAGAGGAACAGCCGGTGCGCTCCGGCGTCCAGATAATGCGCTGCAAAGGTGAGGATCTCCGCGGCCTCAGCCTTGATCGTGCTGACCACGCCCCATTTGACCGCACTATGGCTCATCTGAGGCCGATCTGTCCTTGTAGCGCTGAATGCGCCCGAAAATGCTGCGCGGGTCACTCATCACCATCCGCAGCATGCGCATGCCCAGCGGCTGCAAGACCGTGTCATTCTCCGAATAACGCCACAGCCGCGCCAGCAGGTTCATGTCCAGATCGCCATGAGGCAGGGAATAAGGCTCCAGCCCAAAGCCCAGATCATCCGGCCGCGGACCGCCGCGGGAGCGCGGAAAACCGTCGCTGTTCTTGCGCCCGCTCTGGCGGCGCTCGCTGTCGTGCAGCTTGATCAGGTCGAACAGCATCATCAGTCCCTGACCGCCCAGACGCTGATCGATGGTTTCACCGTGGTCGCCAAAGGTGGTCGCAGCCGAAATCAGCCAGCGGACGGGCAGTTCAAGGGCCAGAGTGCTGCCGTGCTCCCTCCAGATCCGCAGGAACAGCTGCTGCGCCTCCGGCGGCGGCGACCGCCTGCGCAGGATAGCGATACACAAAGCATGCAAAGCCCAAAGTTCCGGCTGGCCGAGAAACTCGGTCCGTATCAGCGCCCGCTTGCGCAGGGCATGCCTGCGGTCTTCGGGCATGTCTATCATTTCCGGCGCACTGTCCACGCGCTGCGCCTTCAGAGCGTTCAGATCGATGTCCAGGGGCGGAAGCACTGACAGGGGATCGTCAAACGGCGCCTCGCGCTTTTCGAGCCGCCGCATGAGCGTGTAAAACCCGCCAGGATAGTGTTCGTGTTCCAGATCCAAGGCGGGCTTCAATGCTCTGATTTCTCTAAAGGGCCGTCGGTTACACCATCATTTCCTTGGTCGCGGTCAGTTTCAAGTCCGGATAGTCGCGCACCACCCGGTCGATGTCCCATTGCAGCCGCGTCAGGTACACCACATCGCCGTCGTGATCATGCGCGATGTGCTGCTTGTTGGCATTGGTGAACTTGTCCACTGCTGCCCGCTCGCCGCTGACCCAGCGGGCCGAGGTGAACTGGCTGGCCTCAAACCGCACCGGCAGGCCGTATTCTATCTCGATTCGCGAGGCCAGAACCTCGAACTGCAACTGGCCGACAACACCAACGATGAATCCGGAGCCGATCGAGGGCTTGAACACCTTGGCGGCGCCTTCCTCGGCAAATTGCATCAGCGCCTTTTCCAGATGCTTGGCTTTCATCGGATCGCCCGCCCGCACGCCTTGCAGCAGTTCCGGCGCAAACGATGGGATGCCGGTCACCCGGATCTCCTCGCCCTCGGTCAGCGTATCGCCGATACGCAGCTGGCCGTGGTTCGGAATGCCGATAATATCGCCCGCCCAGGCCTCTTCCGCCAGTTCGCGGTCAGAGGCCAGGAACAGCACCGGGTTGGAAATCGCCATCGGCTTTTTGGTGCGCACATGGGTCAGTTTCATGCCGCGTTTGAAATGCCCCGACGCCATCCGGACAAAGGCGACCCGGTCGCGGTGCTTGGGGTCCATGTTGGCCTGCACCTTGAAGACAAATCCCGCGACCTTTTTTTCTTCCGGCGCCACCTGGCGGGGCTGGGCGGATTGCGGCTGCGGTTCGGGGCCATAGGCGCCGATGCCGTCCATCAGCTCCTTCACGCCGAACGAGTTGATCGCCGAACCGAACCAGATCGGGGTCATATGGCCTTCGAGCACCGATTGCGGATCCAGGGCCGGCAGCAGCTCACGGGCCATTTCGACCTCTTCCAGCAGCTGTTCCAGCAAGTGTTCCGGCACATGTTCTGCCAGCTTGGGATCATCCAGGCCGTTGATCTCAATGCTTTCCGCAACCTTGTTGCGGTCGGCGCGGTCCATCAGCTCCAGCCGGTCGCGCAGCATGTCGTAACAGCCGATGAATTCGCGGCCGACGCCGATCGGCCAGCTGGCAGGTGTCACGTCAATTGCCAGGTTCTGCTGGATCTCGTCGATGATCTCGAAGGTGTCCCGGCTTTCGCGGTCCATCTTGTTACAGAAGGTCAGGATCGGCAGGTCGCGCAGGCGGCAGACCTCGAACAGCTTCTGGGTCTGGCTTTCCACGCCCTTGGCGCCGTCGATCACCATCACTGCCGCATCCACTGCTGTCAGCGTGCGGTAGGTGTCCTCGGAGAAGTCCGAGTGGCCGGGCGTATCCACCAGGTTGAAGCGGAAGCCGCTGAAATCAAACGACATCGCCGAGGCCGAGACCGAAATCCCGCGGTCCTTTTCCATCTGCATGAAGTCCGATCGCGTGCGCCGCGCTTCCCCCTTGGCGCGCACCTGGCCGGCCATCTGAATCGCACCGCCGTACAGCAGGAACTTTTCAGTCAGCGTGGTCTTGCCGGCGTCCGGGTGCGAAATGATCGCAAAGGTCCGGCGCCGTGCAATTTCGGGCGGCAGTTCGGGGTGGTTTGAAGCGGAATCCAGCATGTGCGCGCGTATAGCAGGAATGCCGCAGGAGGCAAGAAAAACAGGGGGCGGCAGGCGTACACCCCGCGTGCCCCCCCTGTGCACCGGCTGGCGCCACGTGCCTGCCCGGCGTTCACCGCCGGGCCGCGCCCTTTTCCACTCGCTCTAAAAGTATCTTCTAAATGACTAGTAGCCTAAAGAAGCGAGTTTCTTCCCCTAGTGTCTTTAGGTAGAAATTCAGTTTGTCCCCAAAGTCGTATGACTTTTCTTCCCAAGCTTTCCAATTCTCGCTGACTTCGTGTTGCAGTTCTTCATCTGGCATATCGGTGGTCTTCAAGAACTCGGAGTATCGAGAGATCAAATCGTCATTTGCCTCAGCAAGTTTGGGGTCATTGGCTTCCCTTGCGATGTGCGTGAGCCGATCCGTGGGCGTAAGGCTCACCATTTCCTTCGCGTCCTGGGGGGTTACCGTTCGATTCTTCTTGTAGCAGTACAAGAGAAAGCAAATTGCGGAGTAACAAGTAAGCATTCTGCTGTGTTTTAGTTTTAAGTTCTTTATCCGAGCCTTCTCCTGCGCGGAGATGTTCTTTCTGCGTGCAAACTCGTAGTTAACACAAAAAGTGCGCCACAGTCGGAGAATGTCGTTGCAGAGAAAAGCTGGGATAAAGGCATCCGAGTGGTCAGCGTAGTCTCGAAAATATTCGGCAATAACTTCTTCGATTACTTCGTTAAAAACATCTTCGCCAACAACTGCTCGCCCTTCAAGAAACATTAGTAGGCGACCGGTCAATGTATTTCTATAATCATCCTCTGGGCTGCCGAGATGTATCAAGAAGTCGGAAACAGCATGACATGTAAGGTATTTCCCGTCGCCATCGAAGTCGGGAAGGTTCATGTTTCGAACTGCTCGGATAAGTTCGGCTTTTGCGAGGATCACATCGAGGTTCGACAGGAGGTTTACAGTTTTCTCTCCATCCTTTGCGACCTTCGATACTATGAAAAGATCTAGGTCACTCTTTGAACCAGCCTCCAATCGGCCGAAAGAACCAGTAGCGTATATGCAGGCCTTGTCACCGAGTATCTTGTTGAGGTCTGCAACATTAATCTGCAGTTCCTTAAATTTCTCCAGAGTCGAACTTCTTCTTTCCTCAAGGTAAGTCAATTTCTTTCCCATTCAAAAATGTTTGCGAAAATTTCGGCTTGCTCAATGGCGTCATCTAGCGCGTTGTGCGTGTGGGGTTTGTTTGACTGCATTTCGGATGGCAAGCTTGACTTTCCAGAAAGGGAAACTGGATTATTCAACTTTACTGCAAGGGAAGTTTTGATGTCATAACATCTGGAATGTCCAAAAGGTGAACCTTTGGGGCAAAATTTTAAGAAGTACCAATACATCCAAGACCAATCAAAACTTAACGGGTAGGCAACAAAAACAGGGTTGCCATCCTGAGACTGAGACCGCACCCAGTTATACGCTTCAAGCATAGCATCGACAGGATTTGAGCCAGTGGAAATTAGTCTTTCCCGGTCTAAACCATTAACTTCCAGTGCTTCAGGTTCAAAGTCTTCCGAAATTGGAGATAGTTCGCGATAAAAAGTTCTCGTATATTGGGCCGGGCGCACAAATTTGTGACCGTCAAAATTCCCTGCATAAACCAGTGCAAACGACAGCATGGAATACGGGCCGGGGATTGATCCATCGGTTTCAATATCCGCGGAAAAGTATATGTCCATGTCTCTATTCATCTACTGCCTGATTCGAGCGCTTGGGGACGCGCCTGTATGGGCACGGCGCCGAGATGTTCGCTGTTGGCCTCTTCTGACATGTCCGTTAAGCATAGGCAACCGAAGAGAATTGAAGAGGCCACGAGAGCAATCTTACCATCATTTGAATGGAAGGGCATGTAAAGGCGAAGCTTTGTCGGTACTAAAATCGTACACTCGTTGCCGTTGGGGCATTCAGTTAGTGAATGCTTAAGCTTCTCACATAGGGGTAAAGCGGAGGTGGGCACTTGGGTCACCTAGGCAAGTGTCTAGTACATCTCTTGCGGAGCTTGAAACGCTACCGCAGCGACGCCCGCTTCAGCAGCCCCACCGCATCCGGCCGGTCCAGCAGCGATCGGCTGACGTCCAGGCCGTGGGCGCCGCGCATGTGCTGCGCGGGCAGGGTGCCATGCTGGTGTCTGGGGCGCAGGGTCCAGAAATCTTCCGGCAGCGCCGGGCTTGTCACAGGGTCGAGGAAGGTGCTCTCCGCCGCGATGCCCTCGGCATAGATGATGTGGTGGCGGTCGAACAGAATCTGGAAATAGTCGGCAAAGCCGCCGTCCAGCACCACTACGGTGTCGCCGTTCACCAGATCGCGGGCGCGGACCAGGATCTCTGGCGCGCATGGAAGACCTGTTGCCGGCCGAAGACTTCCATGCGGTCTTTACGCTCCCTGCCCGGATTGCCGACTTTGCCTGCCAGAACAAGGCGGCGGTCTACGGCCTCTTGTTCAAGGCTTCGTCACAAACGCCACTGACCATCGCTGCCGGCCAAAAACACCTTGGCGCAAAGATCGGCATGGCATCGGTGCTGCACACATGGGGCCCGGCGCTGACCCACCATCCGTACGTGCATGTCATCGTGCCAGGTGGCGGGCTGTCCCAGGACGGCACCCGCTGGATCGGCTGCCGCCCAAGGTTCTTCCTATCCGTGAAGGTCCTGTCCCGGCTGTTCCGGCGCCTGTTCCTTGAAGGGCTGATCCGGTTGCACCGGACGAGCAAGCTGCGTTTCTTCGGAGCATTGGCGGGACTGACCGGCTCCGGCAGCATTGCAGCCCATCCCGCGCCACTACGCAAGACCGATTGGGTTGTTTGCGCCAAGCCACCCTTCGGAGGGCCCGAAGCCGTGTTGGCCTGTCTCAGCCGCTATACCCGCCGCGTCGCGATCTCGAACCAGCGCTTGGTCAGCGCCAATGCCGGCACGGTGGCCTTCCGCTGGAAAGACTACCGCATCAGGCGCGGTGACCGATTGAAGATCATGCGCCTGCGCACGGACGAGTTCATCCGTCGCTTCCTGATCCATGTCCTGCCCTCCGGCTTCCACCGCATCCGCCACACCGGCTTCCTCGCCAACGGCATCCGCCGCGGCAGGATCAAGAAGATCAGGCATTTGCTCAACGCGGAGCCCGAACCCGGTCAGGCAACCGGTGAAGCGGCAAGCGAAGATCCCGACGGCCGGATCGTGTGCCGGCCTGGCCCCAAATGCGGCGGGGCGATGCGCATCGTTGAGGCATTCACCCGCGGCCAAACCCCGAAATCCCGCGCGCCGCCATTGGGGGAGGCCGCATGACACAGCGAAAATGCCCGGCCCGGCGATACGCAGACGCCGCACCGATCACTGCGCCCGGCCTCATGAAACAGGCACCAAAACAGGCTAATGGATGCGAAAAGACAAACCAACCGGCAACAACAGGCCGTGAAAACCGCCGCGCCTGCACTCGTCAAAGCGATCAGCCCCACCGATCCGGCCAACGAAGGCTGAACTCGTAACGCACAATCCCCCTGGCAACGAAAGCCGCCCGCGCTTTCCTCCTTGTCAGATTTATCGCCGCTGCATCTCACGATGACAGCAGCCACAAACCTCAGACTTTGCGGACTTTTGCTGCGCCCGCACCTTAGTCCGCTTTAGCCATTACAAAGCCCCGCTAGGACTAACGCCTAGCATCCCCTCTCGCCATCGTTCTACCAAACTTCTTTGTCGGAACCCGATTTTCTGGTACCTTATTGCGAATAGTTCCAACCTACATTTTGAAAGGAGCCGCTATGAGTGCGTTTCGCTTTCTTCTTACTGGAATTTGTTCCCTTTTTGTCTGGTGCTTAGCTGATACTAGTCCGGCTTCCGCCCAATCCGGGAGCGCTGGCTTGGGGCGTCTTGCACAATACCTGCCTGCTTCAGGACAGGACGACACCTGGCAATTCATCAACAACGTCAACAGTTTTGAGATCAATAACATTGGTGATCCGCATGCGATCAGATACTTCTATGTCGGCCCAGAAAACGGCACCGAAGGCCGACGGCGGATCGATGTCGTGCTCGAAATTCACCCGGGCAGCACCGGATCTGCTGGGATCCTCTATGGGCTGAACAAATCCCGTGATGTCTACCACATGCTGACGCTGGATGCGCAGGGCGTGGTGCGGATATTCCGCCGCGACGATGAAGGGTTCCGGCCTTTATTGGAACAAAGTAGCAGCGCGTTTCAGTTGGGCAGGGCCAATATGCTGACCATCGTGGAAAATGGGAATGAGATTTCGTATCTGCTCAACGGCACGTCGCTCGGCTCTATCGGGGGTAACCTTTACGGCTTCGGTAGTGTCGGCATTGCGGCTGTGGGCGAAGTTCACGCCTATTTCACAGCGTTCTCTGACGGGGCGGCTAGCGATCGATCCAGCGCTCCCGCGCAGGCAAATGACAGTACTACGCTGGCCTCAAACGGACCGGCTTCTCCGCCCAACGAAGCGATCGAAATGCGGCGCGCGCAGATCGTGGATCAAAACGGACCAGCGGGCCAACCGTTTGCGGCCTATGAGACCTTGGTGCCTGCGAGCTGGAAAACCCAAGGGGGGGTGAAGTGGAGCAACTCTGATGGGCAAGCGGGCTGTTTCACGGGTGCGGGGCTGATATGGGGTACGGGCACTCAGGACGAAGCATATGGTCTCGCCTTTATGGATCCGCTCAGCTGGGGGATGTCAACCGATGGGCCAGCGGGCTACATGTGCCTCGGTGAGGATCTGACGGACGCAGAGATGGTGTCTCGCGCCTATTTTCAAGCCATCGCAACCACTTTGCAGGTCACGATCCAAGACGTTCAGCGTGCACCGGAACTGGAACCGCTGACGCAGCTGATCGGACAGGCCTGGCGCGCCAGTTGGCCTGCCACAGCCAAAGTCTGGGTGGATGGCGTGGTGATCCGCGCTCATGTCCGCACCCAGCAGCGCGAGAATGACGCCTATTTCGTCGTGATCACTAAACATGCGGAGGCCAATTACTCTGGGGCCGTCTATCGCGACGGGCGTACTGCAATAATCATGGGCATTTTCACCCCCGTAGGGAAATTGGACGAGGGGCATCCTGGCTTTGCCCCGATCATCAACAATCTACGGGTTAATCCGCAGTGGAAGCACTTGGAACAGAAATGGTGGGAAATTAAATTGCGCCAGCCGCGCCCCAATGTCAGCAGCGTTGCCAAGGCTGATACCTCAATCGGCGACATGATGTTTGAAAGCTGGAAGAAACGGGAAGGAATGAAGGATGCAGGCCATGCCAAGTCCGTTAGCGGCATCTGGGAGGTGCAGCCGTGGAAAACGCCATCCGGCAATACCGTGATGCTTAACCAGAACTACAATCACGCTTGGCAGCTGCAAAACGGGTCGATCGTCCTGACCAATAACGCCAACTTCAATCCAATGCAGGCGTTTAACCAGACCGGTCAGCAGATGCGACAGAACTAAAGTACTTCCGGTTTGACTTAACGAAGAACACAGCGGTTTTAAGGCAGTTCCTGAACACCTTAGGATTATAGTGGTCGCAAATTTCTCCAGTGGATTAGGACACTGATGTGAATGAGCGGGCAGCTATACGTCAGCATGTTATTTGCCCCTGAAAAAGGCTTGTTTAATCGCGCTCAAATCCAAATAGGGCGTTTCGCGGTGGCGATTGCCAAATTAAGATCACTTCTTGTTCGATAAATTAGAGTGTTCGTCATGCCAAGAACGAGAAAACCGAGAGCTTTGGAATCCGGGGAATAGTTGGTTGCGTCGGCGTGAGCCGGGCGTATTGACGAGGATAGCCGTGCTGGCGCCATGAGCAGACATACGCTGTCCGGTGGCATCACGGTCTGATTTGGGCTCAGATCGGGCTTTCTCAGCGCTTAGGCCCAACGGCTGCTTTGCGCTGGAACCCCCATCACGCTTTACGGTAAACAGACTACCGCAGCGACGCCCGCTTCAGCAGCCCCACCGCATCCGGCCGGTCCAGCAGCGACCGGCTGACGTCCAGGCCGTGGGCGCCGCGCATGTGCTGCGCGGGCAGGGTGCCATGCTGGTGTCCGGGCCGCAGGGTCCAGAAATCGTCCGGCAGCGCCGGGCTTGTCACAGGGTCGAGGAAGGTGCTCTCCGCCGCGATGCCCTCGGCATAGATGATGTGGTGGCGGTCGAACAGAATCTGGAAATAGTCGGCAAAGCCGCCGTCCAGCACCACAACGGTGTCGCCGTTCACCAGATCGCGGGCGCGGACCAGGATCTCTGGCGCGCCGGCGCCGATTTCGTCGCTGCGCTGATAGACCATCAGCCGGTGGGCGGGGCTGACGATCAGGTCATTGGCGTTGTTCAAGGCGCCCTGGCGGATCAGGATCGGGGCCAGATCCCCAACCGCGCGCAGGGTGGACTGGCCAATCCAGCGCACCTCCTGAATACCGTCGTCCCGGGTCAGCACACGGTCGCCTGCGCGCATGTCCTCGATCAGGCGCTGCGCGCCGGTGGCCAGCGTGATGCGGGTGCCGCGGGTGAACGAGACGCAGGCGGACTGTGCCAGCTTGCGCCGGGCCGACTTGCGCCCGGCCTTGACCAGCGTATAGGGCATATGCGCCTGCAAGGGGGCCAGCGGCACCAGAAAGATTCCGGCAATCAGCCCGTCACCGTCCACTTCGACCATCACCAGGATCTCGGTATTGGGGCCGCTGTCGGGCATCAGCGTCAGCAGGCAGTCCAGATGCAGCACCGCGCCCGGGGTGCCCAGGGCGGTGTCGCCGGCGATGCGGAAACTGCCATCGTGGTGGGCGGCGATGCCCAGCCGCTGCGGCGGCACCGGGCTGTTCAGCAGGTAGATGTCGTCCAGCACCAGGTCCTCGAGCAGCCCCATAGGGTCGCCCATGTTGGCACCGTATTCGACGCGGAAACGCTCGGCCGGGTAGGCCTGGACGGAGGAAAGGCTGGCGGTCAAATTCTGTCCCATATGCGGCCGGTATTCGCTTTCATATGCGGGCCCGCAGACCGGGCCGTCAAATAGATTTGCCGTGAGAATGTGGCAAAAAGGCGGTGGGAAGAGGCGGATTTCCCGGCAGTATCACGCTGCCGGCTGTGTGCGGCGGGGCCGGCCGCGGGGCTGGCCATCCGGACGCAGGCGGTGCAAGCTCCGCGAAACGGACAAGAATCCCGAGGGAGAACGACGATGGATCTGGGTATTTCGGGCAAGCGCGCGCTGGTTTGCGCCAGCAGCAAGGGGCTGGGACTGGGCTGCGCCGAGGCGCTGGCGGAGGCCGGTGTGAACCTGGTGATGAACGCCCGCGGCGCCGATGCGCTGGAGGCCTCGGCGCAGGCGATCCGCGACCAGTACGGCGTGGATGTGGTGACTGTCGCGGCCGATGTGACCACCGAAGATGGCCAGCAGAAGGTGCTGGAGGCTGCCGAAGGCGTCGATATCCTGGTCACCAATGCGGGCGGTCCGCCGCCGGGCATGTGGACCGACTGGGATCGCGAGGACTTTATCAAGGCGCTGGATGCCAACATGCTGTCGCCGATTGCGCTGATCAAGGCACTGGTGCCCGGCATGATGGACCGCGGCTGGGGCCGGGTGGTCAATATCACCTCTGTGTCGGTCAAGTCGCCGATCCCGGTGCTGGGCCTGTCGAATGCGGCGCGGGCGGGCCTCACAGGCTATGTCGCGGGCACCGCGCGGCAGGTGGCAGGCAAGGGCGTCATCATCAACAACCTGCAGCCCGGCATCCATGCCACCGACCGGGCCGTATCGCTGGACGATGGCGCCGCCAAGGCGCAGGGGATCACGCCCGATGAAGCCAAGGCGCAGCGCTGTGCAACCATCCCGGCGGGCCGCTACGGCACCCGGGCTGAGTTCGGCGCCACCTGCGCCTTCATGTGCTCGCAGCACGCAGGCTTCATGGTCGGGCAGAACATCCTGCTGGACGGCGGTGCCACCAACACCACGATGTGAGGCGCACCGCATGGCCAGCGGGTATTCCCTGAAGGACCAGCTGTTCAACCGCGATAAGGTCCGCTATCTGGCGGGCCTTTTTTCCGCGGCTGAGCCTGGGTTTGATGCCAGTGCTTTCGAAAGCCAAGTGATGGCGGAACTGCCGGCGCTGGAGCTGAAGCAGCGGATGACGCTGATTGCGCAGGTGCTGGCAGGCCATCTGCCCAAGGCGCTGCCGGAGGCCGCGCCGGTACTGCTGAGGGCGCTGCCGCCGCCGCTGGATCCGCGCAAAACGGATGATGATTTTGGCGATTTCATCTTTGCCCCTCTGGGGGAATATGTTGCCGCACAGGGGGTGGAGGCGCACCCGGATCTGTCGCTTGACCTGCTCGAGGAGCTGACACAGCGGTTTTCCATGGAATGGGCGATCCGCCCCTTTCTGAACCGCTGGCCTGCTGAGGTATTGTTGCGGATGCAGGGCTGGGCCGGGCACTCCAGCTATCACGTGCGGCGGCTGGTGAGCGAGGGCACGCGGCCGCGGCTGCCTTGGGGCGCCGCGGTCGGCCTGCCGCTGGCGGATCCGCTGCCTCTGTTGGACCGTTTGCACAGCGATCCCGCCCGCTATGTCACCCGCTCGGTTGCCAACCATCTGAACGATATCGCCAAAAAGGACCCGGAACTGGCGATGGACCGGTTGCAGAGTTGGCGCGAAGCTGCGGTGCAGCACCGCAAGGAGCTGGACTGGATGACCGCCCATGCCCTGCGCGGGCTGGTGAAGGCGGGGCATCCGCGGGCGGTGGCGATGCTGGGATACGATCCGGAGCTGACATTGAAGGCGCTAATTGCTGCCCCGGATACGGTGCGCATCGGCGAGGTCTTGGACTTTTCCTGCCGGCTGGAAGGGGCGGCTGGCGCGCCGGTTCTGGTGGATTATATCCTGCATTTCCAGCGCCCGGGCGGCAAGACCTCGGCCAAGGTGTTCAAGCTGAAGCAGGCCAGGATCACCGGCGGCATGCTGGAGCTGGGCAAGAGGCACAGGCTGAAAGGCGACGCCACCACCTTCAAGCTGGTGCCCGGGCCGCACCGGATCGAGCTGATGGTGAATGGCAAGGTGCGGGCCGGGGCGGCGTTTGAGCTGCTGCCGCCGGCATAGCGCAACGCGGCTGCTGACGCGGCTTCACGTTCCTGTGGGCGATCTGGCAGCGCCCCGGCGCCGCTGCTAGTCCGGGCCGGTCACATCACGGGAACCTGCCATGCAAGCCATCGCCATCACCGCCCTGTTTTCCGCCGTCATTGCCCTCAGCCTCTTTTACGCGCCGCGCAAGGTGACGGTGGGCGGTTTCTTTGGCGGTCGGGCCGCCAGCGGGCAGGCGCCGGGGCTTTGGACGCTGGTGCTGTCGCAGGTGACCACATGGATCTTCGCACGCTCTTTGATGAATGCCGCGATTCTCGGTTTCTATTACGGCATCGCGGGAACGCTGGCCTATGCGGCCTATTACGGCTCCTTTCTGACCGGCGGCTATATCGTCGGACGGATGCGCGCACAGGGCGCCGGCTCGGTGCAGGACTGGCTGTTGCAGCGGTTCGGCGCCGCAGGGACCATGGCCTATAACCTGGTGATCGCGCTGCGGCTTTTGTCCGAGGTCTTTGCCAATCTGCTGGTGGTCGGGCTGATCTTTGGCGCCGCGTTTCCAGGAGTGGCGGGGATCGAAACGCTGGCCATCGTCGCGGTGGGGCTGCTGGCGCTGGCCTATTCCGCCTGGGGCGGGCTGTCGGCGGCATTGCGCACCGATGTGATCCAGATGCTGTTCTTTCTGCTGGTGTTCGGCGCAGCGCTGGTGGCGTTGCTGCTGCGGCCGGGCTTTGACATCGCCGCGGTGCTGACCGCGCCTGGGGCTTCGGGGGCGCACAATGGCTGGGTGTTGCTGGCGGTCGCCGCGCTGCAGGTGTTTTCCTATCCGGTGCATGATCCGGTGATGATGGACCGAGGCTTTCTTGCCGATCCGGCCACCACCCGCAAAAGCTTCCTGCATGCCTTCTGGATTTCGGCGTTGTGCATACTGGGCTTTGGCTTCTTCGGCATCCAGGCGTCTTTGGAAGGCGCCGCCTACGAAGGCCAGCTTCTGGGCACCTGGGCCGTGATGCTGCCGGGCTGGGTGTTTGTGCTGTTGATCCTGTCGCTGCTGGTGTCAGCCCTGTCGACGCTGGATTCGGCGCTGAGCAGCGCCGCGCGGCTGGTGGTCGAAGAGCTGCGGCTGGCGCCGCGCACGCTATGGGGCGGGCGGCTAGCGATGCTGGGCTTTGCGGTGGCGGGCGGGGCACTGACCCTCTGGGGCAATCAGGCGCTGTTCGATGCGGTTGCGGTCTCTGGCACTGCATCGATGTTCCTGACCCCGGTGCTGGCGGCGGCGCTGACGGGCCGCCGGGTGGCAGTCTGGGCCTATCTGGCCAGCTTTGTGACGGCGATGGCGGGGGCGGCGGCCTACATGCTGCGCGACCTGCCTGCGGTGGCGGCGTTGCTTTATGACGGGCACAAATACGAACAGCTGCTGCAAATCTGTCTCGTGGTGCTGCTGGCGGGCTTTGCCGCCGTGGCCTGCGGCAGCCGCAGGGTTGAAGCAGGGCAGGCGGGCTGATACAGCTGCGGCAAAATCCGACGAAAAGCGTCGGGGACCGCAAGAGGCGACAGGTGCAATTGCAGATCCAAACTCCAGTCCCCCGTCTTGATATCCGCAATATCATGCGTCGCATCGAAGGCCGCGCGGTGGTGGATGACGTCTCGCTGCAGATCCAGGCGGGGCAGGTGACCTGCCTGCTGGGGCCGTCAGGCTGCGGTAAATCCACCACGCTGCGGATGATCGCCGGGGTGGAGATGCAGGACAGCGGCGAGATCTATGTCGACGGCAAGCTGATCTGCGACACCGTGTTCCGGGTGCCGCCGGAGCGCCGCGAAATCGGGCTGATGTTCCAGGATTTCGCCCTGTTTCCGCACCTGAGCGTCGCCGATAACGTCGGGTTCGGCCTGAAGGGCGGCAAGGACGAGAAACGCGCCCGGGTCGAGGAACTGCTGAACCGGGTTTCGCTGAAGCGGTTCATTGACGGCTACCCGCACCAGCTGTCGGGCGGCGAACAGCAGCGGGTGGCGCTGGCCCGCGCGATTGCGCCCAGGCCGCGGATCATGCTGATGGATGAACCGTTCTCGGGGCTGGACAACCGTCTGCGCGACGGCATCCGGGACGAAACGCTGAGCCTGCTGAAAGAAGAGGACACCGCCGTTCTGCTGGTCACCCATGAGCCGGAAGAGGCGATGCGCATGGCCGACGAGATCGCCCTGATGCGCGGCGGCCGGATCGTGCAGCAGGGTGCGCCCTACAACGTCTATACCCACCCGGTGGACAAGGCAGCCGTGGCGTTCTTCAGCGATGTGAACGTGCTGGGCGCCGAGGTGCGCGGAGCCCTGGCCGAAACCGCATTCGGACAGTTTCTGGCCCCCGGCGTGCCGGATGGAACCGAGGTCGAGATCGTCTTCCGCCCGCAGCATCTGCGTATTGATTTCGACCGGGCGGGCAAGGGGCCGCTGCCGACCCCCAGCGACGGCGTGCCGGCCCGCGCGGTGGTCGAACGCGCGCGGTTCCTCGGCAGCGAGAGCCTGATCGAGTTCCGGATGGAGTTTGATGGCTCGATCCTGAAAGCCACGGTGCCCAATGTGTTTTTGCCGGAAAAGGGCCGGGTGATGTGGCTGACAGTGCGCCGCAACCGCTGCTTTGTGTTCCCGGCCGGAGCCGCCGCTGCGGCGGGCCAGCAGCCGGGCTGACGCCGCGCCTGCGGGTCTTGCGAAGACCGGTCCTCCCGGGCGGGGCAGTGGCTAGCTCAGTGCGCGGCCATAGCGCCGGAAGAGATGCGCCAGGACACAGACGCAAGCGATGGCGAGCAGCCCGAGCCCGCGCTCATAAACACCGTCGATCCCCGTAGGCAGGAAAAAGAACACCGGTGCCGTCAGGGTCCACAGCACCGCGATGCCCCGCAGCGCCCAGGCGTACCTCCGGCCCATCTGCCCCGCAGCCCCCGCCATGGCAAAGGGAGCAGCCGCCATCAGGACTCCCAGCGCGTAGACAAGATAGACGTGGATCACCACGCCCTCACTGTCGCTGTCGCCATACTCGTTGCGGGCCCCCACCAGAAACACGATCAGCCCCATCAGGGCGAAGGCCACGATGCCAAAGCTCCAGCCGCGCCCGCCGAGATGAATATGGGCGGCCAGGATGGCGATACAGACCAGCGCGGCCGAAAAGGCGTAAAGCCCGGAATCGACGATGAATTCATACCGCCCCGCGCCGAGGTCGCTGATCGTGTCCGACACCCAGTCATGATCCGGCACCACGATGTCGGCAATCACCACGGAGCCGGCCGCCAGCAGGCAGCCGAGTATGGCACAGGCGGCCAGCAGGCGCACCAGTGTCGGCGCGCTGTGCAGGGCGGGCGGCAGGGGGAGGTCTGACATGGGGGCGGTCTCCTTGGATGGTCAGACAACCAACGCCGGGCAGGGGCATCGCGTTCCGCAAACCTGCGCCGCCGGACAAGAGGCTGGCAGTCAGGCCTGGTCCTTGCCGGGCTGATAGTCCTGCAAGCGCTTGCCGGGCTCGTCGACGAACAGTTCGGGCAGGGCGGCGGCCTCTTCGATCAGATCGGCGCGGAACACGCGAAAGGCTTCGCGGGTTTCGCACCAGGCGGTCAGCGTCCAGACCCGGCCCCAGTATTCCATGTGCAGGGGGCGGATCCGGCGCTGCGTCAGGGTGCCGTCGATGCGGCGGTAGGCCAGCTGCAGTTTCTGCCGCGCTTTGATCGCTGCGCGCAAGGTTGGCATATGGGCCAGGGCGCGTGCAGCGTCCGAAAACGGGTAGACCGCGAATTTCCAGGCGTCGGCTTCGGCTATGGTCTGTTCCGGCAGCACCGCGTCAATCTTGGCCGCCAGGGATTGCGCGGCGGATTTCAGATCCGGGTCGGCGGCTTCGGCGACGATGGCCATGCCAAGGTTCAGCGCCTCCAGTTCCTCCGGCGTCAGGGTGAGCGGCGGCAGGCTGATCTGCTCGCGCACCATGTAGCCGACGCCGCGTTCGCCCTCGACCGGCACGCCGGAGGCCGCAAGCGTGTCCATATCGCGGTAGATGGTGCGGGTCGAGACCTCCAGCCGTTCGGCAATGTCCCGGGCACGGTGCAGCTTCCCGTCGCGCAGGATCTGGATGATTTCGAAAAGACGGTCGGTGCGGCGCATGGGACCAACCCTTGGCGCGGGACAGGGTCCGAGGTCAAGGGCCGCGCCCGGCACAGGTGCCGGGCGCGGCCGGGTTCAGTTCAGGGCGTCATGTCCCAGAGCACCTCTTCATGCCGCATATGGGCTGTGCCAGGGGCAATTGCCGCAATCACTTCAGGTGCGTAATCCTGCTGCATGAATGCCTGGGCAGCCTTCTGTGCCGTGGCCATGTCCTGCCACACCACATAGTCGGTCCAGCTGCCATCCTCCCCCTGGCTCAGCTGCCGGTGCACAAAGCCCGCCTGGGCGCGCACAAAGCCTTCGGTGCGTTGCATCAGAGTGACAAAATCCGCGGGACTCACCTCTTTTTCAAGTTTGAAGGTCACAATTTCGGCCGCATGTCTGCGCATCACGTTTCTCCTTTGTGCTGTGATGGGCTGGATTTACCGCCTCACAACTGACATAAACCTGTCAGTTGAATGTGCGGCAGCTGCAAAAACTGCAAAATCTGCGCTTCACGGGCATTTGTGCTGCGGGTGCTGCTTTCGCTCAAAGCGCTGCCCGCGCTAAACCCGTAGCGAACCATTCCACCGGCAGCGCTGATCCGTGCCGGAACCAGAAGGAGACATTCTCATGCTCAACAATATCGGCCTTCCCGGCATTCTGCTTATTGCTGTTGTGGTCCTGGTCCTGTTTGGCCGCGGCAAGATTTCCTCGCTGATGGGCGAAGTCGGCAAAGGCATCACCTCGTTCAAGAAGGGCATCAGCGAAGGCACCAAGGAGCTGGAAGACGACGCGGCGGCCGACGCCAAGGACGTCACGCCCGAAGCCGAAGCCGCGGCTGAAAAAGACAAGGTCTAAGCGCGGATGTTCGATCTTGGGTGGACCGAACTGCTGGTCATCGGCGTGGTCGCGCTGATCGTCGTCGGCCCCAAGGACCTGCCGGTGCTGTTCCGCAATGTGGGACGGTTCGTGGGCAAGGCCAGGGGGATGGCGCGCGAATTCAGCCGGGCAATGCATGATGCGGCGGATGAGGCCGGGGTCAATGATATGGCCAAGGGCCTGAAGGCTGCCAGCAACCCGATGGGCACTGCCATGGACGGGGTGAAACAGGCCGCGCAGGATATGGCCAAGTCGATCGACCCGGCCAAATTCGACCCCAGCAGCGAGACCGGCAAGCTGGCCGCGGAGCGGGCCGAGGATGCCAAGAAAATCCAGGCCTCCACCGCCCGTGCCGCCGCCGAGCGCAAGGCCCGCGAGGCCGAGGAGGCGCTGGCCAAGGCCGAAGAAGCCGAAGCGGCGCTGAAGCCTGCTGCGCCGAAACCGGAAGAAGAGGCCAAATCATGAGCAACCCGGATGAGATCGACGACTCGGCGGCGCCGCTGATCGAGCATCTGGCCGAGCTGCGCAGCCGGCTGATCCATTCGGTCGTGGCCTTTATCGTCGGCATGGTGATCTGTTTCACCGTGGCGACGCCGGTGTTCAACTTCCTCACCGCGCCTTTGTGCCAGGTCCTGGCCGAGAGCGGCCAGGACTGCGCGCTGATCTTCATCAGCCCGCAGGAGGGCTTCTTTGTCGCGATCAAGATCTCCTTCCTGGGCGGCTTTATGCTGGCGTTCCCCTATATCGGGTTCCAGATGTGGCGCTTCGTGGCGCCGGGGCTGTACAAGAATGAAAAGGGCGCATTTCTGCCCTTCATGGTCGCCTCGCCTTTCATGTTCATCCTGGGCGCCAGCTTTGCCTTTTATGTGGTGACACCGCTGGCCTATGACTTTTTCCTGGGCTTCCAGCAGTTCGGGGCCGGCGGCGAGGCTGTCACCGGCGAGGAAGTGAACCAGGGGCTCAGCGTGGTGTTTCAGGGTTCGGCGCAGGAATATCTCAACCTGACCATCAAGTTCATTGTCGCCTTCGGCCTGTGCTTTCAGCTGCCGGTGCTGCTGACGCTGATGGGCAAGGCCGGGCTGGTCAGCGCCGAGGGCCTGGGTGCCGTCCGCAAATACGCGGTGGTGGCGATCCTGGTGCTGGCAGCGCTGGTGACACCGCCGGATGTGATCACGCAAGTGATCCTGTTTGTGGTGGTTTACGGCCTTTACGAGATCTCGATTTTCCTGGTCGGCCGCGTCGAGAAAAAGCGCGAAGCGCAGCTGCGCGCCGATGGCTACTATGATGATGAGGATGAGATGGATGCCCATCCCGACGATCCGGTGATGGCTGAATTCGAAGCTGAAGACCGCAAGGACAAGTAGGCCGGTGATGGCATGAAACAGAGGGGCGCGCCGGCAACGGCGCGCCTTTTTCGTTTTCTGATCCCGCCCCGGCCAGCGAACACGCTTCCGTGAAGATCCCGGCATCCAAGTATCTTTGTCCCAGGCCGTGCAGCATGCTGTCGCCAGTATTTAAGTGTTGGGAGGTTTCCATGAAAAAGGTTCTGACTGCATTGTCCTGCGCGGCGGTTTGCGCGCTTGCATCCGCATCTTCCGCCGAAGACCCGCCGATGGGGTTCTTTGTCACCTCCGCCGGGCTTGGCGACGGCGGCAACCTCGGCGGTCTCGAAGGGGCCGATGCCCATTGCGCCAGCCTGGCAGAGGCGGCGGGCTCCACCGGGCGGACCTGGCGCGCCTATCTCAGCACCCAGGAAGAGGGCAAGCGCGGCATCTCGGCCCGCGCGCGCATCGGCACCGGTCCCTGGTACAATGCCAATGGCGAGCTGATCGCGGTGGATCTGGACCAGCTGCACATCATGCCCAACCTCTATGCCCGCACCGCGGTTGATGAGAACGGCAACCGGATCAAGGGCCGCGGCGACAGCCCGAACGAGCATGACATCCTGACCGGCACCCAGGCCGACGGCACCGCCTATTTCCCCTGGCAGGAGGGCGACAAGACCTGTTCGAACTGGACCTCCAGCGGCGAGGGCGCGGCCACGGTCGGCCACCACGACCGCCACGGCGGCGGCAACACCTCCTGGAATGCGGCGCATAATTCCCGCGGCTGCAGCGCGGACAACCTGCGCGCCACCGGCGGCAACGGCTATTTCTACTGCTTCGCTGCGGATTGAGCGTCCTGCCCGGAAACAAGGCGGGGCCGCCAAGCGAACAGCTGTGCGTGGGCGCCATAATGACGACAAGGACGAGATGGACGCCCGTCCCGGCGACCCGATGATGGCCGGGTTCGCGGCCGAGGCCGGCAAGGGCCAGTCAGCCGGAGACGGTTTGAAACAGAAAGGCGCGTCTGGAATGGCGCTTTTTTTGACGATTTCTGTTACGAGCTGCCAGTCAGCTTTGAGCCCATTTTGACCGATGCTGCAACTTTTTCGAAGATCTGCTTTCCTCAGTATTGCTTGATGCAAATAGGGTTGATCGGCTCTGCCGAACTACTACGAAAGTTTCTCAGGACGGAGGCTGGCAACTTAGCACCAAACATGATATCTGACATTGGTGTTAGATTGATAAGGTGAATGCAGAATACTATGTATAGGACCGCCTTTCGTCCGGATATCGTCAAACGATCTTTGATTGTGGCACTTGTGGTTGGCACCGTGCTTAACCTGATAAATCAGGGCGACCAGTGGGTGCATTCGGGATCAGTGAATCTGCTGAAATGCCTTCTGACGTATACAGTGCCCTACTGCGTTGCGACCTATGGTGCGGTCAGTGCTTTGGCGCGGGTGCGATGAATTTGCACAATAAGTGTTGGAGTAGATAACATGGCGCATGGCTACGACAACAGAATGCACAAGATCGGCGACCTGTCAAAGGCATCAGGGCTGAGCGTGCGTACCCTGCGTGGCTATGAAGAGCTGGGTATTATTTCCCCCAGTCGCTCAGAAGGCGGGACGCGGTATTATGGCGAAACAGAGCTGTCCATTGCGCGGCTTGCCATGAAGATGAGAGAGCTGAATATCTCTGTCGAGATGATCAAGACGATTGCGACGCGACGGCGCGATTATGAAACCGGGGATCAATCCAGCGCCGCGATGATGGAGTTATTGGAGCATCTGACCGATGATTTGCGTGATCAGGCGGCTGGCATTTTGGCGATGCAGAATGAAATTCGGCGCACCGTTCGGCTGCTAAAAGGGTGCCAAGGCTGCAAGAACAAGCCAACGCCGCAGACCTGTCCCGAGTGTCCGATGCAGACCAGCCCGGACCGCACGGACATGGCGCAGATGATCTGGCAGTCGACTTAGGTTGGTACCCGGAATACCGGGCCGAGCAGTGGCCACCTGATATCAAACTTTGCGTTTTCGTCCTTGCGCAGCACGGACAGATCAGGGTCAGGCAAATCAATTCCCGCAGTGATCGCACCTTGTACCGCGGACCAGGTGGCCATGACCTCTTCCAGTCCGTCCAGATTGCATTTTCTCCGCATTTCCGCCCGGGGGCGCGTGACTGAAACCCCCGCAAATTCGAGGCCTTTGTACCCGGACAGCACAAAGGCGCGCTGCGGCTCCCAGAACGGGGCGATTGCGTCAAAGATTGGGGTGTAGGCGTGTCGGACATCACCGGGCAACGAAATCTCACCCCAGCACAGGGCGGCAAAGACACCGTCTGGACGAAGTATGCGACGCGCCTCGGCCAGATGTTTGGCGACGTCGAAATGATGCAGCGCCTGCATCGACAGGACCAAATCTACTGACGAGTCCTCAAACGGCAAAACTCCTGCATCCGCACATATCGCTTTGACCAATGTATCTGGAGGAAGCGGAATTGGATTGATATCGACGGCGCAGGATGTCGCGTATCGGTTTGCCAGAAATTGGGCGATCTCAGCGTTACCGGCCCCACACTCAACGCTCGTGCCCTTGCATAAAGGCAGAGCCGATAGCCAAGACAAGAACTGGTCTGGTTTCATCGGCTCTGCCCTCGGCATCAGTTCATGAGTTTGGTAAATTTCTCCATCTCGCCGTCATGCATATTGTGAGATAATTCCGGGTTTGGGAACTGGCCGCCCGTGGCGCGGTTGAAATATTCTGTATAGGCCTTGCGCATCTCACCCATGACGTCACCAAAGACTTCGCGCTTGGGCGGGATTGGGAAGACCGAACAGCCGATGATATCGCTCGATACATGAAAGATGCCGTGCGCGTGCGGACCAGACCCAAGGCTTGCGACAGCAACCGGCAGGTTCTCGTAGCACCATTTCGTCAGTTCGACCGAAGTATGCTCGAACAAAGCTGCGAAAATCCCCGCGTCAATTGAAGCGCGCACCAGTTCAACAATCTTCGCGGCGTCTTCTGCTGTGCGCCCCGCTGGCGCATGGCCGGAGTTCATCACCGCGCGTTCGCCTTGAACGCCGAAATGGCCCACAATCGGAACCCCTGCCGCAACGATGGCACGCATATGTTCGATCGTGCCCATTGAGGGTTCAATATGCACACCATCCGCACCCAGCTTGACCACCCGCGCCGCGTTACGCACCGATTCCTCGATGGAAATACTCGCTGTGGTGTTGGGCATGTTGCAGATGATAAAGGGCGAGGACGCTCCACGCAGAACGCCCTCCAGCATATAGAGCTGCTCTTCAAAATCTACGGTCGCCATAGATTTATGGCCCATCAGCCCCATCGGACCGGGACTTCCACAACACAGTAAATCCATTCCAAGCTCTTCGGCTATGATCGCACTGGGGGTGTCGTGACATTCCATGCCGACAATGCGCTCTCCTTTTGCGACCTTCTCGGCCAAGTGCTTGAGCCTTGTTTTACGGCGCTTTGTCATCAGATTTCCTCCCTTGATGAAAGTTAACGCTTCACGCTAACCGAGTTTCCTTGGTTGCTGTGTCAACGCGTTGACACAGCATGATCGGGGCAAGGTCAAATTTCTTGACTGAAGCCGAGAAAGGCTTAATCTAACATCATTGTTAGATTGTTAGGCCGGAGGGAAGCCGTTGCCCCAGACATCCCGCGAACCAATCAATTTCCACTTTGTCAGGGACCAATTGCTGTCGGGGTACTCTCTCGAAATACCGGCATCCAAGGCACAATCTTTTTGCCCGCCTGCCGATGGTTTTGTTCCCGGGTCAGAGGTTTATCTTCCCCATTTGTCGAACAAGGACATGGCGGGCCTGGAGGGCGCCTGTAAGACACTCGTTGATTTGGGGTATCAGCCAGTGCCGTATGTGGGCGCACGCCACTTGCAAAACGAGAGCCAACTGCGCGAGCATCTGACTGCCGCGCGCTCTGGTGGAGCCTGCCGGTTGTTGGTTCTGGCAGGGGATCGCGATGGCAGTCTGGGCCCCTACAATGACGCGATGCCTGTGCTGGCAGTCCCCTCGATTTCTGACCTGGGGTCTAGTCACATTCCAATCAGCGGCCCCCCCGAAGGGCACCCCCGGATTGGCGGCGCGCAACTTGTAGAAGCTTTGGAAAACAAGCTGGAATTCTTGGCAGCCCGGGGCATACAAGCTTTCATCACCACCCAGTTCGGCTTTGATGCAGGTTCTTATGCCAGTTGGATAAATATGCTGCGCGCGAGGGGAATTGTTACGCCAATAAACATCGGGATCACGGGGGTGACCTCGATCCCTGCGCGGATCAAATACTCGGTGCTATGCGGCGTGGGGCCATCCCTTTCGGCGCTTCGTAAAAGATCCGGTGCAATGGTCGGTTTGTTAAAAGGCTTTCAACCGGCAGAACTGATCGACGAGCTTTCGCAGGCGCTTGTCCTGAACGACCGGGTACCGGTGAAATTGCACTTTTTTCCTTTTGGCGGTGCCAAAAAGACCTTTGATTGGGTCGCCGCGCAGTTGGGAAAGCCCACATGACCCGTGTAAATCAGGAAGGGGTCCTGTGTCAGAATTTGCCTTGGCAAAACTGGACCGAAATTCTGGAGCTTGGCCGCCACGTAAACACAACATCCAATGCGTGGCTCGAGGCCTACAGCCAACAAGATGAACAAACGGCGGTTTTCCTGAGTGGTCGCGTGGGTCTCCGCCCGATTTCTGACGACGTGGACGACGGTCACGATATTATTGCAAAGGTTGCGCCGGCTATTATCAATTTGTCAGAGACATACACAAGTTCTGAAGCACATTGGATTATCGAAGCATCGAGTATCTATTTCTTCACGCCGCTCCGGCTTATGAGTGCCTTTTCCATCTCGGCCCAGTTTGCAGCAAATTTCATGCAAATATTGCAGTGCCAAACTGCGGAAGTGATGTGTTCGCCAAGTCATTCCGATTGCGGCTCAAAACGGCTTGCCGCTTCGCTCCTGGCAAGATTGGAAGACGGGCAGCCCGCTGGCCAGAAAGTCTACGTAACTCAGGCACAGCTCGCGACCGAAACCGGCCTGTCCCGCCAATGGGTCAACCGGCTCTTGAAGCAATTTGAGCGCCAAGGCATAGCAGAGCTCGGCCGCGGCCACGTTTTGTTGCGCGCGCCTTCGAAGCTTGAGTGTCAGTTTGGATAGGTCCAAAAAAATACTGGGATATTGCAAACAATAAAATGTACACCGTGTCTATTTGCTTTCCCCAGAGGCCGTCGTCCTGCCCTTAGGTATTCAGTCCCGTCATCAGGGCATCCGGGTGCCGAGCAAAGCCCACAATGCAGACCTTCAAGACTGGGCAGTCAGTGGCGGCTCTGTCCGCTGATGAGACATTCATAACTTGCCGGAGCAGAGTGGTTTCAAGCTCGGCTATTTCTTGGCCCCTCTTGCCGCCCCTGCCGGAACATGCTTTGAAATCCGGTAACTGACGGACGGAGGCACCTCATGGACCAGATCGCATTGACCCGCATTGCCGAGGCGCTGGAGCGGATGTCTCCGGCCCCGCTGGAAACCCCTGATTTCAACGCGGCCAGCGCCTTTGTCTGGCATGTGGGGCCGGAGCGGCTGGAGCCGGTCGGGGCGGTCAACCGGGTCGATCTGGACCTGCTGGTCGGCATCAACCGTTCCCGCGATACGCTGCTGGAGAACACCCGCCGGTTTGCCCAGGGCTTCGCCGCCAACAACGCGCTTCTGTGGGGCGCGCGGGGGATGGGGAAATCCAGCCTTGTCAAAGCCGTGCATGGCGCGCTGGCGGCGGATCACCCGGAGCTGAAGCTGGTGGAACTCCAGCGCGAGGATCTGCCCTCGGTGGCGCGGCTGCTGAACCACCTGCGCGGCTCCGGGCACCGGTTCATCCTGTTCTGCGATGATCTGTCGTTCAGCCATGACGACCAGCATTACAAAAGCCTCAAGGCGGTGCTGGACGGCGGGATCGAGGGGCGGCCCGAAAATGTGGTGTTCTACGCCACCTCGAACCGGCGCCATCTGATGCCGCGCGACATGATCGAGAATGAGCGCTCCAGCGCCATCAACCCGTCGGAAGCGGTGGAGGAGAAGGTCTCGCTGTCGGACCGGTTCGGCCTGTGGCTGGGGTTCCACCCCTGTGATCAGGACGAATACCTGGCGATGATCGCGGGCTATTGCGCGGCCTATGGGGTCAAACCGGATGCGGAGACGCTGCGGGCCGAGGCGATCGAATGGCAGGCCACCCGCGGCGCCCGCTCGGGCCGGGTGGCCTGGCAGTTCTTCACTGACCTCGCCGGGCGGCACGGGGTGGCCTTGCGATAGGCCGCAACGCCCCGGAATAAGAAAAGCCCGGCCATAAGGCCGGGCTTTTCATAAATAACAGGCCTTACTGCCGTCAGTTCAGGTAGCTCAGCGGGTCGATGCTTTCGAACCCGTCGCGCACTTCGAAATGGACATAGGCGTCGTCGCCGCCGCGCAGCGAGGCAATACGCTGGCCGCGCACCACGCTTTCGCCCTTCTTCACGGTGATATTGCCGACGTTCTGATAGACGGTCAGCAGCTTCTGGCTGTGGCGGATCACCACGATCGGCACGTTGTTGGAATCCTTGGTGATCGCCGCCACGGTGCCGGCCTCGGCTGCATTGACCGGCGCACCGGCGGCGGCGGCGATGTCGATGCCGTCATTGCGTCCCTTGGCGTAGGTTTTGACGATCTTGCCCTGCACCGGATAGGCCATGGCAGCGCTGCTGGCGCGGGTGGGTTCGGGCAGTTCCGGCTTGGGCAGGGTTTCCGCCGCGGGGGCAACGGCGGCAGGCTCGACCTTTTCTTCCGGCAGCGGCTGGCTGGCGCTTGGCGGCACCGGCGTCACCGAGCCGGCCCCCGGTTCGGTGACTGCCGCGGCGGCCGGGGCCGGCCGGGGCGCGGCTTTCTCTTTCAGGGGGATCAGCAGGAACTGGCCTTCGCGCACCGCAAAATCGCTGCCCAGGCCGTTCCATTCCGCCAGCGATTTCACCGGCACCTGGTAAAGCCGCGAGATGGTATAGGCGGTCTCGCCGCGCTTCACCTTGTGGCGCACCGGCTCGGGGCCGGCCTGCACCTTGGGCGGCTGCGGCTTCGGCACCGGCTGAATCGCGGTAGGGGTGACGGAACCGGGGTTGGGCGAGGTCAGCGGCGCGGTCTCGATAGCCTGGCCCGCCAGCGTTGCAATATCGACGGCCCCCGCGGCGGCGCTGCCAGGCAGGCTGTCCGGCGCGCGGCGCGGCAGCGCCAGCACCTCGCCCTGGCGCATCTTGTCGCCGGTTTCCATACCGTTGAACCGGGCAACTTCTGCGGGCGGCAGGCCGATGCGGGCAGCGACGTCCGAAACCGTATCGCCGCGCTGCGCCACCGCCACCTGATAAGAGGGGTAGGAGATCAGCCCGCGGGCATCCGGCGAGGGCCGGTGCGCTGTTGCGGTCTGGGCCGCGCCGGCGGTGTTAAAGGCGCCCAGCTGGCCGCGCAGGTCATAGTCCAGCGGGCCCTGGCAGGCGGCCAGCACCCCGGTCAGCATCCCGGCCAGCGGCAATACGGCCAGCAGCCTTGCACGGGGCAGGCCGCGGGATTCGGTCCGGTTGGGGGGGGTCCGGGTCATTTTGCTCTCCTCAAAACACGCTTCCCCTTTTTCGCGGGGATTCTCTCGCGTCAATCATTATAGCTCATGCCGTCCGGGCGGCGGCTGAAATCCGCCGGCAGTTTACGTGTCCTTGCCCAATCCCTCAAGCAGCGGCACAAACCGCACCGGGCGCAGCTCGTCATAGTCCAGCCCGTCTTCGGTTTTCCGCACCCGGATCAGCGTCTGCACATGGTCGGACTGCCCCACCGGCAGCACCATGATGCCGCCGGTCTTGAGCTGCGCAAGCAGGGGGCTTGGCGGATCTTCGGCGGCGGCGGTCACGATGATCCGGTCAAACGGCGCCTGTTCGTTCAGGCCGTGGCTGCCGTCGCCGACCAGCGAGGTCACATTGGCCAGCTGCAGCTGCTCGAACACCGCCCGCGCCTCGCGCACCAGCCTTGCGTGGCGGTCGATGGTATAGACCCGGCGCGCCAGTTTCGACAGCACCGCCGCCTGGTAGCCGGAGCCGGTGCCGACCTCCAGAACCGTGTCGCGCGGGCTGATTTCCAGCGCCTGGGTCATCATCCCGACAACGGAGGGCTGCGAGATGGTCTGGCCGCAGGCAATCGGCAGCGGCACGTCCTCATAGGCGCGGTCGGTGAAGATGCCGCGCACGAACATGCCGCGGTCGATGGCTTCGATCGCCTCCAGCACCTTCTGGTCCGTCACCCCGCGCGAGCGCACGGAGTACAGGAACTGCATCTTGGTTTCCGGATCGGGTCCGCTCATGCGCAGGTTCTTTCAATCGCCTTCAGCGCATCCAGTGCATCGCGCGCGGTCAGGTCGGCGCGCATCGGGGTGACAGAGATATAGCCGTCCAGGTTCACCGCGGCGTCTGATCCTGCAGCGGTCTCCACCTGCTGATTGCCGCCGCGGATCCACAGGTAGCGCCGCCCGGTCGGCGACAGCTGTTCCTCGGCCGAAAAATGGCTGCCGCGGCGGTACCCTTGGGTGGCGACGCGGGTGCCCTTGACGTCCGCCGCAGGGACCGGCGGGAAGTTGATATTGTAAAACAGCCGGTAGTCCTGCTGGTCCTGCGGCTGGGCGGCCAGGATCTTGTTGACCAGCGCCGCGCCATGCACGGCGGCGGCCTCGAACGGGTTGGCGGTCCCGCGGTTGGCAGGCCCGTAATACTGCGACAGCGCCATCGCCGGGATTCCCTGCAGCGCGGCCTCCATGGCGCCGCCAAGAGTGCCGGAATAGAGCGCGTTTTCGGCTGAGTTGTTGCCGCGGTTCACGCCCGACAGCACCAGATCGGGCTTGGCGCCCTGCATCACCACATGCAGCCCCGCCAGCACGCAGTCTGCGGGCGAGCCTTCGGCGGCAAAGCGGCGTTCGCCCAGCTGGCTCAGCATGGTGGGGCGGGTGTAGCTGATGCAATGGCCGACGCCGGATTGTTCAAACGCCGGGGCCACGGTCCAGACCTCGCCGCCGGGGCCTGCGACCTCATGGGCGATGGCGCCGAGAATGGTCAGTCCTTCGGCGCTGATGCCGTCGTCATTGGTGATCAGTATGCGCATGGGGTGTCTGCCTGCCGTGTTCAACCGGGTTTTCGATTGAATAGGACCTGCACCGTTAGGGGGCAAGGTTTTCGCGGATCGAAGCAGGATCA
Source organism: Leisingera methylohalidivorans DSM 14336 (assembly GCF_000511355.1). Lineage (NCBI taxonomy): Bacteria > Pseudomonadati > Pseudomonadota > Alphaproteobacteria > Rhodobacterales > Roseobacteraceae > Leisingera > Leisingera methylohalidivorans. The sequence continues at coordinate 2,275,647 of NC_023135.1, read as the reverse complement.
GCCGCAAAGCGGGGCAGGGAGGCAACAGGCCGGGCGGAGGGGTGCGCTCCCGCCCCCCGGGCCGGCATCACAGATGCCGTTCCAGGCGTTGGGCCGGGCGCCGCGCACGGCGCGGGACGGCGGCAGGCGTCAGTCCGCGAGGATCTGCGGCAGCAGGCGGGCGGCTTCGTCCTGAATGGCGGCGAGGGCGCTGCGGTCCTCGCCCGGGTGGAAGCGGGCGCGCAGGGCGGTGGCCATCGGCTGCGGGTCCAGGATCCGCACCTGCGGGCCGGTGCGTTCGGCCTCGGCCTGCCAGCTGCGGGCCAGCGCCATCTGCGCCGCCTTGGTGGCGCCATAGGTGCCATAGAACTTCTCGCCTGCCTTGGCGTCGTCAAAGAACACCGCGCGGCCCGACTGGCCCAGCAAGGGCGCCACATAGGGGATCAGCACCGAGGTCGCAGTGGCGTTGATGGCCACGGCCTTGGTCCAGTCCTTGGGGGCAACCGACGGCGCCGGGCACAGGGCGGTGGCGTGGATTGCAGTATGCAGCCACAGGTCCAGCTTGCCCCAGCGGTCGTGGATGCCGCGGCAGAGCGTCGCCATCGCCTCCGGAACGGTGATGTCCATCGGCGCCAGGGTGGCAGAGCCGCCCGCGGCCTTGATGCGGTCATCCAGCTCTTCCAGCGCGCCGGTGGTGCGGGCAACGGCGACAATGTGATGGGTGGGCGCAAGCGCTTCGGCCAGGGCGTTGCCAAGGCCGCGCGATGCGCCGGTGATGAGAGCGATTTTGTCTGTCATGGCCGCCTTCATGGGCCGCGGGCGCGGGCAGGTCAAGAGGTGCTGAATTCAGCCCTGGGACGCGCAGGGGTTTTGATGGAAACTCCCGCAGCTTTTCACGAAAAAAAACCGCACGGCCGCGCGGGTCCGGACGGTTCAGCTGCCCGGCATCATCAGACGCTTGCTTTCGCCTCTGGAATTCAGGATCAGCCCCTTGGCGTCAATTGCCACCACCTGGCCCGATGACAGGCGGCTGCCGCGCGATACTTTGCGGGTGCGGCCCGACGGCAGCCGGATCAGCGCAGTCATGCTGTCCTCGGGACCGTACAGGCCCAGCAGGCTCAGGTTGCCGCGGTTCATTGCATTGGTCTGGGTCGCAAGCCCGGCCACCTTGGCAGGGGTGCCGGTCTCAATCTCTGTGTTCGACATACCGTCCGTTCCTCATTAATCCGGACGTATCTGGGCTGCCGCAGGCTGCGTATCAAGCCGCATCCGGTGCGGCGGCACCTGGATCGGCGGGAAGCCGCGGACGGCCGCAACGGGACCGCGAGACCGGCTGCCGCAGTACCCGCTCAGGCGTCATAAACCAGCGACGGCAGGTCGTGGCCATAGGCATAGAGCAGCTCCAGCAGCTCCTCCAGCTCGGCTCCGTCCTTTTGCAGCGGATAAAGCGGATGGTTCTGCTCGGTGACCCTCAGCTCAGGATACTCACCGCCGGGGCGCATCTCCAGCATGCAGCCCGCAGGCACCGCCATATCCGGCGGGATCGCATTGGCCAGCCAGGCCGGGCGGTCGCCCAGCTTTTCCGTCTCGCGCATTTCGAAGAGGTCGAGATAGGCGTCGAAATCATCGCGGCTGAGGCTGGCCCAGGTGCCCAGGATGAACTCCTCGCCGCGGCTGTTTGCCAAAGGCACCGCCAGCACCGCGCGGATAAAGCGCAGCTCGCCCAAGCGGCAGAAATCATCCGTCAGGATGTCGCCGCGGGTGGCCAGGACGGCAGAGTTGTCCTCCACCTCCATGTCCTCGGAGCAGATATCGGGCCGGTCGCAGCTGAGGCTCAGCAATTGCGCAAATGTGGCGCCGCAGCAGCGGCACTGGCGCGGGGAGATCAGCATGCGGGCAAGATGCGCGTCCAAAAGGCGGCCTTTCATCTGAAAGCATAGGAAAAGGCGCGGGCCGTCACGGCCAGCGCCTCCCCATGCACTGTTGGCAGCTCTCATACGCGGATGCAGCCGGAATATCAAACCCCCATGGATCGCGGGGGCGGCTGCCTCAGCCGGTGGCCAGTTTCGAAGCGTTCCAGGAGGCACCGGGGGCCGGCATGTCCTGAATCTTGGCGCTGACCCGGCTGCTGCCTTCAAGCGCGTCCAGATATTCAGCGGTGACGCCGGTGACATAGTTGCCGTCAAAGCAGGAGCAATCAAAGCCTTGAATGTCCGGGTTGCCTTCCTGCGCCGCCCAGATCAGGTCTTCGAGCTTCTGATAGAACAGCGCATCCGCCCCCAGCTCCTCGCGGATTTCCTCGATGCTGAGGCCGTTTGCGATCAGCTCGTGCTTGGTCGGCATGTCGATGCCATAGACGTTCGGGTATTTCACCGGCGGCGAGGCAGAGGCGATATAGACCTTCTTGGCGCCTGCATCGCGGCACATTTGCACGATCTTTTTAATCGTGTTGCCGCGCACGATCGAATCGTCGATCAGCAGCACGTTGCGGCCCTTGAATTCCAGCGGGATGGCGTTCAGCTTGCGGCGCACCGATTTCTGACGTTCCGCCTGGCCCGGCATGATAAAGGTCCGGCCCACATAGCGGTTCTTCACCAGCCCTTCGCGGTAACGGATGCCGGTGGAGTTGGCGACTTCCAGCGCCACGGGACGGGCCGAATCAGGCACCGGGATGATGCTGTCGATTTCCAGCCCTGCCTCCTGGATCTGCCTGGCCAGCGCCTGGCCCATGCGCAGCTGGGTCTTGTAGACCGACACCCCGTCCATCATGGAATCGGGCCGCGCCAGGTAGACATATTCAAAAATGCAGGGGGTCAGCTTGCCCTCGACCGCCTGGAAGGTATGCATATTGCCGTCCAGATCAACCAGAATGGCCTCGCCGGGCTTCACATCACGGAGCTTTTCAAAGCCGTTGATGCCAAAGGCCACGTCTTCGGAGGCAAAGCAGAAATCCTCGCCGCCGCTTTCTGCCGGGCGCTTGCCCACGGACAGCGGGCGGATGCCGTTGGGATCGCGGAACGCCAGCATGCCGACACCGGCGATCATGCACAGCACCGAATAGGCGCCTTGGATCCGCTCCATCGTCATCTTCACACCGGCAAAGATATTGCGGACCGGCTCGGCATTGCCATTGACCTTGATCGCGTCAGCCACCTTGTCGGCCAGCACGTTCAGCATGATTTCGGAATCGGAGGTGGTGCGCAGATGGCGGCTGTATTTGCCGGTCACCTTTTCGCGCTGCTCGGCGGTATTGGTGATATTGCCGTTGTGCACCAGATAGATGCCATAGGGCGCGTTCACAAAAAACGGCTGCGCTTCGGCCGCACTCAGCGAACCCGCGGTGGGATAGCGGACATGGCCGATGCCGGTCTTGCCGGTCAGGGTGTCGGCATCCTGCGGGCCGAACACATCCTTGACCAGACCGTTTTCCTTGCGCTCGCGGAAGAACTCGCCGGTGTAGGTCACAATCCCCGAGGCGTCCTGGCCGCGGTGCTGCAGCATCAAGAGCCCGTCATAAATCTCCGCAAAGACATCCGTGTCCCGGCTTGCGATCCCCAAAATCCCGCACATTGGCTGGCTCCAATCCCACTTAGGCTTTGCTGTTCGGTTGCTGATGGAAGCGGTTCGGATGGCAGTCTAGCGCATTATGCCTGCTGCGCGCCAATCCGGCTGCCCGGGCTGCGCCAAAGGACCGTACCGGCAAGCCGGCCTGAGCCTGAGCGCCGAATGCGCCGCCGGCACCCGGCGCGCAGCGCGTCAGGTCAGGTCCGCAAGGGCAGGCGGGCAGCGTCTGCAGCAGCAAGGCGGTATGGCTCCGAATCCGATTCCTGTTCCGGCCCTCACATAGTGCCTTTCGCCGCGGCTGTCATCACAGGATCACAGATCCGATGCCGCACTGCGGCAACGGGGCGGGGAAGGATGGTCCGCACGGCGGCATCAATGCAGCGTCAGCAGCGAAATAACACCCACCAGAACAAGGCTCAGCGCCCAGACCAGATCCAGATTGAACCAGCTCTTGGACAGGAACCTCAGCCCCAGCCAATGATAAACGCCAAGCGCCAGCACCCCGCCGGCTGCGGTCATGGCAAGGGTATGGGCCAGCGCCACAGTTACGGCGATGCCGGCATTGCGCCCCATCAGCGTATAGGCGGCGGCGTGGCCTGCGCCTTGGTCCGGGCCGCAAAGGCCCAGATAGACCGGCACCAGCATCAGCCCCGCGCCATGCGCCATGGCGGCAAGGAACGACCACAGCGCCAGCCGCGACGGCGGCACCCGCGCCAGAAAGCGCGGATGACGGCGGTTGATCAGCAGATACACCCCCAGCGCAATCACCAGGCAAGCCGCGCCGATGCGGATTTCCGCATGCCATTCCGTCAGCCACAACAGTGCCGAAAACGGCAGCAGGATCGCAGCCATTGCCAGCAGATGGCCAAAGGCCAGCGCCAGCAGCGCCTTGAACAGGCTGGTCCTGCGCCGCTCCATCAGCGCCGAGGAGACCGCCAGCGGCCAGCCCATCCCCGGGTTCACCCCGTGATAGATCCCCGACGCAACGACGGCCCACCACAGGGCCGCCGCCGTTGAGAGTTCCGCCACCCGTCAGACGGAGGGATAGCAGAAACTGTCGGTGGAGCAGTCGCCCCCTTCCAGCCGGATCTGGTGGCTGCGGTAGCCTTTGGGGAATTCGACAAAGAAATCCTTGTCCAGTTCCAGCCCGCCGTTTTCGCCCACCTTGGCCATCACCATCTGGCCGCCTTCGCCGCCCGGATAGAACTGGTCGTCCCAAGTGGAATAGAGCGAGTTGGTCCAATAGACCCGCTTGCCGTCGCGGCTGATCTCGACCATCTGCGGGCCATAGGCAAAATCCTTGCCGTTGGGGTGCTTGGCGCCGCGGGCAATCCCGCCCAGTTCAACCTTGCCCGCCAGCTTGGGGTTCATAGGGTCAGAAACATCATACTGATGCATTTCACCCAGCCCCCAGCAGGCCACATACAGGTATTTGTCGTCCAGGCTCAGGTCGATGTCGGTGACCAACGGCGGCACCGCCTCGAACCCCTGCAGCAGCGGCGGCAGGTTTTCCGGCTTCTCCGGGCGCGGGTCGATGGTGAGGGTTTTCCTGGCCTCGAATGTGCCGTCATCCTTCTGCCACCAGGTAAAGATCGCGCCCTGCAGGTTGGTGGTATCCACCACCACGCCGCAAAACCCGTAGTCTTTGGAGGGATCATGCGCGGGCCGGATCTCCAGCGCCATCTGGTGGTTTTCGCCCAGGTCGATGGTCTGCACATTCTTGCGCTCGCGCAGGTTCCAGAAATGGATTGAATGGCCGTATTTGTTGCTCAGCAGATCCTCGGCCACGATGCCGTTTTCAAACTGCGGCGGCAGGCCCCATTCCGAGCTGACCATGTAATCGCGCGGCAGATTCCACCAGAAATCATAATGCTTGTCCTGCGCGCCCCGGTCCATTTCATAGCGGCCCAGAATGTCGAAGGTCTCGCAATCCATGATGAAGATGCCCGGCGGCCCGTCGGTGCCGTCTTCGCCGCCGCCGCCCAGGGTCGAGACATAGATACCCTCAGGCCCGCAGTGAATGGTATGCGGGCGGGAATAGCCGGTCTTGGCAAAGACCTCTTCCGGTTCGATGATCTTGTGGATCTTCGCCTGCAGCGGCTCTTTTACGTCTATCACGTAGATCCGGCTGGAGCGGATGCCGGGAATAATCAAATAACGCCGTTCCAGAAACGCGTGCCCCGTCAGCGGCGACAGGGCCGATGAACAGGCGTTCCAGCCGAAATGATGAAATTCGTCGCCCTTGTTGGGCATCATCAGCTGGTGCACGATATCGCCGTAGCTGTCCGAATTCGGATCCACATCGACAACCGCCAGCCCGTCGGGCTGCGAGCCATCAGGGCTGAGCATCAGGGTGAAAGCCAGCGTCTCGGCCGGGGCTTCCATGGCGAGCTTGGGGGTGGCATGAAATGTGGGGTCGGGCCGCAAGTTCATCGTTAAATCCTCCCTGGAACCGGGCGCCAAGCGGTCTGTTGTGTGTTCTGCGCCTGTGTCTGATGCTGGCACACAACTGTTTTCCGGGCAACTTTTTCCCCGAACACGCCTGCATCCGGAACATGCGTTCTGAAATCGCTAGAAAATTTCCGGACAGTTCTGTTGCAAACGTCAGGGAGCGGGTCTCCCGCGTTGCAAACGGGCGGTCTGGCAAAGAAAAGGCCCGCACAGTGGCGGGCCAGGGGGGGAGGGATGGTTTGGTTTACGGGGCCGGGGATCAGGCCGCCAGAATGCGGTCCAGCAGGTTGTCCAGCGGGCTGGGCAGGCGGGCGTCGGTGTCGCCCATGCCGGTTGCGGCCAGGGCACGGCCTTCATCGCTGGCCAGAACCTGGCGGGTTTCGGTCAGCGACAGTTGATGAAAGGCCGAGTCTTCAGCCACATCGCCTGCGGGCATCAGCATGCCGCTTTCGGCCCAAACCAGCTCTTCTTCTTCAAATTCGAAATGGATGCGGCCCAGGCGTTCCGGCGCGGCGGCGGAAATGCCCTTGTAGCCGGTCAGCGCAATCAGCTTGGCGACAACAACCGGCAGGCCGAACAGGCGCTCGGCGGTGTCCATCTCCAGTGCCACTTTCTGGTCCGAAGGCAGCATCAGGTCGGTGTCGTTGCCCAAAGCCCCGGCCGGGACATGCAGGCATGTGGTCAGACGCGGCACCGCGTGGCGCACCGCCTTCACTTCCTGGGCGCCGCCGTCAAAGGTGAACACCATGTCGCCGGGTTTCACGTCGCGGGCCTGCTTAAAGCCTTCTTCGGTCTCCACCAGGGTCGCGGGCAGAAAGCCGCCGCTGCGGACACGGGCGCGTTTTGCAGCCGGGGCGGCCTTCAGGCTCTGCGGCAGGGGATCGGTCAGCAGCAGCACATCAACCGGCTGGCAGTCGGCGAAATCTGTGGTGTGATCCAGCTGCATGTTCATGTCCCTTCTGAGCGTCTTAGCCCGGCGTTTTGCCGTTGAAGCCATCAGGCCCCCGAATTGGGACCAAATTGGGGCGGGCTTGCGTCCCATTTCGGGATGGTGCGATTTTTCCGGGACAAAAACCGCGTTTTCAGGGGGATTGTTAACCCTTTGACGGCGCAGGCTGAGGATTTGTTAAGATTTACCGCAAGTTTGACGATCCGGATATGCGCCGCTCTTCACGTGATTCTATATGGTTAACAAAGTGTTAACTAATATTTACCTCGTTAACCATCGGGCGCTGCTGCCTGTGGATAACTGTGTGAACGCTTTGAATTCAAAGCAAAACGGGCGCCCAGCGGGCGCCCGTGTGTCCGGCTTAAGGTGGTAATCCTTAGGTATTACTGGCCGCAGGAGCCGATCAGCGCTTCATATTGCGTGGTGACCCAGCCCAATGCCTGCTCCGGGTTGCGCTCCTCAATCTTGCCGATCAGGCGCTCAAACACTGCGGCCGAGCGGCTTTCGTCAACGATTGTAAAGCTCTGCCCGGTCATCACGACATTGTAGAGGAAGAAGGCGATTGCCACCAAAAGAATGCCGCGCAAGACGCCAAAGAAGAAACCCGTGCCCTGGTCCAGCCCGCCAAGCGCGGAACGCTGCACCAGGGTGGAAAACAGCGGCGTGAAAAACGAGACCACGATCAGCGCCAGTGCGAACACTGCGGCAAAGGCCGCGATGATCGACAATTCGCAGCTGTCGGCGATGAATTCGCCGATCACCGGGATTTCTGCCATCAGGGGTTCGACCTGCGGTGCAAAGATAAAGGCGAGCACGCCCGCGGCGATCCAGCCTGCGATGGCCATCGCCTCGCGCACGAAGCCGCGTGAATAGGCCAGCAGCGCCGATACGACAATGACCAGGGCCACGACCCCGTCGATGATTGTGAAACCTTCCATGTCCCTCGCCCGTTTGCCTGCGATATCAAATTTTTTGCGACCTTAGCCGGCCCCGAAGAATTCGCCAACAAAACCCGCCAGATCGCTGGACTTTCTCAAGTTCAGGCCGGTCACCGGCACGGTTTTGCTGCCGCCAGGGGCAATTGCCGCCGTGAAACCAAGTTTTTGCGCCTCTTTCAACCGGTTTTCGGTCTGCGGCGCAGGCCGGAGCGCCCCGGATAGTGAAATTTCTCCGAAAACCACCGTATCGGCGGGCAAAGCCACGTCTTCGCGCGCACTCAGCAGCGCCGCAGCCACCGCAAGATCTGCCGCAGGTTCCGAAATCTTCATGCCGCCGGCCACGTTCAGATAGACATCCAATCCGGCAAACGGAATGCCGCAGCGCGCCTCCAAAACCGCCAGGATCATCGCCAGCCGGGATGAATCCCAGCCGACCACAGCCCGGCGCGGCTGCGAATGCGGCGAGGGCGCGATCAGCGCCTGCATTTCGACCAGCACCGGGCGGGTGCCCTCGATGCCGGCAAACACCACCGACCCGGGCGAAGGTTCGCCGCGTTCGGACAGGAACAGGGCCGAGGGGTTGATGACTTCGGCCAGCCCGCCGCCGGTCATCTCGAACACGCCGATCTCATCCGCCGGGCCAAATCGGTTCTTGACCGCCCGCAGGATGCGGAACTGATGGCCGCGCTCACCCTCGAAATAGAGCACTGTGTCGACCATATGCTCGACCACCCGGGGGCCGGCAATCTGGCCGTCCTTGGTGACATGGCCGACCATGATGATCGACACCCCGTTGCGCTTGGCAAAGGTTGTCAGCTCATGCGCCGCCGCGCGCACCTGGCTGACCGATCCCGGCGCGCTGTCCACGTGATCGGCCCACATGGTCTGGATGGAATCGATAATCGCCAGCTGCGGCCTCTCTGCTTCCAGCGTGGTCAGGATATCGCGCAGGTTGGTTTCCGCCGCCAGCTGCACCGGCGCATCCGCCAGCCCCAGCCGCTGCGCCCGCATCCTGACCTGGGCTGACGCCTCTTCGCCGCTGACATAGATGGTCTTGACCCCGGACTGGGCAAACCGCGCTGCCGCCTGCAGCAAAAGGGTGGATTTGCCGATGCCGGGATCACCGCCCACCAGAATGGCCGAGGCCGCAACCAGCCCGCCGCCCAGCACCCGGTCCAGCTCCCCCACGCCGCAGCAGCTGCGCGGCGGCGGGGTTTCCCGTGTTGCCAGATCGGTCAGCGGGATGGTGCGCCCGCGTTTGATGCCCAGCGACTTTTTCGAGGGGCCGGAGCTCAGCCCCTTGTCCTCGGAAATCGTGTTCCATTCGCCGCAGCCCTCGCAGCGGCCCGACCATTTGGAGAAGCTCGCACCGCAGGCCGAGCAGGAGAAAGATGTTTTAGCCATGCCAGATCAGTGGCAGACGTTTCCGTTTTGTTCAAGGGGCTGCGAACCGGGACACGCCCCTGGGGCAGGTTGCCGCGGCGGACGCGAGACTCTGCCGCGCGCTCCGGGTATCAATCCGCGCGGCGGGGCGGCTGAATCGGCACCACGCTGCCGGGTTGCGGATCAGTCCCGTCCGGCGGGTTCTGCAACTGCGCCGACAGTTCCGGCAGCAATTCGAACAGCTCGCCGCGCAGCCGCCCCAGATGCGATTTGGCGATGCTTTCTTCGATCTCCACATCGCGGGTCCATTGGCGCAGCTCATGCATGATGATCTGGGCATCCTCCAGCCGCGCCTTGAAGGTCTCCAGCTCCTCCTGCCGCTGCTGCAGAAACTGCCGGGCGCGGGATACTTTGGCGTCGGAATAGGTCTCTGCCAGCTCATGGCTGACCTGGCTCATCTGCGACGCCACTTCCAGCACCTGCGGCTCCAGCCCGGCCAGATCCGGGTGCGACCGCAAAAAGGCCAGCCGCTCCTTCACCGCGTCGAATTCGGAGGCCAGGGTAAAGATCCCGGCACGGTCGGCGGCATGGGCCAGCTGATAGGCCTGCAGCACATCGTCCATCTGCAGGGAAAACCGCCGGTGCGAGGTTTCCAGCGCCAGGATGCGGCCGCTGGCAGGCAGGAAAAAGGCCAGCATCACCGCCAGCGCCGTCAGGGTGATCTGCGCCGCCATCCCCGCCTGCGGATAGATATCGGCGCCGAGCCCGGCCTGCAGGCTCAGCCAGGGCCAGATGCCCGCGGCCGACAGCCCGGTGGCCGCCAGCGCCGCCAGCGCGCCGCCGCAGATCAGCAGGAACGTCAGCCGCATGAATGCGGTCTGGGCAGTGAACAGGATCGATTGAACGCCGGACATAGGTCCCCCTCCAGCAGCAATGCAACAGATGCAGGGCAGGCGGGCTGCGGGGGACGCCCGTCAGCCGGGCGCAGCGTGCCGGACCCCTGCGATACAGGTGTTCGGCCTTACAAAATGGAGCGGTTCAGCGCCGGATCAAGCTTTCACTCCGGTGTTTTCCCAATCTTTGCAGTGCGTTCAGTCAGCAATCCCAGCACCAGCGAAGCCGCGATACAGGCCGTGAACAGGTACAGGCCCCAGGCCGTTTCGATGGTCGCAAGGCCGATCCCCTTGGCCAGCGTGATGTAGAGCGCGATGAGGAAAACATCGGCCATCGCCAGCTTGCCCAGCACATGCAGCACCGGCTGGACCTTGGCATCGAGCAGATCCCACTGCACCAGCGCCAGCCCGATGGTTTTAAGGTAGGGGGCGAAGATCGCAAAAAACGTCACGATCAGCGCCAGCACCGCGTCGCTGCCCCATAAGGATTGCAGCCCGGTCAAGACCGAGATTTCGCTGAGGCCGAAAACCGGCAGCAGCCCCGCCCGCATCAAGGGCGCAAACCAGGCGACGGGGTAAAGGATCAGCAGCGACAGGGTGAGGAGGCGGAGGATCATGGCAGCTCGTGTTTACGGGTCAGTCAAGGCTTGTGCGTTTCTCCGCCAATAGGGAAGGGGAAAACGTTGCAAACTTCATCAGCCGGGACGCCTGCGGCCCGGCCAGCTCCACCCCGCCCGCATAGGCGGGCGATGGCCTCATGCCGGATGCCTCCGGCGGGAGTATTTCGGCAAAGGTGAGGGAATCAGCGGCCTACCGCACCGCCTCGATCGGCCCCTCCGCGCGGCCGTGGATGAACTGGTCCAGATAGGGATCGCCCGAAGCATCCATGTCGGCCACCGGGCCGGTCCATTGGATCACCCCGCCGTGCAGCATCGCCACATTGTCGGCAATCGCGCGGACCGAGGTCATGTCGTGGGTGATGGTCATCGCGGTGGCGCCCATTTCCACCACGATCTCGCGGATCAGGTCGTTGATCACGCCGGACATGATCGGGTCCAGACCCGTCGTCGGCTCGTCGAAAAAGATGATCTCGGGCTCCGCTGCAATCGCCCGGGCCAGCCCCACCCGTTTCTGCATGCCGCCGGACAGCTCCGCAGGCAGGAGGTCGGCGACATTCGCCTTCAGGCCCACCCGGCGCAGTTTTTCAATGGCGATCCCGCGCGCTTCCTCAGCCGGGCGCTTCAAGGCGCCGCGCAGCAGGCGGAAGGCCACATTCTGCCAGACCGGCAGGCTGTCAAACAGCGCGCCGCCCTGAAACAGCATGCCGAACCGCGCCAGGAACTTGTCGCGGTCGCCCGACCCGGACGGCCTACCATCGACATAGATCTCGCCGCTGTCCGGGGTGATCAGGCCCAGCACGCTTTTCAGCGCCACCGATTTGCCGGTGCCGGAGCCGCCGATGATCACCATCGAGGTGCCCTTGGGGATTTCCAGGTTCAGGCCGTTCAGCACAGCGTTGTCGCCAAAGGCCTTGTGGACGTTTTCCATGCGGATCATAGCGAGAAAAACACCCCCGTCAGAACGAAATTGGCGGCCAGGATCAGCACCGCGGCGGATTCCACCGAGCCTTTGGTGGCGCGGCCAACACCCTGCGCGCCGCGGCCCGATTGCATGCCGTAATAGCAGCCCATCATCGCCGCGATGGTGCCAAAGGCGGCGCCTTTGGTCAGCGACGAGACGATGTCCAGCGGTTCCAGGAAGTCGACTGTGTTCTTCAGGTAGGCCGCAGCATTGAAGCCAAGGTTCTGCACCGCCACGGTATAACCGCCCATGATGCCGATGATGTCGCCGACACCGACCAGCACCGGCACGGTGATCAGCGCCGCCAGCACGCGGGGTGCGACCAGGTATTTCATCGGATGGGTCGACAGCGTGACCAGCGCGTCGATCTGCTCGGTCACTTTCATGGTGGCGATTTCCGCCGCAATCGACGACGTCACCCGCGCCGCAATCATCAGCCCGACCAGCACCGGGCCCAATTCGCGCACCATGCCGATGGCAACGATCTGCGGCACCACGGCCTCGGCGTTGAAACGGGCGCCGCCGGCATAAATCTGCAGCGCCAGCGCGCCGCCGGTGAAGATCGCGGTCAGCCCCACAACCGGCAGCGACAGCCAGCCGATGTTCAGCAGCGCATGCAGGAATTCACGCGGGTAATAGGGCGGGCGGACCATATGGCTGAAGGCCCGCAGCGCAAACAGCGCCGCGCGGCCGACAGCCGCCAGCCCGGCCAAAGCGGTGCGGCCCAGCCGGGCCAGGACGGCAACCGGGTTCATCCCTGGTAGGTCCGGGCGTAGCGGTGGCCGGTTGAGGTCAGGATCTCATAGCCGATGGTGCCGGCCGCATCGGCCAGCGCATCGACGGTCTGCTGTTCATTGAGAATCGCCAGCGTCTCCGGCACCTCAGCCAGATCCGTCACATCCACGGTGATCAGATCCATCGAGACCCGGCCCACGACGGGGCAGGGGGTGCGGCCTGCAAAGACCTGGATGCCGCCGTTGCCCATCGCCCGGTGCAGGCCGTCGGCATAGCCCGCGGCCACCGTGGCAATGCGGCTGGGGCGTTTGGCGGTCCAGGTGTTGCCGTAACCGGCAGTCTCGCCCGGTTCCAGATCGCGCAGCTGAATCACCGGCAGGTCCAGCTGCACCACCGGCAGCGCGTCCTGGAACGGCAATCCGCCGTAAATCCCGATACCGGGCCGGCAGAGATCAAAATGATAATCCGGCCCCAGCAGCATGCCCCCGGTCGCCGCCAGCGAGCGCGGAATCTCCAGCCCGTCGGTCATATCGCGGAAACTCTGCAATTGACGGGCGTTCATCGCGTGCGACGGCTCATCGGCGCAGGCCAGATGCGACATCAGCAGCACCGGGTTCTGGCCCAGGGCGATTTCAGCCACGGCCGCCCATTCGCCGTGCTCCATCCCCAGCCGGTTCATGCCGCTGTCCAGCTGCACCCCGAACGGGTGCCCCGGCAAAGCCTCGAAATGGCGCAGCATCTGGTCCAGCGAGTTCAGCATCGGCGTCAGCTGGAAATCCTTCAGCAGTTTGGTGTCGCCTTCCATATGGCCGGAGAACACCGAGATGCCGGGGCCCGGCCCCAGCGCACGCCGCAGCGCGCCGCCTTCTTCCGCCGCCGCCACAAAGAAGTTGCGCGCACCGGCCCTGGCCAGCGCCTTGCCGACGCGGCCCGCATCCAGGCCGTATCCATTCGCTTTGACCACGGCTGCGGTTTCGCAGCCGGTCAGCGCATCCAGATTCCGCCAGTTGGTGACCAGCGCATCCAGGTTGATTGTCAATCTTGCCGTGCTCATGCGGTGTTCATGACACGGGGCACGCGCAGGTCAAGTGGGAAATACCGGAATGGCGGCAGAGCTCCGCCGCCGGGGAACAAATAAGCCCGGTCCAGCGGGGGGGGCTGAACCGGGCCGGTGCCGGGGCGCTGACGGTCACGCGGACTGCCAGGCCCTGGCACGGTCATCCTGATTGCGGCCGCAACCGGCCGGGATCAATAGTCTTCCTGCCCCTGCTGCCAGGATTTCGCCAGGTTGCCAAAGCGGGTGAACTGCGCCTCGAACGACAGCTCCACCGTGCCGATGGGGCCGTGGCGCTGCTTGCCGACGATCACTTCGGCCTTGGCGTGCAGCCGCTCCATCGCCTGCTTCCACTCTTCCATCTTGTCCAGTTCGTGGTCGCCGGGCTTTTCCCGCTCCTTGTAGTATTCCTCGCGGAACACGAACATCACCACGTCGGCGTCCTGCTCGATCGAGCCCGATTCCCGCAGGTCCGACAGCTGCGGCCGTTTGTCGTCGCGGTTTTCCACCTGCCGCGACAGCTGCGACAGCGCGATGACAGGGATGTTCAGCTCCTTGGCAATCGCCTTCATCCCCATCGAGATTTCGGCGATCTCGTTGACCCGGTTGTCGGCCATGCCGCGGCACAGCTGCAGATAGTCGATCACCAGCAGATCCAGCCCGTGGGTCCGCTTCAGGCGCCGCGCCCGTGCGGCCAGCTGCGAAATCGGGATTGCAGGCGTATCGTCAATGAACAGCGGGCAGCTTTCCAGATCCTTGGCCGCCTGCACAAAGCGGCGGAATTCGCCCTCGGTCATGTCGCCCTGGCGGATCTTGTGCGAGGAGATTTCCGACGCTTCCGCCAGAATACGCCCGGCCAGCTGTTCGGCGCTCATCTCAAGGCTGAAGAACCCGACCACGCCGCCGTCCAGCGCGCCTTCGCTGCCGTCGGGTTTCACCCCGCGTTTATAGGCCTTGGCGACGTTGAAGGCGATGTTGGTCGCCAGCGACGTCTTCCCCATAGAGGGGCGGCCCGCGAGGATCAGAAGGTCCGAGGGATGCAGGCCGCCAAGTTGCTTGTCGAGGTCCATCAGGCCCGTCGAGATGCCGGCCATGCCGCCACCCCGCTGATATGCCTCGTTGGTCACATTAACCGCTTCTGTGACGGCTTTCAGGAACGACTTGAAACCGCTTTCCGTCTGGCCCTGTTCGGCCAGCTGATACAGCGACTGCTCCGCCTCGACGATCTGCTCTTTAGGTTCTGATGCCACGTCAACGCGGCGCGCCTTTTCTGCAATGCTCTGGCCCAGGGCGATCAGCTCGCGCCGGATCGCCAGGTCGTAGATCATCTGCGCATAGTCCCGCACCGCAAAGGCCGAGATCGACGCGCCGGCAAGCTTGGCCAGATAGGCCGGCCCGCCCAGCTCTTTCAGCCCCTCGTGGTCTTCCAGAAACGCCTTCAGCGTCACCGGCGAGGCCAGCGCGTTCTTGGAAATCCGCGCTGCGGCCACCTCATAGATCCGGGCATGCACCGGATCATAGAAATGCGACGAGTCGATGATCAGCGCGATCTTGTCGTAGACCTCGTTGTTGGTCAGGATCGCCCCCAGCAGCTGCTGTTCCGCCTCGACCGAATGCGGCAGCTCATTGTCCGGCATTGCGTTCTGCGGCGCGGCGGGTTCCGGCATCGGCGCCAGAGGGGGCATATCGCCGTCAAAGGGAGTAATCTCGTTCATCACTGCTCTCGTCGTTTGACCGCTTTATAGGGCGCCGGGGGCGGTTCTCCTATCTGGGAATCTCTGTGGATCCCTTGTGGATATCCGCACGGGGCCTGTGGGCTTTTTATCGGAAAGGGCCAGCAAGCCTGTCCTATGCAGGCTACATGATGCGGGGTGCCTTGGATAGACCCCTATATCTGCACGCCAGCCAAGGCGGAAATGCGATTCGGAGCAGCCTTGTCCACAGGCTGCCCCGTAACGCTTGCCGCAGGGTCAGGCGGATTTATGCGCGTCCTGCCAGGCGCGGGGATCCTTCAGGAAGGTCTCCACCTCATCCAGCGTCTCGGTGCTGAAGGCACCCTGCGCGCGGGCTTCGGCCAGCACATCCCACCAGGTGCAGAGATAATGCAGCTCGACCCCGTGGTCGCCCAGCGTCTTGGTGGTTTCCGGGAAGATGTCGTAATAGAAGATCACCGCCGTGTGGCCGCAGCTGGCACCGGTCTCGCGGATCGCATCGACAAACGACAGCTTGGATCCGCCATCGGTGGTCAGGTCCTCGACCAGCAGCACCCGCTCGCCTTCGCTCATCGCGCCTTCGATGCGGGCGTTCCTGCCATAGCCCTTGGGCTTCTTGCGCACATAGGTCATCGGCAGCGCCAGACGTTCGGCCACCAGCGCGGCAAAGGGAATGCCCGCGGTCTCGCCGCCGGCGATATTGTCGAACGCCTCGAACCCGGCATTGCGCATCACGGTGACGGTCATGAAATCCATCAGCGTCGAGCGGATCCGCGGAAAGGAGATCAGCTTGCGGCAGTCGATATAGCTCGGCGAGGGCAGGCCCGAGGCCAGCGTATAGGGCGTTTCGGTATTAAAGTTCACCGCGCCGATTTCCAGCAGCATCCGGGCCGACAGGCGGGCGATTTCTTGTTGGGACGGGTAGGACGAGGGGATCATGGCGGCAAGCATCCTTTGCGGCAGCGGTTTTGCTGTGCTTAAACCGGAACGCCGCCGGTTTGAAGCCCCGGCGGTTGCCTGCGGCACTGCGCGGGCCGCAATCCGGCCCGCGCAGTGATTGGGTCAATCAGAAGATGAAATCATTGCCCGACAGATCGGCAATCGCGACATCTTCCAAGGTAATGGTATTGCCCCTGTTGTCGCTGATCACCGCATCGCCGTCAGCGTTTTCGGACAGGTGATTGTTCTTCAGGTCGCGGAAATGCTTGATTGTGCCGACGTCTGAGAGGTCGATCTTTTCCTGGCGGCCGCCTGTCGAGAAATCAGATACCGTATCGTCTCCAAAGCTGCCCTTGAAAATGAACCGGTCTGCTCCGCCTTCGCCGAACAACAGGTCGTTGCCGCCGTCGCCATTGATCCTGTCCCGGCCGCTGCCGCCGTAGATCGTGTCGTTTCCGCCTTTGCCGGACAGCGTGTCGTTGCCGCCAAGTCCCATCAGGCGGTTGGCGCCTCCGTTGCCAAGCAGATTGTCGGCGCTCTCGGAGCCGCGCGCGCGTTCGATGCTGGTCAGCGTGTCGCGGTCGCCGAAGCCGTCAATGGCAAACCCTTTCGCCAGATTCACGGTCACGCCGTCCGTACCGCCATAGCGTTCATCGCGGTCATAGCGGACCTCGTCCGTGCCCTTGCCGCCGTTGATGGTGTCGTCGCCTTCGATGCCGCGGAAGTAATTGGCTTTACCATTGCCGGTGAGCTTGTCGTCGTAGGCCGAGCCGCGCAGCGTTTCGATGCTTTTCAGCGTGTCGGTCTTGCCCCAGCCATCGGTCGCGGTTCCTTTGCCCAGATGTGCGGTCACACCGCTGGGGTCCCAGGTAAAGGCAACCTGGTCAAAGCCGCCGCTGCCGCCGTTATAGGTGTCGCGGCCGTCGGAGCTGACGAAAAAGTCATCGCCCGCACCGCCGTTATAGGTGTCGCGTCTGGGCGTGCCCCAGAATTCATCCTCTTCGGTGGAGGACACGCCGGGGATGTCAGCCCAGGCAATGTCGGCACCGGGCGCAAAGGCGCCGGTGGGGGTGCCCATGCTGCCAATATCCGCTTCTACCGCGGCCCAGTCGGCCGCCGAGCTAACGTTGGGCAGAGCCTTGCCATCCAGAACGAAATAGAACTCGGTGTCCGTATAATCGCCGGTTTCCAGCGACACGATGAAAATCACACTGGAACCACCGCTCTTCCAGTTGATCTGGGTAATCAGGGTGTCATCGGCCCGAATGTCGGAGCTCAGATTATCCATGTTTATGCCGTCGAGGATCGGCTGAATGACGTTGTCGTCCATCTCGATGATATCGACACCGTCGTCATCGCCGACAACCGTATAGCTGAATGTGGAAGAGGCGGAAGGAACCGTGATCAAGGCGTTGATCGATCTTACGACGTCTGAACCATCACCATCGTCATAATCAGCCCGCACACCTTTAAATGAAAACGTCGTCATACCCTTGCCCTTTACCGGAAATTTGCCAGCGCAACTGCTGGGGGGAAATAATCACCCGATAATTGAAGGGGGCGGCTGATTCCCGGCAAGGGCTAGGGGAAGGGATCGTTAAAGAATTGTTAACAGGTGTTGCTATTCCGCACGCCAATGAACCGCAAACCCCGGATCAAACACCGTCACCGGGCCATCTCCGGTTTCAATCTTCTCCGGGAAATCCACAGCGGTGCCGGATTTGCGCAGGCTCAGGGTCTCGCTGCTGACCGGCAGGCCATAGAACGCCGGGCCGTTTTCCGAGGCAAAGCCCGCCAGCTTGTCCAGCGCGCCCTCTTCCTCGAACACATGCGCCAGCAGGGACATGGTGTTGGTGGCGGTGAAACAGCCGGCACAGCCGCAGGCGCTTTCCTTGTTCGGGTCGGTATGCGGCGCAGAATCGGTGCCCAGAAAGAACCGCGCATCGCCCGAGGCCGCCGCCGCGCGCAGGGCCAGCCGGTGCTCTTCGCGCTTGGCGACGGGCAGGCAATAGTAATGCGGCTTGATCCCGCCCACCAGGATGTGGTTGCGGTTGATGATCAGATGGTGCGTGGTGATCGTGGCGCCCAGGCCGGCGGCGCTGGATTTCACATAATCGACCCCGTTCTTGGTGGTGATATGCTCCATCACCACACGCAGGCCGGGGGTGGATTTGCGGACCGGGTCCAGCACCCGGTCGATGAACACCGCCTCGCGGTCGAAAATGTCGATGTCCGCATCCGTCACTTCGCCGTGCACGCACAGCGGCAGGCCGATTTCGGCCATCTTTTCCAGCACGCCGCGCACCTTGTTGAAGTCGCTGACGCCCGAGGCCGAATTGGTGGTGGCGCCCGCCGGGTACAGTTTCACCGCCTTGACCAGCCCGCTGGCGTGCGCCGCGGCGACATCCGCCGGATCGGTGTCCTCGGTCAGGTACAGCGTCATCAGGGGCTCAAACGCCATGCCGTCGGGCAGCGCGGCCAGGATCCGCTCGCGGTAGGCGGCGGCCTGGGCGCCGGTCACCACCGGCGGCACCAGGTTCGGCATGATGATGGCGCGGCCGAAATGGCGGGCGGTTTCGGGCAGCACGGCCTCCAGCATTGCGCCATCGCGCAGATGCAGGTGCCAGTCGTCGGGGCGGGGGATGGTCAGCGTCTCGGTCATGCACCCGCGTTAGCACAGCAGCGGCTGGAAAAGAAGCGGCTGTATGCGGCGGCGGCCCCCGCGCCAAGCCAGCGGCTGCTCAGCGCTTGGACGGAAAGGTGAACTCGCCGTCTTCGGCGCGCTTTTCCATCTCCTGCAGGCGGCGGCGGAACCGCGGCGCCCGCATCCGTTCGGTCACGTTGCGGCACAGCAGCGCCATCAGGTAGGCCCGGTCGTCCCGCTCCAGCCGCCCCAGCAGGTTGCGCAGGAAATAGGAGTTGTTGCGGCGGCTGCGGAACAGCTTGTGGAAGGCGCCGGCGCTCAGCTTGCGGCTGCCGGCCAGCGACAGGATGTGATACAGCATCTCCATCTCGATCAGCCGGGATTGCACCGCATCGCCCAGGTACGGCACCCGCAGACGGGTCACGTTCTTGCGCGCAAACAGCGCGGCGTGCATGGCATCCAGGCGTTCCCGCGGGTCATAAATCACATAGGCCTGATCGGCGGCGTCCAGCATATCGGGCGCATAGCCATAGCGGTCGGTGAAGGACGGACGCCGCATTTCGGCAAAGCGGTCATCCCATTCGGTCATCCGCAGGTCCAGCGTCGCCTGCGGCTGCACCGCAACCACCACGGCCCCCGGCGCGGCCACCGAAAAGGCCGCCGCCGCATAGCCGCAGGGGCCAGCGCCGTAAAAGATCACATTGTCGAACTCGTCAAAGAACCCGTCGTCGATCAGCTGGTCGAAAAATCCGTAGATGCGGCTGTCGCGGAACCAGGTGTCGCCGTCCGACACCACGCACATATGCGACCAGCCCAGGTTCTTCACCAGATCAAACCCCAAAGGCTGGGCCTGGTCCGACAGGTTGTGAATGCCCTGCATGGTCTCAAACGTCACCAGAAGCGTATTGCCCTGATCGATGAAGGTGGCGAAATGCTTGTCGCCCAGCGGCTGGTACATGCCATGCTCTTCGGCCAGGGCCGCCATCCGGGCTTTCCACTGGGCCGGCTTCAGCCCGGAAAGGTCTTCATCCAGATTTTCAAGTCCGTCCTGCATGCCTGCCATCCTCTGTGCCCTCCCTTATAGGTCCGGGCCTGCTGTTTGGATTTACATTTAAGTGACAATTAAGGCCAAAATTGGAAAAACCCATGCCTGAATAAGGCGGCCCGGGGTTCTTTCGGCGGCCGTTTTCCGGGGGGCATCAGGGTGTCAGCCGGCGTCCTCCTCCGGCGGCGCAGCGGGTTGATCCGGAATGGCAAAACTGCGCAGCAGATCGGCGGCGGCCGGGCTTACCGGGCGGGCCGGGGGCGTCATCAGCAGCCGCGCGAACAGCGCCCGGTAGGGTTCCTGCGTCATCAGCCCGGCAAACCGGGCACGGCGCCAGGCCACAGCGCGGCTGTGCAGCCGGGCCAGCTCCGGATCGTCCATCAGCACGGCCCGCAGATCCGCACTTGCCGGGCCGTAACGGGCGATGGAGGTATCCTCGGCGCTGCAATAATTCCGCTCGACCCAGTAATCCATGCCCAGCTCGGCCTGCCGGTTGACCCGGCCGCGGTCGGCCTTCAGCACATAGCTTTCCATCGCCCCCAGCGGGTAATGGTTCAGCTGCGCCAGCCGCCCGTTGGGCTGGCCGTAATTGGAAAACAGCCGCTTGGTCTTGAACGCCCTGCCCAGTTCACGGCCTTCGCAATCATACCAGCGGAAGCTGTCCAGCTGCGCCGGGCTGCCGAGATCCCGGGGCCGGTGCACACCGCATTTCCGGTAGGTGCCGTCATTGCGGTACAGCGTCTTGAACATCACCGCCCGCCACGGCCAGTGAATGACCTCCGGCGCGCAGCGGGTGAATTGTTCGGTCACCGGCGCATCCTGATAGCGCACCGCACCGGCGTTGCCGAACAGCCGCCAGGTCAGCGTCACCGCATCCGCCTCGGGCAGCGCCGCCAGCAGATCCGCCACTTTGCCGCCGCCGGTCTTGATGCAGACAAATTCGTCGATATCCAGCACCAGCACCCAATCGGCCTGTGTCATCAGCGGATGCCGGTCCGCCTGCTTCAATGCGGTGAACTGGATGCCGCCCTTGTCATAGGGGCCTTCATTGCGGACATGGACCAGCTGCCCCATGTCCTGCAAATGGTCCAGCATCCGATCGGTGCCGTCCTGGCAATCGTTTGAAAACACCAGGAAATCGGTGAAACCCGCAGCCCGGTGATGGGCCAGCCATTCCAGCAGGAACGCGGCCTCATTGCGGACGCATAGGACGGCCAGAACCCGCATCCCCTAGCGCCTCTGGTCCCGGCCGCCAGGGCCGGCGTGTTTGCGAAAAACGCGATGCATGGCTGGCGTCCCTGTCTCTGTCCCTTGCCCCGGTCGTCTGCGGGGCTGTCCCGCGGCAGTTTTACCCGGCAGGCCCGGTTATACAACCGCCTCCGTCAGCCCCGCCGCCGCAGCGTCGCCGCAGCCTGCGGCTTGACCGATGCCGCCCCGCATGGCCTGTTGGCCGGGCAAGGGGAGGCACAACATGCAGAAGGCGCAATCCATCGATCAGGTCCAGCACATGCTGTCGGAGCAGGGCTATGTTTGCGGCAGGTCTCTGGCCACCGTGGTGTTCCTGTCGCTGAAACTGGGCCGCCCGCTGTTCCTTGAGGGCGAGGCCGGCACCGGCAAGACCGAGATCGCCAAGGCGCTGGCGGCCAGCCTCGGCCGCCGCCTGATCCGGCTGCAATGCTACGAGGGGCTGGACGCTGCCAGCGCGGTCTATGAATGGAACTTCGCCGCCCAGATGGTCGCCATCCGCACCGCCGAGGCCGCAGGCAGCGCCGAACGCGCCGCCCTGCAAGCGGAACTTTTCTCTGCCGATTACCTGATCGAACGCCCGCTGCTGCAGGCGATGCGCCCGGATGAGCACGGCGCGCCGGTGCTGCTGATCGACGAGCTGGACCGCACCGATGAACCGTTTGAAGCCTTCCTGCTGGAGGCGCTCAGCGATTTCCAGGTCACCATCCCCGAGCTTGGCACCATTCAGGCGCTGGAGCCGCCGATTGTCATCCTCACCTCCAACCGCACGCGGGAAGTGCATGACGCCCTGAAACGCCGCTGCCTCTACCACTGGGTCGACTACCCGGACTTCGACCGCGAGGTCGAAATCCTCAACGCCCGCGCGCCCCGGGCCAGCGCGCAGCTTAGCCGCGAGATTGTCGCCTTCGTGCAATCCCTGCGCACCGAGGATCTGTTCAAGAAACCGGGCGTGGCCGAGACCATCGACTGGGCCAATTGCCTTCTGGCGCTCGACGTGATCGCCCTCAGCCCCGCGGTGATTGCCGACACCCTCGGCGCGATCCTGAAATACCAGGACGACATCGCCCGGCTGCAGGGTTCCGAAGCCAAGCGCATTCTGGATCAGGCCAAGGCCGGCCTGGATGCCGGCTGATGCTTCATCTTTGCAGAAATACTCCGGGGGGTGAGGCCCGTCCCGGAAGCCGTCCAGCGGACGGTTTCAGGGCCGAACGGGACAGCGCGCCCAGGAACGCGGATGCCTGACACCGCGCCGCTCACCCTGCCGGAGGACCCCAAGCTGGTCCGCAACATCACCCATTTCGCCCGCGCCCTGCGCAAGGCGGGTCTTCCCATCGGCCCCGGCCGGGTGCTGGACGCGGTGGCGGCGGTGGCGGCCGCAGGCTTCACCCGCCGCGCGGATTTCTACTGGGCCCTGCACGCCTGCTTTGTCGCCAAACCCGAACAGCGGGTGGTCTTTGCCCAGGTCTTCCGCCTGTTCTGGCGCGATCCCAGATACCTGGAGCAGATGATGGCGGCGATGCTGCCCGCGATCCGCGGCGTGCAGGAGGAGCGCAGCGCCAAACCCGCCGAAAAACGCGCGGCCGAGGCGCTGCTGGACGGCATGCAGGACCAGCCGGAGACACCGGACAGTGATGAGGACGGCACCGAGGCTGAGATCGACACCACCCTCACCATGTCGGCCGAGGAACGGCTCAGAACCCTCGATTTCGAACAGATGAGCACGGCTGAGGTGGCCGCCGCCAAACGCATCCTCGCCCAGCTCGCCCTGCCGGTGCAGCCGATCCAGTCGCGCCGCCTGATGGCCGCGCCGCGGGGGACACGTCCCGACTGGCGCCGCACCTTGCGCAACGCAGCCCGCCAGGGCGGCGACCTG
Source organism: Leisingera methylohalidivorans DSM 14336 (assembly GCF_000511355.1). NCBI lineage: Bacteria > Pseudomonadati > Pseudomonadota > Alphaproteobacteria > Rhodobacterales > Roseobacteraceae > Leisingera > Leisingera methylohalidivorans. Next base: position 2,252,659 of record NC_023135.1, on the reverse strand, counting down.
CAGCAGATCGCCCGCGTCAGGCGCCGCATCCGCTGGCCCAATCTGGTGGTGCTCTGCGATATCTCCGGCTCGATGAGCCAGTACAGCCGCATCATCCTGCATTTTCTGCACGCCGCCGCCAATGCCCGGGAAGGTGCCGGTGGCCGGGGCTGGGCCAGGGTGCATGGTTTCACCTTCGGCACCCGGCTCACCAATATCACCCGCCATCTGCACCAGCGCGACGTGGACGCCGCCCTGGCCGCGGCCGGCGCCGAGGCGCAGGACTGGGAGGGCGGCACCCGGATCGGCGACTGCCTGCATGCCTTCAACCGCGACTGGTCGCGCCGTGTCATGGGGCAGGGGGCGGTGGTGCTGCTGATCACCGACGGGCTTGATCGCGGCGGCCCCGAAGGACTGGCCCGCGAAATGCAGCGGCTGCAGCTCTCGTCGCGCCGCCTGATCTGGCTGAATCCCTTGCTGCGCTGGGACGGCTTTGCCCCCAAGGCGCAGGGCATCCGCGCCATGCTGCCCTATACCGACAGCTTCCGCGCGGGCCATTCGATCGCCTCGCTGCAGGACCTGGCGCAGGTGATATCCAACCCGTCGGATGCCGGGGAAAAGGCGCGCCTGATGGCGCTGCTCTGAGGCGTAAGACGCTTGCAACCCGCGGCCCAAGCGCCGATGTATGACGGCAGACATCCCGGTGCTGCGAGGACGCCGCATGCAGACCCTGACCCTTTTTGAGCACGCCCCGGAAACCGCGCTGGACTGGCATCGGGCCGGTACAGGCGCGGCACTGGCAACTGTCGTGCAGACCTGGGGATCCGCCCCGCGCCGCACCGGCGCGCAGCTGGTTGTCTCCGGTGACGGACAGATCGAAGGCTCGGTCTCCGGCGGCTGCGTCGAAGGCGCCGTGGTGGTTGAAGCCATGGAGGCGCTGCAGGACGGCCGCCACCGCTTGCTGGAGTTCGGCGTCAGCGACGCGGATGCCTTTGCCGCCGGCCTGGCCTGCGGCGGCACCATCAAGGTGCTGGTGGAGCCGGTCGGTTCTGCGCTGCCCGCGGATCTGCTGGAGGACCTGGTGCAGGCCCGCGCAAACCACACGCCCGTTGCCTATGAGGTGAACCTGACCACCGGCGCCCGGCGGCTGGTGCGGGGCGGCCACCCGGACCGGATGCGCCTGGACCGCTCCGGGCTGGAGGACGGCGGCGAAATCTTTGTGGCTGTTCACAACCCGCCGCTGCGGCTGGTCTGTGTGGGCGCTGTCCATATCACCCAAGCCTTGGTGCCGATGGCGCGGATTGCCGGCTATGATCCGGTGATCATCGACCCGCGCGCCGCCTTTGCCTCTGCCGAACGCTTCCCGGGCGAGACCCTGATGGACGACTGGCCGGATGAGGCGGTCGAAAAGCTTGGCCTCGACAGCCGCACCGCGCTGGTGCTGCTGACCCATGACCCGAAACTGGACGACCCGGCATTGCAGGCGGCGCTGGCGGCCGAGGTGTTTTATATCGGCGCGCTGGGCAGCAGGAAAACCCACGCCGCCCGCACCGCCCGGATGCAGCAGGCCGGCTTCACAGAACAGCAGATCGCCCGCATCCACGGCCCCATCGGCCTTGATATCGGCGCCGCGGGACCGGCGGAAATCGCGGTCTCGATTCTTGCCGAAATGACCGCCGTGCTGCGCGGGAAACAGCCATGAGGTTCGGCGCGCTTGCCTTGAAAGACGCCGAAGGCGCGATCCTTGCGCATTCGCTGCAAGGTGCCTCGCGCAGGGTTGCCAAGGGCACGGAGCTGACTGGCGCAGACCTCGCAGACCTTGCCGCCGCCGGCCACACAAAGCTCACCGTCGCCCGGCTGGAAGAGGGCGACATGCATGAAGATGCCGCGGCAGAGGCGCTGGCGGCTGCGCTGATACCGGATCCGGCGGCGCAGGGCATCCGCATCTCCGGCGCGGGCACCGGGCGGGTGAACCTTTATGCCGCGCACGCCGGGCTGGTGCGGCTGGATCTGGCCAAGCTGGAGGCCTTCAACACCGTTGACCCGATGATCACCATCGCAACGGTGCCGGATTACCACCGCGCTGATGCAGACGGCATGATCGCCACGATCAAGGTGATTTCCTATGCAGTGCCCGAAGACGCCGTCCGTCAGGCCTGCACCGGCGCCGCCGATGCGATGCGCGTGCTGGCCCCGGTTTTCTCCTCGGCCACGCTGATCGAAACACAAGTGACCGGGGACATGCCCCGGGACAAAGGCCGCGCCGCCATGGCCGGGCGCCTGCACCGGATGGGCATCAGCCTGTCAGAGCGCGTGGTGGTCCCGCACCGCGAGGATGCGCTGGCAGCGGCGATCACCCGGGCACCGGGCGAGCTGCTGCTGGTGCTCACCGGCTCCGCCACCTCCGACACCCATGACGTCGCGCCTGCGGCGCTGCGCAGTGCCGGCGGCAGCGTGACCCGTTTCGGAATGCCCGTCGACCCCGGCAACCTGTTGTTTCTGGGCGCGTTTCAGGACAGGCCGGTGATCGGCCTGCCGGGCTGTGCCCGCTCCCCGGCGCTGAACGGCGCCGATTGGGTGCTGGAGCGGGTGATCTGCGGCATTCCCGTCACCGCGCAGGATATTGCTGCCATGGGCGTCGGCGGCTTGCTTAAGGAGATTCCCACCCGCCCGATGCCGCGCCGCGATGCGGAAGGCTGAATGCGGCACCGCGGCGAGGGATTTGTGACGCAAGGTCACAACCATGGGTAATCCCTTCTGACGCGGATTTTACCGCCGCCGCCGCCCGGAAAACACTTCGCGGATCGCTGTGCCCGTGCTTAACTCCCCCCAGCCAGATAAAAACGAGCTAAAGGGAGGGTACTATGGCCAAGGTCTCAATGACCGTGAACGGCAAGGCTGCCAGCGGCGACGTCGAGGGGCGCACGCTGCTGTCCGCATTCCTGCGCGAGGCGCTGGGCCTCACCGGCACCCATGTGGGCTGCGACACCAGCCAGTGCGGCGCCTGCGTGGTGCATGTGGACGGCCTGGCGGTGAAAGCCTGCACCATGCTGGCGCTGGAGGCCGAGGGGGCCGAGGTCGCCACCATCGAAGGACAGGCCAATGCAGACGGTTCGCTGAACACGATCCAGCAGGCGTTCCAGGACCATCACGGGCTGCAATGCGGCTTTTGCACGCCGGGCATGGTGATGTCGGCGGCGGCGCTGCTGAAGGACAACCCCAAGCCCAGCGAAGCGGAGGTCCGCGACTACCTGGAAGGCAACCTGTGCCGCTGCACCGGCTACCACAATATCGTCAAGGCGATCATGGCCGCCTCGGGCCAGGATGTTTCGGCGATTGCTGCCGGGTAAGTGCGACGGCCCCAGGCCGGTTGGCGGCCTGAACCGAACAAGGAGTGAGTGACCAAGAGGTGCGCGCAACGCAGCACTCTCCAGGGAGGAAGACCAGATATGCCCAAGGACAACGACAGCGGAATCGGCGCCAGCCCCAAGCGGCGCGAGGACGTGCGGTTCCTGACCGGCGCCGGCAATTACACCGACGACATCAACGTGCACGGCCAGGCTTACGTGCATTTCCTGCGCGCCGATGTGGCCCATGCAACCATCAATTCCATCGACACCAGCGCGGCCGAGGCGATGCCCGGCGTGGTGAAGATCTTCACCGGCGCCGATTTCACCGAGGTCGGCGGCATCCCCTGCGGCTGGGGCGTCACCGACCGCCACGGCAAGCCGCAGCAGGAGCCGCGGCATCCGATCATCGCCGATGGCACCATCCGCCACGTGGGCGAGATCGTGGCGGCAGTGGTCGCCGGCACGGTGGAACAGGCCCGCGACGCGGCGGAAGCCATCGAACTGGATCTCAGCGACAAACCCGCGGTGGTGGGGATGGCCGGCGCCTTGGCGGAAGACAGCCCCAAAGTGCATGAGGATCTGAGTTCAAACCTTTGCTATGACTGGGTGTTCGGCAATCCGGACGACGAAGCGGTGCAGGCGGCGTTTGACAGCGCCGCGCATGTGACGACGCTGGAACTGGTCAACAACCGGCTGGTTGCCAACCCGATGGAACCGCGGGTCGCCATCGGCGAATACAGCCGCGGCACCGATGAATACACGCTGCACACCACCAGTCAGAATCCGCATGTGATCCGTCTGCTGATGTGCGCCTTTGTGCTGGGCCTGCCCGAGCACAAGGTCCGGGTGATCGCGCCGGATGTGGGCGGCGGCTTCGGCTCCAAGATCTTCCACTATGCCGAGGAAGCCTTCTGCACCCATGCCGCCAAGGCCTGCGGGCGGGCGGTGAAATGGACCTCCACCCGGTCCGAGGCGTTCATCTCGGACGCCCATGGCCGCGACCATGTGACCAAGATCGAACTGGCGCTGGACAGCCATAACAACTTCACCGCGCTGCGCACCAATACGATGGCCAATATGGGCGCCTATCTGTCGACCTTCTCGACCTCGGTGCCCAGCTATCTGCATGGCACCCTGATGGCGGGCAACTACAAGACGCCGGTGGTGCAGGTGAACGTGAAGACGGTGTTCACCAATACGGTGCCGGTCGATGCCTACCGCGGCGCCGGCCGCCCCGAGGCGACCTTTCAGCTGGAGCGCGTCATCGACAAGGCCGCGCGCGAGCTGGGCGCCGATCCGATTGCGCTGCGCCGCCAGAACTTCATCACCGAGTTCCCCTATGAAACCCCGGTGGCGCTGACCTATGACACCGGCGATTACGTGGCGACCATGGACAAGCTGGAGGAGGTCGCCGATGTGGCGGGCTTTGCCGCCCGCCGCGCGGCAAGCGAAAAGAACGGCAAGCTGCGCGGCTTTGGCGTCAACTGCTATATCGAGGCCTGCGGCATCGCGCCCTCCAACATCGTTGGCATGCTGGGCGCCCGTGCCGGCCTCTATGATGCGGCCACTGTGCGGGTCAATGCCACCGGCACCATCAGCGTCTTTGTCGGCGCGCATTCACACGGGCAGGGGCATGAGACGTCGTTCCCGCAGGTGGTGGCCGAGATGATCGGCATCGACGAGAGCATGGTCGACATCGTGCATGGCGATACCGGGCGCGTGCCCTTCGGCATGGGCACCTATGGCTCGCGCTCGATTGCGGTCTGCGGTTCGGCGATGGTGCGGGCGACCGAAAAGATCATCGCCAAGGCCAAGAAGATCGCCGCCCATCTGATGGAGGCCTCGGACGCCGACATCGAGCTGAAGGACGGCCAGTTCACCGTTGCGGGCACCGACAAATCGGTGGCCTGGGGCGATGTCACCCTGACGGCTTACGTCCCCCACAACTACCCGCTGGAGGAGCTGGAGCCGGGGCTGGAGGAAACCGCGTTTTATGATCCGGCCAACTTCACCTATCCGGCCGGCGCCTATGCCTGCGAGGTGGAGGTGGACCCCGACACCGGCAAGGTCACCATCGAACGCTTCTCGGCCGCGGATGATTTCGGCAATATCATCAACCCGATGATCGTTGACGGCCAGGTCCACGGCGGGCTGGGGCAGGGCATCGGCCAGGCGCTCTTGGAAAACGCCGCCTATGACGAAGACGGCCAGCTGCTGTCGGCCTCCTACATGGATTACGCGATGCCGCGGGCCGATGACGTGCCGTTCTATCAGGTCGATCATTCCTGCCAGACCCCCTGCACCCATAACCCCTTGGGCGTAAAGGGCTGCGGCGAGGCCGGGGCCATCGGCTCGCCGCCTGCGGTGGTCAATGCAGTGGTCGATGCGCTGCAATCGGCGGGCAAGGATGTCACCCATATCGACATGCCGCTGAGCCCCGCGCGGGTCTGGGCGGCGATGAATGGCTGAGGAAATTGCGGGGGCGCTGCCCCCGCACCCCCGGGATATTTTTGGCCAGAAGAAGAGCCTGGGCGCTCTTTGGGAAGGAAACGAAGATGTATGAATTCGAGTTTGAAAAGCCTGCAACCGTGGCAGAGGCCGTGGCGGCGCTGGCCGATGAGGACGCGCAGGCGCTGGGCGGCGGGCAGACGCTGATCCCGACGCTGAAACAGCGGCTGGCGATGCCGTCGAAACTGGTGAGCCTCGCAGGCATCGAAGGGATGATAGGCGTCAGGGGCGGCGACGGAATGCTGAGCATCGGCGGCGCCACCACCCATGCGGATGTGGCGGAAACCCTGCCGGAGGCCTATCCGGCGCTGGCGGATCTGGCCAGCCATATCGGCGACCCGGCGGTCCGCAACCGCGGCACCATCGGCGGCTCACTGGCCAACAATGACCCGGCGGCCTGTTATCCGGCGGCGGCGCTGGCCAGCGGTGCGACGATCATGACCAACCGGCGCGAGATCACCGCGGATGACTTTTTCCGGGGGCTGTTCGAGACCGCGCTGGAAGAAGGCGAGATCATCACCGCGGTGCGCTTCCCGGTGCCGCAGAAGGCCAGCTATCAGAAGTTCGTGCAGCCGGCCTCGCGCTTTGCCCTGGTCGGGGTGTTCGTGGCGAAATATACGGCCGGCGTGCGGCTGGCGGTCACCGGCGCGTCCGAACAGGGCGTGTTCCGCTGGAACGAGGCCGAGGCTGCGCTGGATGCCGGTTTCACACCGGAGGCGCTGGACGGTCTGAGCGTGGATGCCGGCGGCATGATGGCCGACCTGCACGGGTCCAAAGCCTACCGCGCCCATCTGGTCGGGGTGATGGCCCGGCGCGCCGTGGCGGCTGCAGCCTGACGATCTGATCAGGCCGGGCACCGGGATGCCGGTGCCTGGCAGATGGCGGAGGCTGGCAGATGGCGGAGGCTAGTGCCGCAGGTAGCCCGAGATTTCCTCCAGCAGGGTCTGGGTCTTGCCCGACAGCTCGCGGATTTCGGTAGCGATCACCGCAAACCCCTTGCCCATATCGCCGATCCGCGCCGCCTCGATCGAGGCGTTGAAGGAGATGAACTTGATATTGCGGCCGACCCCTTCGGCATTGGCGATGGTTGTCCGCATGTTCTGTTCGCGCTCCTCCTCGCGCAGCTGCTGGGCGTCGCATAATGTCTGGGCCAACTGCTGGAGAAAGCCGGTGACGGCCGGTTCCAGCCGGTAAAGGCAGAGACCGGCAAGGTCCGGGATCAGGCGCACCTGCGCCAGCGGGCTGCCCTCGGTCCGGGAGGTGGCATCGTGCAGAGGGCTCAGCACCTCCAGGCAGGCCTGGCGCCTGGCCTCCAGATCCTTGGGCAGGCTGTAGCTGCACTGCTGCAACAGGCTGTCCAGACCGCTGCCGAGCATCGCATGGGCCGCCGCGATGCGCTGCACCGACAAGCTCAGAACATCGCTGGCGCTGCCGCCTTCCGCATCATCCTGGTCCCGCGCCAGGGCCAGCAGCGACAGCGCGGCGATGCGGCTGGGGCCGATGGCCATGAATGCGGTGTTCTGTACGTCGGATAAACTTTTCATGCCTGCACCTTAATGACCATGACGATCCTTCTATCGGGCAGGCGTTAAAGCAGCGCTAATTGCGATGGCCGCGGCAAAGGAAAAGCCCCGCAGCGGCGCTGCGGGGCTGAAATACCTGTGTCGAAGGCGGCCGGGTTACTTGTTCGGCAGCGGGCCGATCATCATGATCATCTGACGGCCTTCCATCTTGGGCATGTTTTCGACCTTGCCCAGTTCCTTGATGTCTTCGGCGACCCGCTCCAGAAGCTCTCTTCCGAGGTTCTGGTGCGCCATCTCGCGGCCCCGGAAGCGCAGGGTGATTTTCACCTTGTCGCCGTTTTCCAGGAACTTGTAGACGTTGCGCATTTTCACATCGTAGTCATGAGTGTCCGTGTTGGGACGGAACTTGACCTCTTTGACCTCGATGATCTTCTGCTTCTTGCGGGCTTCGCTCTCGCGTTTCTGCTGTTCATACTTGAACTTGCCAAAGTCCATGATCTTACACACGGGCGGGTTGGCATTGGGCGAGATTTCCACCAGATCCAATCCGGCCTCGGCGGCCATTTCCATGGCTCTGGCGGGGGTCACAACCCCTGCGTTATCGCCATCGGCGCCAATCAGGCGGATTTCGGAGGCACGGATTTTTTCGTTGACGCGCGGGCCGGTGTCGCGTTGCGGCGGCGCGTTATGAGGTCTGCGGGCTATGACTGCGATCCTTCTGTCATTGCAAAAAGTGCGGGAACGCTACTGCTCCCCCGCGTGTGATTCAAGGCTTATGGGCGGTATGGCGGCAGGAAAGCCGCATTTCAAGGCCGCATATTGCAATTGAACTTGAAAACGGGTGTAAAACAAGGCCCGACCGCTGCCGCAGGCCGCGCCGGATTTCGCGAAGACGGGAATGCGGCGGGGTTCCGCCAGTCGCGGGACCGGCCGGCGGCAGCTGGCCGCCCGTGATGCAGGCCAGGGAAACTTCCCCCTTGAGTGCTGCGGCGCAGGGCGTCATTTGGCAGGCGGATGCTGCGGATTGCGCGGCCAGGCCGGCCAAGCCGGGAAACGGAAGGAGAGCATTATGAAACAGGTATTTATAGTGATTGCGCTGGGGGCCGCTGCAGTGGCCGGGTTTGTGCTGCTGAACGGCCGGGACGCGCAGGAGCCCGCGCCCGCAGAGGTGCCGGCGGTGCAAGAGGAACAGAGCAGCACAGGGCCGGAATCGGCAGACGGGGACAGCGCGGCGCCCGCAGCGGCAGAAGAGGACAGCGGCGCGGCAGCCGGGCTGGCGGTGGAAGATGCGGCAGACGCTGTTGAGGGCGTCATCGAATCCGGTGCTGAAGCTGCCGGCGCCGCCGTCGAGGCGGTGCAGGACACCGTAAGCGAGGCGGCGGAAGCGGCTGCTGAATCGGTTGGGGATGCGGTTGATGCGGCCCAGTCCACGGCGGGTGCTGCATCGGATGCGGTGCAGGAGGCCACAGAGGCTGCCGGCGATGCCGCGGCCGGCGCGGCTGAGGGTGCGCAGGAGGCTGGATCCGAGGCGCTGGACAATGCAACCGGCACCGCGCAGGAGCTGCCGGATCAGTCCGGCGCGGCGGAAACCGAAAGCACTGCGGGCAGCAACTGATACTGGCTTAAAGTCAGCTGATTTTCCCGGCGGTAGGCATCATGCGCTGCCGCCGGAAGGCTTCGAGCGGACGTCTGTGGTGCGGATCAATGGGGACGGGCCTGCGCCTGCTGCGCAGCGCGGGCCATTTGGTCCAGCTGGGCCTGGCCGCCGGGCTGCGGCTGCGCCGCCAGAAAGGCCAGGAAGGTCTCCCAGCCGGCACTGTTGCCGCCCTGTTTGCGGGCGCGCTGGATTTGCAGCTGGGCCACGCCGGCCAGATCCAGAGGTTTGGTGCCGTCATAGGCGCTGCCGGTGATTCCGGCCAGATGGCTGCGGAACCGCTTGCCCATCGAATTCAGCAGCAGCATCGGCGAGGTCACCGGATGGCCGGCCTGCACCAGCGCATCAAACATCTCGTCAATGTCGCCGGGGGTAATGGCGCGCGCATTATAGCGGGCCTTGACGCTGGCAATCCTCTCATCAACCGACGGCTGCACCTGGTCGGGACGGGCCTGAAACCCTGCAACCGCTGCCTTGACGCGGGCTTTGCCCGCCTCCGTTCTGACGGACTGGAAAACGGGCGGCTGCCCCGAGGTCAATTCGTTCTGCATTTCTTGCTGCTCCGTTCTGGATCTCAGCAACCGGAATACAGAAACATCCCCAACAAAAGATAAACGGGAGGCGGCAGCCTCCCGTCAAATCCGTGTCAGAAATGGGGCGGCCCGCAGCGGCCGCCCGGCGCAGGATCAGTCCAGGAACGCCTTTTCAACCACGAAATGCGCCGGCTTCGAGTTGGCGCCCTCTTCGAGGCCATAGGTGTTCTCGAACAGGTCCTTGAGCTCGAGGTTGAAGGCCAGGTTGCCGCAGATCATCGCGCGGTCGCTTTCGGGGTTCAGCGGCGCCACGCCAAGCTCGGCAAAGGCCTCGCCCGAGCGCATCAGGTCGGTGATGCGGCCCATCTTTGGGCTCTCTTCGCGGGTGGTGGTCGGGTAGTATTTGATCTTTTTCCAGAAGCCTTCGCCGATCACCTCGTTCAGCAGCTCGTCGTCCTTGAGGCTTTCGATCAGTTCGCGGCCATAGGTCAGCTCGCCGGCGGTGCGGCAGGTGTGGGTGATTACCACCTCGTCGTAATCCTCGTAGGTCTGCGGCTCGCGCAGGAGGGAGGCGAAGGGCGCAAATCCGGTGCCGGTGGCAAAGAACCACAGCCGTTTGCCGGGCAGCAGCGCGTCATGCACCAGGGTGCCGACCGGCTTGGGGCGCAGGATGATCTCGTCGCCCGGCTGGATGTGCTGCAGGCGCGAGGTCAGCGGGCCGTCTTCCACCTTGATCGAGTAGAACTCCATTTCCTCGTCCCAGCTGGGCGAGGCGATGGAATAGGCGCGCAGCAAGGGTTTCACCTTGCCGGTCTTGGGGTCGGGATCGTTCATCAGGCCGATCATCACGAACTCGCCCGAGCGGAACCGCAGGGAGGCCGGGCGGGTCACCTTGAAGGAGAACAGCTTATCGGTCCAGTGCTTCACTTCGGTCACGGTCTGGGCGTCGGGCAGGGCCGGCTTGGCCTTTTCGGGCGCAGCATTGGTCGCAATGTCGGTCACGGGTGTCATCTCATTCATCACTTGCACTGCCGGAGGAGTAGCCGGCACCTCTGATTAGTCTTTGATACAGGTCAGGAAAACCCCCTGTTTTGCGAAACCGGCCCCGCGCAGGACGCAACGGAACCGGTCGGGTACAGGGTTTCCCGGCCGCGGGAGGGCTGGCTTAGCGGGCAGCGGTGCTGCCGCGCAGGCGGGCCTGATAGCTGTGGTCCTGCCAGTTGGCGCGGGCCAGCCACTGGTTCTCGGGCTGGCGGGCGGCCAGATCGTCGCTGATCTCCACCTCGTCAAAACCCGAGCGGCGGGCCATCGCATACTGGTCGGCCAGCACATGGCCAAAGGCGCGCAGGCGGCCCTCATAGCCTTTCAGCCGCAGCTGGCGGGCCAGGGTGAAGCCGCGCCCGTCGGCAAAGCTGGGAAAGCTGATCCGCACCAGTTCGACGCCGTCCAGCGCCACATCATTGAGGCTGGCATCCGACTGCAGCTCAAGCACGCTGCTGCCGTCAAAACCGCCGGTCCAATCGTCCTGGGCAAAGCCCGTGTCCGTCACGATAACAGTCATCGTTAAGCTCCTGTTCGTACCATTTGGCCATCCACCACGTGGATGCCGCATTCTTCTTTGTTTTCGCCGCGCCAGCGGCCGGCCCGGGGGTCTTCGCCTTCCTTCACCGGGCTGGTGCAGGGCGCGCAGCCGATCGACGGGTAGCCCTTGGCCACCAGCGGATGCCGGGGCAGGCGGTTCTCGTCCATATAGGCGCGCACGTCCTCCGGCGCCCAATGGGCCAGCGGGTTGATCTTGAGCCGCCCGGTGCCGTCCTCGACCTCAAAGAAATCAAGCGCGGCGCGGGTGCCGGACTGGAACCGCTTGCGGCCGGTGATCCAGCCGTCATAGCCCGCCAGCGCCTTTTGCAGCGGCACCGTCTTGCGCAGGGTGCAGCAGGCGTCCTTGTCGCTGAATTTCAAGGCCCCGTAGGGATCCTTTTCGGCGATGTCGTCGGCGCGGATGATGCGCACGTTGCGCAGGCCCAGCCGCTCGCTCACTTCCTGCTGATAGATCAGCGTCTCGGTGAACAGCAGTTCGGTGTCGACAAAGACAACCGGCGTCATCGGGTCGATGACCGCAGCCATGTGCAGCAGCACCACGGATTCCGCGCCGAAAGAGGAGACCAGGGCGATATGCCCCGCGTCCTTTAATGCGCCCTCCATAACCGAGGTGGCCGAATGGTGGCGGAAGCGCGCATTCAGCGCCTCCGCCTTGGCGGCCAGCTCCCGGTCCCGGGGGCTGACGGGCTCCCCGGCGGGCGTGTTTCCGGCTGTGTGGAACATCAGATCAGGCGACCTTTTTCTGAGCCTCGGGATAAAGCGCTGCCTTGAACGGCTCCATGCCGATCCGGCGGTAGGTTTCGAGGAAGGTTTCCTCAGCCGCCTCGCGCCGGGCCATATAGACCTCGACGATGCGCTCCACCGCAGGCACGATTTCGTCATAGGCAAAGCCGGGACCGGTGCGGGTGCCGATGGCCGCCGTCTCGGTGGCGTCGCCGCCCAGGGTGATCTGGTAGTTCTCCACCCCTGCGCGGTCCAGGCCAAGAATGCCGATATGGGCAACATGGTGGTGGCCGCAGGCGTTGATGCAGCCCGAGATCTTGATCTGCAGATGGCCGATGTCGTGCTCCATCTTCAGCTCGTCGAAACGGGTTGCGATCTCCTGTGCCACCGGGATCGAGCGGGCGGTTGCCAGCGCGCAGTAATCCATGCCGGGGCAGGCGATGATGTCCGAGATCAGGCCGACGTTGGCGGTGGCCAGGCCGTGCTCTTTCAGCTTGGCGTGGATCGCGGGCAGGTCGTTCTTGTGGACATGCGGCAGGATCACGTTCTGCTGGTGGCTGATGCGCAGCTCGTTATAGGCGTATTGCTCGCCCAGATCCGCCATCAGCCGCATCTGCTCGGCGCTGGCGTCGCCCGGGGTTGCCCCGTGCGCCTTGATCGAGATGGTAACGATGGCGTGGCCCTCGGCGCGGTGCTCGGCCAGGTTGGTGTCGGCCCAGGCGCGGAACACCGGGTCGTTTGCATAGGCGGCATCGAACACTTCGGTGGAGCCGGAGCGGAAGTCCGGCGCCGCGAAATGCTCCTTGATCTCGGCCAGCAGCTGCTGGTCGGTGCCGTCGAACTGGCCGCGCAGGCCCATAAAGGCTTCCTCGACCATCGCGCGGATGGTGTCGATGCCGTTCTCCTGCACGGTGATCTTGATGCGTGCCTTGTATTTGTTGTCGCGCCGGCCCAGCACGTTGTAGACGCTGAGGATCGCCTCCAGGTAGGGCAGCAGATCCGCCTGCGGCAGGAACTCGCGCAGCACCTTGCCGACCAGCGGGGTGCGGCCCAGCCCGCCGCCGACGACAACCTCGAAGCCGGTCTCGCCGTTGCGCTCGACCATGCGCAGGCCGACGTCATGCGCCTTGGTCACGGCGCGGTCGTTGGGGCTGCCGGTGATGGCGATCTTGAACTTGCGGCCCAGGAACTGGAATTCCGGGTGGTCGGTGGACCACTGGCGGATCAGCTCGGCATAGGGGCGGGGATCGGTCAGCTCATCCTTGGCGGCGCCGGCGAAATGGTCGGCGGTGGTGTTGCGGATGGTGTTGCCCGAGGTCTGGATGGCGTGCAGGCCAACCTCACCCAGCGCGTCCAGCATATCCGGAATGTCGCGCAGTTTCGGCCAGTTGTACTGGATGTTCTGGCGGGTGGTGAAATGGCCGTAGCCCTTGTCCCACTTTTCGGCCAGCAGCGCCAGGGTGCGCATCTGGGCGGAATTCAGGGTGCCATAGGGCACCGCGACCCGCAGCATATAGGCGTGCAGCTGCAGGTAGACGCCGTTCATCAGGCGCAGCGGCTTGAACTCGTCCTCGGTGAGAGAGCCGTCGATGCGGCGCTCGACCTGGGCGCGGAACTGGGCGTTGCGTTCCGCCAGGAAGGCTTCGTCGAACTCGTTGTACTTATACATTGGCTTCGGCCTCCTGCTTGCCGTGGAAGTAGTTCGAGGGGCCGGTGCGGCGGAAGTCCTCGCGGAAATGGGTCGGCTCGGGGCCGTTGGGGCCTGCCTTGGCGTCGGCCAGATAGGCGCCGACAATCCTGATGTTCTGCTTCTCCGCCTCCAGCAGGCGCAGCTGGGCGTCTGCCTCATCGGTGATCAGCTCAGCCTCGGACAGGTTGCGGGTCCAGGTGTTGCCGGCGGTGAAATAGATCACGTCGCCTTCCAGCAGGTCGTTGGCGGTGATGACTTTGGGCGTAAAAGGGCGGGCCATTATGCAAGCTCCGTTTTGAGGTCGTTCAGGGCGGCGGCCGCCTGGCGCGGCGCAAGGCCCAGGAATGTGAGGGCAGGGCCGTCGAACCCGGCCGCATCAAGATCGGCGGGCAGGCGGTCCAGGTTGGTTTCCAGCACCCGCTGTCCGGGGCGGGAGGCGTTTTCAATAATCGTTACCGGCGTGGCGCGGTCCGCCCCGTGCATGATCAGCCGGCCCTGCACGAAGCGGGCGGATTTCTTGCCCATGTACACCGCGGCAACCTCGCCCGGGCGCGCCAGGGCGGCCCAGTCGTGATCGGCAAAGCCGGTCATCGCGTGGCCGGTGAGGAACCGCACCGAGGTGTTGCGGCCGCGCTGGGTCAGGCTTTGGCCGATGGCGGCAACGGCGGCGGAGGCCGCGGTGATGCCGGGGAGGATGGTATAGGCGATGCCGGCCGCTTCGCAGGCGGTCAGCTCTTCATCCAGGCGGGCAAAGATGGTGGGATCGCCGGCCTTCAGCCGCAGCACCTTGCGGCCTGCCTTGGCATGGGCCACCAGCCGCGCGTTGATCTCGTCCTGGCTGACCTGCGGGCCAAAGCCCTCCTTGCCGACGTTTTCCAGCACCGCGTGCGGGCCGGCCAGCGCCAAGATTTCATCGCTGACCAGACGGTCATGGAGAATGACATCGGCGTTCTGCAGCGCGCGCAGGGTTTTGACGGTCAGAAGATCCGCATCGCCGGGGCCGGAGCCTGCAAAGACAACCCGGCCCGCAGCCATGCAGCACATGCTGCCGCGGGTGTGAGCGGTGGCATTGGCAGCATGTGTAGTGTGTGCAGGCATCTTGGCGGCCTCTCCAGTGTGTTTGACTTGAAGGTAGATATAGGAAATATTCCCGGTATTGCGCTATATGTCTGCGGAAATAAGAACACTGGTTTTGCCGTGATGAGGCAGCGGGCCGATTGGTCCTCACAATAGGAGAAAACAGGAATGACGGTGCGGATCGACGCCACTGACCGGAAAATTCTGGCTGAACTGCAGCGCGACGCGAGCCAGTCGCTGGATGAAATCGCCCGCCAGGTGGGGTCCTCGAAGACCCCGGTATGGAATCGGATCCGCAAGCTGAAGGAGGCCGGTGTGATCGGCCAGCAGACGGTGCTGCTGGACGCCGAGGCGCTGGGGTTCGAGGCCTGTTTCTTTGTCCTGATCCGGACCTCGGAGCATGAGGCGGACTGGCAGGCGAAATTCTTGCAGGCGCTGCGCGACCGCCCCGAGGTGCAGGAAGCCCACCGGCTGGCCGGCGACATCGACTATATCCTCAAGGTCCGGGTGCAGAATGCCCGCGCCTATGATGTCTTCTATCAGGCGCTGATCGCCGAGGTGCGGGTGCATAATGTGACCGCGCTGTTGTCGATGGAGGAGATCAAATCGACAACCATGCTGCCGCTGCAGGCCTGAGGGGTTTGAGTATTTAAGACCAGAAAGGCGCAGCCGGGAGGGTCCGCTTCTTTCTGGCCGGGAAATACTCCGGGGTTTGGGGCAGAGCCCCATGTCAGGCATGCGTTTGGGGCAGAGCCCCGTGTCAGGCATGCGTTCGGGGCAGGCCCCCGGACTAAGAACTGACCAGCAGCCGGGTCAGGCCATGGAAATGGTAGGTATTGGAGTATTCCGGTTCGGCTGCCAGTTTCAGATCCGGGCAGCGCCCGAACAGGATCGGCAGGGCAATCTGCATCTCCAGCCGCGCCAGCGGCGCGCCGACGCAGAAATGCAGCCCGCCGCCAAAGCTCTTGTTCACTTTCGGCGGCCGTGACGGGTCGAACACCTCTGGCCGGTCCAGCGCCGATGGGTCGCGGTTGGCGGCGGCCAGCAGCAAGGCCACCTGATCGCCGCGCTGGAAGGTATGGCCGAACACCTCGGCCTCCTCATAGGCGTAGCGGGTGAACATATGCAGCGGCGGATCAAAGCGCAGGATTTCCTCGACCAGCCCTTCAATGCCGTCCGGCGCCAGCCAGTCCGGCTGCCAGCCCTGCTGCAGCATCGTTTTCACCCCGTTGCCCAGCGAATGCACGGTGGCTTCATGGCCCGCGTTCAGCAGCAGGATGCAGGTGCCGATCAGCTCATCCGTTGACAGTTTGTCGCCTTCTTCCTCGGCTGCGATCAGCCGGGTGATCAGGTCGTCGCGGGGGTCGTTGCGGCGCTTGCCGATATAGCCGCGCAGGAATTCCGTGAACTGTTGCGAGGCCTCTGCCGCGGCGTGCTCTGTCTGTTCGGTGCGCGATGCCTGATACATCGCCACCATCCTGTGCGACCAGTCCAGCAGCTGCGGCGCCATCTCTTCGGGCACCCCCAGCAGGCGGCAGATGGCGATCACCGGCACCTGGGTGCAATAGGCGTCCAGCAGATCGAAAGGGTCCGCGGGGAAGGCATCGATCAACCGGTGGCACAGAACCTCAAGGCCCGGCTGCAGCGCCGCGATCTCGCGCGAGGTGAAGGCGCGCAGCACCAGGCGGCGCAGGCGGGTGTGGCGGGGCGGTTCGGCGTCCAGCATCGAATGCGCCTCGGCCGTCAGGAACGGGGCGAGATGGGCGGGGCCGTCCTGGCGCATCTCTTCCGGCACCTCGCGGCCGAAGCGGCGGTCGCGCAGCAGCATATGCACGGCGGAATGGCCGAAGGCGGCCGCCATGCCGTAATCCTGCCAATGGTGCAGCTGGCCCTGCTCCCGGGCGGCGGCATAAAACAGGTAGGGGTCCTGCACAAAGGCGGGGCCGGTGGGGGATTGGGTCAAGGTTTTCATATACCGGATTTTGCCGGCATGGCTGGCCAATGCAAGGGGGCGGCTGATAACGTGCGGCCATGAAAACACAAAACTATCTTCGCTGGAGCCTGCCTGCCGGGTTTTTGCTGGCGGTGGCGGCGCTGGCGCTGGCGGTCTGGTCTTACGGCTACCGCCAGGCGCTGGACAGCCTGGCCGAGCGCAGTGCGGCGGATCTGGCGCTGGCGTCGGACCGGGTCAGCACCCAGTTGCAGGTTTATCAGGAATTGGCGGTGCTGACAGTGGAACACCCGGCCCTGCGGGATCTGTCTGCGCCGGACCTGCGTGCGCAGGCGGCAGAGCTGCTGCGGTCGGTTGCGGATAAAACCGCGGCGCTGGATGTGTTCTTTGCCGCTGCAGACGGGACGGTGCTGGCGGCTGCCGAAGGGGTGGCGGCGGCCGGCGTGGCCCGGCAGGGCTACTTTACCCGTGCCATGCAGGGGGCCCTGGGCACCGGCCACGGCGTGCTGCAGCCGGGCGGCAAGCGGGCTTATTTCTATGCCGCTCCGGCCTTTGGGGCTGACGGGCGGGTGCGCGGCGCTCTGGTGGTGGTGGCCGATGTGGCGGATGTGGAGCAGACTTGGCGCGGCTCGCTGCCGGCGGTGTTTTTTACCAATGCAACCGGCGAGGTGTTCATTGCCAACCGCTCGGAACTGCTGTTCTGGCAGCGGGTCGGCGCGGAACCGGCCGCCGGCAAGCCGCAGGTGACCGGCAAGCGCCTGCACGCCGGGCATGAGATCTGGTCGCTGCGGGGCAGTGCCTATCTGCCGCAGCAGGCGCTGCACCTGTCGGTGCAGCTGCCGGTGATCGGCATGACCGGCGAGATCCTGGTGGATGTGGCGCCGGCCAGGGCCATTGCGGCGCTGCAGGCGGCGGCGCTGGCGGCGGTGTGCCTGGCGTTCGGCGCCATGCTGTTCATCGTGATGGAGCGCCGCCGCACCCTGGCCGAGGCCAATGCGGTGCTGGAAAGCCGGGTGGAACAGCGCACCAAGGCCTTGTCGCTGGCCAATGACCGGCTGCGCCGGGAGGTGCGGGAGCGCGAGGAGGCCGAGGCGGCGCTGAAACGCGCGCAGGAGGATCTGGTGCAGGCGGGCAAACTGTCGGCGCTGGGGCAGATGTCGGCGGGGATCAGCCATGAGCTGAACCAGCCCTTGATGGCGATCCAGCAGTATGCCGAAAACGGCACCGCCTTTCTGCAGCGCGGCAAGGCGGAGCGCACCGGCGAGAACCTGGGACGGATCGCCGATATGGCGGCGCGGATGGCGCGGATCATCAAGAACCTGCGCGCCTTTGCCCGCAACGAGAGCGAGCCGATGGGCCGGGTGGATCTGCTGCAGGTGATCGATACCGCGGTGGAGCTGACCACGCCGCGGCTGAAGGCGGATCAGGTGGCGCTGCGCTGGGACCGGGGCCGCCATGCGGATCCGGTTCTGGCCTGGGGCGGCGAGGTGCGGCTGACGCAGGTGTTTGTCAATCTGATCAACAACGCGGCGGATGCGATGCAGGGGCAGACGGAGAAGATGATCGCGGTCTCGGTTGAGACCGGGCCGCGGCTGCAGGTGCGGGTGCAGGACAGCGGTCCCGGCATCCGGGAGCCGGAGAAGATGTTCGATCCCTTTTATTCCACCAAGGCGGTTGGCAGCTCCGAAGGGATGGGGCTGGGGCTGTCGATCTCCTATGGGCTGGTGCAGAGTTTCGGCGGCAATATCCGCGGCACCAACACCGGCGGCGGCGCAATGTTCACCGTCGAGCTGGAGCCTTGGCGGGGCGCTGAGCAGAAAGAAGATGCCGCATGACCCGCAAGGTGCTGCTGGTCGACGACGATGCGGCGGTGCGCGAGGCGCTGGCGCAGACGCTGGAGCTGAACGATCTGGAAGTGATCGCCTGCGGGTCCTTTGTGGCGGCCAAGGATCACATCGCACCGGGGTTTGACGGCATCATCGTGTCGGACATCCGGATGCCGGGGCGGGACGGGTTTCATCTGCTGGATTATGCGCGGGGGGCCGATGACGAGCTGCCGGTGGTGCTGCTGACCGGCGAGGGCGACATTCCGATGGCGGTGAAGGCAATGTCGCGGGGCGCCTTTGATTTTCTTGAAAAACCCTGCGCCGCCGCCGATTTCCTGCCGGTGCTGGAGCGCGCTTTGAAAACCCGCGCCCTGGTGCTGGAGAACCGGCGGCTGAAACGGCAGCTGGAAACCGGCGATCCGGCCGCGCGGCTGCTGTTCGGCAGCTCGCCCCAGGCTGAAGAAATGCGGCGGCGGGTGCGGGCGGTGGCGCCGACCGGGGCCGAGGTGCTGGTCACCGGGGCGCCGGGCAGCGGCATTTCCAAGGTGGCCGAGGTTATCCATCTGATGTCGCCCGCGGGGCAGGGGCCGTTTGTGAAACGCCCGGCCGCCGGTCTGGCGGCGGAGACGGTGGCGGAGCTGTGCACCGAGGCCGCCGGCGGCTCGCTGTTTCTCGACGAGGTGCAGAGCCTGCCGGAGGCGGCGCAATATGCGCTGCTGGCGCAATTGGAGCAGGGCGGCGGGGTGCGCATCCTTGCCGGTTCCAGCGCCGGTCTGGCGGATAAGGTACAGGCAGGCGGGTTCAGCCCGGACCTGTTTTACCGGCTGGATGTGATGCGGGTGCGGATCCCGTCGCTGGCCGAGCGTCCCGGCGACATTCCGGTGCTGTTCCGCCATTACGTGGCGCAGGCGGCGGAGCAGGCCGGGATCGCGGCGCCGGAGATTTCCCAGGATCATCTGGCGGCGCTGATGGCACAGGACTGGCCGGGCAATGCGCGCTCCCTTATGTCGGCGGCGATGCGGTTTGTGCTGGGGATGCCCGAGGAAGCTGCGGCAGCCACGGGGCTGGGGCTGGCCGAGCAGATGGCGCAGGTGGAGCGTTCGCTGCTGATTGCGGCGCTGGGCCGGGCCAACGGGCGCGCGGCTGCGGCCGCCGAAGCCCTGAGGCTGCCGCGCAAGACGTTTTATGACAAGCTGGCCCGCTATGGCATCCGGCCCGAGGATTACCGGCGCTGAGAACGCTGGCGGCCGCGGTGCCTTGCGGCTGGTCTGGTCCGGCACTGCTGCCGGGGTATGAAGGAGGCGGCGCCGCCGGAAACCCCGGAATGGGGCAGGGGGCGGAGGGAGGATGGGGTTTTAATCCCATGCCCGCGTGAAGCCTTCGTTTCGGGGCGCCCCTGCACCCGATGAGGAGGTGGTCTTGGGGGCCCTGTGATCTCCTGTTGGTGCGGGGTGTCAGTCCGCACCGCGTGTCGCGACGGAGGAGAGTATCGCAGGGCCGCGTTAAGGACCGGCAAGCGGGGCGTGCGCCGGGGGCGCAACACCCCTGACCGGGGCGCCTGCGGACCTGTCGTGAGGGCGGGCAACTGCATGATTCCCGGGTTTTCTGTCCGGCGCTAACATTTGTGCGGATTTCCGCACAAAGCCGGGAGCGCCCTGTGCGGGATTTCGCACAGCTTTGACTTCCCTCGTCTGCGGAGGGTTCAATGGCGGCGGTAAGCCTATGCAAAAATGAGGAAAATTCAGGCGTCCGGTGAGTCTCGAATCAATTGTTGAGCGGTTTTGCGCAACTTGGGATGCTCTGAGCGGGCTTCAGCCATGCGCTGAATGCAACATCGGATTTACGAGAGATTTTTCTGGGAGGAAAAGACCATGAAATTCCTGACCACTGCCGCCACCGCACTGGCACTGGCCGTTACCGCAGGCGCAGCTTCGGCAGCCTGCGACGACGGCGAAATCGTGGTGAAGTTCAGCCACGTCACCAATACCGACAAGCATCCCAAGGGCATCGCTGCCTCGCTGCTGGAAAAGCGGGTGAACGAAGAGATGAACGGCACCATGTGCATCGAGGTCTATCCGAACTCGACGCTGTACAATGACAACAAGGTGCTGGAGGCGATGCTGCAGGGCGACGTGCAGCTGGCCGCGCCGAGCCTGTCGAAGTTTGAGAAGTTCACCAAGCAGTTCCGCCTGTTCGACCTGCCGTTCATGTTCAAGAACATCGACGCGGTGGATGCGTTCCAGGGATCGGAGACCGGCCAGGAGATGCTGGATTCGATGCAGCGCCGGGGCCTGCAGGGGCTGGCCTACTGGCACAATGGCATGAAGCAGATGTCGGCCAACAAGCCGCTGGTGGAGCCCACGGACGCCAAAGGGCTGAAGTTCCGGGTGCAGTCCTCGGACGTGCTGGTGGCGCAGATGGAAGCGATTGGCGGCTCGCCCCAGAAAATGGCGTTTTCAGAAGTTTACGGCGCGCTGCAGCAGGGGGTTGTGGACGGGCAGGAAAACACCTGGTCCAACATCTATGGCAAGAAATTCTTTGAAGTGCAGGACGGTGTGACCGAGACCAACCACGGCGCGCTGGACTATCTGGTGGTGACCTCGGTCGACTGGCTGGACAGCCTGGATCCGGCGGTGCGCGACCAGTTCCTGACCATCCTGAACGAGGTGACTGCGACCCGGAATGCCGAATCCACCAAGGTGAACAGCGAGGCCAAGCAGGCGATCATCGATGCCGGCGGCGTGGTGCGCGAGCTGACGCCTGAGCAGCGGGCAGCCTGGGTCGAGGCGATGAAGCCGGTCTGGGAGAAATTCGCAGGCGACGTCGGCCAGGAGAAAATCGACGCGGCGCAGGCCATCAACGCAGGCCTGTAACCGGCCCGCAGACCTGCAGCAGACAGGGCGCCCCCGCAGCGGGCGCCCTGCACCCGGCGCCGCGGCACTGACCGGCGGCCCATCAAAGCAATCCAAAATTTTGGGGGACTATAATGTCGGGGGCAAGAACCGGCCCAACCGGGCTACTCAATTCACTCGAAGAAACCCTGATCGCACTGCTGCTGGGGCTGATGACAATCATCACCTTTGCCAATGTGATCGCGCGTTTCGTGTTCAATTCCAACATCCTGTGGGCGCTGGAACTGACCGTGTTCCTGTTTGCCTGGCTGGTGCTGCTGGGGGCGTCCTACGCGGTAAAGGCGCATGCGCACCTGGGTGTCGATGCCATCGTCAACATGCTGGCGCCGGGTGCGCGGCGGGCGGTTGGCCTGTTTGCCGCCGCCTGCTGCATCGTGTTCTCCTTGCTGCTCTTGAAAGGCGCCTATGACTATTGGGCGGTGTTTGCGGATCTGCCGCCCACGTCGGGGCGGTGGTTCCCGACCGGGTTCGACATGACGGCGCGCAGCCAGAGCTTTTACGAGGTGCAGGATGTGCCGATGGTGGCGGTCTTCAAGTTTCTGGAAGATCTGATCAACTACGGCGAGTCCTACGAGAAACTGCCGAAAGTGGTGCCTTATGCGGTGCTGCCGGTGTCGATGCTGCTGCTGGTGTTCCGTTTCATCCAGGCGGCTTTCCAGATCGCGCGCGGTGAGGTGGACCGGCTGGTGGCCAGCCATGAAGTGGAAGATGAGCTGGACGCCGTGCGGGCGCAGCGCGGGGAGAATGATTGATGGAAGTGGTAATCCTCTTTGCGATGGTGATCGGCCTGCTGCTGATCGGGGTGCCGATTGCGGTGTCGCTGGGCCTGAGTTCCACGATCTTTCTGCTGATCTACTCCGACAGTTCGCTGGCGAGCGTCGCGGGCACGCTGTTTGAAGCCTTTGAGGGGCATTTCACGCTGCTGGCGATCCCGTTCTTCATTCTGGCCTCAAGTTTTATGACCACCGGCGGCGTGGCGCGGCGGATCATCCGGTTTTCGATTGCCTGTGTGGGGCATCTGCCGGGCGGTCTGGCGATTGCGGGCGTCTTTGCCTGCATGCTGTTTGCGGCCCTGTCCGGTTCCTCGCCTGCCACCGTGGTGGCGATCGGCTCCATCGTGATCGCGGGCATGCGGCAAGTGGGCTATTCCAAGGAATTCGCGGCCGGTGTGATCTGTAACGCAGGCACCCTGGGCATCCTGATCCCGCCGTCGATTGTGATGGTGGTCTATGCGGCCGCCGTCGAGGTTTCCGTCGGCCGGATGTTCCTGGCGGGGGTGATTCCGGGGCTGATGGCGGGTCTGATGCTGATGGTGACCATCTATGTGATGGCCAAGGTCAAGAATCTGCCCAAGGGCGAGTGGAAGGGCTGGGGCGAGGTCTTGACCTCGGCCCGCGATGCGGGCTGGGGGCTGTTCCTGATCGTGATCATCCTGGGCGGCATCTATGGCGGCATCTTCACGCCGACCGAGGCGGCGGCGGTGGCGGCGGTCTATGCTTTCTTCATCGCGAGCTTTGTCTACAAGGACATGGGGCCGCTGTCGAACGGCGAGGGCGCGGCCAAGACGCCGCTGATCAAGAAGCCTTATGCGCTGCTGACGGCCTTCCTGCACAGCGACACCAAACACACGCTGTTCGAGGCGGGCAAGCTGACCGTGACACTGCTGTTCGTGATCGCCAACGCGCTGATCCTGAAGCACGTTCTGACCGACGAGCAGGTGCCGCAGCAGATTGCCAATGCGATGCTGTCCGCGGGTTTCGGCCCGGTGATGTTCCTGGTGATCGTGAACGTGATCCTGCTGATCGGCGGCCAGTTCATGGAACCCTCGGGGCTGCTGGTGATTGTCGCGCCGCTGGTATTCCCGATTGCCATCGAGCTGGGCATCGACCCGATCCATCTGGGCATCATCATGGTGGTGAACATGGAGATCGGCATGATCACCCCGCCGGTCGGCCTGAACCTGTTCGTGACCTCGGGGGTGGCGGGGATGCCGATGATGGGGGTGGTGCGGGCGGCGCTGCCGTTCCTGGCGGTGCTCTTTGTCTTCCTGATCATGATCACCTATATCCCCTGGCTGTCCACCGTGCTGCCGAACGCGGTGATGGGGCCGGAGATCATAACCAATTAGGCAGGTGCCAAACAGAAAACGCCCCGGGAGACCGGGGCGTTTTTTGCTGCAGGGGAGGGGCGCTGCCCCTCTTGGCCTTTGGCCAATTCACCCCGGAGTGTTCAGGGAAAAATGAAAACCCAACTGGCTTCGTCTTTCCTGAAAACACTCAAATCCGAGGCCCGCGCCGCAAGCCGCCGGTCAGCTTGCCTCAAGCGCAGTGATGATCGGGGAGAAATCCGCGGCCCGGAGGCTGGCGCCGCCGACAAGGGCGCCGTCGACGTTGGAGACGGCAAAGATTTCGCTGGCATTGGAGGGCTTGACCGAGCCGCCGTAGAGCAGGCGGAAGCCATCAGCGGCAGCGGCGCCGAAACGGGCGCTGAGTTCGGCGCGCAGGAAATCATGCACCTCCGCGATCTGCGCCAGCGTCGGAACTTTGCCGGTGCCGATGGCCCAGACCGGCTCATAGGCGATCACGGTGTTTGCGCCGGTGGCAGACGCCGGGACGGAGCCCGCAAGCTGGCTGCCCGCGATTTTGAGCGTGTCGCCGGCCTCGCGCTCGGCCAGGGTTTCACCGATGCAGACCACAGCGGTCAGGCCTTCTGCGATGGCGGCCCCGGCCTTGGCGCAGATCTGGGCGTCGGTTTCACCGTGGTCGGCGCGGCGCTCGGAGTGGCCGAGGATCACGGCGGCGGCGCCTGCGTCCTTGAGCATGGCTGCGGACAGATCGCCGGTGTGGGCGCCCGCGGCATTGGCGTGGCAATCCTGGCCGCCGATGGCAACAGCGCTGCCCCGGACGGTATCTGCGGCGCGCGACAGCAGGGTTGCCGGAGGGCAGATCAGGATCTCCGCAGCCGGGCCGGCATGGCTTTCGGCCAGTGCCGACAGTTCTGCCAGGCTGCCGCCGGTGCCGTTCATTTTCCAGTTGCCTGCTGCCAGTTTCCGCCGCATGGGGGTATGCCTCCGATCCTCGTTATTTGGGCGTGACAGGTAGCACCGGCGGCGGGTTGGCGCAATTCGCTTGACCGCGGGGGCGGCAACAAAAAGGGCGGGGAAGACCCCGCCCGGTGATTGCATCCCGCCTGGCCCGGGTCAGGCGCCGGGCAGTTCCTTGAAGCTGATCGATTCGCCGCAGCCGCAGGCATCCGCGACATTGGGGTTGTTGAACTTGAAGCCGCTTTCCAGCAGCGTCACCTCATAGTCGATCTCGGTGCCGAACAGGAACATCTGCGCCATCGGCGCGATCAGGATGCGGGCGCCGTCCTGCTCCACCACCTCGTCGTTGGCGGAGGGTTCGCTGACGTATTCCATGGTGTATTCCATGCCCGCGCAGCCGCCTTTCTTGACGCCGATGCGCAGGCCGGCATGGCCGTCCTTGGCCATCAGTTTGGCGATCTGCGCTGCCGCCTTGGGCGTTATGGTCACAGCCTGTTTGCCGGGAATGCCGAACATGGGTTTCTCCTTACACTTAGTCCCTATCTAGGGCCGGTGCTGCGGCGGCTCAACCCCGCAAACGTCCTGGCAGGGGCGTTACATATATCCGGGATGCGGAAATTAAAGGGCCGCGGCGGCAGTTTTCGCAGTCCGCGGGCGTCACAGCCCCATGCAGTTGGCGTAATAGGTGACGGTGGCGGGCCAGTCGGAGAAGACGCCCGCGACCCCCACGTCCTGCGCCAGCACGTGCAGCAGCTGGTAGGAGAGGCCATCATCGCGGGGCAGACCGTCGAGCGATTGAAAGTACCATTCGCCGCCCTGCAGCGGGCCGGAGCGTTCCAGCGTCCAGGTGATCAGCCTAAGCCCGGCGGCTTTGGCCGCAATGGCATAGGCGGAGGGGACAATGCGGCCGTCCCGGACGGTCACCAGCATCCAGAGGGGCGGTGCCAGGTAGTTGACGCCCTGCGCCTTCAGCGCGGCGAAGTCGTAAGGGAAGGTGGCCGGATCGGTGTGATCGAAGCCTTCCTGGCGGTAGCTGCCGTCAAGCAGCACCGCCTGGCGGCCGAACTCCGGTTCGTGTTCGATCCAGTAGAGGATGTCGTCCAGGCTGAAGCTTTGCACCCAGACGTCCGCGGGGGCGATACCGGCGGTCTTGTAGTCATCGATCAGTTTCTGCGCGAAATCCTGTTGCGTGAAACCGTTGAAAGGCATCGGCACCGCGGCGGCCTTCAGCTCGGGCATGAATTTGGCGCCGAGGCTTTGGAACAGGGCAATCGACTCCGCATGGGTCAGGGTTTGGGCGCGGCCGGAATACAGCGTGCTGCGCCAGGAGGGGAGGCCGCCCTGATAGTCCTGCGCGGTGGCGGCCAGCGGGTTGGCGCTGTCCATTTTCGGGCGCAGGCTGCGGAACTCTTGCAGGGTCAGCTCGGAGCTGCGGCATTCGGCGCTGGCGGGGGACTCGCCGGCCGCCGGGGTGAAGGGCCGGATACAGCGGTCCGCCAGCGGCGAGGTCAGGATATCCGTGGTCCGGTGCAGGTCGTTCTGGGCATGGCGGCAGACCAGTTCCAGATCGCCGGTAAAGGTGACGTCGCATTCCAGGATGCCCGCCCCCATGGCGGCAGCGGCGCGGTGGCCCTCGGCGGTGTGTTCGGGAAACATCAGCGGCGCGCCGCGGTGGCCGATCGAGAACTCCGTGCGCGCCGGGGTCTGGCCGGCGCAGGATTGCAGCCTGTCCTTGAGCGCACCGCCGGGCAGCCGGCTGATCAGATAGGCCGGGCGGGGGCCGTAGCTGAGCGCCAGGGGCTCCGCGGCGGCGGCGGCGGGAACGAGCAGCAGGGCGGCGGGCAAAAGGGCAAGGCGCATGGGGCGGCTCCGGGTCTGGGGCTGCCGCAGCTTAGGCTTGCGGGGCGGAAAATGAAAAGGCCCCCGCTGGTGCAGGGGCCGGATCAGTACACAGGCTGTGCGGGCTTACATGAAGCCGAGTTCCAGGCGGGCCTCGTCGGACATCATCTCCATCCCCCAGGGCGGCTCCCAGGTCAGTTCGACGTCAACCGTTTTCACACCGGGCACCGGTGAGATGGCATCGACGACCCAGCCCGGCATCTCGCCCGCGACCGGGCAGCCCGGCGCGGTCAGGGTCATGATGATCCTGACGTCGTTCTCGTCGTTGATGTCGATCGTGTAGATCAGGCCCAGCTCATAGATATTCACCGGGATCTCCGGGTCATAGACAGAGCGGCAGGCGTCGGTCACGGCCTCGTACAGCGGGTGGCTGACGGAGGAGGGCGCGATCAGCGGTGCGCCTTCAAGCGGTTCGGAAGGATTGGTCATGGGGATCCCGGTCTGATATTCCGACGATTTATATAGGGAATGTGCGGCCCGGCGTCCAGAGGCGGCGCACGCCGCAGCGGGAATGTTCTGTTAATCACCCTTTCGTGAAAATTTGATTTGCGCGGGCAAGCGCGCTAAATTGTGGTTCCCCCAAGATGAATTTGCAAACGCTGCCCGAGGGATGCGGGCCGTGCGCCGGTGTCCGGCCACGGTACTGCTGCGTGCGGGCAGGAGCGGAGAGAGGCCATGCCAGGGAAAACCGCGACCCGCAGATGCGCGAACACCGCTGTCCTGGTGCTGGCGGGCGGTTGCCTGGCTGCCGGCGGGACGGCCGGCGATGCCTGGGCGCAGGGGGCGTGGCGCTGGCAGCTGACGCCTTTTGTGCTGGCGCCGTCGGTGGAAGGCACAACCGAGCTGGGGCTGGCCGGGGGCGGCGTATCGATTGATGCGGGCGATGTTTTTGATCAGCTGCAGGCCGGCGGGATGCTGGCGTTCGAGGGGCGCCACATCAGCCGTTTCGGTTTCCGGCTGCGCTATGCGGTGATGGATTCGGACCAAACGGCGGGAAGCTCTGCCGGCGCGGTGGCTGCAGCCTATGACCAGAATATAGCGGAAGCGGTGGTGACCTACAGATTCGGCCAGGGGCGCGACCGGGTCGAGGTTTTCGGCGGGCTGCGCCACTGGGATGTGGATGTGACGGCCTTTCTGCCGGGCGGTGCGGTGCGGCGCGGCGGCACATGGACCGACCCGATTGCCGGGCTGCGCTGGGAGCGTCGGCTGTCGCCGCGCTTCAGTCTTTCCCTGGAGGGCGACATCGGCGGCTTTGGCGCCGGGTCCGACCGGAGCTGGTCCGCCATGGGCGGGCTGATCTATCACCGCTGGGAGCGGGCCTCGATCTATGTGATGTACCGCGGGCTGGGGGTGGATTATCAGGACGGCACCCGCGGCACAGACGGTTTCTTCCGCCATGATGCGGAGACGCATGGCCTGCTGGCCGGGGTGGGGTTCAGGTTCTGACGCCGGCCGCGCCCTGCAGGCCAGGCTGCAGCGATGCGCTGCCCGGCTTGCGCTCAGTCATTGAAATCAGTCGTTGATGTCGTGGTCGAAGGTTTTCACCTGGCCCTTGGGCAGGGCAAAGTACCGGCGCATCACCAGCCAGGCGGCAAGCGACAGCACGGCAAAGATCAGCAGCAGCGGCGGCAGGCCAAGGCCGGCGCCCGCCAGCAGCAGCAAGCCAACGGCAGCGGCGCCGATGGCAAAGCCGAGGAAAACAAAGCCGGGCACCAGAACCTCCAGTATGGCCAGTGCCAGCGCCGTGGCGCCCCACACCCACCACAAGGCCCAGAACGGCATGTCCATCACTTGCCCCCTTTCAGCATTTTGAAGGCATCGCCAAAGGCCTCAAGCGCGTGGGCGGGCAGCACGATGGTCTGTTTGCCGTCGCCGTTGCCCAGGGCATTCAGCGCCTCGACCTGCTTCAGGGCAACCTGGTACTGCGCGGCTTCGATACCGTTTTCGGCAATCGCCTTGGCGACCACTTCGGTGGCATAGGCTTCGGCCTCGGCCTGGATGCGGCGGGCCTTGGCGATCTGTTCGGCGGCGTACAGCTCGGCGTCGGCGGACAGCTCCACCGCGCGCTTCTGGCCCTCGGCCTCGGTCACCTGGGCGCGGCGGGCGCGTTCGGCATTCAGCTGCTGCAGCATCGCGTCGCGGGTGGCCTGATCGAGGTTCACATCGAGGATCTCGGCGCGGGTGACTTCGATGCCCCAGTCGTCAACGGCGCTTTCGACACTGGTTTGAATCTGGCCGATCAGCTGGGCGCGGTTGGATTGCACCTCGTCCAGGTCCATCTTGCCGATTTCGGCGCGCACGATGCCGGCCACGGTGGTGGCAATGGCGCCATCCACATCGCGGATCCGGTAGACGGTCTTTTCCGGCTCCAGAATGCGGTAGAACACCGAGGTGTCGATCTGCACCAGCACGTTGTCCTTGGTGATCGCGTCCTGGGTGGCGTTCGGCAGCTGGCGTTCCAGGATCGAGATCTTGTGGCGGGCGACGTCCAGGAAAGGAACGATGAAATTGATGCCCGGCCCCAGCACCGAATGCAGGCGGCCGAAACGTTCGACCACGTATTTCTCGGACTGCGGCACGATGCGCACGCCCTTCAGCACCACGATGATCAGCAGGGCCGCGCCCAGCAGGTACAGAAGGTTGCTGGAAAGAAGGTCCAGAATCAGGTCTTCGTTCATGAAAAATTCCTTTGGTTAGTCGGCGGCGGCGGCTGGTTCGCCGGGCCGGGCGGGCGCGGCGGCGGCCTGCTGGGGGAGAGCAATTCACCGGGTAATTCACCGGTCGCGTTACTGGGCAATTCACCAGGTAATCCGCCTGGGGTCTTGGCTTTGTTCAATGGAACGCTCTATTGTGTGCAATGGTATGCAAATTCGGTTTGCGGCGGCGCTTTTCAAGACCTGTATGGCGGCGGGGAGCGGCTGCTGGCAAGCCCTGAAAGCAAGTCTGCCATGCCGGTTCAGGCGGCGGGGCCGGGTTTGCGGCGCCGCATCGGGGCAGGGCGGACCCGGTCCTCGATCTCGGCGTAGATCAGCGCCGCGATGTTCTTGGACGACGTCCGTTCGATCCCTTCCAGGCCGGGGGAGGAGTTCACCTCCAGCACCTTGGGGCCGGTTTCCGAGCGCAACAAATCCACTCCGGCCACGCTGAGGCCAAAGGCCCTGGCCGCTTGCACCGCTGTGGTGCGCTCTTCCTTGCTGATGCGCACCGCGACGGCGCTGCCGCCCAGGTGCAGGTTGGAGCGGAAATCGCCGTCGGCCCCGGACCGTTTCATGGCTGCGACGACCTTGTTGCCGACCACCAGGCAGCGGATGTCCTCGCCTGCGGCCTCCTTGACGAATTGCTGCACCAGGAAGTTGGCCTTGAGCCCGCGGAAGGCGGTGATCACGCTTTCGGCGGCTTTCTGGGTTTCCGCCAGCACCACGCCCTTGCCCTGGGTGCTTTCCAGCAGTTTGACGATCATCGGGGCGCCGTCGACGATATCGATCAGGTGGCGGGTGTCCTTGGGCGAGGCGGCAAAGGCGGTGGCGGGCATGCCGATCTTGTGGCGGGCCAGAATCTGATGCGCGTGCAGCTTGTCGCGGCTGGCGGTGATGCCTTCGGAACCGTTGATGCAGAAGGTGCCCAGCGTTTCGAACTGGCGCAGCAGGGCGGTGCCGTATTGGGTGACCGAGGCGCCGATGCGCGGGATCACCGCGTCATAGCGGGGCAGGCGCTTGCCGTCATAGTGGACCTCGGGGGCCAGCGCGTTGAGCGCCATGTAGCAGCGGGTGGTATTGACCACCTCCACCGTGTGGCCGCGGCTTTCGCCTTCCTCGACCAGGCGGCGGGTGGAGTAATTGTCCTCGCGGCTGAGCACGGCAATGCGCAGGGCGCGTTTGGGGGCGGATTTGCGGATGCTGGCGGAGGAGTAGACCGAATAGTCCAGCTCCGGCTGGCACAGGCGTTCGCCGGGGACAACCGTCACGTTTTCCGTCAGCGCCTGGCGGCCCAGCAGCATGTGTTTGGCCATCCCGCGCCGGTCGGTCAGCGTCAGTTCAACCGGCCAGGACTGGCCCCCGATCTGCATCGCGGTTTCGATCACAAAGCGCATTTCGCTTTCGCCATTGGAGGAGGTCACCTCGCGGCGGTCCTTGATCAGGGCGGAACAGGGGATCTCCAGATCGTACTGGCCGGGAATCGGATGCACCATGAATCGCACCTTGGGGGCGTTTTGCGGTCCGAAGGGCTCGATTCCGGTGGCGTGCAGCGAGGATGTGCGGGCGCCGGTGTCGACCTTGACCCGCAAGGCAGGCAGGCCGATGTCCGGCAGGCTGACCCATTCCTCCCATCCGAGTCTCAATTGCGGCGCGGGGTCTGCTGTGGACATGGGAGGGGCTCCTTGGCATTAGGGGTGAATCACCGGTGCGCCGGTTCGAGTGTAACTGCAGGAACATAAGATGGCAGAGCTTTTCAACTTTGAACTGAAGGCAACCGACGGTAAGGCACGCACGGGTGTGATCAATACGCCGCGCGGTGAAATCCGAACCCCTGCTTTCATGCCGGTCGGCACTGCTGCGACGGTGAAGGCAATGCTGCCGGAAAGCGTGCGCGCCACCGGCGCCGATATCCTGCTGGGCAATACCTATCACCTGATGCTGCGCCCGACGGCGGAACGCATCGACCGGCTGGGCGGATTGCATAAGTTCATGAACTGGGAGCGGCCGATCCTGACCGATTCCGGCGGCTTTCAGGTGATGTCGCTGGCCGGTTTGCGCAAGCTGACCGAAAAGGGCGTGACCTTCAAATCCCACATCGACGGTTCCAAGCATGAGCTGACGCCGGAACGGTCGATGGAAATCCAGCGGCTGCTGGGGTCCGACATCGTGATGTGTTTCGACGAATGCCCGGCGCTGCCTGCGGACCGCAAGCGCATTGCCGAGTCGATGCAGCTGTCGATGCGCTGGGCGGAGCGGTCGCGTGACGCGTTCGGCGACCGGCCCGGCCATGCGCTGTTCGGGATCATGCAGGGCGGGTTGGAGCAGGATCTGCGCGAAGAAAGCGCCGAGGCGCTGAAGAAGACCGGGTTCGAGGGCTATGCCGTTGGCGGCCTTGCGGTGGGCGAGGGGCAGGAGGCGATGTTCGATTGCCTGGATTATGCGCCCGGTTTCCTGCCCGAGGACAAGCCGCGGTATCTGATGGGCGTGGGCAAGCCAGATGACATCGTCGGCGCGGTGGCGCGCGGCATCGACATGATGGACTGCGTGCTGCCGTCGCGCTCGGGCCGCACCGGGCAGGCCTTTACCCGCCATGGCGTGGTGAACATCAAGAACGCCCGCCATCAGGACGATCCGCGG
The DNA here is from genome assembly GCF_000511355.1 of Leisingera methylohalidivorans DSM 14336. Lineage (NCBI taxonomy): Bacteria > Pseudomonadati > Pseudomonadota > Alphaproteobacteria > Rhodobacterales > Roseobacteraceae > Leisingera > Leisingera methylohalidivorans. The sequence continues at coordinate 2,221,056 of NC_023135.1, read as the reverse complement.
CCCCTGGATGAGCAGTGCAGCTGCCCGGCCTGTTCCAGTTATTCGCGCGCCTATCTGCACCATGTGTTCCGTTCGAACGAGATGATTTCGGGGATGCTGCTGACCTGGCACAACCTGCATTATTTCCAGGACATCATGCAGGGCATGCGGGATGCGATTGCGGCCGGCATCTTCGAGGCCTGGCAGGCGGATTTTCACGAGACCCGCGCGCAGGGCGATATTGAGCGTCTGTGAACAGAGCCTGTGCGGCGCCGGGCAGAGTCAAATCTGCCCGCCCGCTTGAAACCGGGGCGGGCGGACCTCAGGTCATGGCGGCAACATTCCTGTTGCTGGACACTTTGAACGGAGGATACCCCCCGTGAGCCACGATCTGTTTTCCCCCCATTCGGCTGGCGCCATCGACCTGAAAAACCGCGTCGTGATGGCGCCCTTGACCCGCAACCGGGCCGATGATGACACCGGCGAGGTGCTGGACCTCCACATCGAGTATTACGCCCAGCGGGCCGGTGCCGGGCTGATCATCACCGAAGGCACCCAGATCAGCGCCGAGGGCAAGGGCTATATCCAGACCCCCGGCATCCACACCCCCGGACAGGCCGCCGCCTGGCGCAAGGTCACCGATGCGGTGCATGCCAAGGGTGGCAGGATCGTCGTCCAGCTGTGGCACGTCGGCCGCATCACCCATGACTCGCTGCTGCCCGAAGGCGTGCTGCCTGTGTCCTCGGTTGCGGAGGCCGCCGAGGCGCAGACCTTCACCCGCAACGGATTCGAGCCGACTTCGACGCCGAAAGCGATGACGGCAGAGGATATCCAGCGGCTGGTGGCAGACTATGTGCATGCCGCCAAATGCGCCAAGGAGGCAGGTTTCGACGGGGTCGAGCTGCATGGCGCCAATGGCTATTTGCTGGAGCAGTTCCTGAAGGATGGCGTCAACACCCGCACCGACGCCTATGGCGGTTCGGCCGAAAACCGCGCCCGCCTTCTGTTCGAGGTTCTCGACGGGCTGCTGAGCGTTTGGGATGCAGACAGGATTGGCCTGCGGCTGTCGCCGTTCTCGGATTTCAATGGGGTTTCCGACAGCGATCCGACCGGCCATTTCGCTCCCATCATCGAGCGGCTGAACGGTTATGGCCTGGCCTATCTGCACATGGTCGAAGGCGAGGCGGGCAGCCCGCGTGCGGGTGATTACGAGACGCTGCGCAAGCTTTGGAGCGGGCCTTACATGGCCAACAATGGGTATGACCGCGACAGTGCGATGGAGCGTGTAGCCTCGGGTGCGGCGGATATGGTCGCCTTCGGCCGCCCCTATATTGCCAACCCTGATCTGGCGGAACGCCTGCAGGCGCAGGCGCCGCTGAACACAGGCAACCCGGAGACCTACTATGGCGGCGGCGAAGAAGGCTTCACCGACTACCCGGCGCTGAAAGAAGAGCGCGCAGCCTGACCGGTGCGCGGCATTCTGAAATAAGCTGCCTGCTTGGGAAGGCCCCCTGGCAGGCACCGGGGCGGGGTGGGTGCGCGGGCCTGTTAGGTCTTTGCTCACCCTTTCCCCATTTGCGCCCTTGTGGTCCCGGCGCGCTGCGGGCAATGTGGGCGCGACCTTGCGGCGGGCTGGTTGAAAAGTGTTAACCATCCCCCCAGATAAAGACATCGAATGAGGAGACGGGCCAAGCGCTGCCGGATACCGGGGCCGGGCCGTCTTGCCAAACCAAAGGACCGAGTATGCAAGAGCCACTCAATTCCTCCTACCCAGTCCTGCCGCTGCGCGACATCGTGGTTTTCCCCCACATGATCGTGCCGCTGTTCATGGGCCGGGAAAAATCGGTGCGCGCCCTGGAAGAGGTGATGGCGGATGACAAGCAGATCCTGCTGTCCAGCCAGATCGACCCTTCCGAGGACGATCCCGAAACCGATAGCATCTACACCGTGGGCGTGCTGGCCAATGTGCTGCAGCTGCTGAAACTGCCCGACGGCACCGTCAAGGTGCTGGTCGAGGGGCAGGTGCGGGTGAAGATCACCGAATTCCTGGAAAACGACAATTTCTTCGAGGCCAAGGCTGAAGAACTGCCGGAAATGCCCGGCGATGTCACCACCACCGAGGCGCTGGTGCGCACCGTGGGCGACGAATTCGAACGCTATGCCAAGGTCCGCAAGAACATCCCCGAAGAGGCGCTTTCCGCCGTCGGCGAGACCGCGGAACCTGCCAAGCTGGCGGATCTGGTAGCGGGCCACCTGGGCATTGAAGTGGACCGTAAGCAGGAACTCTTGGAGACGCTCTCGGTCAGCGAACGGCTGGAGAAGGTCTATGGCCTGATGCAGGGCGAGATGTCGGTCCTGCAGGTCGAGAAGAAGATCAAGACCCGCGTCAAATCGCAGATGGAGAAGACCCAGCGCGAATATTATCTGAATGAGCAGATGAAGGCCATTCAGCGGGAGCTGGGCGACGGCGAGGAAGGCGCAGGCGAAATCGCCGAGCTGGAAGAGAAGATCGCCGCCACCAAACTGTCGAAAGAGGCGCGCGAAAAGGCCGACGCCGAGCTGAAAAAGCTCAAGAACATGTCGCCGATGTCCGCCGAAGCCACGGTGGTGCGCAACTACCTCGACTGGATGCTGTCGATCCCGTGGGGCAACAAGTCCCGCGTCAAGAAAGACCTGATCAAGGCGCAGGAGATCCTGGACGCGGATCACTATGGCCTGGAAAAGGTCAAGGAGCGGATTGTCGAATATCTGGCCGTGCAGCAGCGCTCGGTCAAGCTGAAGGGGCCGATCCTGTGCCTGGTCGGCCCTCCGGGCGTGGGTAAAACCTCGCTGGGCAAATCGGTTGCCAAGGCGACGGGGCGCGAGTTCATCCGCATCTCCCTGGGCGGCGTGCGCGACGAGTCCGAGATCCGCGGCCACCGCCGGACCTATATCGGTTCGATGCCCGGCAAGATCATCCAGGCGCTGAAGAAGGCGAAAACCACCAACCCGCTGATCCTGCTCGATGAGATCGACAAGATGGGCCAGGATTTCCGCGGCGACCCTGCGAGCGCCATGCTGGAGGTGCTGGATCCGGAACAGAACAACACCTTTATGGATCACTATCTGGAGGTGGAATACGACCTCTCGAACGTGATGTTCCTGACCACGTCGAACAGCTACAACATGCCCGGGCCGCTGCTGGACCGGATGGAGATCATTCCGCTGTCGGGCTACACCGAGGATGAAAAGCGCGAGATCGCCAAGCAGCACCTGATTTCCAAGCAGGTGAAGAACCACGGCCTGAAAGCCAAGGAGTTCGAGCTGACCGAGGATGCGGTGACGGAGATGATCCGCACCTACACCCGCGAGGCCGGCGTGCGGAACCTGGAGCGCGAGATCGCCAAAGTGGCGCGGAAATCGCTGACCAAGATCATCAAGAAAGAGGCCGCCAGCGTGATTGTCACGGCGGACAATCTGGATGATTTCCTGGGCGTCAAGAAATTCCGCTACGGCCTGGCCGAGATGGAAGATCAGGTCGGTGTGGTCACCGGTCTTGCCTATACGTCGGTCGGCGGCGAGCTGCTGTCCATCGAGGCGCTGCGGCTGCCGGGGAAGGGCCGGATGAAGACCACCGGCAAGCTGGGCGATGTGATGAAGGAATCGATCGAGGCGGCGTCGTCTTATGTCCGCTCGATCAGCCCGCAGATCGGCGTCAAGCCGCCGCAGTTCGACAGGCTGGACATCCATGTGCACGTGCCCGACGGCGCGACGCCGAAGGACGGCCCAAGCGCAGGCCTGGCGATGGTCACCGCGATTGTGTCGGTGCTGACCGGCATCCCGGTGCGCAAGGATATCGCGATGACGGGCGAGGTCACCCTGCGCGGCAATGCAAGCGCCATTGGCGGGCTGAAGGAAAAACTTCTGGCGGCCCTGCGCGGCGGTATCAAGACCGTGCTGATCCCGCAGGAAAACGAAAAGGATCTGCCGGAGATCCCGGACAACGTGAAAGAGGGGCTGAAGATCATCCCTGTGTCGCATGTGTCCGAGGTTCTGAAGCACGCGCTGGTTTCGCAGCCGGAGCCGATTGAGTGGGACCAGGAAGCCGAGGAAGCCGCGGCTGCCAAGGCGGCCTTGAAAAGCTCCGAGGACGGGGCGGGCGCCACCGCCCACTGATCCCGGCCTTCGGCTGATGGAAAAAAGAAAGGGCGGTCCCGCGGGGCCGCCCTTTTCAGTGTTCTCTTCCGTTCCGGCCCTTCTTTGCGGGGCATGAATTCCTGGCCTCAGCCTGTCTTGCTCCGCCCCCGTCCTGACAGATCCCGGGCGGCGTGCTCCCGCCCGCTGCGGGATGCGCTGATGCGCTCAGCTGCGGTTGGACGGGGCGCCGCACCCGGGGTGCGGCGTGCGGCCTGCCCCGATGGGGCAGGCCGCCGGGCCCAAAATCCGTCAGGAGGCTGGCCGCAGGCCGGGGGCCGCGGGAGCGCCCCGCGGCGCCGGTTGGCAAATCGGTCAGGCCGCTTTGCTGGAACCGGCCATCCTGGCCTGCACCGTGGCAATGGCCATCTCAGCCGGGCTGACATCAGCTGCTTCCGCCTGGATCAGGATCGAGGCCATCGTCTCGTCCAGCGCCTGAAGCTTTTCTGCGACGAATCCCTTGCGGTCCTCGATCCGCAGGATTTCGGTCGCAACGTTGATGATGCCGCCGCCATTGGCCACGAAATCGGGCGCATAAAGGATGCCGCGCGCGTGCAGTGCTGCGGCGTCTGCCTCGGTGGCCAGCTGGTTGTTGGCGCCGCCTGCAACAATCTCCGCCTTCAGCTGCGGAATGGTCTGGCTGTTCAGGATGCCGCCGATGGCGCAGGGGGCAAAGACCTCTGCCTTGGCGCTGTAGATTTCCCCCAGCGGCATGGCCAGGGCGCCGAACGCTTCAATGGCCTGCTCCACACGGGCCGCGTCGATGTCGGTGACAACCAGCTTGGCGCCGGCCGCGTGCAGGAGCTGGCAGAGATACCAGCCGACATGGCCCAGACCCTGAACGGCAACGGTCACGCCCGCCAGATCGCGGCTGCCGTGCTTGTGGGCGCGGGTGGTGCAAATCGCGTTGAAAATGCCGCGCGCCGTGACCGGAGACGGATCGCCGCTGGCGAATGCGCCGTCGGCAAGGCCTGCCGCAAACCGGGTTTCTTCCGCCAGGATGGCCATGTCCGCCGGGCTCATCCCCATGTCTTCGGCAGTGATATAGCGCCCGTCCAGCCCCTCGATGGCGCGGGCAAAGGCGCGCAGCAGATCCGGCGACTTGTCCCGGGCCGGATCGCCGATGATCACCGCCTTGCCGCCGCCCAGTGCCAGCCCCGCCGCGGCGTTCTTGTAGGTCATGCCTTCGCTGAGCCGCTGTACGTCGGTCAGCGCCTCGTCCTCGCTGGCATAGGGGCGCATCCGCAAGCCGCCGGCGGCCGGTCCCAGCCGGGTAGAGTGGATGGCGATGAAGCCAAGCAGCCCCGCGGAGGCCTCCTCGACGCGGTAGATCTCTTCATGGGTGGTCGATGCAACGGCGGTCACTGTCATCTGGATTGCTCCTCCAAAACTTTTCCGGATAATACTAGGGCGCGGGCGCCGGTTTTCACCAAAAAGGCCTGCCGGAGCGGTGATGTTTGGTGGTATGCTCTGTGGAACGTAGCTTCCTTAGAGGAAACCTCCATGGATTCAATTGATCGCAAGATTGTGGCTGCGCTTCAGCGCAACGGGCGGCTGAAGATCTCCGAACTGTCGGAGAAAGTCGGGCTGTCGGCAACACCCTGCGCGCGCCGGGTGGCCAATCTGGAGGACAGCGGGGTGATCAGCGGTTACTCCGCGCGGGTCGATCAGGCCAAGCTGGGGCTGCCGGTCACGATCTTTGTGGCGGTGGAGCTGGAACGGCAATCCACCGGGGCGCTGCAGGCCTTTGAGAACGCGGTGCGCCAGTTCGATCAGGTGATGGAGTGCTATTTGATGACCGGCACCCGCGATATCCTGCTGCGGGTGGTGGCCGAGGATCTGCCGGATTTCGACCGGTTTCTGGAGGACCGGCTGATGCGGGTACCGGGTATTCGCAACACCCGCTCCAGTTTCACCCTGCGCACCATGATTCAGCGCGATGCTCTGCCGGCCTGCTAGCCGGTTCACGCCGGGGGGCTGCATGTGTTAGGCTGCAGGTACAGAGCAGGCCCGCACGCCTGGCTGCCGCCCGCAACAGCGCGTGGCAGCTCAGAAGCCGATGCAGGGCGGATAACAGGATTGCGGGGCATAAAATGGCACGAGAAACCAGCAAAAGCAGCACATCCGCGCGCAGGTCCGGCGCGGGCAAGGCACCTGGCCGCAAGGCCGGCACGCTGACGGGGTCCACCGCCGGGGCGCCGGCTGCGAAACCCGGGACGGGCACGCCGCCGGCGGTGAAATCGCCCGCCGGAGCGCCTGCCGCGCCGGAACCGGTGGTTGTTGCAGCGGCTTCGCCGGTTGTAGCCGCACCGGCGCTGAACAAGAAGGAACTGGTGGGACTGGCGGTTGAACGCTCGGGCGTTAAGAAGAAGGACGCAAAGCCGGTGGTCGAAGCGGTTCTGGCGCTGCTGGGCGAGGCCGTGGCCGGAGGCCGTGAGCTGAACCTCAAACCGTTCGGGAAACTGCGCATCAACCGCAGTCAGGAACGCAGCAACGGCAAAGTATTCGTGTGCAAGCTGCGCCAGCCTGCGGTCACAAAAAATGCGGCGGTAGAAAATTCCGGAGAAGCCGGAAATTCTTCCAAAGACCCTCTTGCAGAGGCCGCATCGGACGGGTAAAAGCCTGCCTCACGGGTGATTAGCTCAGTGGTAGAGCGCTTCGTTCACATCGAAGATGTCAGGAGTTCAAATCTCTTATCACCCACCATTATTCCTGAAAGGCGCTCCCGGACCCGGTTGAGCGCCTTTTCTTGTTTCCGGGGTTCCGTTGCTCCCGCCTTGCCGCTACCACTTTGGCGTGGAACCGGGCAGGGGGCATGCGATGCAGTTTCCGAAAATCTGGCTGCTGCGGCACGGGCAGACCGAGTGGAATGCAGAGCACCGCATTCAGGGGCAGCTGGAATCACCGCTGACACCGCTGGGCATTGAACACGCCCGCCGGCAGGCCGGACTGATAGCGCCGGTGCTGGCGCGGAAACCGGCCTGCTTTGCGTCCCCGCTGGGCCGGGCCCAGCAGACCGCGGATATCGCTTTGAGGGGGGCGCCGTTCGTGACCGACCCGCGCCTGGCGGAGGCCTATGCCGGTGTGTTTCAGGGCTTGACGCTGCAGGATGTCGCGCAGCGGTTCCCGCAGATCCATGGCGCCAACCCGCGCAATCTGGACCTGTTCTGCGAGGCGCCGGGCGGCGAGGGCTATGCAAGTTTTCATGGCCGCATTCTGGACTTCATGCAGGCGCTGACCGGGCCGACCGTGGTGGTGGCGCACGGTCTTTTGGGGCAGGTGATGCGCGGTATCATCTGCGGCCTGCCCCGTGACAGGATGGCGGCGCTGCCGAACGGGCAGGGGTGCGTTTATGTGCTGGAAAACGGGGCGGAAACCGTTTTGGAATGATCCGGCGCGCCGGGTGAAAAAATCTTCGTTTTCCTCTTGCGCTGACCGGCGGCATTGTCTAAATCCCCGCCTACCGGGTCGTTAGCTCAGTTGGTAGAGCGCTTCGTTTACACCGAAGATGTCGGGAGTTCGAGCCTCTCACGACCCACCATCCCCGCCTTGCAGTTTGACCGTTCCAAGACACGGATTGGCGTGTCCGCATCGCGTTTTTTCTATATGTTTCAAAGAGTTACCGGGCCGTGGTTATTTTTTTGGGGGAAAGTCCCGAAAAAGGCAAAACACTGCTTGACGGTTCAAGGGGGTGGGAATATTACAGCCCAACATTCAGCAGCGATGCTGAACGTGCAGCGGGCGGTTGTAGCTCAGTTGGTTAGAGTACCGGCCTGTCACGCCGGGGGTCGCGGGTTCGAGCCCCGTCAACCGCGCCACCGCTGCACCCTGTCCTGGGGTAATACAGGATCCGCCCCGGAGGGGAACTGGACTGGAAACAGTCCGCCGCAAGGCGAAAATGCGGTTGTAGCTCAGTTGGTTAGAGTACCGGCCTGTCACGCCGGGGGTCGCGGGTTCGAGCCCCGTCAACCGCGCCACTTTCGCCTGCCGCCCTGGCATCACAGGGACCGCCCCGGAGGGGAACATTGGCCGGCAACGGCCGCCGAAAGGCAAACGCGCGGTTGTAGCTCAGCTGGTTAGAGTACCGGCCTGTCACGCCGGGGGTCGCGGGTTCGAGCCCCGTCAACCGCGCCACTTTCTCCCGATTTGTTATGCAAAACCGCAACTGGCCTGCAGGTTACGCTCCGGTTTCCGGAGTGTCCTGGCTGAATGTGTTGATCCAGCCTGCTGTGCTCTCCTCCCATAGCGAGGAGATCAGCATGACCTGCCAATGGCCGCTGCCCGCAGGGCAGTACCGCGCGCGGTAGGACAGCAGTGCTGCACGCTCTGTAATGATGCGCAGTTGCGCATCACTCAGCCGGTATTGCGCCATCACCGGCCCGTCTTTCAGTTGCCCGCAATGGCCTGCCTTGTCTGAAAAGCCGCTGGGATAGACGCCGAGGAAGTCCTCCGACAGCAGCCGTCCATCCGCCTCGGGATCGCCAGCGACAAGCGCCTCCCAGACCTTGGTTTCCAAGGCAAGAATTTCGGCCAGATGCGGGCCTTCGGCTATTTTCTTTTCCGTCATGACGCCAGTTTGGCGCACAGCAGGGCCAGGTGCAAGCGGCCGGGGCATGGGGGCAAGGGGGCGAACCCTCCGGCCCTTGTTCGGCCTGGCGTTTGAACAATAACCGCAGCGCCTGCGGCATCCGATTGCCGTGTTTTTTGCGCCGGGGGGCCGGCATCGCCAGCAAACCCCACCGGAATTGACTGATCTTGCTGCTGCTCCCGGACTGGGGCGATCAGGCTGCCGCAAGAAACGCGATAGCGTTCCTTGGCGCCTTTCAGGGCTGAACGGGCGGAGCCCCGAAGAGCGTCCGCCCGTTTGCAGTTACTTGCGCGACAGGGCGTCCAGGACACGGGCCCAGGAGCGGATGCCCTTGTGGAAGCTCTTCAGGTCGTATTTCTCGTTCGGCGAATGGATCGCGTCGTCGTCATTGGCAAAGCCGATCAGCATCGCGTCCATGCCCAGGATCGACGAGAAGAAGCCGGCAATCGGGATCGAGCCGCCCATGCCGCAGAATACCGCTTCGCGCTGCCACTCGTCCGACAGGGCTGTGCGGGCGGCCTCGAACTCGGGGCGGGCGATGTTCATCACCGCGGCCGGGGAGCCTTCCAGATCATTGTTCCAGCGCACCGAAGCATCCGCGGGCAGACGGTCTTCGACGTGTTTGCGGATCTTGCTGCGCAGGGCGTCGGGATCCATGTCGCCGACCAGGCGGCAGGTGATCTTGCAATGCGCTTCGGACGGGATCACGGTTTTGGAGCCGGCGCCGTTGTAGCCGCCCCAGAGGCCGTTCACCTCCAGCGTCGGGCGGGCCCATTGCTGTTCCAGGGTGGAATAGGCCTTTTCGCCATGCGGCTGTGAGTAGCCGACTGAATTCAGATACCCGGCCTCGTCAAAGCCGCAGTTCTGCCACTGGCGAAGCTGATCCTCGGGGACTTCATGCACGCCTTCGTAGAAACCGTCGACAGCCACCCGGCCGGTCTCATTGTCATAAAAGGAGGCGACGATTTCCGACAGTGTGCGCAGCGGGTTCAGGCCGGGGCCGCCGTAGTGGCCGGAGTGCAGATCGATGCGCGGGCCGACAATCGTAAACTCATCCTTCAGCATGCCGCGCAGCTGGGAGGAAATCGACGGCACCCCGCGCGACACCATAGAAGTGTCGCAGATCAGCGCGAGGTCGGCCTTCAGCTCTTCTGCGTTGGCCTCCATGAAGGGGATCAGCGAGGGCGAGCCGGATTCCTCTTCGCCTTCAAAGAAGAAGGTGATGCGGCAGGGCAGGGAGCCGTTGACCGCTTTCCAGGCGCGGCAGGCCTCGACAAAGGTCATCAGCTGGCCCTTATCGTCCGACGCGCCGCGGCCGCGGATCACGGTGCCGTTCGGGGTTTCCTCCAGCTGCGGCTCGAACGGCGGCCTGTTCCACAGCTCCAGCGGATCGACCGGCTGCACATCATAATGGCCGTAGAACAGCACATGCGGCGCGTCGGCGTTTTCCTCGCCCACATGGCCAACCACCATCGGATGGCCGGGGGTTTCGCGTTTTTCCGCGGTGATGCCGATGGCATTGAGGTCCGCGACCAGCCAGTCGGCGGCTTTGTCACAGTCCGCCTTGAAGGCGGGATCGGTGGAAATCGACTGGATCCGAAGCAGGTCCATCAGCCGTTCGGTGGCGGCGTCCAGCTCTGTGTCGATCCGGTCCAGAACATCATTCAGTGCCATGTTTCATTCTCCTGCGTGTCCGGTTGCGGGCAATTTGCCGCAGACCCTAGCAGCGGCCCGGAACAGGGGCCAGTGGGGGAAGGGCGGGATTTCTCTTGTTTTTTCCGGGGCGGCAGGTTTCCGATCCTGCACATTTGCGGCCGGAAGGGCTGTAAATGCGCCGCAAACGGGGGGCGGTTTGGCGCAGGTGTTGTTGCCGCCGCCCTGTTTAAGTTTTATTTGACCTGCATCAATGTTGCGCACCAAGGGCTGCGCGTATGCAGTTGATCGAAGCGGGTGCCTGCGGTATTCATTCCGGACCGTGAATGTGGCCGCATCGCCAGAAGGCCGTGCCCTTTACACAGCCGCGTGCCCCCGGGGCCGCATGAAGCCATGGAGATGCCGGTGGATTATACCGCGAAACTGGATGCAGCGATTGCCAGCCTTCACGACGAGGGCCGTTACCGGACCTTCATCGATATCGAGCGCAAGAAGGGGCATTTCCCGCATGCGGTCTGGACCCGCCCGGACGGCAGCGAACAGGACATCACCGTTTGGTGCGGCAATGACTATCTGGGCATGGGCCAGCATCCGGTTGTGCTGGAGGCGATGCACGATGCGATCGATTCCACCGGCGCAGGCTCGGGCGGCACCCGCAATATCTCGGGCACCACAGTGTATCACAAGCAGCTGGAGGCCGAGCTTGCCGATCTGCACGGCAAGGAAGCATCGCTGCTGTTCACCTCGGCCTATATCGCCAATGATGCCACGCTGAGCACGCTGCCCAAGCTGTTCCCGGGGCTGATTATCTATTCCGACGCGTTGAACCATGCCTCGATGATCGAGGGCGTGCGCCGCAACGGCGGCGCCAAGCGGATCTTCCGGCACAACGACCTTGCCCATCTGCGCGAGCTGCTGGAAGCGGACGACCCCAAGGCGCCGAAGCTGATTGCCTTTGAATCGGTCTACTCGATGGACGGCGATTTCGGGCCGATCGAAGCGCTTTGCGATCTGGCGGATGAATTCGGCGCGCTGACCTATATCGACGAAGTGCATGCTGTTGGCATGTACGGACCCCGCGGCGGCGGCGTCACCGAGCGCGACCGCCTGGCGCACCGCATCGACATCATCAATGGCACGCTTGCCAAGGCCTACGGGGTGATGGGCGGCTATATCGCGGCCTCGGCCAGAATGTGCGACGCGATCCGCTCTTATGCGCCGGGGTTCATCTTCACCACCTCGCTGGCGCCTGCGGTGGCGGCAGGGGCGGCGGCCTCGGTTGCGTATCTGAAAGGCGCGCAGAACCTGCGCGTCAAGCATCAGGACCAGGCCAAGGTATTGAAACTGCGGCTCAAGGGCCTCGGCCTGCCGATCATCGACCATGGCAGCCACATCGTGCCGGTGATTGTCGGCAACCCGGTCCACACCAAGGTGCTGTCCGACCACCTGCTGGAGGATTACGGCCTCTACGTGCAGCCGATCAACTTCCCCACCGTGCCGCGCGGCACCGAGCGTCTGCGGTTTACCCCGTCGCCGGTGCACGGCCCCAAGGAAATCGACGCGCTGGTCCAGGCAATGGACTCATTGTGGTCGCATTGTGCGCTGAATCGTGCCGAACTTGCCGGGTAACATACTGATCAGTGTAAATATACCTTTGCTGTGTTACGCTGCTGCCAATCAATGAGCGGATCTGAGTCGCAACTGTGATTCCTTCACCGCCCTGAACAGATTGCGGCAGGCAGAAATGGGACATCAGGCATGATCGGGCGCTTCACCCAGCGCAAGCAAGAAGAGCATGGCGGAACGGCAGAGCCGAAGGGTTTTGACGATTTCGAACTGAAGCTCGGCGACGTGATGCGCGGTGAACGGGCAACGATGGGGAAATCGTTGCTGGATGTCCAGCGCGAGCTGCGGATCAAGGCGTCCTACATCGCCGCGATTGAGAATTCAGATCCTTCTGCCTTTGACACGCCCGGCTTCATCGCCGGGTATGTGCGTTCTTATGCGCGCTATCTGAACATGGACGCAGAAGAAGCCTTTCAGGACTTCTGCCGCGAAAGCGGCTTTACCGTGGCCCACGGCATGTCTGCCAAGGCCTCCAGCCGCAGCCCGGCCGGTGCCGGCCCGGCGGCAGCGTCCACCGGGCTGGGCGGCGACGCCTTTGGCGCGTCCCGCACCCCGTTTGTTCCGGCCCCCTGCAGCTTTCTCAGCCAGATCGAACCGCGGGCTGTCGGCTCGCTGATGGTGCTGGCAGCGCTGATCGGCGGTATCGGCTATGGCGGCTGGGCGGTCCTGAAAGAGGTGCAGCAGGTGCAGTTCGCTCCAGTGGATCAGACCCCGGCGGTGCTGGCTGATCTTGACCCGCTCAACAGCGCGGTGCTGGCGGGTGCCGACGGCGCCCGCGATCCGGCAGCCGAGGCGCTGGACCGGCTCTACCGTCCGCAGGCGCTGGATGTGCCGGTGCTGGTAGCCCGCGATGCGCCGATTTCGACCCTGGACCCGTCCACCCTGGGCAACTTTGCTTCACCCGAAGCGCCCTCGCTGGCCTTTGCCGAAGCCAGCCTTCCGTATGAGGGCGGAGGCCCGCTGCAGCAGGTGCCGCAGGTTGTGGCCGAGGTTGAACCCGGCGTCGAAATGGTGGCAGTGCGCCCGTCCTGGGTGCAGGTCACCGCGGCTGACGGCAGTGTGATCCTGGAAACCATCATGGACGCGGGCCAGCGGTTCGAGGTGCCATTGACCGAAGATGCTCCGCGCCTGCGCACCGGTGAAAGCAGCGCAATTTATTTTGCGGTGAACGGCGAACATTTCGGACCGGTGGGAAAACGCGGCCAGGTGTCCAAGAACATCGACCTGTCGATGGAGGCGATCACCGGCCGGTTTGCGCTGGCTGATCTGGCCGATGGCCGCAACGAAGCGCTTGCAACCCTGGTGGCCGAACTGCAGGCGGACCAGCCCGCCGAATAACTGTTCCCGTAAATGTGCCCGGCGAATCCTGCCGGAATGGGCGGGCTGCCATTGCAGCGCCGCCTCTCAGCACGTATCTAGCTGCTAACAGGATCCAGCCGGGACGCATTCCTCATGTCGATGAACCACATCCGCCCCTGGCGCCATATCGAGCGCCGCAAAAGCCGCCAGATCCATGTCGGCAATGTCCCCGTCGGCGGCGATGCTCCGATTGCGGTGCAGACAATGACCAACACGCTGACCACCGATGTGGCCGGAACCGTCGCCCAGATCCAGGCCGCGGCAGAGGCAGGCGCGGATCTGGTGCGGGTCTCGGTCCCGGACGAGGCCTCCTCCAAGGCGCTGAAGGAGATTGTGCGCGAAAGCCCGGTGCCGATCGTTGCCGACATTCATTTCCACTACAAACGCGGGATTGAGGCTGCCGAGGCGGGTGCGGCCTGCCTGCGCATCAATCCGGGCAACATCGGCGACGAAAAACGCGTCTCCGAAGTGATCAGGGCTGCACGCGACCACAACTGCTCGATCCGCATCGGGGTGAATGCCGGGAGCTTGGAAAAGCACCTGCTGGACAAATACGGCGAGCCTTGCCCGGAAGCGATGGTCGAATCCGGCCTCGACCATATCCGTATCCTGCAGGACCACGATTTCCACGAATTCAAGATCTCGGTGAAAGCCTCGGATGTGTTCATGTCCGCCGCCGCCTATCAGCAGCTGGCCGAAGCCACCGACGCGCCGATCCACCTCGGCATCACCGAGGCGGGCGGCTTTGTCTCCGGCACCATCAAATCCGCTATCGGCCTGGGCCAGTTGCTGTGGATGGGCATCGGCGACACCCTGCGCGTCAGCCTCTCTGCCGATCCTGTCGAGGAAGTGAAAGTGGGCTTTGAGATCCTCAAATCCCTCGGCCTGCGCCACCGCGGCGTCAATATCATCTCCTGCCCCAGCTGCGCCCGCCAGGGGTTCAATGTGATCAAGACGGTGGAAACGCTGGAGGAACGCCTCGCCCACATCCACACGCCGATGAGCCTTTCAATCATCGGCTGCGTGGTGAACGGCCCGGGCGAGGCGCTGATGACCGATGTCGGCTTCACCGGCGGCGGCGCGGGGTCCGGCATGGTCTATCTGGCGGGCAAGGCCAGCCACAAAATGTCCAACGAACAGATGGTCGACCACATCGTTGAAGAGGTCGAGAAAAAGGCCTCGGAAATTGAAGCGGAAATGGCCGCGCAGGCAGCGGAATAACCCCGCAGGCCTGCTTCAGACTGCCCGCTCTTTCATCTTTGAGAGAATACTCCGGAGTCCGGGGCATAGCCCCGGTTCCGCCGGTTCCACGTCAGGCGTCAGCTTTGCTGGTCGCGGATTTCAGCCACCATGATCTCCATCTGATCGGCGGGCAAGAAGCCGCGCAGCAGCTCATTGCCGAGCACAAAGGTCGGGGTGCCGGAAATCGCCATGCGCTGCGCAAGTGCGCGGGTCTGGCGCAGCTCGGCCGTGACCTCTTCGCTGTCCATCCTGGCAAAGATCGCATCGCCATCCAACGACAGCCCGTCCGCGATCCGGCGCAAGGCCACCTCGTTCGGCTCGCTGCCAAACGCAATCAGCGCATCATGCACCTGCTTGTAGGCCTCGTTCCCCGCTACCAGCTTCGTTGCCACGGCAAAGCGCGACGACAGCACCGAGGCTTCGCCCAGGATCGGGAATTCCTTGATTACCAGGCGGATATTGCCGTCGCTTTCCAGCAGCTTGGCCACTTCGGGAGCGGCCCGGCGGCAGTAGCCGCAGCGGTAATCCATGAATTCAACCAGGGTGATGTCGCCGTCGGGATTGCCACCGACCCAGGAGTAGCCATCGTTCTGCAGCTCTTCCAGGTTATCGGCGACCAGCGTGCCGTCGCGGGCGGCTTCGGCCTGTTGCTGGCGCTGCTCCAGCAGATCAACCGCTTCCAGGATCAGCTCGGGGTTTTCCAGCAGGTAGGCGCGGACCTGTTCGCCGAAAGCGTCGCGTTCGGCTTCGGACATATTGCTGAGGTCCAGCGCCTGCGCCGGGGTGCTCAGCAGGGCGAGGGCGGTGGCTGCCGCCGTGGCGGCGCGGGTGAAGGGGTTCATTTTTGTCTTTTCCTTTTCTGAGCTTGTTCATAGGCCGTCAGCACATCCTGTGCGCGCCGCGCGGCGGCGGATCCTGCAGGCAGCTGGGCGACGGCCCGTTTGGCATGAATTCCGGCGTCATCCAGACGCCCTTGCAAGGCATAACGTTCGGCGGTGACCAGTGCCGCCAGACCGGGTTGGCCGGTCTTGGCATAGGCCAGCGACATGTCGCGCAGCAGCACCGGGTTGCGGAAATCAATGGCGCGGGCGCGTTCCATGGTCTTCAGCGCGGCTTTCGGTTGGCCGGCGGCCAGCTGGGCGCGGCCGTAGCCGGTCAGGATCAGCGGATCCTTGGGGGCCAGTTTCACCGCATTGCCATAGGCGGCCAAAGCGGCGCCCCATTGCCGGTTTTCTATCAGGATCTGGCCTTTCAGCTCATGATAGAAAGGGTCGGAGGGCCGGATTGCCAGTGCCCCGTTCACCGACTTCAGGGCTTTCTTCAGGTTTCTCTGCCGGTGATAGGCGGCGGCCTCGCGCATCAGGCGCACGTCTTTATACTGTTCCTCGCGCACCCGGCGCAGGGTCCATTTCGGGGCGCGGGTAAATCCCGACAGCTTGCCGCGCACCCGGGCAAACCAGTATTGGGCCTCGGCACTGGTCTCGCCCTTGTCGCCATGCGCCGCGAGATAGGCCTGGGCGGCACGGATACGGTCGCGGCTCAACGGATGCGAACGGGTGTAGGGATCCTGGCTGCCGGCACTCAGCACCTCCTGGCCGGCAAAGGCGCGGTGCAGATCGACCAGCCCCTGCGGACTGATGCCTGCACGGTTAAGGTAATCTGCGGCGGAACGGTCGGCTGAGCTTTCTTCGGCGCGGGTGTGGGCCAGAAAGCCGCGCAGCGCGGAATTCTGCGTGCCGATGGCAAGGCCGCCTGCGGCCTCGCCCGCGCCGGCCGCAGCTGCCAGTACCGCCAGGGCCACGCCCAAACCGGCAGCGCTGTTGGCGGAACGCAGGTTCTGCATCCGCCGCGCCAAATGGCCATTGGTGATATGGGCTGCCTCGTGGGCGATCACCGCTTGCAGCATCCCGGGGGAGGTCACCTTCAGGATCAGCCCGTAATTCACGAAAATCGTTCGCGAATCCAAGACAAAGGCATTGAAGGCCGAATCATTGACCAGCAGGATCCGGACCCGGTTTGCATTCAATCCCGCGGCCCGCAGCACCGGCGCCGCCAGCCGGTTCAGACCGTGTTCGATATCCGGGTCGCGCAGCAGCGAGATCGATGCCGCCTGTGCCGCCGCTGCAAATTGAAACAGCGCGCAAAACAAAAGAGCCGGGATTGACGCCAGCCGGAAGAAACGGTCAAAACTCATGCGCGCACCATGGGAGATCAGAATGCGAAACTCAAGCCGATCCAGCGTTGATCCGTTTATTGTGATGGACGTGATGGAGGCCGCCCGCAAAGCCGAGGACGCTGGCCGCCACATCATCCATATGGAGGTCGGGCAGCCGTCGACGGGGGCGCCCTCCGGTGCCTTGAAGGCGCTGGGGAATGCGCTGGAAAACAATGCGTTGGGCTATACAGTTGCATTGGGTCTGCCGGAACTGCGTCAGCGTATCGCGCGGCTTTACGGCGACTGGTACAACGTCGATCTGAACCCGGAGCGGGTGATCGTGACGCCGGGCTCATCCGGCGCCTTTCTGCTCAGCTTCACCGCGCTGTTCGACAGCGGCGACCGGGTCGGGATCGGCGCGCCGGGCTACCCGTCCTACCGGCAGATCCTGAAAGCGCTGGGGCTGACGCCGGTGGACATCCAGACCGCACCGGAAAACCGGTTGCAGCCAGTCGCTGCGGATCTGAAGGGGCTGGATCTGGCGGGCCTCATGGTGGCCTCGCCTGCCAATCCGACCGGCACCATGCTGGACCACGCCGCAATGGGCGCGCTGATCGAGGCGGCGCGGGGCGAGGGCGCCAGTTTCATTTCGGACGAGATCTATCACGGGCTGGAGTATGAGGCGAAGGCGGTCACCGCGCTGCAGCTGACCGATGAGGCTTACGTCATCAACTCCTTCTCCAAGTTCTTTTCGATGACCGGCTGGCGGGTAGGCTGGATGGTGGTGCCCGAGGACCACGTGCGGGTGGTGGAACGCATCGCCCAGAACATGTTCATCTGCGCCCCGCATGCCAGCCAGGTGGCGGCGCTGGCGGCGATGGACTGCGAGGATGAGCTGCGCGGGAACCTGGCCGTTTATGCCAAGAACCGCCAGCTGATGCTGGACGGGCTGCCCAAGGCTGGATTCACCAGAATTGCCCCGCCGGACGGGGCGTTTTATGTCTATGCCGATGTGTCGGATCTGACCGCGGACAGCCGCAGCTTTGCCGCGGAAATCCTTGATAAGGCGGGCGTTGCGGTGACGCCGGGGCTGGATTTCGATCCGGTGCGCGGGGCCACGACGCTGCGGTTCTCCTATGCCCGCTCCACTGCCGATATCGAAGAGGGGCTGGCGCGGCTGGAGACATTCATGGCGTCCAGGGACTGAGCTGCGGCAGTGGCAGAAGGCGGATTTCCAATCCAGCCGGAATTGCCTAGTCTGCCCGGAAAACACCAAGAGACGAGCATGGGCAGACTGATTTCCTTCACCGCATTGATCTGGCTGCTGGCCGCGGGCGCCTGGGCGCAAAACAGCGGCAGCAGTTTCACCGGGCTGGCACGCATTGATGCGGAGACCAGCCGGGTCCGCGATGCCGGGCGGGGCGCCGAGGTGGCGCTGGGGCTGAGCCAGGGGGTGCCCTACCGGCTGTTCACCCTGGACGGGCCGCCGCGGCTGGTGCTGGATTTCCAGGAGGTCGACTGGAGCGGCCTGACGGTGCAAAACCTGCTGCAGGGCGAGCAGATCACCGCGGCGCAATTCGGCACCTATGTGCCGGGCTGGTCGCGGCTGGTTCTGCAGCTGGCAGGGCCGATGAAGGTGTCCACGGCGGCAATGACAGTGGACCAAGTGACCGCCGCCGCCCGGCTGGCGGTGACGCTTGAGCCCGCCGCGGCGGAAGATTTTGCCGCCGCCGCCGGCGCCCCGCAGGATCCGCGCTGGGATCTGCCTGCGCCGCAAACCATGCCGGGCAAGGGCGTGCGCGACGAAAATGCACCGCTTCTGGTGATGCTTGACCCCGGGCATGGCGGCATTGATCCAGGGGCGGAGACCGAAGTGGTCGTCGAAAAACACCTGATGCTGCAATTTGCGCGGGAGCTGGGCGAAGCGCTGGTGCGCTCAGGCCAGTTCACTGTGATGATGACCCGCGATGGCGACTATTTCGTCTCGCTGGAACGGCGCATCGCGATGGCGCATCAGGCCGGGGCGGATGTGTTCATCTCGCTGCATGCCGACACGATTTCCGAGGGCCGGGCGCATGGCTCCACCGTTTATACGCTGTCCAGGGAAGCCTCCGACGTGGCCTCGGCCAAGCTGGCGGAGCGGCAGCTGCGCGGTGATCTGCTGTCCGGCACCGACCTGAGCCAAGCGGACGACAAGGTGACGGCGGTGATGCTGGATCTGGCCCGGCAGGAGACCCAGCCGCGCAGTGATGCCTTGGCAGCGGCGCTGATCGACGGGCTGCGCGGGCAGGGGCGCCCGATCAACAACCGGCCGCTGCGTTCGGCCGGGTTTTCGGTGCTGAAATCGGCTGATATTCCTTCGGTGCTGGTGGAGATCGGATTTCTGTCCAGCACGCGGGACTTGCAAAACCTGGTGGACCCGGATTGGCGGGCCCAGGCGGCACGCGGCATTCTCAATGGGCTGATCACCTGGCGGGCGCAGGACGACGCCCGCCGCGCGCTGGTGCGGCAGTAGCACCGGAGGCGGGTTCCAGTCACTTTGCGGGCCTTGCTCTAAGCGGTTTCGGCCTTGGCCAGCGCCTTTTCGATCTCGCGCTCGAGCTCCTGCTTGTGCGGGGCCAGGATGTCATCGGCAATCTTTGCCAGCAGCCCCTGCTTTTCCACTTTGGCGGCGATGCAGTCCATGAGCTGCCCTTCGGCCTTGCTTTTCTCCATGCAGGAGCTGACGGTCTTCTCCAGCGCGTTCATGCGATCGGTCAAAGCCTTGGAAATGGCCCGGCCGGTGAAGAATTTATGCGCCATCCGCAGGACGGTTTGCAGCACGATCTCGGCGCCGATTTTGCGCGGAATGGCGGTGAAACGGCCAAGGATGAGCTCGATTTCCTTGCCGCCCCAGCGGGCAGCGGTGCTCCACAGGTATTTGTTGATCCAGCGGGAATTGACCATCCGGCTGGCCAGGCGTTCGCCGACCCCTTTCATGATCAGCTGTCCGGCCTTGGCGCCGAGCCAGGCTGAGAAGCCGCCCGCCAACGCGGCAAAGGTGACACGCTTGAAAGAGCCGGCCACGCCGCCAGACTTGACCCATTGCCCCTTGAGGATGACGCCGTTGGCGATCTCCTGAACCGTGTTCTTGCTGGCAGCGACAACGGCGCCGGCGGTGGCGGGGTTCACCCCGTTGGTGACCAGAATCAGCTGCACAATGTCGGCGGAGCCGTCGCGCAGGTCGACCGCGATTTCCTCGCATATCTTGGCGCTTTGCCCCAGTTCCTTGGACAGCATGTTCAGGTCCATCGCCACTGCATCGAGCAGGATCTTGGTCTGTGTCATCTGCTTGAAGGACGCCAGCAGGCTTTTCTTGTTCTTGCCATAGGTCATGTCGACCAGCTTGCCGACAGCAGCTTCGGCTTTCTTCAGCGACTTAGCCGGGCGTTCGATGTCGGCATTGGGGGTCACCATTTTCACGAAGAAAGACCAGAACCCCTTTTGCATCTCGCGGTACTGGTCCTGGTAATTCCGCAGGGTGCTCATGAAGGCCATGGTCTCGGTGTGCAGGCGGCTCTGGATGGCCTCCATGGCTGTGCCCATGTCGTCCTCGGTGAACCAGTGGGTCTTGCCCCGCCATTTCACTTCATAGACCTTGCCCTTGGCGGGCAGCGGCCTGCCGCCCTGCGACTTGGCGAACTGTTCGGCGACCTTGGCGGGCGGCATGTTCAGCATCTTGAAGGTCTTGGAGCCGGGTTCGACCAGGCTGGTCACCTTGGATTTCACCACCTGCTGCTGAAACTGGCCGATGGCAAGGATCGTCGGCTGGCCCACCTTGCCGTTGGCCGGCACCCGTTTGTAGCCGACCGAGGCGGCATGATCGTTGAGCATCTTCTGAACCAGCACAACGTCCTTGGGGTCGTTCACGGCAGTCTTGCCGCCGCCGACCGGCGCTCCGAGTTTGGCCATTGCAGTTTCCTCCACCTTTCGGGCTGCCGGGTGAATCCTGAATCGGGTGCGCGCCGAGGCTGGCGGGCGGTGGATGGGGAGGCAGGCCGGGGCGGCGATTGCGTGCGCGTGGGTTCAGCCTGCCCGCCGCTTGCGCCGAACCGCGGCAAGCTTTGGGAAAATGGGCAGCCGTTGTTAGTATTGTCCGGTCAGGATACATCACAGACGGCTTAAAACCAATTCATCGGGCGGCAGGGCTTCAGACAGCACTATTTCGCCGCCGCATGCTTTGACCCCGGACACCGCCGCACCTATATAGGCGGCACCTCGCGAGAAAGGCCAAACCCGTGCTCAGGTTCATACTCTCCTTCTTTGGTTCCATCTTCAGCACCATCACCCTTGGGGTGGCGATGGTGGCGCTGACCATTGGAGCGGTGTTCTGGATCTACGGGCGCGACCTGCCAAGCCACGACTCGCTGGCCCAGTACCAGCCGCCGACGATCAGCCGGATCTATTCGGGCGAAGGCCATATGATCGACGAATTTGCCAAGGAGCGGCGCCTGTTCACGCCGTCAGCGGATATCCCGGATCTGGTGAAACAGGCCTTCATTTCGGCCGAGGACAAGAATTTCTACAGCCACAGCGGTTATGACGCCCGCGGCATTGCTGCGGCAGCGATCGAGGCGGTGCGCTCGCGCGGGCAGACCGTGCGCGGCGCCTCCACCATCACCCAGCAGGTGATGAAGAATTTCCTGCTGTCCGGCGACCGCCGCGCCGAGCGCAAGATCAAGGAAATCATCCTCGCCACCAGGCTGGAGGAGACGCTTGATAAGGAACGGATTCTGGAACTGTATCTGAACGAGATCTTCCTGGGCCAGAATTCCTATGGCGTGACGGCGGCGGCACAGACCTATTTCAACAAGACCCTGAGTGAGCTGGCCCCGCATGAGGCGGCGACGCTTGCGGCGATGCCCAAGGCGCCGTCGGATTACCACCCGGTGCGCCAAAAGGAACGGTTGCTGGCCCGCCGCAACTACGTGCTGCGGGAAATGCGGGAGAACGGCTATATCTCGCGGGATGTCTACGGCGTCGAAGTGGCGCAGCCGCTGCGCTCGGTGCAGAACGGCGATTTCGAGAGCTTCCGCACCGCGCTGCCGCCGCGCGATTATTTCACCGATGAAATCCGCCGCCAGCTGACCCAGGATTTCGGCGAGGGCGAATTCTTCACCGGCGGCTTTACCGTACGGGCCACCATCGACCATGAAATGCAGGCCGAAGCGGCGCTGGCGATGCGCGGCGGCCTGCAGAAATACGACCGCTCGCGCGGGAAATGGCGCGGCACGGGCGTGACGCTGGAAGAGGCACAGCTGGCGGATGAGGCCAGCTGGCGCGAGGCGCTGGCCAATGCCGATGTGTCCCGTGATATCGAACTGGGCGGCAAATGGTATCCGGCTGTGGTGCTGGAAGTTGGTGACAAATCGCTGACCGTCGGTGTCGAAGACAACGAGGGCA
The DNA here is from genome assembly GCF_000511355.1 of Leisingera methylohalidivorans DSM 14336. NCBI lineage: Bacteria > Pseudomonadati > Pseudomonadota > Alphaproteobacteria > Rhodobacterales > Roseobacteraceae > Leisingera > Leisingera methylohalidivorans. The sequence goes on along the minus strand of NC_023135.1, from coordinate 2,198,839 downwards.
CGGGCACTGTGCCGCGCTCCGACATCAAATGGATGAAGGGCAGCTTTACCGATAATTTCACCCGCGGCGATGTGGTGCTGGTGCGGGCCGAAAAGAAAGACGATGCCTTCAGCCACTGGTCGCTGCGCCAGGTGCCGGAAGTGCAGGGCGGCTTTGTGGCGATGGACGTGAACACCGGCCGGGTTCTGGCAATGCAGGGCGGCTTTTCCTACCAGCATTCGGTGTTCAACCGCGCGACCCAGGCGCTGCGCCAGCCCGGCTCCAGCTTTAAACCCTTTGTCTATGCGGCGGCGCTGGACAGCGGTTACAGCCCGGCCACCATCGTGGTCGATGCCCCGATCGAGATTGATACGCCGCAGGGCCTGTGGCGGCCCAAGAACTCCTCCAATAAATTCTACGGCCCGACGCCCCTGCGCACCGGGATCGAGCGCAGCCGGAACCTGATGACGATCCGCCTTGCGCAGGAAGTCGGCATGCCGGTGGTTGCGGGCTATGCCGAACGCTTTGGCGTCTATGACAACATGGGCACCTTCCTTGCCAACTCGCTGGGGGCGGAGGAGACCACGCTTTACAAGATGGTGGCGGCCTATGCGATGTTCGCCAATGGCGGCGAACGGGTGAAGCCGACACTGGTCGACCGGGTGCAGGACCGTTTCGGGCGCACAATCTACCGGCATGACGACCGCGACTGTGTCGAATGCGCCGACCCCGATCTGGCCCCCGGCCATGCGCCGCGGATTGTCACCGACCGGGAGCAGGTGATGGATCCGATCACCGCTTATCAGCTGACCTCGATGCTGCGGGGCGTGGTCGACCGCGGCACCGCGTCGAGCGTGATCAACCTGCCGGTGCCCACTGCGGGCAAGACCGGCACCACCAACGATTCCCGTGATGTCTGGTTTGTCGGCTTCACCTCCAACATCGTGGCCGGCTGCTACATGGGCTATGACCAGCCCCGCCCGATGGGCCGCGGCGCTTATGGCGGCACCATGTGCGGCCCGGTGTTCCAGCAGTTCATGAAAAAGGCGACCGAGAAATTCGGCGGCGGCCCCTTTGACGTGCCGGAAGGCGGCCATTTCATCAAGATCGACCGCTATACCGGCGCACGGCTGCCCGACAATGCGTCAGGCGCCTATGTGGTGGCGGAGTATTTCCGCGACGGTGCCGAACCGATCTTCGGCCTCACCTATGATGGCGGCTTTGCGATGGGATCGAACCTGCCTCTGATCGAGGAAGTGCAGGAGTCCGGCCGCAAGGTCACGACGTCCAGCGGCGGCACCGCCGTGCTGGGGCCCAAGGCGACCTTCGGCACCATCAGCTCCGGCGGCTTGTACTGACCCGGACCGCAGCTTGCGCCGCTGTCGGCTTGCCCGCGGCGCAAGGGTGGTCTATCACGCAGGCCTGACCTGAAAATGCCCAAGATTGCAAGGACACCCCATGCGCGCGGAAACCCAGAACATCGTGGCGGACATCGAGAAATCGCTGGAGCTGCTGGCCCAGCGGCTGAACTGGGAAGCCGCGGAATTCCGCCTGGAGGAGTTCAACGCGCGGGTCGAGGATCCGAACCTGTGGGACGACCCCGAGGCGGCCCAGAAGCTGATGCGCGAACGCCAGGCGCTGGTGGATGCGATCGATACCTACAAGGGCATCAAACAGGACCTCTCCGACAATATCGAGCTGATCGAGCTGGGGGAGATGGAAGAGGATGACGAGGTCATCAAGGATGCTGAGGCTGCCCTTGCGGCGCTCAAAGCCAAGGCCGCCGAGAAAGAGCTGGAAGCGCTGCTGGACGGCGAGGCCGATGCCAATGACACCTTCCTTGAAATCAACGCAGGCGCCGGCGGCACAGAGAGCTGCGACTGGGCGTCGATGCTGGCGCGGATGTATGTCCGCTGGGCCGAGAAAAAGGGCTACAAGGTCGAGCTGCAGTCCGAAAGCGCGGGCGACGAAGCAGGCATCAAATCCGCCGCTTATAAAATCTCCGGCCACAATGCCTATGGCTGGCTGAAATCCGAGAGCGGCGTGCACCGGCTGGTGCGGATCTCTCCCTATGACTCGGCGGCCAAGCGGCACACCTCATTCAGCTCGGTCTGGGTCTACCCGGTGGTGGACGACAATATCGAAATCGACGTGAACCCCTCGGATATCCGCGTTGACACTTATCGTTCTTCGGGGGCGGGCGGCCAGCACGTGAACACCACCGACTCGGCGGTGCGGATCACCCACATTCCGACCGGCATCGTGGTGACCTCGTCCGAGAAATCGCAGCACCAGAACCGCGACATTGCCATGAAGGCGCTGAAATCGCGCCTGTATCAGCAGGAGCTGGACCGCCGCAACGCCGAGATCAACGCCGCCCATGAGGCCAAAGGCGATGCGGGCTGGGGCAACCAGATCCGGTCTTATGTGCTGCAGCCCTACCAGATGGTCAAAGACCTGCGCACCAGCCACGAAACGTCGGACACCAAGGGCGTTCTTGACGGTGACCTGGACGGGTTCATGGGCGCAACGCTGGCAATGAATGTCGCCGGCAAAAGCCGCTCCGAGGCGCAGGGCGAGGACTGACCTGTCACGGTGCTGGACCCAGCGCACGGACCGGAAAAGAAAAGAGCCTCAGGGTGCCCGCCCCTGAGGCTTTTTTTCCGGGCGCGTTCATTTAACTGTCAACTTTTGCCGCACTAGGCTTGCGGTTTTGCCTCATGTTTCCGGCAGCGGAACCGGCACATTTGCATTCGCGCCTGGGCGGGGGGCTGGCGGGGTTCAGCGCGCGGCGGGCCGGATCGCTGGACCGGCAAAGGAATTGATAACATGTATCCCAAAGGCATTTTTTAACAGCGGGTTCGCGTCTAGGCTGGCAAACAGCCAAATGGGAGGACAAACCGCGATGACCATAGAAAAGCCCTTTGGGGTGCCGCCGCTGCGGCCGGCTTCGACTCAGATGCTGTTTGAGGCACTGCGCCGGGGCTGGGCGGACTTCCGGGCGAAACCTGTGTACGGGCTGTTTTTTGCGGGTTTTTATGTGCTGGCAGGCTGGGCCATGACCTGGGTCACGGTTCAGACCGGAACCACCTATTGGCTGGTTCTTGCAGCGATCGGCTTTCCGCTGATCGGCCCCTTTGCCGCTGTGGGCCTTTATGAGGTCTCGCACCGTCTGGAGCAGGGCAGGGGGATAGCGGCCGGCAGGATCCTGGGCGTGGTTCTGCAGCAAAGCCGCCGCCAGCTGCCTTCTATCTGCGCCATCATTGTTGTGATGTTCCTGTTCTGGTTTTTCCTGGGCCACATGATTTTCGCCCTGTTCATGGGCCATGCCACGATGACCAATATCTCCAGTTCAGCCGAGGTTTTTCTGACCGCCAACGGGCTGATCATGCTGGCCGTGGGCACGGCAGTGGGCGCCCTGTTTGCGCTGCTGCTTTATATGATAACGGTGATTTCCCTGCCGCTGCTGTTGGACCGGGAGGTGGATTTTGTCACCGCGATGATCACCAGCTTTCAATACGTCCAGCAGAATTTTCCGGTGATGATGATCTGGGCCGGGTTGATCGCAGCTGTGACCTTTGCCGCGCTGCTGCCGTGGTTCCTGGGGCTGTTCCTGGTGCTGCCGCTGCTTGGCCACGCCACTTGGCACATCTACCGCCAGGCTGCCGCTGAATAGCGTCAGCGGAAGGGCTGACCGGACTGAAGCAGCCGCTGGTGAAAGGGCAGCAGTTCCTCCTCGTCGGCGAAACCTGCGCTGCGCGCGGCGGCCAGCACCTGTTTGGTGCTACGTCCCAGATGTTCATAGACCATCCGCGTCACCCGCTCGCTGGTTTCGTTTTCCCGGACGGTGCGGGCAACATAGCCGGACCAGAAGTTGTTCTCCAGCGAAGCCACCCGGGCCAGGTAGTTGAAGGAATAGGTCATTGCATTGCGGCGGGCGATAACAAACGCGACGCCGTCCTCGTGGCCGCTGATGTAGCCGCGGAATTCGCGGACGGCGGGCCTGTCTGGCAGGCCCTGGCCGCGCATCGCCTCCTTGGCCTCAAAGCCTTTGATATATGTCACCCCCGCCTCACGGAACACATAGACGAGGCCGATTACGAATTTGTCGTCATTGATAAAGCTGCGGCGGGTGAACCGGTAGAATCCGGACGGAAAAAACTCTTCCCTCAGTTGCAGCACACCGCAACCCAGGAAATCGGCGAGAATGGCGCCGTTGATGACTTGGCCGGCCTTTGACAGTTTTTCCACCGGCTCAAGCAGAATGCGGGCATCCACTTCGAAAAACTGGCAGATACGGTCCAGCACGTCCGGGCGCGGAAAGCTTTCTCCGGACAGGTAGCGGTTGAATTGAGTCCGGTTGATTCCCAGCTGCCGCGACAGTTCGGAAATCGACGGATACTGCCGCGACAATTGACGCAAATTGGCGCCAAACATGTTCCTCAGGTCGGCGGGCGATCGGTTTTGACTGGTCATCAATGCCCCTGATGGCGTGGCTGTTTTAGAATTTTAGCGCTGTCTGACAGCGATTTATGCAAGAGGATGGTAAAGAAGCGCGTGGCGTTGAACCCATTTAGCGTCACACTTGCTGCTAGTTCACGTCATCAGGCTAGTCAAGCTGACACAAAATGCAATAGGGCGGCGCGTATTTTACCATGTTAGCGTCACCTCAATTGTACCAGAATTGGAATGCAGCAATGCGAGGACTGGTATGTTTGGAATTGTTTTATGGAGAGACGACCGGCTGAACAAAGCCGTTATCTGGTGCGATGATCAGGGCGACCTTGCTTTTTACACAAGAAAGGCAAGTGAAGATTTCCTGGAACTGAATCCAGGCGATTGGGTTGAGTTTAAATTAAAATTGAACGGCAATTGCAGGATTGCGGAAAATCTTGCGCTATTGCTGGAACAGGGCAGTCCGGACCTGGCGGACCGGCTGTGTGCGGCAGCAGGTTGCGGTGCCGAACCGGCGGGTGCCGGACAGGAAAACGGAACCGTGGTTCCCTTTCCGCAGCATTCTGTGAAAAAGCGGCGCATTGCGGCGCCGCTTCATGTAAGCCGGGGCTGATAACGCCGGCCCCTCGTCGGGCCGGCTGCAGGGTCAATTGCCGCGCAGCAGCGCAGCAACGCCGGTGCGGGCAATCTCGGACAAGCCGAGCGGACGCATCAGATCGGCAAAGGCGTCGATCTTCTCCGGCGCGCCGGTAATCTCGAAAACAAAGCTGTTCAGCGTGCTGTCAACCACATTGGCGCGGAAGATATCCGCCAGCCGCAGCGCCTCGACGCGTTTGTCGCCTTCACCTGCGACCTTCAGGATCGCCAGCTCGCGCTCCACCGCCACGCCTTCGACGGTCAGGTCATGCACGTCGCGCACCGAAACGATGCGGCCCAGCTGCGCCTTGATCTGCTCGATCACCTGCGGGGTGCCGGTGGTGACAATGGTGATGCGCGATAGATGGCCGGTATGGTCAACCTCGGCCACTGTCAGGCTTTCGATGTTGTAGCCGCGGCCAGAGAACAGCCCGATGACACGGGCCAGGACACCGGGTTCGTTTTCCACCAGCACCGCGATGGTGTGCCGCTCCTGCTCATCCGAAAACGTCGGGCGCAGGTTATAAGCGGAATGGCGGGTGGAGCCTTTTTTGATATGCAGGGCAGACATCAGACGTCGTCCTTTTGTTAGTGGCTGCCAAAAGTTTTCTGAAAAACCTTTGGCAGAATTCTTCCTGAGAATTTTGCGGCGCCGCCGCGATTACACCAGCACTGCGCCGCCGCGATTACACCAGCACTGCGCCGCCGGCCTGGATGACGCCCTGGGTGTCGGCCTCGCCCAGCAGCATCTCGTTGTGCGCCTTGCCCGACGGGATCATCGGGAAGCAGTTCTCGTGCTTTTCCACCAGGCAGTCAAAGATCACCGGCCCGTCGTATTCGATCATTTCCATGATCGCATCATCCAGGTCCTTGGGATCGCTGACGCAGATGCCCTTGGCGCCGAAGGCCTCGGCGAGTTTCACAAAATCGGGCAGCGCTTCGGACCAGCTTTGGCTGTAGCGCTCGCCGTGCAGCAGCTCCTGCCACTGGCGCACCATGCCGAGGCGCTCGTTGTTGAGGATGAACTGTTTCACCGGCAGGCGGAATTGCACTGCGGTGCCCATCTCCTGCATGTTCATCAGCCAGGAGGCTTCTCCCGCGACATTGATCACCAGCGCATCCGGATGCGCCATCTGCGCGCCGATCGAGGCCGGGAATCCATAGCCCATAGTGCCCAGGCCCCCGGAGGTCATCCAACGGTTCGGATCCTCGAAATTCAGATACTGCGCCGCCCACATCTGGTGCTGGCCCACCTCGGTGGTGATATAGCGGTCATGGCCCTTGGTCAGCTCTTCCAGGCGCTGCAGCGCATATTGCGGTTTGATGGTCTGATCCGAATTCTTGAAATTCAGGCAGTTCACCGCGCGCCATTCGTCGATCTGCTTGTGCCATTTGGCCAGCGCCTCGCGGTTCACCTTGCGGCCGCGCGACTTCCAGACCTTCAGAATGTCTTCCAGAACATGGGCCACATCGCCGACAATCGGGATGTCCACCCGGATCACCTTGTTGATCGAGGAGGGGTCGATGTCGATATGCGCTTTCTTCGATTTCGGGCTGAAGGCGTCGATTTTGCCCGTGATGCGGTCGTCAAAACGGGCGCCGATGTTGATCATCAGGTCGCAGCCGTGCATCGCCATGTTGGCCTCATACAGCCCATGCATCCCCAACATGCCCAGCCAGTTCTTGCCCGAGGCCGGATAGGCGCCAAGCCCCATCAGCGTCGAGGTCACCGGGATGCCGGTGCCGTCCACCAGCTCGCGCAGCAATTGGCTGGCCGCATTGCCGGAATTGATCACGCCGCCGCCGGTATAAAACACCGGGCGTTTGGCCGTCTCAAGGGCCGCGACCAGTTCGGTGATTTCCTCCATGTCGCCTTTGACCTGCGGCTGGTAGTGGGAGGCAGCGGGTTTCGGACTGTTATAGGTGCCGTTTGCAAACTGCACGTCTTTGGGAATGTCGACCAGAACCGGGCCCGGACGGCCCGTGGTGGCGACATGAAAGGCTTCATGCAGGGTGCCGGCCAGCTTGTCGGTGTCCTTGACCAGCCAGTTGTGCTTGGTGCAGGGCCGGGTGATGCCGATGGTGTCGGCTTCCTGAAAGGCGTCGGAGCCGATCATGAAGGTCGGCACCTGGCCGGTGAGAACAACCAGCGGGATCGAATCCAGCAGCGCATCGGTCAGGCCGGTCACCGCATTGGTTGCGCCGGGGCCTGAGGTCACCAGCACAACGCCGGGTTTGCCGGTGGAGCGGGCATAGCCCTCGGCGGCGTGCACCGCGCCCTGTTCATGCCGTACCAGCACGTGGCGGATGTCATTTTGCAGAAAGATCTCGTCATAGATCGGCAGCACGGCGCCGCCTGGGTATCCGAAGACCACGTCCACACCCTGATCCTTCAGGGCTTGGACAACCATCTTTGCGCCGGTCATTTCACGTGTCATCTGCTTTTTGCTCCAATTGGCGGCATCGTCCGTTACGCATAAAAAAAGCCCCCGATTTCAAGTCGGAGGCGCATGGGTTCGATTATGGCTTACCGTTACCGGCCCATGCGCTTGGTTCCTACGATTACGACTAGGGTGGTCACGGCCACAGGCTCCTTTTTGCGTTGCGGGCGACATTATGGGCGCTGGACAGGGGCGTCAACCGTCAAAGGTATCAAAAAGGCGCTGTGCAGGGACATTTTCTTGCTCTCACCCCGGGGTGCAGCGACATTTCCGCGAATTCGGCGGGCCGCAACCGTTCAGAATCGTTCAAAACCGGCACGCCGGTGTCCCGTTTTTGCCAGATCCGCAGAGGTTGCGCAGGCAAGCTCACTTCAAAGAGGTTCACAGGGAAGGATGCAAATATGGTTCAACTTTCTGATCTGGTCGATCTGGGGCGTTATCCGATCGACCGGCCCGGCTGCGAAGCTTATGCGCGGCTGATCGCGGACCTCCAGCGCGACCTGGGGGCGGATGGCTGTGCCGTGCTGCCGGGTTTCGTCCATCAGCACGGTATTGCCAGGCTGGCGGCAGAGGCTGATGCAGTGGCGGAGAACGGCCATAAATCCTTCAGCCGCACCAATGCCTATTTCAGCAAGGACGATACCGCGCTGCCGCAAAGCCATCCGGTGCGCCAATTCTATGACCGCTCCAATGCCTTTATTCCGGCGGATAATTTCGGCGCGGACAGCCTGCTGCGGGCGATTTACGAGTTTTCCGGTTTCATGCCCTTCATCCGCACCGCCCTGGGAGAGCCAGAGGACCGCTTCTTCCGCTATGACGACCCGCTGGCCGATGTGATCATCAACATAGTCGAGGAGGGGCAGGGCTTTCCCTGGCATTTCGACACCAACAATTACACGGTGACACTGGCGATCCAGAACGGCGAGGCGGGCGGCGATTTCGAATATGCGCCGATGCTGCGCACCCCGGCGGATGAAAATTATGACGGCGTGGCGCGGGTGCTGGCGGGCGGCTCGCCGCTGGTGCGGAAACTGGTGCTGCAGCCCGGCGACTTGCAGATCTTCCGCGGCCGCTATTCGCTGCACCGGGTCGCCCCGGTCGCAGGCCCGCGCAGGCGCTATGTCGGCATCTTCTCCTTTGCCGAGAAGGAAGGCATGTGCGGCGGGGTCGAACGCACCGAACAGCTTTATGGACGGGTGCTGCCGCGCCATTACGAGCGTGAAGGCCTGCGCGCCGACGCGTTGCGGGATTGATTGCTGCTTGACCCTTTGGCGGCATGGGCTGCACAACTGCAGCAGCCCTCCCTTTTGCCGCCAAAGGAAACCAGCAATTGCCGAAGGTCATTTTTCACCTGAAACAGCGGCAAATCGGCAAGAGTCCCTCAAGCCGGGGCTTTGATCTTTACCGGGTGATCGAGCGGATGATTGCGGATGCCGGCGGGCAGGCGGAACGGCGTGTCCGGGACGCTGATATCCGGATCGGCACCCGGCAGGTCGCCGGCGCCAGGTTCGAGGACGGCAACCTGCACGTCATCGATGACCGGCATGTGCAAATGCCCAATGTGCTGAATGCGGCCCCCGCCTATTTGCCGGGGTTCTGGCATCTTGACCCCAAGGGGGTCCGCAGTCTGAGTTCGATCGGCAGCCTCCCGTTCCGCACCGACATGGTTCCGTTCCAGTACGCCAAGCGTTTCTACGGGCGGCTGCAGCGGAATTTCAAGGATCAGCGGCGGTCCCGCCACCGGCAGGAGCAGGAACGGACAAGCCTTCCGGCAGGGGCGGTCGCGGTCTTTTTCCAGGGCAGCTACCCGCGCGCGGCCGGCGCCACCCGTTTCAGCGACATCCGCATCTTGCAAGACGTTCTGAACGGTGCCGGAGACCGCGCGGTTCTGGTCAAACCGCATCCGCTGACAGCGGATGTTGAAAGCTTCTCAGCCCTGCTGCAGATCGCTGGGCAGGACCCCCGCGTCATCCCCACCCAGGCAAATGTTCATGATATTCTGGCCGCCAGCTGTGTTTCGGTATCGGTGAATTCCGGCGTTGCCATCGAAGGGTTCCTGCACCGCACGCCAGCCATTCTTTACGGCGCGTCGGATCTGCACCACATGGCGGAAACCGTCACCCGGACAGGGCAGTTTGCAGCCGCACTGGAGCGTGCATTGGCCCGCACCGGCGGCTATGCGCAATTCATGACCTGGTATTTCCGGAATAATTGCCTGGAAATCGGCGCACCGGACCTGGAGCCGAAGATCTGGGAGATTTTTGCCCAGGCTGGGTTCCCGCGGCGGCGGTTTGCATCAGCGTGATCCGGCAAAAGACCGGTGCCTGGCATTTTGGCGGAGAGTGCCCGGGCGGCCGGGCGCAGTTTTGCTGAGACACTGCCGCGGGTCATTCCGCCGGCGCGGCGTGCCCGGCCCGGTCCTGCCGTTCATGGCAACCGCTCGGGCAGCGAGATCCCCAGCAGCTGCCCCGGAGGAACCCCGGTCATAAAGAGGGCCGCCCCGCTGGCCAGCTGAAAGGACAAGGCGGCAGGTCTTCGCTGCGGCGGAATTCCGGGCCTTGGCGGCCGGGCCTGTTTCTGGCAGCCTGTCCGGTAAAAGACCCCGTATCACCGGGGCGCAGAGCAATCATAAAAAGCGGGCAGCGGCATGAGCATCACACGGCGTCACTTCGGATTTGGCCTTGCAGCTTTCGGGCTGGCGGCCTGCAGCAGCACAGTGCCTTCAAACAGCGGCTCCAGCGGCAGCACCGGCCTGCCGTCGGACCTTCGCCCTGCGCCCAATGCGGGCTATGACGCCTGGGTGGCGTCGTTCCGCTCCCGCGCCGGGGCGCGGGGCATTTCCCAATCCACCCTGCGCGCCGCGTTCCGCGGTGCAGGCTATCTTCCCGGTGTGGTCACGCGCGACCGCAACCAGACCGAATTCAAACGCACGCTGGAGGATTACCTCTCCATCGCCGTCTCGGAGGAACGTCTGTCCAAGGGCCGCGCAGCCTTTGCCCGCCATGCGGCAACCCTGCGCGCGCTGGAGCGCGCCTATGGCGTTGATGCGGAAATCATCTGCGCCATCTGGGGGCTGGAGAGCTTCTACGGCGAGCGCCGCGGCAATGTGCCGGTGATCTCGGCCGTCTCGACGCTGGCTTATGACGGACGGCGCGGGGCGTTCTTTGAGAAACAGCTGACTGCGGCGCTGAAGATCCTGCAGAACGGCGACGTTACCCCCTCCCGGATGACCGGCAGCTGGGCCGGGGCGATGGGGCATACGCAGTTCATCCCGACGTCTTATCAGGCTTTCGCAGTGGATTTCACCGGCGACGGCCGCCGCGATATCTGGTCGGAGGATCCCACCGACGCGCTGGCCTCCACCGCCGCCTATCTGCAGCGCAACGGCTGGACGCGGGGGCTGAAATGGGGCGGTGAGGCCGGGGCGCCGGGCACCCCCGCAGGCCGCATCCTGCAGCCGCAGGCGGGCGGGCCGAAGTTCTCGGTCACCGGAAATTTCGATGCGATCAAGCGCTACAACAACTCGGATTCATATGCGATCGGGGTGGGCCATCTGGCCGACCGGATCGCAGGCGGCGGCCCCTTGCGCGCCGGTTTCCCGCCGGACCGCTATGGCCTGACCAAGGACGACCGCATCCTGCTGCAAAAACGCCTGACAGCCAAAGGCTTTGATACCGGCGGTGCCGACGGGGTGCTGGGGCCGAAAAGCCGGGCCGCCATCAGCGCCTACCAGTCCAGCCGGGGATTGCCGGCATCAGGTGATCCATCGCCGGCGCTGCTCGCAAGCCTCGGCTGAAGCCATCGGGACCGGCGCGTCAGAATCCGGCGCCGGTCCCCTGCAGCACACCGTGTTCCAGCGCGTAACGGGTGAGGCCGGCAGTTGATGAAATGCCCAGCTTGCGTTTGATGTTCTTGCGGTGTGTCTCAACAGTTCTGACCGAGATATCAAGCGCCTGCGCGACCTCCTTATTGGATTTGCCCTGCGCCAGCTCCAGCAGGATGGTCTGTTCACGCCCGGTGAGCGCCTCGCGGCTGTCGCCGCCCTTGGGCTTCAGCGACCCCGCCGCCCCGGTGCAAAGATAGGTCTGCCCCTCCATCACCGCGTCGATGGCCTGTTTGATCTCTTCCGTGGGCACATCCTTCAGCACGTACCCCATGGCGCCATGGCTCAGCGCGGTTGAGATATATTCGGCGCTGTCATGCATCGACAGGATCAGGATGCGGGTGCCGGGGTGCTGCTCCAGAATGATCTCGGTCGCACTCAGCCCGCCGAGATTGGGCATGTTCAGGTCCATCAGCACCACATCCGGCGCCAGAGTGCCCATCTGCTCCACCGCGTCGCGCCCGTCGGTCAGCGACCCGATGACCTCGATATCGTCATAGCTTTCCAGGATCGACTGGATGCCTTCGGCGACCATCGGGTGGTCGTCGACGATCAGAACTTTCACCGGATCAGCCATCATCCCCCACAAGGCAGCTTTCCATCACTTGAGAGGCCCGCAAACCGCCGCACCCTCTCCGGTCACGGCAATTGCGCAGGCGTTCCCTCTTCACCCGGCGGCAGCAGGTGGCTCAGAGGCAGGCTTGCCTCGATCACCGTGCCGCTTTGGGTGCCACGTGATGACAGAATGCGCAGGGTGCCGTCAAGCTGCTCGATCCGCTCCTGCATGTTGCGCAACCCGATGCCGGGGCCGGAGCGGTCATCGCGCGGCGGCAATCCGCGGCCATTGTCAGTGATCCGCATAGTGGCGCCCTTGGTATGGCCGCGCAGATCAATGGTGACCTTGCTGGCCTCGGCATGCCGCTCAATATTGGTCAGCGCCTCCTGCGCAATCCGGTACAGTGCGATCTTGGCATCCTGATCCAGCCGGTTGCGGAACACTACGGTGGAAAACTCGGTTTCGATGCCGGTGCGGGCGGCGAAATCACCCGTCAGCGCCTTCAGCGCCGGGCCAAGGCCCAGATCGTCCAGCACGCCGGGGCGCAGGTCGCGGCTGATCCGGCGCACCTCGGTGATCGCGGTCAGCAGGCTGTCGGTGCCTTTCTCCAACGGGGCCGCAGCACCATCGCTGTCTCCGCGGGACAGCCGCCGCCGGGTGTTGTCCAGCGCATAGCGCACCCCGACCAAAAGCTGGCTGATGCCGTCATGCAGTTCCCGCGCCACCCGGCTGCGCTCTTCCTCCTGGGCGTCGAACACCCGCTGGGTCAGCTCTTTCAGCTTGGCATCCGCCAGCCGACGCTCGCGCAGGTTCAGGAACATGCCGGAGGCAAACACTAGCACAAGAGAGACCAGAGTGATGCCGCCGATATAGATAAAGGTGCGCTGCACCCGCGCTTCCACCTCCGCGCGGGAGGCGGCCACCGTGGCCAGAACATCGTCGATGAACACGCCGGTGCCGATCGCCCATTGCCAGTCCTGCAGCCCGACCACATAGGCAATCATCTGCGCCTCTTCCCCGGTCGAGGGCTTTTCCCAAGTGAAGGTATGCCAGCCCGCGCCGTCACGCGCGAGCCGGACGAACTGGTCCACCACCGGCACCCCGGCGCTGTCGGTCAGGCCCGCCCAGTTGCGGTTGATGAATTCGGTCTGCCGCGGGCTTACCAGGTTGGTGCCGTCGTAATCATAGACAAAGAAGAACCCGTCCTTGCCGTAGATCATCGCGCTGAGAATCTGGGTCACCTGCTCCTTGGCAAGGGCATCGTCCGGCGCCGCCAGACCATAGATATGGGCAAAGCCGTTGCGGGCCTGGGTCACATAGTTGCGCAGCTCCGCCTTCTTGGCCTGCAGCAGCTGCTGCTCCAGCGCCTGGATCTCGCCCTCGGCCAGGGCCCGCGACTGATAGCCGACCAGGACGGCGATTGCCGTGCCCGCCAAGATCAGCGGCAGGGTCATCAAAAGCGACAGTTTCTGCGCATAAGTCGGGCGCAGGAGAGCGGTGAACAGGCGCATCGGCAGGGTCCCGGAATTGGTCAGGATCTTGTACCGAATCATTCAGCCGCCGCCCAGAAGAATCAATCGGACTGTCCGGGCCTGCTCGCCTGACGTGCACCGGCCGGGGCAGTTTCCTGCCGGATATGCCCCGGATCGCGCCGCAAAAGCCGGAAAAACCTCCCGTTCTACGCAGTAGTAGGTATTCCCTTTGAAACCGCCGCCGCTAGGCTGGCCGCACTCGAACCGATCCGCCCGGGGGGACCTTCCGGGCAATCCGAATGATAATGGGAGGAATAATTAATGGATCGCCGTTCTTTCTTGAGGACTTCCGCGCTGGGCGGAACCGCTGCAGCAGCCAGCACCCTGGCGGCACCGGCCTATGCCCAGGGCAAGCGCACCCTGACCATGGTCACCACCTGGGGCCGCGGCCTGGCAGGGGTGCATGACTCGGCACAATATGTGGCCGAGAGCATCACTGCCATGTCTGACGGCAACCTGACCGTGGACCTGAAAGCAGCAGGCGAGCTGGTCGGCGCGTTCGAAGTGTTCGATGCGGTGACCGCAGGCCAGGCCGACATGTACCATGGTGCGGATTATTACTTCACCGGCCAGCATCCGGGCTATGCCTATTTCACCGCCGTGCCCTTTGGCATGACGCCGCAGGAAATCACCAACTGGTACTACCACGGCGAAGGCCAGGCGCTGCATGACGAACTGGGCCAGATTTTCGGCTTGAAGTCCTTCATCGGCGGCAACACCGGCCCGCAGTCCGGCGGCTGGTTCAACAAGGAAATCAAGGGCCCCGAGGATTTCAACGGCCTGAAATTCCGGATGCCGGGCCTGGGCGGCAAGGCGCTGGGCAAACTGGGCGCTTCGGTGCAGAACATTCCGGGTTCGGAAGTGTATCAGGCGCTGTCCTCTGGCGCTATCGACGGCACCGAGTGGATCGGCCCCTGGGCGGACGAGAAAGCCGGCTTCCAGGAAATCACCAAGACCTACTACACCGCGGGCTTCCACGAGCCGGGCGCAGCCCTGTCGGTTGCCACCAACCGCGATGTGTTCGACAGCCTGTCGCCTGCACATCAGAAGATCATCGAGATGGCATCGGCAGCCGGCCACCAGTGGAGCCTGTCGCAGTTCATGAACAACAATGGTGCGGCGTTGCAGCGTCTGCAGTCCGGCGGCGTCAAGACCCTGGAATTCCCCGACAGCGTCTGGGATGCCTTCGGCAAGGCGACCAAAGAAACCCTGGACGAGTTCATGGGCGACGAGCTGTTTGCCAAGATCCGCAACAGCGTCGAGGCCTCGATGAAGGCGTCCTCCGGCTGGATCACCAAATCCGAAGGCGCCTACCGCGTTCAGCGCGACCGCGTCCTGGGTTAATCTGCCTGATAGGCATCAATCGGGTCCTCCGCCGCCGCGCGGGGGATCCACATGCAGTTGCTGATACCGCGGGACGGTCGGCCAACGCCGCGCGCCCAGCCCGCTAACGGCGGCTTCGCAGCAATCTTCCCGGGGGAAATATGCAGGAAGAGAGTGGCATCACCTTCTTTGGCGCAATCTGGGGCGGGCTTGTCTGGCTGATCCAGAACATCGCCGGCGCCTTTTATAATTTCGGCTACGCCGTCACCCATCCGCAGCTTTGGCTCGACTGGTCCGACAAGGCCTCGGTCATGCGCTTTGTCTATTACGGCGGCTCGGTCGACTTCTTCTTTGTTGTGTTCACCGCCTTTCTGGTGCTGACCGGTATCGGCCTCTACTACCGCAATGTCATGTGGGCCATGGTCCGCGGGCTGGAGGGTCTGGCCAATACCACCGGCCGCTTCTTTGCCTGGGCGGGCCTGCTGATGGTGCTGCAGCAGATCATCATTGTCTTCATGCAGCGCGTGTTTGCCCGGCCCGACATCAGTTTCGGCTTTGGCATCCCGTTCAGCCAGGACGTCAGCTGGTTTGCCGAAGAATTGAAGCTGTACAATGCCTTGGTGGTCTGCCTTTGCGTGACCTACACCTTTGTGCAGGGCGGCCATGTGCGGGTGGATCTGATCTATTCCGGCATCAGCTTCCGTGCCAAGCGGGTGGTCGACATGCTCGGCTCGCTGTTGTTCATGATGCCCGCCGCGGTGCTGACCTGGATGTACGGCTGGTACTTCCTGTGGCGCCATCTGATCGTGCCGAAACCCTCGGCCTCGGACAGCCTTGAGCGCCTGGTGATGAAATCCCGCGCCCTGCGCTGGAACGTGGAGACCATCGGCTTCAGCCCCAACGGGTTCAACGCCTACTTCCTGTTCAAGATCCTGCTGGTCCTGTTCGCAGGCCTCGTATTCCTGCACGCCATCGCCTTCTTCTACCGCTCGTTCCTCGAGTTCGCCGAAGGCCAGGGCAGTGAAAACAAATACCTCGACAAGGACAGCCTTGGAGAGGGTGAAGAAGCCTACGAAGGCACGCACTAAAGGGACGTCAAAAAATGCTATTTGGACTTGATGGCGTCGAAATCGGGCTGCTCATCGTATTTCTCTGCCTCTTCGGGGGCATCCTCTCCGGCTTTCCGGTGGCCTTTGCCATCGGCGGCGCCGGGATCATCTCCTTCGGGATCATTGCCGCGCTGGACAGCTCCGGCATCCTGATCCACCAGGCCATCGACACCTCGTCGCAGGCCTACCGCGATCTGCTGAACTCCGGCGTCAGGCCGGACAAGGTCTCGGTCTTCCGCTACCCGGACTTGCCAAGACTGGCTGAGCCGGTGTTCACCCAAGGGTGGGAAGTGGCGCTGGACCGCAACGTCTCCTTCATCGTCAACCGGATGAACGAGCGGGTGCTGGCCGGTGCTTCGATCGAGACCCTGCTGGCGGTGCTGATGTTTGTTCTGATGGGCATCACCCTGGAACGCTCCAAAATCGCCAACGACCTCCTGACCACAATGGCGCGCGTCTTTGGCCCGCTGCCCGGCGGTCTGGCGGTGTCGATTGTTGTGGTTGGTGCGTTCCTCGCGGCCTCCACCGGCATCGTCGGCGCAACCGTGGTGACCATGGGCCTGCTGGCGCTGCCGACCATGCTGCGCAACAACTACAGCCCCGAACTGGCAACCGGCGTGATCGCGGCCAGCGGAACGCTGGGCCAGATTATCCCGCCCTCGATTGTGATCGTTCTGCTGGGCACGCTGGCAGGCGACCTTTACTCCACCGCGCAGGAAACCCGCGCAATGGAGGCGGGCTGCTCTGACGCGCTCACCTATCTGGGCGAACCCGCGGTGGTGTCGGTCGGCACCTTGTTCCAGGCAGCCCTGTTGCCGGGCATCCTGCTGGCGCTGCTTTATGCCACCTATGCCTTTGGCTATGCGCTTTTGAACCCGCACAAGGCACCTGCCGTGGCAATGGAGCCCGGCACCGGCGAGGTGATCACCCGCAATGAAGGCCTGATCTGGTTCCTGGCGGTTCCGGCAGCCTTGGCCGGCGGTGCCATCCTGCTCGGCAGTTTCAACGTGATCGGCAGCCAGAACATCACCGTCTCGACATTCTCGGACGCGGGCCAGACAGCCTCCCTGCGCACCAATGTCGGGGCCGAATGCAAGGCCGCGATGATTGACCTGCACGGGCAAGATGCCTGGGATGCCGCCGAGGCCGAACAGGACACCATCGATGCGGCCGGCGGCGTGACCCTGGCAGAACGGCTGACCGGGGATGAAATCATCGCCGCCCGCGAAGCCAAGATCGCTGCTGCCGCACCGATCGGCACCGGCATCGCGGTAATCATGATCCTTCTGGGTCTGGTGCTGGCCTTCGGCCGCGGTGTGGCGCCGTCACGCGATGCCAAGCCGCTGATCCTGGGCGCCATCGGCGTGCTGCTGATTGCGCTGGTGGATCTGGTTGCAATTGCGCCGGCTACATCCGCAGGCGTAACCGTGCTGTGGATTGCGCTGCCGCTGCTGCTGGCGCTATGGGGCTGCCGCGAAGCCGCGGCGCGCTGCGCCAAAAACGATCTGATCCGGGTGGTGTTCCCGCCGCTGGTGCTGATCGTGGCGGTGCTTGGCTCGATCCTGGGCGGCATCACCAACCCGACGCCCGCCGCGGCGCTGGGGGCTGGCGGTGCCATCATGCTGGCGGCCTACCGCAAGCTGCACGACGAGGGCCGTTCCGGCAAGATCATCATCTGGTCCACCTTTGCCGTGATGCTGTGCATCCTGGTCGGCATGAACTTTGACCTGCGGGTGAATCAGGGCGGGGTTTCCCTGGAAAGCTGGATCGCCTTCTTTATCGCCTATGGCGCCTATCTCTTTGCGCTGTTCGGGCTGCTGTACGGCTGCTGGGTGCTGTTCAAATCAGGCGTCCTGTCACCGATTGTGCGGGAGACCGCCAAGGTGACCTCGATGGTGTTCACCATCCTGATCGGCTCGCAGCTGTTGAACCTGGTGGTGATCTCCTTCGGCGGCGAGCACTACATCCAGCAGTTCCTGAAGAGCTTCGACAACGAGATGACGGTCTTCCTGATCGTGATGCTGGTGCTGTTCTTCCTGGGCTTCGTGCTCGACTTCCTGGAGATCATCTACATCGTGATCCCGATTGTCGGCCCGGTGATCTATGGCGGTTCGTTCGATCCGAAATGGGTAACCATCATGGTGGCGGTGAACCTGCAGACCTCGTTCCTGACGCCGCCCTTCGGCTTTGCGCTGTTCTACCTGCGCGGGGTTGCGCCCAAGGAGGTGACGACCGCCCATATCTACCGCGGGGTTGCGCCCTTTGTGCTGATCCAGGTGGTGGGCATCGGCATCCTGTGGGCCTTCCCGGCGATCGTGACCATCGTGCCGGCGCTGATCCCGAACTGACCGGGAACCGGGATAGGAAAACGGAAAAGGGGCCCCATGCGGGCCCCTTTGCTTATCTGCGGGGGCGGGGCGCTGCCCCTCTGCGCCTGTGGCGCATTCTCCCCGGAGTATTTGCAGAAAGATGAAACGAGGCGGCGCCGGTCTCAGGCGAACTGGATCAGGTCCCAGCGGTTGCCGAAAGGATCGCGCCAGACCGCAACGGTGCCATAGGGCTCATGGCGCGGCGCTTCCTCGAATAGGACGCCCTGATCCTGCATCGCCGCGTGGTCGCTGGCAAAGTCATCCGAGGCCAGGAATAATCCGACGCGGCCGCCGAACTGGCTGCCGATGGCGGCCTCCTGCTCTGGCCCTTCGGCACGGGCCAGGATCAGGCTGCCCTGGCTGGCGCCCGGCGGCAGGATGCGGACCCAGCGTTTGCGGCCCTGATCAATGTCCTCGGCCAGCTGCCAGCCAAGCCGGCCGCAGTAAAAGCCAATGGCGGCGTCGTAATCCGGCACCACCAGAGCGACAGCATGAAGGTATTGCATCAGCGTTTGCGGTGGATGGGCTGTTCGGGAAGCTGGATATTGGCGACCTGTTCGGCAATCGGATCGGTCGACAGCGGATGGCCGGCGGCTTCGAATTCAGAAGGGTCGGACATCTTCTTCCATTCGCTGCGGTGATAGATTTCCAGGCCGGAGAATTTGGCCTTGTAACCCATCTTCTGGCTGCCGGGCACCCAGTAGCCGAGGTAGACATAGGGCAGCCCCGCCTCGCGGGCGATGGCGATGTGGTCGAGGATCATGAAGGTGCCCAGCGAATTTTGCGGCTGGTCCGGGGCGTAGAAGGAATAGACCATGCTAAGCCCGTCCTCCAGCACATCGGTCAGCGACACCGCCGCCAGCGTGTTGGTTCCGGTCTCGGCATATTCCACAACCCGGCTGCGCACCGGGGTTTCCTCGATCATCGCGGCGTATTCAAAGACATCCATATCGGCCATGCCGCCATCGGCATGGCGGCTGTCTAGATAGCTGCGGAACAGGGCAAACTGATCCTCGGTCGCCCAGGGCGAGGTGGCACGCCGCTCCAGATGCGCGTTGCGCTTCAATGTGCGTTTCTGGCTGCGGGTGGCGGTAAAGGCCGCCACATCGATCCGCGCCGACAGGCAGGCGGAACATTCCGAACAGGACGGCCGGTAAAGCACGTTCTGCGAGCGCCGGAAGCCCTGCTGGCTGAGACTGTTGTTCAGCTGCTCCACCCCGTCGCCCTGCAACGCAGTGAACAGCTTCCGCTCCATCCGGCCCTCCAGATAGGGGCAGGGCTGCGGCGCGGTCACATAAAACTGCGGTGCAATAGGAAGGGTATGGCGCATCAGAACTCTTCAGCAGTTTCACAGGACAGACGGAACGGATTGCAACGTGGTCCCATGATGATAGCAATGCGGTCCCGGTGCGCCAAGTAGCGTTGTGGAAAATGGCTTAACGGCGTCTTGCCGCAGCGCCGGTCAGGCGCGCCGGTTCAGCATCACCGTGCCGAGGAAATGGTCGGTCAGGCCCTGGCCGCGCGCGGAGGTCAGCATCAGGATGACCGAGATCACCTGCAGGACCGGCAGCGCCAGCGACAGCGAGTACCCTGCGGTGTGCAGCGCGGCCAGACTGCTGCCAAGCCGCTGGCCGGAGCCGTCGCGCAATTCGATCCCGGCAAAGCGCATGCCCCAGGTGGCCGAGCCATTGGCGATGGTCACGGTCCGGTAGGCAAACCCCACGGCCAGGATCAGCAGCGGCCAGATCAGCAGCCCGGTAAAGGCCGTCATCACCACTGCGGCGGCGCTGATGGTGAAGATCAGAATGCTGTCGATGATCCAGGCGATCAGCCGTTTGGCGGGCACGGAGGTATAAAATTCTGCCTGGTAGTCGGGGTCGGGCAGGGCGGTCATTTGCAAAAGTCCTTTGCACTGCAGGGGGGAAGCGGGCGGAAAATCCCGGCTGGATCCCCGCCCGGAAAGGGGCGGGGCAGCCGGAGCGGGGGCGGCCCGGTCAGATCAAAGGGGCTTGGGGCTGCCGTCGCCGGCGTCCTCTTCCGGATCATCGCTGCGGGCAGCGTCCTTGGCGCGCTCATTCATGAAGGCGTCGAATTCGGCCTTGTCCTTGGCTTCGCGCAGCCGCTGCAGGAAGGCGTCAAAATCATGCTGCTCCTGCTCCAGGCGGTTCAGCGTGTCTGCCTTGTAGGCGTCAAAGGCACTGTTGCCCGAGGGCCGCATTGCGGAATATCCGTGGCGTGTCCAGGACTTGCGGTGGCGGCAGGAGGATTTGCTGAACATGCGTTTGCTCCAGATCATGTAGAAAAGAAGGGCCAGACCCACCGGCCAGAAGAACACGAAGCCCAGCACCATGGCGGCGATCCAGGCGCCTTTGCCCTTGCTGTCCATCCAGGCTTCGCTGCGGGAAAACCAGCCCAGCACGGGTGCATGGGGGGCGGTAGGGGTGAAACTCGTCATCAGGGTCCTCCAGGTTGCGGTAAATGTAAATCCCTTTCACATATCAGCATATCGGAAGCCGGCGGCCCGGGTTCAAGGGTGATGTGAAACTTTTTTACATCCACCCATCGGCGCCGCGAACAGGCCGGTTTGGCGGTTGTAGCGGGTTGTAGCGGGACACTTCGATTTGCAGTGCGGGACACTTCCCGTTGCAGCAACTCATTTTTGCGATTTCCCTGATTTTCAGCCCTGATTCCGGGGTTTTGCCGGTCCGGGGTTGCGCAGCTTCCGCGATTTGGCGCCGGGATTTTGGGACACTTCGTATTGCAGTGCGGGACACTTCCCGTTGCAAACTCGGCAATCCGCCGCCCAAAACGTAAAAAAACGCCGGGCGGCAGAGGATTTTAAAGGGTGTTTAAAGGGGGGTTAAACGCTCGTTGCAGGAATTGGCTTTAACAGCAGTCAATATCAACCGTGCCCCCAGGGGCGCCAAAGCGCGCCGCCAAAGCTGCAGGGCACTTTCCCCCGGGAGGACTTGCACGGCCCGCCGCAAGCGCCGCCCGTCCGCCGCAACGACCGGACCGCCGTCAATTTCCGCACTGAGCCAATAGACCGAGCCGCCGGTTATGCGCCGCCCGTCGGCCAGACAGTCGCGGATTGCATGCCGCCCTTTGTATTCCGGCAGCAGCGAGGGGTGGTAGCCGATAGCGCCCAACCGGGACCATTCGATGAACCACGGGGGCACGATGCGGAAGGAATGAACCGACACGACCAAGTCGGGCCGCCAAGGCAGGTCGGCCGACAGCAGGGGCAGGCGGCGGGGTTTCACTGCACAGGGAATGCCCAGGGCCTCGGCTGCTGCCTTGGCGGCCTTGTCTTCCGGCTCGGTAAGCAATGCGAGCGCATAGCCTTCGCCCGCAAGGCGGCGCAGCACCTCGGCCGCCAGCCAGGAACAGCCGATAACGGCCACGCGGAAGGGTTCATTCTTCGACATAGCGAAATCCCTGTACAGCCCGGAAATGGCCGCCCATGCGGCCTTTGAGGCTGCCTGTGCTTTTGGAGGCGGCGCAGCCGAGGGCAGAGGAAACCTGTGCCCAAAGCGGCTGGGCACGCAGAGCGGCCGCCAGACCGGGGTGCGACGTGTGAAAGAGTGATGGCATCGGGCGGTGGTAGCGGTTCACGCCCCGGCGCCACAGGGCGCAGACTTCATTCAGGAACCGCAGCCCCAACCCGGCGCCTTGCCATTCCGGCATGATCACCAGGCGGCAGGCGCGGGCTTCTACCAGGCCTGGCCGGGGGCTGAAGGCCACATGCGCAACCGGTTCGCCGCCGACAAAGCCGGTGTAGTAATCCGCCGCAACCATTCGAGGCATTTTCAAGTAGTGATGCGGCTCAAACAGGGGCCAGTAGGAACCGCCGGTCTTGTGAATGTCCATTGCGATGCTTGGCGGCCGTCGAAGACGCCTCCATTTAAGCTCGGCACTGCGGGTA
The DNA here is from genome assembly GCF_000511355.1 of Leisingera methylohalidivorans DSM 14336. NCBI lineage: Bacteria > Pseudomonadati > Pseudomonadota > Alphaproteobacteria > Rhodobacterales > Roseobacteraceae > Leisingera > Leisingera methylohalidivorans. The sequence goes on along the minus strand of NC_023135.1, from coordinate 2,176,631 downwards.
TCAATCACCCAATCAGGCTGCAGCCACTTGGCCACATCGTCGTGGCAGGTGATGCCGACAAATTGGCCGGCACCCCGCCGCCAGGCTTTGGAGAAGGCGGCCGCGCCGATTCTGGCAACCTGCCGGTCGATGGTCGACGTGAACTCGTCCACGACGGCCAGGGCGGGGCGCCCGCACAGCAGCCGGGCCAGATTGGCGCGGAACTGTTCTCCATTGGACAGGTGGCGCCAGGGCCGCAGCCAGCTCGGCACGCTGCCCAAGCCTACAGCGGCGAGCGCGGCTGTGACCTGGTCCATTTCGGTATCGGGGGCAATAGCGTCAATGATGGCCGCGTCCCTGGACCATTTTAAGGCCGCGTCCGACCTACGGCCGAACAGCTTGCGGCCCAAGGACGACTTGCCGGAGCCGGACGGGCCAATGATCAAGCCGACCTGCCAGGGGCGGGCGCCCAGGTTCGCGTCCAGCTCAAGGCGGAAGTCGGCATCGCCTTCCACGTTGAACATGCTGGACACGCGGGCCGCGCGGTAGGTTTCGGGGATGGGGGATTTGTGGTGGATGGTGAGCCTCATGTGTTCACCACCTTGCACTTGCGCCCTTGGGCCTTCAGCTCCTCAAAGAGGACTTTCTGGGCCGGTTCGTCCGGCACCAGGACAATAACGCCGAACTGGCGCTTATAGCGGTTCCCCTTCGGTTTCCCGTGGGTTCCGGGCGGCAGCGGGGGTAGATTGATCTCGGATGACTTGGTGGGCATTCTGCCCTTCCTTTCCATCGCGCTCATTGGATTGAACCGGGCGCTTTGGTGAAGGGCTCTGCGGCCTCAATGAATTATGTGCCTTGCATCTTGGGCACTTGATGGCGAGCGTGCCGCTGAGGGCGCCAGGCTCGATTTTAAATAACAATCTGCGGCATTCACCGCAACGCTGGTCTTGCAGCTTCAAGTGGAATCACTCCAAAGAGGCCGGGTCCTCGAGGACAGGGAGCGGCCAGGAGTATTGCGTGGTCGGCGGGGTCAGGTGTCAGAACATTGGCCCCGTGTTAAGGGGTGGTGACACACCCCTTGGCCTCCCGTTACCGGGAGGCGGGTTGTTTCAGGTTTCAGCCGCAGGGGCTGCCAGAGCAGCATCAAATACGGCCGGCACATCAAACCCGGCCAAATCCGCATCGCTGAGTGCCTCGATCTGCTGATGCACAGCGCGCTCCGCCGAGAAACAGGCCTGCACATGCTGCGCCACCGCCGCCGCGGCCGCTTCGATCTGCGCCTGCGTCAGATCCTGCCAGCCGCCTGGGAACTTCCAGGCTACCGGTTCAGAAACCATGCCGTTTTGCAGACTGGTGACGGCCGAGGTCAATTTGCGCGCGGTCACCTCATCAGACGGCAGTGTGGTCCCGTCCTGCAGGGTGATGCCGCCGGTTTCCGCCTTCCAGCGGATGCGGGCCAGATCCGCGAACAGCGCCACACGGGCCATGGCCGCTTTGGCTTCGGGGGTGACCACTTGCGAAAAGTCGATATTGCTCATGCCGCGGGTTCCTCTTCCGGCTCCGTTTGGGGTTCTGGAATACTGTATGGCGGCACCGGCACCGGACCGTCCTCAGTGACAGCCACCGGCTGCGGAAACCGTGTTTCATCCGGCGCCTTGTCGCCGTGCGGCAGCAGCAGGGTCAGGGTGATTTCGCCCCCCACACGCTCCACGTCCGAGGCCAGCCACTCGCAGGACACCGCGTCGCGCGGCAGGGTGGCGCCATCCGGCAGCGGGGCGAAGTCAAACAGCTCGCCGTTGATTGTCAGGGCATCGCCCTGCTTGGTGATGGTCAGCGCCTCATCCCGGCGCACCGGGGTCCAGTTGATCTGCATGGGGAAACTCCTTTAGAACCAGCGGCCGGTAGCTGTCAGATGACAGGACTTTGCCTGGCGCGCCCCCGCCGTGTCGAAACAGTTGAACTCAACATATGTGGTGGTGCTGGATGGCGGCTCCGCCGTCACGGAATGCGCCCCGGCACTGATCGGGAGAACTGAACATTGCGGTTCCTCAATGAAGCTGGCCGGGAAGGTCCAAGCCTCTGCTCCCGACGCGCTCGCATTCATGCGACGCGTGCAAATCTGTGTGCCGTCCGCAAAGCGCACATACCTGCCATTAGAATTGTTGCCGCGCTCGATCACTGCACCGGTGGGTACGCCTGCAGACTGAGATACAGTGCCCAGCAGGTTGTTGCGGGTCACGACCTCAGTCCAGTAAAGTCCTGTACCGTCTTCCTGGCACGATCCGATCCACTGTTTCGGCGGGTTGTTCGCGTCCTGTACCCGAGAGGCAATGTACAAAACATCTCCAGACAGTCCCTTGCCTACGATACAAGAACCCCACCACGCTCCGTCATCAGGGTTCCCTGCCGCACCTCCGCTGCCGCCCAGATACCGATAAAGACCTGAAGCAGGCGGGGCCGTGAAATCTGAGATTGTCGGGGCATTTCCAGATGTTACACCCAACCCAAAAGTGCCCGTGCCGGAGTTGGACAGTTTCAGAAGTTTGCCAAATGTGGCATCCGTGGCACTGGACTGCGCCATGGCGCTTGTGAGGGCTTCCACCCAGGCTGACCAGGACACGCCATCATAAGCGCGCAGGTACATCAAACCGTCATGGGAAACAGCCAGCTGCATGTATTTGCCCTGTAGCCGCACTATGCTCAACACCACTCCAGCGGTGCTTGGCGCTCCGGTCGTGGTTCCGCCGGCATACCGGAACAGGCCAGAAACCGTCAGGGCGTCCAGATCGTTTCCAGGCGACAAGTCCAATGTTGCGTCATTGACGCCCAGACCGAAAACACCCGCGCCGGAAAACAGTTTCAGCAGCTTGCCTGCGGTTGTGTCTGTCGAGCTGGCCTGTACCGCGGCGCCGCTGGCCGCCCCGGCTTTGAGGCGGAGCTGCCAATCACCCCCGGCTTTCAATGCCACCTCATTGCTGGTCGGCCAGCCCAGGCCAGTGTCTTCATCGCCGAGTTTGACCACTTCGGTGCTGAACTTGCCTTGGCCGGGGCCGTCCGCAATCGCCTGAAACGTACCGATCAGCGCCTGCACGCTGGCAACCAGATCATGCGCAAGCGACATTGTGGGGAACAGGGCGTATATTTGCCCGGCCGCAGTTGCGCCCTGGTAGGCGGGGGTGATCGTCAGAAGCGTGTCGCTGCTGACTGCCAGCACCTCATATACCCGCCCGTCCGGGCCGACCCAGCCCCAGCCCGCCTGCGCGCTGCCAAAAAAACTGGTGCCGGTGCCGGTGACGATTGCGCTGCCATTCGCAACGCTGACTGTTCCTGCCTTTGGCCATGCCATGAGGCTGCCCTCCTTATGTTACCTGGAACACTGTCCATTCGATTTTCGGGTTGTTGAAATAGACGCCGCCCTGGGCCTCCAAATCGATTGCGAGAAAGACCCTTTGATCGCTGCCGCTGGCCCAGTGTGGGTCCACCAGATCAGAAGGATCTTTGCTCCAGGCCGCGGTTGGGACGGGATTGCCGCCGCCGAAACCGTTCCAGCGTGCGCCGGGCTGGATCGATGTATTGAGGGTCCAGAAAGTATTGTTGGGGTCCATGCCGCCCGGTGCCGTGCCGGTGGTGGTGACCGATGCAGCAGCGGCCAGGGCAAATCGTTGCGCCTGCCAGACGTCCAGTTTTCCAACCCGGATGCCGGTATTCACAAAGGCCCAGCGGGCGCCATTGCCAATAGCCCCTGATACCGTGAATGAGCCTTGCGCCAGGACCAGAGGCCGGGAAATCACTGCGCCGGCCACTTTCAGAACATTGTTCCTGAAGTCGAGCTTCACGCCTTCGGTCGGGATCCCGTTTGCGTCCTCCGCATAGTCCTCAGACTTAAGGCTCCCGGCGATCTCGGCATTTCCGATTGAGCCTTTGCGGATCGCCGCCTTGCGCATGTAAACGCCCGCAGGCACCAAAATGCCGCCGACCATGGTGTCCTCGGTGTAGACCACAAAAGGCGTGCGCTTCTGCGCCCCATCGGGCGAGGCGATGGAAAACATGTCCGCTTGAAACACGATCTCGGCGGCGGGCTTGCCCTCGTCATCCAGGTCAGACCTGACCACCATGCCTGACACATGGCCGTTATTGTCGATGCGCAAGGTGTATTCCCCCATCACGCCATCCACAGTCTGCAAGGTTTGCTGGATGCTGGTGCTGTTGTCCCCCACATCGGATTGCAGCTGAGTGATCGCCGTGGCTTGGCTGGAAACTTCCCCTTCGGCATCGCTGACGCGGGTGTACAACTGGCTGAGGGCTGTGGCCTGTACGTCAGCATTGCCCTCGGCATCTTCCAGGCGGCTGTCCAGGCTGATGAGGCTTTGACCGTGACTGATGATCACGCCTTCCGCACTGGTGACTCGCGCATCCAGTTGCGATTGCGCCGTGGCCTGGCCGGAAATACCCCCCTCCGCGCTATCCAGGCGGGCCTCAAGGCTGGTGAGGCTCTGGCCGTGGCTGGTGATGGTGCCCTCTGCGGCGCTGACACGGGTTGTCAGCGCACTGGAAGCGGACGCCTGGGCAGCAATGTCGCCATCTAGGCGGACTTCCAGGGCATCAATGCTGCTGGCCAGTGCGGCATCGCCGCTGGCGCGCACCAGCTTTTCCGACTCTATCAGTGCTACGCTGTTTTCAATCGCCACACCCAGCGATGCAGTGATGGCCGCTGTTGCGTTACGGTCATCATCTACCCGCGCCCGGATATCCTGCGTGGCATAGGCAAACTGGGTTTTCAGGGCTTCGCGCTGCTCATAAGCCAGCAGCAATTGCTCCAGGGTGGCAATATCCTGAGTGCCAAACTGATCATGCAGGGTCCGCACGTCGCTTACGGTCTGGGTGATTGCCGGGCCATCCAGGGTGCTGATCTGCACCTCTGCCGTGGACAGGCGGCTTTCGGCGGCGTCAAAATCCGCCTGATCCACCTTCAGGGTGATGGCCTCTTGGGCGGCGTCGATATCCACTTCCGCCGAACTCAGGCGGGCGTCCATCCCGTCCACTTCGGTTTGCGTGGCCTTCAGAGCGATTGCCGCCTCTGCCGCGTCCAGGTCCGCCTCAACCTGATTGATCCGTACCTGTAAATCCCCCACCACAGGGATCTGGCTGGGGTCCAGCAGAGCATTGGATATCTGCTGATTGACCCAGGCTTGCGTGGCCGACAGTGTGATAGAGGCTTCCGCGGCAGACAGCCGGATTTCCGCCTCGCTGATCCGTTCGGCTTCCGCCTCCACGCCGTAGATCCGCACCGTGCCGGTGTCCGGATCCTGGTAGATCCCGGCGCCCGCCATCCGCCCGTCGATTTCGGACAGCTTGGTCAGTGCCCACAAGACCTGATCGCCAATCACCCCCAGCGCCTCTGCCGCATGGAAGCTCTGCACGTCGCGGACCTCCAGATCCCGCTGCACCGCGGCTTCCAGCGGCGCGATCCTGCCCAGGACAAGCTGGTCGTTCAGAGCGGCGGCGGCCGCATTGGCATCATCGGAGATTACCTGCCAGGTCTCATCGCTCAGCACATCCGGCTGCAGTTTGAACGCGGGCGTTGTTACCGGCAGCCAGCCGGTCCATTTCGTGTCCCTGGTCTTGGAGATTGCCCGAGCGCGGGTCTCGTATTCGGTGCCGCCCTGCATCGGTTCCAGGCGGAAGGTGCCAAGTTCCAGATCGGCGGTGCTGGCGCTGAAACGCTCATCGTCGCCGTCCTTGACCCGCACCTGGAAGGACACGCCATCCGCCGTGAAGGCAAGCGAGGGGGTCCAGACGGCGCGGATGCCCGCGCCGCGCACAACGCCGTTTGCGTCCTTGATCTCGATCCCCGAGACGCCAAAGCCCGGCACCCCGGCGTCCTGGGTGACGATGGGCGCGGTGACCTGCGGCGCGGCGGGGGTTTCAAGTGCGAGGTCCGGATCAAAGTCGCTGTGATCCCATTCCCGCAGGCTGACCGAGACGTTCAGCTTCAGCAGGTCAAAGGCCATCTCGGTGATGGTGAAGGTCTTGCCGTTGTAGCCGTACCAGGCAGAGGTGAAGCGGGTCTTCAGCAGGGGCCGCAGGTTTGCATATTCGGGCGGCAGCGGCAGCCGGTGGGTCCGGAAGCGGCGGTTTTCCTTCAGCAGCGCACTGCCGATCTGGCGCGCTTGCGGGGTGTTGAACACCATCGGCAGCTTCAGATCAAAGACACGTTCGCCGCCGTCTTCCGCTTCCCATTCCGGCCGGGTCAGCGTGATCGGCGCAGACGGGTTCCAAAGCGCATTTGGGGAAGGATGGGTGACTGTGACCGCGTTGAACGCCTTTTCCAGACCGGGGAAAGGGTCATGCTTCCAGCCTTCAGAGACCAGCAGATCGTCTTCGGTCAGGTCGGCCGCATAGGTGTCAACAGATCCCACCAGCGGATACCAATAACCGCCCAGCTCAACAATTTCGGCATTTGCGGAGGCAAAGACGTCCTCAAGGAAATCGGCCGGCGGCTCTTCAAAGCGGATCTCCATGCCGCCGCGGAACTGCGGCCGGTTGTTGTTGCCCACGGCCAGATCGCAGGCATCCATTGCCGCCGCCCATTCGGTGTAAGGCATGTCCTCGGCCGGAAAGCCGCCGCCCCAGACAGAGCCGCAGGGCAGGGTGATGCCGCGCATGACGGTATAGGCCATGACCATCAGGTTTTCGGTGGGCTGCCAGGTGGCTGGGTCCTCCCAGCGCTGGGACCCGTTGCCCCCGGCGGTGCTGTCCTGGCGCGGATCATAAAAGCCCGGCCCGTCCAGCTCGAACCGGACTTGCGGCCTGCCATTGGGATACTGCTTGTCGCTGCGGTAAAAGGTCAGAACCGCGTAGTTGAGGCCGGTCAGAATGTGGTCTTCGGTCCAGGACCGGTCCGGGTCCGCGCCGTACAGCGCCACCAGGCGTGCATCCGCCGTCAGTTGGCTGCCGTCATAGAACCGGATCCAGCCGTATCCCCAGCCGTCATCCGCGACCTTGTTCAGGATCTGGTAGCCGACGTTCGGGTCCCAATCCGTGCCGATCCCGGAGTATTCGCCGTCAATGATCAGGCGGCGCAGGCTGGCGCCGGGGATATCGCCCAGCTCAATCACATGGGTGAGGTAAACCCGGTTGTCGCCATGGCTGTTCTGATAGACCAGATGGCCTGCCGTGGCGAAGCGGCCAACAACCGAGCCTTGCGGATCTGTCCCGCCCTTTGTCGTGGTCGACGTTTGAATGCCGGGAAGGCGCTGTTTGCGCTGCTTGAGCTTCTTCATCAGCAGCGAAACGCCGGTGCTGATCAGTGTTCGCAGGGCCGCGGTGGCCAAGGACTTGAGGGTAATGGTCGCAACTGCCGCTTTGAAGGCGGTTCCAAGCGCAGCAATGGTGGCCGTGACCGGATCAGCGGCTGCGGGCTGGCACAGTACCAGCAGGAACAGCAGGGCATAGGACAGCAGCTTCATGGCCGGAACACCCGTTCGGCCCGGTCAAGGCGGAGATAGTCCAGCCCTTTGAGGCCCAGGACGTGGATCTGCGGACCGCCAATGATCCCCAGCGCCGTGTGGCCGCCTTCGCTGACAGCGGCGATATCTCCGGGCTGAGAGGTGTTCCAGCCGTCGATTTCCGGCAGATGGGCGGCGGCCAGGCAGTCCAGATCCCGATACCCGGCAGCCTTCAGCTTGGTCCGGCCTTCATCCAGGCTGCGGTACTGGCCGCGCCAGGCGCTGGCCAGGTCAACGCCCGTGCAGGCCTTCACCCAGCCTGCCGCAAAGAAGGCGCAGTCAAATTGCGACGGCTTCAGCACGCGCTTGGCAGACCGGATGCCGCTCAAGTAATCCAGCAGGAGTTCCGCCCGGTTCTGCATCAGGTTCCCCATGGCACCGGCCATTCCCCGGCAACGTCGCTGTATTCGCGGCCCCGGTCATCTGTGTTGCGGCGCTGCAGTTCGGCGTTTGAGCGCTTCAGGGGCAGGCCCTGGGTCAGCTTGCGGGCGGGCGATACCAGGACAAGCTGGGTAAAGCTGGGTTTGCCCTTGCCGCCCAGCTCCTCCGGCGCCTCGTTTAAAACGCCCTTAAACATGCGTTTAACGGGGGGCATCAGATTGCCGGTGTCCAGATCGAAGACGGCGGAATGGATCTGAACTTCAGCATGGCGGGGGTCGTACTGCTGCAGGAGCTGTTTTACCTCGTCCAGCATCGGCGGCAGCTTGACCCGGTACTGGCGCACCTGGAACCCCGGCGCGGCAATGATGGGCGGAACATCGATCACGGCGCCCGCGCCGTAGTAGGTGCGGATCCCGCCGTCGATCAGGAATTCCTGATGATCGTCGCCGGTCCAGAACCCAAGGGTTTCGGGGGCGCCGGTGGTGCGGTTCCTGGCCTGAAACCACAAGAGGACGCGGGCGTCTGTGCCGCGGCGTTCTTCAAGCTGCTGCTGTGCTTGTGCGGAATAGGACATGATTACCTCAGCGTCTGCAGCCAATTGAACGAGCCGCCTTCGGTGACCGCCGAGCGGCCCTCGCCGTACTGGGCGGTGGTGAGGGTGGCCTTCAGAACCGGATTGCCCAGCGTGACGGCCGCGCCCAGGGCGGCGCCCGGCCGGATGAACGGGGTGACTTCGATATCTGCGGCAATGCCTGCACCCGAGGCCACGGCACCGGTCGCAATGCGGTGGTAGGCGTAGCGGGTTGGATTGGCGCCATAGGTGAAGCCCAGAAGGTCGCCGCGGCTGAGGATGTATCCCGCAGGCAGGCCGGAGATATCCAGCTCGCGGTTGTTCGGGTTCAGCGCCTCGATGACGGGGGCGGAGCTGCCAAGGATGAATTTTTCCGGGTCGGCGGCCGGGTGCGGCTGGCGGGTGTCCCAAAGCAGAAAGGACGCGCCGGGTTCGTCCAGCAGCGACAGGCGCGCCTCGATGGCCGCAATGGCGCTGTGGTGATCCTTGTCCAGGACAATGCGCCCGCCCCACAGGCGGCTGCCGAGCCGGTGCTTGATCACGTCGCCGCCGTGGGTTTCCGACGTGGTATTAGCTGCACCCGGCCGGGAGGTGATCCGGGCGATGGGCAGGGTGTCAAAGAATTCGCTGAGGGGGAGGGGCCAGGCCAATGCCATCATCAAACCTTGTATGGATCTTCAAGAGTGTCTTTCACGGTCGAGCGGGCGGGGCCTTGGTCGTAGTCCCGGACCACCTCGACGCTGATTTCCGAGGCGCGCTCTTCCACCACCGCCTCGAACATCGGTGAGGGCAGAAGGCGGACTGTAATGGTCGGGCGGGTTTGCCCGGCCGCCGCTGCCGCCGAGGGCGCACTGGCGGCGGCGCCGGGAACAATTCCGCTTGCAAAACCGGGGATTTCAACGCCGTCATTCATCGCCTGCAGGATCGGGCGGTAGCGGCGGGTGGCCTTGCCAGTGATGACGCTTTCACCGGCAGACAGCATGGTGGGCACCTTGTCGTCCCGGTTGCCGCCGTCGCCGTAAACCATCATGCCAACGGTCCCGTCGGCGAGGCCAAACACCCCAGAGACAAAGTTGCCTAACAGGTCGGTTTCGCCTCCGGATCCGGACCCGCCGCCCAGCAGGCCGGAGCCAATGCCAAAGATCTCGGCAAGGGGACCATTGCCGAACAGAACCGCCTCGGCGGCCGCCTTGATGATCGCTTCTTTCACACGGTCCCAGGCGTCTGCGGCCGCGTCGCCGCTGGTGGTCAGCGCATCGCCCAGATCCTGGCCGGTTGCCTTCAGCCAATCGGCCGCCTCTTTTGTCTGCTCCAGCGCCTTTTCTTCCTCCAGCCGTTGGCGGATGATGGCCTCGACAGCCTTGCGTTCTGCGTCGGTAGCGTCCTTCAGAACATCCCGGTGCCGGATCATTTCCTGCATGACCGGGTTGGTTTCTTTCAGGATATCCAGCCGCCGGGTCTCCGCCGCAATCAGCCGTTCTACAGCTTTGCGTTCTTTCTCGGACTGGCTGGCGCCGCCGCGGCGCGACTTGCGCGGGTTGGGCGGCATGTCCACGTCGGGCAGACCCTGGTTGCGGTGGATGTAATCCGGGTTTCCGGCGCCTGCGCTTTCACCGCGCGGGTCGTTGAAATCCGGGTTGGCGCCGATGCCGCCCATGATCTCTTTGCCCTGGGCTTCCAGCAGGTTGGTTTTCAGGCGGTGGGCTTCATCCGCGGCCAGGGTGATATTGCCCGCGATATCGGCATCGGCCACCCCGTTGGCAGCATCCCAGGCTGCCATCAGCTCGTCCTTCAGCTCCTCGGAAACATCAAGCGCGTCAACTTGCTGCTGAAAAGCCTCGCGCTCTGCCTGCAGCCGGAGTTCGGCGACTTCCACGCTGCCTGCGCCCTGTTCGTTCATAGCCTGGCGCAAGGCTGCTTCCTGCTGAAGCGATGCGATCAGCGTTTGAGCGTCCTGCTGCTGTTCTTGGGACGCCGTCCGGGTCTGGGCATAGTAGGCATAGGCGGAGGCCAGGCGTTCCTGGTAGGGGTCCCGTGCTTCATTTGCCGCGTTCCATTGCTCAAGCAATGACGCCTTCAGCTCGTCGCTGATCCGCAGTTCTTCCACCTTGGCCAGAAACGCTTCGCGGGCCTGGGCAATTTTGAGATTGTGGACCTCGGCCGACTTTTGGCCATGGGCTTCAATGGCGGCGGTCAGAGCTTCTTCAGCAGCCAGTTCTTTGCTGAGGGCTTGGGCCTTGGCTTCGCTTGCAGCATCCCGGCCGTCTTCCATGGCCTGAATTTCCCGCAGCTTCAGCGCCAACTGGCGGAGCATGGCCAATTGGGCGTTTTCTTCTTCGGTGATTTTTCCGGAGAATTGGGCGGCGGTTTCAAAGCTGGTGATCAGCTCCTCTACTGCCTGCACCTGGTCCTGCACAGACCCGTTGGCCGCAGCGCCCAGGCCTTCGAAGTCATTCAGGACTTCGTCGATGAGGGACTTATGAGTGCGGCGGAACTCCCCATAGAACACGTCAAAGTCAAACAGGCCGCTCAGTTCCAGACGGTCATCCAGGCGGAAGCTGTTCAGGTCCAGGCCGCTCTCATCAAGCGTAACCGCGATGGTGGCTTCGGCTTCGAGCTTGAGGGTGGTCAGAGCGTTTTCGCGCAACCCGTCCAAAAGGATCTGGGCTTCCTGCCAGGCGTCGCCGAATTTGGATTGCAGGTCATTTGTTGAGACCGATGCCGCCTCAGCGGCCTCGGCATAGGCCTTCATCTGGTTTTCAAGATCGCCAATTGCATCTTCAAAAGTGCGCGCTTCGTCGCCCGCGCTGGTCAGCCACTGGAATAGGGCCGCACCGGCAGCGATGCCGCCAATGGTCAGCAGGTTCAGCGGGCTGATCATCCGAAGCAAGCCCTGGCGGAGCATGTTTACCGCACCGGCAGCGCCCGCATTGCCGAACACCTGAGTAATTTGTGTACCTTGCTGGAGGGCAAGCTGAACAGGTGCTTGCCCGGCTGCCAGCATCACCCAGATATCATTGAACTGAGCGGTTAGGTTGCCGACTTGTCCGGCAGCAAGCGCGCTGTTCTGACCAACCCGCACAACGTTGTTGGCCAGCCCTTCCTGGGCTGCATCGAGCACTTCAGCTTGGCCAGCCGCCGCGCCCGATGCCGTTCCCAGTTTCTTGATCTCGGCGGCCGCCTTGGCTTCTGCGAAACTTAGAACTTCAGCGGATTTTCCCGCGGCATCCTTTGCCCCCTTCAGCTCCGCCAGCTCCTGTTTGCCCTGGGAGGCATCCATCAAGACTTTTCCGGAGAGGACGAAGGGCATGATCAGTTTCCGATGCTTTCGGCCAGAACGCCGCTTTCAATAATCTGGACCTTGGCAAACAGGTCCGGGGTCATTTCGGTTCCGCTGAACGCCCAGGCGGCCTGGGCGCCGGGGTAGTTCAATCCGGTGATGCGGCTGCGGCCGTCTGCCAGGGCGATCCGGTTCAGCTGGGTGGCGGCGTCCAGGAAGGCTTCCACCGCCTCCGCGTTTTGCCGCCAGACGCCCTCCGGATCAGATCGGCCCGGCCGCCCTGCGGCCATCAGCTCTTTCGGGATGCCCAGGGTTTCGGCGTCTTCGTCTTCCTCGCACCGGGCGGGCGAGGTGCTGAACAATTTGCCCTGCACCCACGCCCGCCCGGCCCAGATCAGTTTCCCGGCAGCAGCCCGTTCATACCGTTGTGGTATGCCCCCATCAGCGCGATCCGGGCGTAGGGCAGTTTGAAGACGGTCTCGCGGATCTCATCACTGTAAGGAATGGGCTTGCCATCGGCCCCGGCCAGGTCATCCAGAGAAGCCACAGCCTGCCGCAGAAACTCTTTTGTGCCCTCAATATCCGCCATGCCGAGACCTTTGAGCGCGTCATCGTCCATGGCGTTGAAAGTGGCCTTGAAGTCCTGCTCGTCTACTCCGTCACCTTTGGGAACACGGACTTTCACGGTGCGGGTAAATGTGGGCCGTTCAATGATGTTGAACACGGGGGTTTGCTCCTTTGGGATCAGGTGAGGGTCAGCGACCACTGGCTGTTTTCGGTTGCGGCGCGGGGCACCAGGCGCAGCGGCCATTCTTTGATGCCCTGGGATTGGGTCAGGCCCGGCCGCTGCATCTGGGCGGTAGGCAGATTGAGCGTGGCGATCTTCCCGGCCTCGGTGCCGTGGGTCAGAACAACCGCGGGCTGGTCCATGTTCATCGCCATCTGGAACGGGTTGAAACCGGCCAGCGGCTGGGCTTCGACGGCGGTTTCAAACAGCTCGGATTTGTCGGTGATCAGGACCCGCTCGGCGCCGACCAGGAAGCGCGGTTCGACCTTGTTGCCCAGGGCCAGCTTGGCCGTCTTCATGACCAGGCTGGTGCCGCCGATGGTGAACACCGGCGTGTTGTTGTGGCTGACCACCAGCGGCTCGGTCCAGGACGCCAGATCCACGGCAGGCGGGGCAGTATCGCTGGGCAGCGTGAACAGCCCGGTAAGATCAAACTTGATCTTCGGTGTTTGCTGCGCATCAAGCATGAATTCCGCGGTGCCGCGGGTGCCGAGCATGACATAGCGGGTGCCGCCGATGCTGATATGCACGGTCCCGGCTTCCTGGCCGTTCACGATGGGGCTGTACATGACCGAGGTGCCCGCAGTGATGGTTTCCGCGACCGCGCAGGCACGCAGCAGCGGCCCCCAGGCCGGGGATGTGCCCGCCGCGCCGGACGCGCTGAGGTCCACGGTCAAGGCCAGCTTGGCGTGAATATCGGTTGGAATGGTGCCGTTGGCACTCATGCCGGGCTGTTCCAGGTCGCGTTCCTGGTCCTGGCCTTCCATCGGCTTGAAGGTCACATCAAAGCCCATGATGGCATTGGCCCCGCCGGTCGGGACGGCGTCGTCGCCATAGGTGCTTTCCAGCTTGAACAGGATGCGCTTGTCGCGCCAGTAGATCGGGGCGGCCATTTATGCCTCCTTTTCCTTGCGGGCGGGTTTGGCCGGAGCCTTCGGCTTCGGATCTGCAGCGGGCTTTTCAACCTGCTTCAGCTTGCCGTCAGGCTGGCGGGTGAAGCTGCCGCCGGATTGGGGCAGGGGAGGCTTGCTCATGGCGTGACCCTCAGTTCGGTGTTGATGGAAAAGACCAGCTCATAAAGGAGGCGGCCCCCGGTGATGGACAGCAGGCGGCCGCGGTCCACTTGAAATACACCTGGGCCAGCCTCTGGCGCCCAGCCCGCCAAAGCGGAGGCCACGCTGGTAATGAGCGGGTCCACCTCTTCCAGCGCCTTGGCGCCGGTCTTTGACTGGCTGGGGGCGATCAGCAGCACCGAATAGCCCCGGTGCAGCGGCTGGGTAAAAACGCCGGTGCCCGCCTCAGCTTTGCCGCCTTTCAGGCCCGCGGGGGAAACCGTCGCGGTGGCATTCTGCGGCAGGCGGTTGCTCCGGATCATTTCGACCAGGTCGGCCACCGGCTTAGCCCGGTTTGAAAGTGCGGGAACCTGATCGTTCAAGCGGCCGACAATCGCATCCAGCATCAGATGAACCCTTTCAGGTTCAAGGCGGTCAGCGGGCGTTCCCGGTCGGTGACCCGCACGCCATTGCCGGGCCGGGTGGTGGGTTCCACACCGGCAACGGGCAGGCGCACGGTGCCCTTGGCAATCTTTTCCAGAGTAGCTAGCGCCGCCTTGTGTTCATCCTTGATCAATTCGGACGGTGTGTAGCGGTGCAGTTTGTAGATCGTGATTTGCTCGGCCAGCTCGCGGATCAGCGGCGGGGTCTCACTCATCGGCAGCACATAGCGGCCCTGTAAATGACCGTCGATCAGGGCATCGGTGCCGCTGATCGCCTTTGCCACCACGTCCGCATCGATCTCGCCGGTGGGTTCTTCACCCCGGTCTGTCAGCTCAACCAGCAGGTCCTGCCCGTAGCGGGTGACCAGGTCATTTTGCGCGGCGTAGGCCATGGTGCCCTCGGGTGGTCAGAGAAGTGGGAAAGGGGGAGGCAGCGCCGGAGGGGCGCTGCCGGTTTACTCGCTGTCCAGCGCCTGAACGACCTTCAGGTCTTCGAGCGTCTTGAACTCGGTGGGGGGCAGCTCAACCGTGTCGTTCTCAGTGTCCGGGGCGTAGGTCTCGCCGTTGTACTTCAGCTCGCTGAGAACAAGGGCGCTGACCTTTTCGGCATCATCCTTGGGCGGTGCAGTGGTGCCTCCGGTGCGCCCTTCAGCAGCCGCTATGGCTGCTTTCAGGTTGTCGTTCGAGATGTTGCCGGGAAGATCCAGCTTCAGCTCTTTGGCGCGCGTGAATAGGGCTTTGCGTTCACTCATGACCGCCCCCTTATGCCGCCACTGCGTTCTGGATGTAGTAGCCGACGTCTTTGGCGACGATCACCTCTTTCACCCGCTCGCCGCGCCGGATGCGGTAGCCGCCCTGCAGGCCGATGTCCTTGTCTTCGATCCGCCCGGCGATTTTGCCGCCGAACTCGGCGGTGAACCCCCAGGTGATGCCGCCGCCCTGGGACGTTGCCATCTTGTTGATGTGCAGCAGGGAGATATTGTTTCCCCAGGCACGCTGCAGGTTGGCGGCCTGGTTCGGTTTTGCGGCATTGAAATAAGCATCGCCAATCAGCAGCCGCTTGATGCCTTCACCGGAAAACAGCTCAAGAAACTGCTGGCGGGTCACAATGCCTTCGTTGGTCAGGTTGCCTTTGACCGCGTTGACGAGTTTCGGGTGCGAAGACAGTGCCGTCCAAACCTTGCGCCCCATCACCATCGTATTGGCGGGCATGATCAGCGTTTTTTCAAGCCCGGTTTTGATGATGCCAATCGGGTCGGAATTGGCGTAATCGGAAAACTGGTCGCCGCCTGCCAGAGTGGTTTTGCGGCCGTCCGCATAGTTGTCGGCATTATGGACGGTACGGGCCACCCGGACTTCCCGGATGTTTTCAATGGTCTCGGAAACCATTTCCACCGCGTGGCCTTCGGGGTCGAAGTTCGACACGCCTGCAGCGCGGGCAGCGGCAGCGGTGTCAATATCGGAAATCGGCACCGGTGCGTCCAGGCCGTAGTCTTCCACTTCGGACGTGCGCTGTTTGCCGCCGAATTCGAGCTGGTTGACCCGGCCTTTACGGCTGACACGGGCGTCGGGCGTATTGAAGGCCTCTTCAATGGGGTATTCCGTCCAGCTGAACTTTTCACCGGGGACGGTATGGCGGGGCATCACCTCATCAGCGATGCGTGAGGCCTCCGGGTTTTTGTAGCCGACCGCAATGGCGGTCAGGATCGGGTCAGATTGAAACGGGCGGGTAGGCGCCATGGTCAGGTCCTTTCAGGAAATCAGGCTTCGTGCAGCAGGCCAGGGGCCAGGAAGGCCATGATGGTGTCGCCAGCGATGCCGGGTTCATCGGCAAAGCCGACAATGCGCACGGTGGTGGAAGCGGTGCCCGCAGCCAGGACGGCTGCAGCATCCGCATCAGAGGTGAGCGGATCGCCGGTACTTACAGGACCGCCCAGGATCACCGGAACCAGACCGGCGCGGTGCACGTCGCACATGCCGCCAGCCGGGGCGCCCATGCTGTCCGAAACGCCCAGGGACGCGGCGGTGTTGCTGTCTGCCAGGTCAATTGTCTGGCCGTTTGCCGGATCAGCAAATTTGACGATGCGGTAACCGGTGATCTCAGAGGCGGCCTCGTAGCCGCGGATGAAGGTCGGGATCATGCCTTGCCCTCCTGCACAGCATGCACCGCTTCGGTGATGCTGATTTCGAAACCGGCTTTGGCCTGCTGCAGTTGGTAGGCGGTGGCTTTGCCTGCCAGTTCGGTGGCATTCAGGGCCAGGCTGGTGCCGCCGCCGGGGGGCGTATCCGGCAGCAACTCGCCTTCCAACTTGGGAAAGGCATTGATCATCGCCTCGGTGCGTTCCGGGTTTTCCTGGTGCATGGCGATGAAGGTGTCGCGCTGCGGCTTTACGCCCATGCGCATGTCGGCAATGGCACCGTCCACAAATGCGGTTGCGGCAGTTTTCTTGTTGCCTTCCTGGAGGGTGCTGAATTGATCCGACAACCCCTTCAATGAGGATTGCAAGGCGATGATTTGAGCATCCTTGCCGGTGGTGTCGGCGTTTGCGCTTTGGGCGGCGGTCAGAATATCTTCAGCGCCCGCATCTTCAGCGCAGCCTAGGGCAACGCCGATCTGGCCAAGCTGGGATTGCAGTTCGGTGCTTTTCTCGCTGGGCTTCCGTGCCTTCAGCGCTTTGGTGATGTCCTCCTCGCTGGCATCGGCCGCAAGGCCCAGCAGCTTGGCGGCGGTTTCCCGAAACGGCATGGTTTCACTCTCCTGGTTAAGCGCGGTCAGCCCGCGCAGATTTGGCTGATTGACGAGGGAGGCCCGCGGAATTGCGACGATTTCCCGCCCGGCCGGCTGCAGCAGGGCGACAACCGGGGAAATGCCCGCAAAGGCGCGGTCTTCGAGCAGTTCACGGCCCTTGCCGGTCCATTCGACCTGGCCCCAGATGCCGTCTTCACGGGCCTGCATTTTGGTGATCCAGCCGCGGGCAGGTGCGGGGAGGCCCTTCGGGGCGGCAAGATCGGTTGCATGATTGACGTCGATCGGCAGCTTACTGGCCCCGTCAAAGCTGGCTGCAATGATCTTTTCCGCGTCGGTTACATGATACGGCCCCCGGCTGTCGTTGGTTTGCACCAGGCCGGATTTGGTGGGCAGAAGATGCACCCAATCCGGTACCCCGGCGCCGTCGGCACTGGGGAGTTCGGATTGGATCGCAATTGCGGTGGTCTGATACGTGTTTCCCATGCCAGCGAATGTCGCAGGCGGGCGCGTGCCGAAATACCCGCACCTATGTGCGGGTCAATGGAGCGGGGGTGTTCGGGGTGCGGTTCGGGACAGGTTGGCGGGGCAGGTGTGCCAGGTCAACCCCGGCTGTTTGCCGCCGTTTCCAGCCACTCTTCCAGCTCAAGCACCATATTATCTTGGTCCTTATCGGAAATGCCGATGAATTCGCGGGCAGGGATTCCGCCCCAGGGGATTGAAGACCCGTTTGAAGCGGTGCCAAAGGCGCCTTTTGCAGCACCAAACTGCATGACGGCAGCCTGGATGGCATTGGAGCCGTATTCCAGCCCGTCCTTGCTGGCCTCATAGAACAGGCTGTTGCGCATGTCGCCGGATTGATTCAACGGTGCGCCATAGGACAGGCCCAGCTTGGCGTAGCGGTCGATTGTCGTCTGGGACCGGGGCGCGAAGGGGGTTCCATCGGGGTTTTCGCCCTTCAGCATCCGGTCTTGAGTGGAGCTGACCAGGTATTCACCCAGGTCCGCCATCGCCTCGGAGGGGTCATCCAGCGCATCCCGGAGCGCTTCCAGCATCGGGTCCAGGGTGTCCGTGTTGTAAACAAGTCCGCTCATGGCTATATTCTACCTGCTTTCGTTGGGGGCATCAGGCCGCCAGGCTCATAACCTGGAACCGTGTTCGGGCGTTCAGGCCGGGGACCCATCGGAAGCTCTTCTTCCCCACATGGATTGAACTGCCAGCATCCGGCGCTTCTTGCCGCGGATCTCCAAGGCCACAGTGTAGGTCACCGCGCCGATCCGGCGCGTTAACCGGACCACAGGCAGTCCCGCCCGCGTTTGTCCTGCTTCCTCGATGGCGTCCGGCTGGTTCAGAATACGGGGCAGAAGCGCGTAAGTTTCCGCACTGATTGGGATCTGGCCGCGTAGGGCTTCAGAGGCCGCGCCGTGCCCCGAAAGAATGTGCCGCACCGCAGGCGCGTCCAGCGTGAAGTGAAAATTCTCCAGATCGTTGCCCAGCAGTTCCTTCACCCGTTGCCGGTGCGCCAGGGTGAGGCGGCCCATAGTTTGGACCGGCTGAACCGCGCGGCCCTCCTGCACAGCTTTTGCATAGCGGCGCAGGTCGGTCATCAGCGACGGCAGGTTGCGGTAGGCGCTGGACAATGCGTCCTGCTGGACGGCCGGGAAATCATCCAGATAGGCGCGGGCAATAGAGTACGGCCAGTTTACCGTCTTCTTGGCCATGGTCTGCACCAGGTCTGCAACGGACGCGCCCGGTGCATGGCCCCAGCCCTCATCTATGCCAGTGGGTGCGCCTGTTTCTGCCAGGGGAGCATCCCAACCGTCCTGGAGCTTAACTCCCGGCTTGCCGCCGCGCCGGATGGCACCGGCAACAGAGCGGGCACCAAAGACATTGCAACTGCAGCCAAAACCATTGGGCGGGAAAGCAAGCGGCCAGAACGGATGATCGGCGGGAAGGATCACCCCGTCCCAGGACAAGTGCTGCAGGCGCGGTTCCAAAGATCCGCCGTGCCGGTAAACCAGAAACGGAAAGTTGCCGTTGCGGAGCTGCGCCAGGCGCCCGGCCATGTAGCTGGAGCGCATATTGGTGCGGTAGATGGTCCGCATCCGCCAGTTCCGGCCTTTTTCGCTGTCTTCACCGGTCCAGCCGGTCCAGCCGCGCCGGGCCACGATGGCCCGGAAATCATCTTTGAAAGCCTCAAAGCCGGTGCCTTCTACAATGGCTTTGTCCAGGGTGGCGGCAAGATCCGCCAGCAGATCGGCCTTGACCGCACCGGCAACGGCAAAAGACCGGTCATGAGCCGCGCCTGCCAAATCATCCCAAGCCGCCGTGGGAACCAGGTTGCCGAGCCGCAGCCGGAAGGCTGCGGCCTGCTCCTTGAAGGGGCGGCGGAAGGTGGCCGCCAGCGCATCAGTCACCGGCTTCATCCTCTACCGCAGCCCGTCCGCCAGCGACGGCGGCCGTGATGGCATCGAGCATGGAGGCGGTAAGTCCATCTGCATTCAGATCGGAATAGGCGTTCAGCAGGATTTCCCGGAATTCCTCGAAGCCGGACGCCGCCTCAAGCATGGCTTCAATCTGATCCAGCATTCCGTCCACCGCCGGGCCTGCTTCCTGTTCCAGGCGGGCGGTCAGATCCGGAATTGGCGACACCCCCGAAAAATCGCCCGCAGAGGGCTGTTCGGCCTGCAGGGCGGTATCGCCCCCTGAAAAACCGTTCCGGGTATAAAACCCCCCTTTAAAAATGCTCTCAGGGGTGTTCCCGTTGCCTGCGCCCGGTTGCATTCCCGGCTGAGGCGGGGTTTCCGGCGTTTTGCCCAGGATCGCGTCCTTCGCCTTTGGTGCAGACAGCCCCAGCTTGTCCAGAACTTCTTTCTGAGAAACCTGCAATCCGGCAGAAACCCAAGGCACGGTCGCATCAGTCCAGGCTTTCAAATCCTCTGCTTCAGGGCGCGCGATGACCAGGCGCGGGTAAACCTTCTGCGGTCCGTGGTTCAAATCAATGAAAGGACGCACCAGTTGGCGGTTCAGGATCGCTGCCAGCATCCTTCCGTCCGCGCGTTCGATATCCTCCTGCACTTCACGATGTTCTTTGCCGGACCCAAGCCCGCCGGTAACCGCATCGGTGGTCGAAGTCTGCCCCAGGACGGCCTTTGACGTCTGCTTGTCCAGCCAGTCGGCGCGCTTTTCGTAAAGATCGGATGACGCGCCGACATTCGGGGCCGCAACAATATCGACCGACATACTGGCCGGCATGATGGCCGCGCAGTCGCCAGCGATATCAGCGACGGCTCTGAACAGCGTGTTTTTCTCGGCGTCTGATGTGCCAGGTGCGTATTTTCCGATTCTGATCGGCTGGCCGAATGTCTGGGTGAATATTGACCAGTCCCGCTGGGTGTAGGCCTTGAACATCCAGGACCAGGTTGCAATCCGGGCCAGACCTGACCGGAGATACAAACCGGACTTTGCCGGCATTGGGGCAAAGATGAACTTGAAAGGAGACAAGGGCACTTCCCGGCCTTTGTCATCCAGCAGGAGCGGGGTGCGCAGATCTGTGCGGTCGAACCGGAACCAGCGCTGATCGCGCCATTCCAGGCGCTCCGGCTGGTACTGGCCTTCGGAGTAATCCCAGATGATTTCCATGAAGGAATAGCCTTTGCCGATTGCATCCAGGATGTTGAAGATTTCCTCGGTCAGCTCGTCGCGCTTCAGCCAGGCCCGGATCAGCTCGGCGTGCTTTTTTGCGTCGGGCGTGTCGGCGCCGGGTTCCACCGTGATTTCCAACTGGCTGACAGCCCGCTTGCGGGTTCCCAGCACGGCCAGGTAATGCGGGTCGCGTTCTTCAATGGTTTCCGCCAGGCCCATGTAGCGGGTCGGGTCGCCGTGATCCGCTGCCCGAAGAATGCTGGCCAGGACAACAGGGTCCAAGCCATCAGCGGGATATCCAAAGACCGGCGAACGCGCGCCGCCAACTGTGGCGGCGGCGACTTCCTGGGTCAGCTCTGCGCGCTTCACCGGACGTCCGTATTGGTCCAGAACCTTTGGTTTACGGCCCATTAGCGGCCTCCCCAAAGCCAAAACCGGAAATTGCCGAACCAGCCGGTGCCGCGCACCCGGCCAGATGCGGCCGGCAAAGTTGCTTGAGCCAGTTTTACGCGCTCATATTTCCACTGCTTTGCCTGCTGCTGCGCGCGGCGTGCTTTGCTCCGCTTGCGCTCTTTTTTGGTGCGGGCCATCAAATCCCCCCTCTTAGTTTTGCGCCCAGGGGCTGGCGCCACCACCCTTTGCCAACGCCCTGCGGCGTGCCAAATGGGTGGCCGCCATCGCTGTCCAGGCTGCCGTCTGCATGTTGCGTATTGGCGCCGCGATAGGCGATTTCGGAATAGTCCTGGCGGCTTGCGAAATAGGCCAGGGCGCTGGCCACGGCGCTGTCCCCGTGCCGCTCCAGCCCATCCGTGCCCTTTATGCGGAAATTATCGGGCACCTTAATGATGCCTTTCACATACTGCAGAGACTGGTGGTCCTGAACCACGTCTTCATGGGCGCACAGCAGAATGGTCTTGTCGCCAAACGCCTCGATGTAGGGAGGCATTTCGCGGGCGTACCAATCGCGGCTGAAGCTCACTTCAATGATGCGCTCGCCGTACCTTTGCGCGGCCTTTTCGGCCAGGTAGGCGCCGTTGCCGGTTTTATCCAGCGCGCCTTTGATGAAGTTCGGGACCCGGTCGCAGATGTAAAAGAGAATGTCCCGCTGCTGGTCGAACGGGATGTTGCGCAACTCCACCAGCAGCTTGGTTTCCCGGACCAGGGTATCGGTGATTTCCTGAATGACAATGTCGGTGGCGTCGCCGGAGCGGGCAAAGTCTTCGCCCATCACATGTTTGCCGCTTTCGTTCAGCCCTTCCAGCACCGGCTTCAGGTGTTCTTCGCACCAATCCAGGGCCGTCTTCTTGCGGACCTCATCCGGGGCATTCTTGAATTCGTCCGGCTGGATCCAGCGGTGGTAGGGCACGCCCTGTTTGGTGCAGGCTTCGATCTGGACGCGGGTCAGGGCGGCGCCTTCGGCCTCGGCCGGGATGGCGTCCAGTTCCTGGCGCATGGCAGCGGTGCGGGACCCGTAGGCCGTGCGGATTGTCTTTTCCCAGGCGTCCTGGCCTTCCTGACACCATTCTTTCTCCCGCATCAGGCAGACGCTGCGGTACAGCCCGTTTTCAACAGCATCGCCGAACGGGATGTGATGAACCTGATAGGGGGTCTTTCCGGCCTTGGCTTCGCGGATCAGCTCATTGAACGGGTTCAGAATGCCGTTGTGAGTGGAGATAATCCGGACCTTGCCGCCCCAGATCAGCATCGCGCTTACGGCGTCAATGACCTCCCGCACATCCTTGTGGAAGGCCGCCTCGTCAATAACAACGATACCCTGCAAGCCCCGGATGTTGGCCGGGTTGGAAGACAGCGCCTCAACCCGGTAGCCGCTGGCAAAGGTGACCCGGTAAGCCGTGATGAACTTACTGGTGCCGTCCTCTTTCTTGTCCTCAAACAGATGTTCTTCAATATCGACCAGCTCACCGGCAACGACCTTGGCGAAATGGGCAACATAGCCGATGAACTCCCGGCCCTTTTCCTTGGTGTCCCCGATGTAGAACACGTTGTCTCCGCCTGCGGCCTTGGTGCTGGCGGCGGTGAGTGTGTCGTCCAGGGCTTCAGCAAAGGTAATGCCGGTGCGGCGGCCTTTTTCAGCGATTTTAAGATCGCTATCGTCCTCCAGCCAGGTCTTCTGGTGTTCCATCAGAATGCCGTCGGCGAGCGGGTCCAGATCCTCCGGCAGATCCGCGCCCAGGCGCAAACCGTCTGGAAGTGTTTCCGCATCGCGTGACAGGATTGGGTGCTGCGGGGCCAGATCAGCTTCGGACTTCATGTGCGCAGGCCCAGCACGCGGTTGCGGATATTCTCTGCCCGTTCCGGCGAAAGCCCGGCCTCGGAAACCGCTTCATCCAGGCGGCCGGCCATTTCAGCCTGCGCTTCCTCACGGGCCATGCGGGCGATGCGGCCGCGTTCGTCATCCATCAGCTTTTCGCGGATGCCGGAGCTGGCCATTACGTCCTTCATCATCTTGCCGATGAAATGCAGCTCGCGCGGGTCGATCTCGCCGTTTTCCTTGGCCATTTCCTGCTGCATGAACTTGAACGCCAACGTGGTCAGCATCTGAAACAGAACGTTGTGCCGCTGGGCTTCTTCTTCCAGCCCGGCTTCAGTCATCCAGCTTTCGGCCCATTGGCTGGCCTGTTCCTGGTACTTGACGAATTCGCGGTATTCCTGGCCGTACTCGTGAACCGCAGACTTGCCAATCTGCAGCTCTATGCCTTCTTCCTGCAGCTTGGCATTCAGGTCATCTGCGATTTTCTCATAACCGCTCCAGCCGCTGTCCCTCAGCGTCTCGTTCAGCCAGTCGCGCACTTCACCTGGCATCATGTTGATTTTACGGGGGCGGGGCATGGCTCAAGCTTTCGGGCTGGGGCGCTGGACTTCCGGGTGGGTGGAACGGCCCGTTGCGATCTCCGCCCCCGAAAGGGTGGCTGTAGCGACCACAAAATCACCGTTCTCCTGCGTGGTAATAAAGCCGTTTTCTTTCAGCCACTGCAGTTCGGTGATGACCTGGGACCGGGTCGAGGTCACGCCAACATGGTCAAGCACGTCGGTCAGGATCGAGGCGTTTGAGGTGTAATCCGTGCAGGCTTCCAGGTGGCGCAGAATGGCCAGGCGGCGGTGCTTGCGGTTGAAATCGTTGTAGCTCATGTTTTTTCCCGCAGGTAATCTTCGTGGCGCGATGAGATGTGTTCAAGCCGGGTCTGGCTCTCGGCGATGCCGCGCATGGACGCCCTCATTGCCTTCAGCTCGCCGCCCATGTCGGACAACAGGAGCTGAAGCGAATGAATGTCGTCTTTCTCAGGCATCGTGCTGAGCGTTTGCTCAGTGGACTGGATGCGGCTTTCCAGTGCGTTCATGCGGTCAGACCCAGCCTTAAACCGGGCGTCCACGTTTGAACGGCGGGTGGCGAACCAAGTATAGATCACGCACCCCAAAGCGGCCGCATAGTTGCCGGTTGTAAGCAGGTTGGAGAACGTGAATGTGGGGTCGAACTCCATCAGTGAAGTTCCCCCGCCGGTTCCGGTGCAGAAGCCCCGATAACCTGAAAATCCGTGCCGTAGCCCAGGGTGCAAGTTTGGCCGCCCGGTTCGGTCGAAATGATAGTCCAGGTGCCAACCGACGGGGCGGCGAATAGATGGATGGCGTTTCCATTCTTAGCCAGCATCTCCGCTGCAGGCCTTTCCCCGTATTGGTCCAGCAGTGCGTCGGCCATCTGATCAAAGGCCGGGAAGCAATCGACGGTAACGACAATGGACAAGGCGTCGGCCGTGCGAACGGCGAAGGCCAGGGCGATGGCGGCGGCAAGGGCTATGATCCTGGTCATGCGGCACCGCCTTTCATACCGGCAATCACCGCGTCCTTGTCCTTGGATCCGACTGACGAGCCGAAATAGAAGTTCAACACCTGGCTAAGACCAGTCGCTAGAGAGCCGATCAGCAGAGCCAGTACCGGGCCGCTGTCCGCGGGCAAGCCGTTCAGGGTCACATAGGCCAGAACTCCAAAGAACCCGACAATCACCACCGCGGCAAGAATGCCGGGCGTTCGGTCCTTGGTTTCAACCTGGCGGGCGCGGGCACTGTCCCGGTCATCGGCAGCGATGCGTTCCAGCTCAATGCCGGCGGCCTGAAGCTGGGCTGCGAACTCGGCGTCCACCTGTTTCAGTTTGGTCAGATCGGCGGCAGAGGCGCCCAGAATGGCTTGCTCCACCTCGTCGGCAGAGGCGCCCTGGCGGCCCATGAATTGGGTTGCCAGGGCATCAACGGCCACTCCGGCCATCGGCCCGCCCAGGGCTGCCGCGACGGTCGGAGCAACAGTGCCCAGAAACCTGATGATCTTGTCCTTGTTTTTCATGTCTCAGCCCCCTTGAAGCCGGGTTTTGAAATGGTGACGGGATCGGCGTAGCTCTCGACAACCCACCCTGCGGCGCCGCCATAGAACACCTTCAGCCACTCACGCCCGGCGACGGTCACAGAGGCGATGACCGGCACGCGGGTGTTATCGGGGATCTGCGCAATCACATTGGGATTGAAGCTGGGCCAGCGGCGCATATTGAGTGTGTCGCCGGGCGTGCTGATGATCACAAAATCATCTGCGGCAGCGGGGGTCTCTTCATCACCCAGTTCTGCCTCCGCCGGATCGGTGCGGCCAAGGATAAGCGACCGGATATGCTTCAGCGGGAAAAGCGGGTTGGTGTCTACTTTCCGGCCAGGGGAGACGTACCAATGGGTGGTGATGTCTTCGAGAGTCGGAATGGACGAAAACAACGTTTGCAAAAGGCCAAGTAGAGCCGAGATTTGCGCCTCAGTGTAGGGCATCCAAAGGCCGTGCCCGTGCTGGGGCGTTTCGGTTTCTTCAATG
The DNA here is from genome assembly GCF_000511355.1 of Leisingera methylohalidivorans DSM 14336. Lineage (NCBI taxonomy): Bacteria > Pseudomonadati > Pseudomonadota > Alphaproteobacteria > Rhodobacterales > Roseobacteraceae > Leisingera > Leisingera methylohalidivorans. Next base: position 2,151,379 of record NC_023135.1, on the reverse strand, counting down.
CCGTATTCCGGTATGTTGAATTTCTGGCCGAACCAGGTGCGTGCAAGTTCCGGTGCAGCCCGCGTCATACGGCCAGGGTTCACCAGTTCGATGCCGATGGAGAACCCGTTGCACCATTCGCGGCCGTGATACTCCGACTTGCCGGCATGGCTGGCTTTCCGGTTCACCGGGACTTGCTGCTCGATGTGCCCGTCGCGCTCGATCACAAAATGGACCGATACCTTGGCGTCGTTGCTCTGCAGGTAGCGGGCTGCGTTGCCCTTTGCGATCCGGCTGGCGGTGTCGTGAAGAATGACAAGGCTGGGAACGATCCCGCCACCAATCCAGCGCGCTTCGTTGAATGCCGCCCCAGTGACCTTGCCGTATTGGATGCCCATTTCCGGCCCCTTAAAACCCCATTTCATTGGGGTTTAAATTGGGGGATCGGGACGGGACGATACACCCGCACCTATGTGCGGGGCAGTTGGCGTCAGACGCCGGGGAACAAGGGGAGCTGGTTGGGGGCGGTCTTGCGGCGCGCGCCGGGTTTCCGCAACCAGCGGCGGACGCTGACGTCGGTCACGCCAAGCTTGAGAGCAATTTGCACGGTTGGCAAGCCCTGAGAATGATAGACTGCCGCGCGCCATTCCTTGACCAGGGGAACACGGCGCTGCAAGCGGTTTTCAATGGCTGCCAGCATCCGGGCCTTTGGATAGCCAATCAGCTCAACAACTTTGGACCGTTCGGTGGGGTGAGTGGCGATGTAGGTTTCAACACCGCCGAAGGCTTCAAGGAAACGCAAGGTGTCCTCAAGTCCCAGGGCTTCCATATAGGGTTCCACCTGGGCAGGCGGTTTAGGAAAACTCAGTTCATCCTTTGCCATTGGTCCGGCCCTTCGGCGGCTTGCGGTTGGTTCGGTTTCCCCGGATCGGCAAAACAGTGGTCACCACTCCATTGCGGACCTTATAGATATGGCCGCCGTGGATGATGCCTGTGGCCTCCGGAAACGCATCGCCAAGCGTCACAGCCTTTCCGATCCGGCGGCGGATTGCGTTGATGTTCACGCCCTTGACGCGCTCAAGGAACCGCAGGACAGCGTGGTCGGATACTTGCGGGCGGCTTGGCTTTTTCATCGTTGATGATCCTCCCAGGCGAATTCAATGTCCGCCCGCTTGCCCCAGCTTTTCAGGGCCTGAATAACCTGGTCGATCTGATCATGCTGGCGCAGCATATCCACGTCGGCTGGGATCGACTGCCAGGTGGTTTCAAACCGGGCGCGGATGAATTTGTTCAGTCCTTTGCGGCTGGAATCGCGCAGTTCGCCGGCTGCACCCAGTTCCCGCCACAGGACATGGACCAGGCGAAGATCGGCGCGGGAGGCCAGCTTGTGTTTTTTGCTGCCGCTGCTGGCCTTGAAGCCATCCGTTTTAAGGCGCTTTAAAACGCTGTTCAGCTCCGCCTCATTCATGTCTTTCATGGAGGCTTTGCCGGTGACGGCAAGCTGCAGATCGCGGCGGCCGTCACTGTCCAGGCCAAGCTTACGACAGCCGACGTGGATCTTTTGTTGAAGCGCGCGGCTCATCCCGTCACCTCTTCGACGGCGGGCACAGCGGTAACTGGGTGAAAGTCCTGTTGCCGGGCTTCCATGCGCTGCGCTGCGCGCTCCATTTCCTCTTTGGACAGCTCCGCGAATTCCTCCTCTGAAATCCTGGCCAGAGCAGCGTTTTGTTTCAGGATGGCCAGCCGGCCGCCAAGCATTCTGTAAGCGCGTCCTTGCCTGGTTGCGTAGACGCTGAAGCTGCGCCGCAGGCCGTCGCGGATATCATCTTTGGTTGTTGGCATGTTTCGGGTCCAATTCTTCAGGATTGGTCTTCGGTTTCGGCGGCGACGGCGGGCATCAGCCAATGGATTTCAAAGCCATCGGCTTCCATGTCGCGGGCCTGATCCATCTGCATTTCAACGCTCCATGTGCATTCGCCTGTTTTCAGGTGAACCGCTGCAGCGATGGGCGGCTGGGAAGCATTGGCGTATTTTGCGGGCGTCTGGGGGCCGAATTCGGACATAACTATCTCCTGATCTGAACTTGCGGGGAACTTGGCGGGAGGGAAACGGGCTTAGGCTTTGGCCAGGTCGATGGCGATGTATTGCCATGGGGCATCAACGCTGGAGCGCTGATAGCAGCGGGTATAAGACGCCGTGCCAACAACGCGCATCGCCATGCGGATGGCTTTCATGGCCTGCTGCCAGCGCTCATCGGCGATATCCTGGCGCAGCAGCATGAAAATCTCAGAGCGGTTGATTTGCCCCGTTTTGTCGGTGTTGAACGCGCGGGTGACGATGGAGCGGAGTTCCGGGCCAGCATCAGCAGCCCATTCATTCAGGCATTCGTCCAGCAGTTGCTTTGCAATCTGCAATTCTGGTCCAAAGTCGATCCGGTCGGCGACGGAAACCGTGACCTTGAACAGGCCGTCATGGGAAAGCAGGGTCATATTGCCTTTTTTCCCGCCAATCTTGGCGCCGTATTCCTGTGCCAGAAGCTCTTCCAGAGCGACAATGTCGCTGTTTGTGTGAGCTTTGAAACGGGCAATTTGCTCCTGCAGCGGCAGGGCATAGCTGACAATTTTGCGGACGGTTTCATCCATCAGCAGATCTTGAGCGTTTACCGTCTCAATTGGGTCCAATCCGCCTTTGGCGTTGGCCATATAGGTGTTGCCGTTAGCGAAAACCCGGCCATCAGGAATAGGGGCGGGGTTGAACTGGCTGGTGCGGGGTGTTTCCGGAGTTGGTTCGGTCATAAGTGGTGGCTTTCAGTGAGTGGTGGAAAACTAGTCAGGCGCCTCCCGGATCCAGGTGGTCGGCAATACGGCGCAGATGAATTGCAAGCCGGACCTTGAACGGAAGCCGGGTGGTCATTCTTTGGGTTCCTTGTTGAATTTCGGGCAGGCACGGCAGGCGCGTATCATCCGGACCCGGAACGGGCTGGAATGTGTCCACTTTTCCGCACGGCGGCGGTGGGCCAGGCAGGCGGCACTGGGGATTTCCGTTTTCAGGGCCGGGCAATTGACCGGGGCACTCATGAAAACATCGCGTACAGCGGTTTCGATCCGGACCAGTTTGCCGGCATAGCGGTTGCGCATCGCCTGGCTGACGATTGTCGGGCTAAGGCCCAGTTTCGCAGCAACAACGTTTTGAGAGGACTGGTCGCATTCGTGGACCAGGACTTCCACCCAATCAGGCAGAACATCGCCCCAGCCGTCCTGGGCAAGTATCAGACGGTCGCTCATTACAGTCGCCCTCCCGGTGCATAGACAATCTTGTCGTCGTTGGTGTCGATGATGACGGTCATGCTGCGTTTCTGGGGCGGCAGCGGGCCAGTGTTCTTCATCAGGAACAGTGATGTATCTGCCATCAAATTCCGGGTTCGGGCGGCGGTGCGCAGATAGCCGGCCCGGCGTAAAATCCGGCAGTATTCCACGATGAACCGCTGGGGGATATCCGGGCGGGCCGGGGCCAGCGCAGCAAAGATATCAACCGGCCTGAACCGTTTCTGGTGGCGGATTGCGGTCCAGACGGCGCCTTCTTTGGTGCTGCGTTTGTCTTTGGCGTCTTCGCGCGCCTCTTCCGGCGATTTCACCGAAAAAAACACCTTGCCCTTGCTGCGGCCCCAAACCCGCATGACGCCGGTCTGCTTCAGGCGGCTGAGGAACCGCGTCCGGATGGTTTCCGACGCGCATATGGTTTCAACATCTGCAGTGGTGAAATAAGGCCGCTCGGAAATGTATTTCCAAATCTGCTGTTCTTCCAGGCTGCGCGGTTCAGCCGATGGAAGCTCAATATCCGCACCTGTCTCGCGCATCTTGCCCAGCAACTGGTCCAGGCGGTTGCGGGACCAGGCAGTATCCAGCTCATGTCCGGTGGCCGCCGCCATGATCTTCTTGGCTTCGTCAACGCCCCAGACAGTATAGAACTGGGTAGTGCCGTTGCGGCCGCACTCGGTGACAACGCCCTGGCGCTGCAAGGCGCGCAGAAAGTTTTGCCGGGTCCAATCGCTGGCCTCGCAATAAGTGGCAACGTCATGGTGGGTAAACCGCAGCCGTGTCTGGATGAATTCCAGGATCTCTTTTTCGGCGGCGTTACGGGTGGCGGCTTGGATCATTTCAGCCCCCTGCGCGGGCTGGGAGCGTCCTTGCGGCGGAACTCGATACCGCCCCAGTCCTGCAGCGTCATGCTGGTCTGGCCGAGCTTGTTTGCCTCGCCTTTGACCTGGGCTAGGTCGGTCACCATGCGCCGCACGTTGCCGGTGTTGCGGTCCAGAATGGCGTCCAGCAAATCTTCGGCAACGTCCACGCCCTCAGCATAAACGCTTGCCAGCAGGCCCGCGTCTTTCAGGGTTGCCGGCTGCGCGGCGACCCAGGACATGACCCGGCTGTCAATGAGTTCATATTTCCGGAGCTTCTGCGGGAATTCTTCCATGCCGATCATGACAACCGGAGTATCCGAGCCATCGTGCAAATCCCGGATCAGCTCTATCACACCGCGCCGGAAGGCATAGTCCGCTTCATCGACAATCAGCGTGCGCCCATCCAGCGCCAGCTCTTCACAAGCCTGCAGAACCATATCGGGCACCACTCGCTTAGGCGCGATGCCCAGTTCGTTCAGCAGCCTTTCCAAAAAGGTCTTTTTGGTCCAATCGCCCTGCATGGAAATGTGGATGACGTCAAAGGCGGAGGCGCAGAAGATGGCACCAAAGGTTTTGCCGTATCCGGGGTAGCCATAAAACACGCCCAAACCCGGCATTCCAAAGGTCCGGTTCTGCAGCTCTGTAACCAGTGCTGCCATTGTCGCCACGTTGGTCAACGGTTGTACGCTATTGCCGATTTCCAAGGTCTGTGTCATGCTTGCTCCTAGTCAATCAATGCCGTCGCCATGGGGTCCAGCCAGGCGGCGGTTCTTTTTTGGGTTCTACCCGGCAGTATTGCCGCCGAATGCCTGTTTCAGCGCTGCCAGCGCCTCGTATTCAGAATGGCTTTGGTAGCCTGTCAGCCAGCCCGCCTCGCGCTCCCCGACAGGATCGCCGTTTTGCTGCCGCCGTTCGATTTCCTGCGCCTGGGCAAACCGTTCGTCTGCTGTTGCGGCCACTTTGAAGGACACCTGTTTGGGGGATGCTTCGGGTGTCTTCCGCTTGGCGCCGATCTGCAGAATGAGGGCGTCCTGAGCCGCCTCGGCGCTGGGGTCGGAATGCTGCCTGAATGTTGAGACCCTAGGCGTTTTGGCAAACACCGGCTTCACCACCTTGGCTTCCATCAGCGCAGTGGTTTCCTTGCGGATCCCGTTCAAATCGGCCCCGAGCTGTTCCGGAGTATGCGGTGCGTAAAGCTTGGCCAACTCTTTCTCTTTTTTGACGATATCACGCTTCCGCTTAGCGGTGACGCGCGCATCCTCATGACTGAAAAAGCCGATTTTCTGCTGACATTCGGCATAACCCAGGTACGCGCCATCGGGTGTGTAAATATGCACGCCGCCGTGCAGATTTTCGGGGTTAAAGCGGATCACAACCTTGCGGCCTGCTTCCTGGCTCATCCAGTCGCAGTGATAGACATTGCCCAGAAACTTCAGGCTGCCATTGTTTGTGTGAAGCTTACCTGTGTCCTGACCCATCAGCCAAAGATTGCGCTGCTCTTCGGTCGCCTTCAGGATATTGGCCGTTGCATAGCTTTCCGCAAAGGTCTCATCAAAACTCCGGCCGGCTGCCGTGTCCGTGCGGCGCCCCGTCCGGGCATTGTGTTCTTCAATGCGCTCTTCCAGAACCTCAATAAACTCATGCAGGGGAACGGCGTGGGAGCCGTAGTTTTCAGGTTTGGCATCCGGACGGTTCCCCACATACGCGCCCGCGAAACGCACATCTTTAGCAATGTCATTTGCATGACCGCCAAAGGCCCGCTCGATAGGCTTTGATTGGCCGCTCGCCGGTTGTGCCCATGTCAGGTTGATGCCCAACAGCGTTAATACGCCGTGCGCATCATCATCGCGCACCTTGAACCGGAACCGGGTAGGGGACCCGCCCGTCATCCACTTGTTTGCAAATTCATGGCCGTTGTCGAACAGGCAACGCTTTGGGATGCCCCAATTGTCTACCATCTCCCCAAAGGCAGCCATCACCATGATTTTGTTCGGATCACAGTCCACCCGCCAGGACAGGAACTTACCTGAGTAGAGGTCCTGAAACGCAATCATTTGCGGGCGGCGGATCTTACCATCGGGCCAGCGGACAAACACATCAAACTTGTGGCAATCCGCGTTCACAGCTTCCAGCGCGTGCAGAGCGGATTTATCTCTGATCTGTGCGGGAAAGCAGCGTATCAGCCCGCGTGGGCCTTCGCGTTTGTATACTTGAGTGGTGCGCGGAACTTCGGCATCCATCCAGCGTTTCGCGGTTTTCAGGATTGGAAACTCCCAGCCCCGATGGCCCGCAACACGAACCGCATCACGGTAGCTCTGTGCAAATGTCGGCCCCTCCATCCGCAGGAAGGCACTTTTCAGCCAGTCCATGAACGGTTTGAACTGGGACCGGTCCTCTTTTTTGACGCGTTTTTTGGGGATCTGCGGGGCCACATAGGCAAGCTGATCCTCTGCTGGGATGCCTTCGATCTGGGTGATCCAGTTGTAAATCGTGCGTTGGCTGACCTTCACCTCCGCCGCGATCACCGCAACGGAAACAACATGGTTCGTGCCGCTATGGTGCAGAAGCTCCACCTTGCGCAGCGCATCAAGCCGCCGCCGGGCTTTAGCCTTGGATTTCTCCGGCAGTTGTTCATAGGCCAGCCAGGCCGCCGTCCGATCGGGGCGCTCATCAGGGGCTTCAATCCCAATTGTAAGCACCTTCAAACGGGCGTCATGGGGGAAAAGCGACCAGTGGAAGTACAAGCCCCCGCCGCGGCCGGGTTTGCGTTTAAGCGCTGCAAAGTTGGTCTTCCAACCTTCGCGCTCAGCATAGGCGTTCACGCCGCGGACACTGCCCGGCAGCCCCGGCAGCCGCGCCGCCGCGATGTCTGCCGCGGACCACCATTCCTGTGTTGGCTTCAGATCACTGGTCACTGTCAGGCCTCCCTCTGGCTGGAAAAGGGAACGACTTCGCCTGTTGCGTCCTGCTTCTGCACCTCGGCCAGCAGTGCAGCCAGCTCTTCCCCGTTCCGCCGGACAAATTCCAGCCGCGCAGCCTTGGAGGCCCTTGCAAAGGCATCTGACAGCTTCGAAGCCTGCATCTCGGGCGTCGACTGAACCGGATCACCGGGTGACTTCATCCGGTTCAGGGCTTCTTTTGCGGACTTCGCTTCACCCTGGCCCAGTGCGATACAGATCGCACTGCGGTCTGCCTCCGCACTGCATTTGGCGATATGCTCCAGATCCTTGAACTGCACCCGGTTCGGGGCGCTGCGCAGCTGGGCGATTTCTTCCTTGGACAACTTTTCGCCGACGCTGATCAGGCGGCGAATGTGCCGGCCTCCCTTGCCGAACACCTCGGCGGCATTGGCGCTGAATGATGCAACGGACATAATGTCCGTTGCATTCCAGCGGCCATGCGCCCCGGCCTTACCCCGCGCAGTTTCGGGATTGTCCAGCTCGTAAAGCCTTTTGTGCTCTGCCAGGAACACGGCCATATCCAGCGGTGTGAGCGGGGCGCCGGCCACATTGGCGTCAACTTCAATCCGGATGGCCTGGTCGTTGGTGCATTCGCTGACCTTGACCGGCACTTCTTCCAGCCCGGCTTCTTTGGCGGCGGTCAGGCGGTGCAGGCCGTCCATCAGGCGGTAGCCGTCTTTGACCCTGCGCACCAGCAGCGGTTGCAGGATGCTGCCCACCTCATGGATGGACGAAACAATACTGGCAACTGCCGTGGGTGAGGCGGTGCGCAGGCGTTCTACCACTTGGATATCGGAAACCTGAAGGGTTTGAATTTTCTGCCAATTTGGAGGGGTCATTGGGGATGCTCCGCTTTGATTAAATTCAGGAGTTTCAAGGGAAGGCCCGCCGTTCTCTGCGGCATGGCCGCCTGTGTCAGCGCGCAGGCGGGGCTTGAAAGTGCCGTTTATGATCTGCGCGCCGGGCATCAGTGCTTGCGGGCCAGGAAGTCGGTGAAATCATCCAGAGCGCCGTCACCGGCCAGGCTGGCGACAAGATCCGCTACCCGGCGCTGCGTTTCGGCCAGGGCTTCAACTGCTGCGTCCACTTCTGCGGCACGTTCCCCGACCGTCTTCCAGCGACGTGTATGAGCCATCTTGTGACGGCTTGCAGCGACAACTAGGCGTTCGCGCTGCTCTGCATAAATAGCCGCAGCGGCCCGAAGTTCAGTAATCCGTTCTGGAACTGATTTATTCATAAAAACACTGGTGCCTGTCATTTCAAATTGGCTCCAAACAAGAACAAGAAGGGCAGGGCGAACACACAGATCGCTCCGATTACGTCACCGGCCAGATCGGCCGGGTGGGGCCACAACTCGCGCACCCTTTGGCCCCAGTCCGCCAGACATGAGGCAAGGCTGGGATCCGCTCCGGCGAGTGGTAGGCGGGAAGAAAAAGCCCCCGGCAGCGCATCCCCATGGCTGCCGGGAAGTTGAGCCAGGCCGCTGCTAGCAGGCGTGCGGAACTGGCTGGACGGGTACTGTTTCTCTATGCGGGTCACTGGCCTGGCGCCCTCCCGTCAGAGAGAGGGGGCAGATCACCAGCAGACAAATTGCGACGTTTCCGTTTGGGGCCGTGCATCTCCTCGTCGTAGGTACCTGTCTCTTTAAGGTGTGGGACGACGTCGTCGCCTGCATTCGCTACCCGATACCCCAAGGTGTACAGAACAGTCCTGACAGTAAGGGTATTCGGGTTGGGTACCTTCCCGTCCTTCAGTCTGCGAATTTGCTTGCCAGAGAGGCCGCAAGACCTGGCAAAGCTTTCGCAAGAAACCGTGGTGAAGCCTCGGTTCATCTGGTCAAGCTCTTTGCGGAGAAGCCCTGCGAACTGCTGTCCGCTCAAGTGGTGAATAATTGTTTCTGGTGCCATCGGGTCCTCCGTTGAATTGAACGGTAGCCCTAAAAGACCATAGCGACAACCCTAAAGGACCATCATAACGCCTTAAAGGGTCGTAAGTTTACCGCAAAAGGTTGCAGCCTATCCTTTTGTGTTGGATGCGCGAACTTAAAAGTCCGCCTATTGGACTTTTATTTCCGTTTGCTGGACAAATAATGTCGTGTAAGGTTCGCGCATGAGCAAACCAGGCAAGAATAAATCTGTCTCAAAGAGTGAAGGGGTCGAGGTGTGGAGGAAGCGCCTGCGCCAAGCCTTGGATGACCGTAACCTTGACTATGATAAGGTGTCGTTGGAGAGCGATAGCGGGGCTGAGTATGTAAGCCGAGTGCTGTCGGGCCGCTTCAACCCCACGGTCGGTAAGCTTATGAAAATTTGTGAAGTTGCAAATATTGATATGGCTTGGTTGTTTTCTGATGATCCTTCATCCGAGAGCCGGTCCGTTGTTGAGAAAGCTGCGGACCTCTCAGAAAATGATGCCGAGCTAGTCAGTCGGCTCATCAAGAGTGCGCGCCCGCGCTGAACTAATCCTATCCATTGCTTGTTCGAACAGCCGGGTTCCTTCGCCCGGCCTTTCTTGGTTTGCTTGCTCCACTTCATGGACAATCCTTTGCAGAGTTTCGGCGGTGATACCGTCTTCTTTCATTTGTTCGCCTATCGGAGAGAAGTATCACTTGTGATATTTCTCGCATTGCGGTAACGATATGTCACATTACATACTAAACGTGTGTGTCCAATATGATTAGTGATATAGCGGGTGTCCATTTACGGACCCTGGATAATATTTCTGAGTGTGGGTTTTCGCTTGGCGTTGGCTTCGACGGTGCGAATATTGCCTATCTCAAGTCGACATACTCGAAAGAGTGGCAGGAGCGGTACGTTGCTCAAAGATACCTCAACCTAGACCCAACAATAAGGTTCGGGATAGCTGGAACCGGCTTTATTACTTGGGACGAACTGAGGGCGCGCTACCCGGAAAGCGAGCGCTTCTTTGATGATGCCGCCAGGCACGGTCTAATGCAGGGAAACACTCTTTCAATTCATGTTGACGGGCAGGTGTCGATAGTGAGCTGTAGCGGTCCCAAGTGGACCGACACCGAGCGGCGGCTTGCGAAAGCAGCTTTGTACACGCTCTACTCACTGCACCACGAACAAACCCGGCACTATTCCATATCACGGCAGGCTCAGGATGTTCTTCGCCTCATGTGTTCGGGGTTTAAGGATCAGGAAATTGCCGAAAGGCTCGGGGTAAAGCTGGAAACTGTTCGCCAGCGCCGCAGAGGGGCGATGCAGGCCGTTGAGGCTACCTCAACCGCGCAACTGGTATCACTAGTGATAAAATTCGGGCTTATCTAAAGACCAACGATTCCATTCAAAATGGGCTCTTTGAACATGGCGCTGCAACTAGGAGAGCGCCATGCAACTACACGTCTTTTCTTTCGAACGCCGCCCCGCTTTTGAAGCGGTTTATTCAGGGTTTCTCGCCCTCCGCAAGCTTAAGCTGGTGGACGAACTTGGCTGGGGTTTGACCCATGATGGAGTTTTTGAGCAGGATCAATATGACCGAACGGGTGCGGTCTACTCCATCGTTACGCACGAGGGGCGTGTGATTGCCGGCGCCCGTGCGGCGTCATGCGCGGGCAGTGATGGGTTTTGGACCTACATGCTTAAGGACGCCAGAGACGGCAAAATCCCTGGTATCCCTGGCGGGCTGCTCAATGACTACCCGGAAACGAACCAGACATGGGAATGCACCCGCTTTGTAATGGATGAGACACGAGCAGATCAGGCGAACCCGTCCATCGAGACTAAGCTCGTCGTCGCCGGGTTGTGCAGGGCTACCTTCGGCCTTGGAGCATCTATGCTGATGTCACTTTCGCCGCCAGGGCTGGGGCCTCTGTTAAAGCGGTTCGGTTACCAGATCCGTAGGGAGGTGGCCCGCTACAGTTGCGAGGACGACGGACGGCTGTACCGTGCCTTTCGGATGGAGTGTGATCCAGGAGTTAATCAAAATCTGGCAGCACGCTATCTTTCATCGAGTTCTGCTTCCGCTTTGCGCGACGAACTGAAAGGGGCGGCGTAGCCCCAATTCGGCAAACCCAAACAACGGCTGCAGAGGGAACATAATTGGGCTTATCGTGTGCAACTTGGGTTCAGAGCCGCGCGCGGCTCTGTACCCAATGTTTTCCCTGCCTTAAGGCAAAGTTGCTGCAGGCACAAAAGGCTGGTGGCAGCCCGATGCAGTCATTGGCCGGAAACCCTGTCTACAGGAAGCCGCAACTGCGAAACTTCTGTCCACCTTCCCGAAAGCAGCTATTCATTCGTCCTGAAAAGCTCTCTCCAGCGCTGGGGTCAGAACCGCGGGAGAAAGGCGAACCCGCTCTCGCGGTTTCGGAATTTGCTGTACTTACAACACATTAATTCGACCGTGGGTTAGGAGGGGAGGCAGGGAGCTGATTCACTGACTAGGCAGCCCGGATTGTCGGCTACGACACCTGTATTCGTACTGTGTGTTCTCTCCCAACACTCTACATCGAGCGATGCCCCCACATGACAAAGTGGGCACTCGCCATGCTCGCTCCGCACACCCCGAGACGGTTCCTCGCGAGTGAGCCATACTCAAACACACAGACTTCTACCCTATCCAAACGAAACGTTTGACAAGTATGCTGAACGTTTCTAATCGAAATTCGCAAGCAACCTGCCGGAGAGCGTATTCATCTCGGAAGCTCCAAGGTCAGTCTTCGCAATCAAATCTGAAATCTTGATTTTGGCTTTCAGACTTCGGATCACAGCACCACCCTCCTCACAGATCCACCCTGCATCCTTAAGGGATTGAATAGACTCAGAAATTTTCTTGTTAATCTTTGGACCAAAAGTCGCTCGAGTATCCGCATCACCCCGACTTCGAGAGAACTCGATTTCGCAGCTCATTCCTTTAGGTTGGTAGCGTATGAGAAATTCCGCCTGTATACTTGTGCGGATTTTTCCTTCAATCTTATCAACATCCCAGCTGTAATCTCGCCCCGATGTGGCAATTAAGTTCTCAACAAAGACATCATGATCGACCTTATGAAAATCTCGTTTCATGAAGTTCAATAGACTTTCAACCTCCGCCTGCGCAGCCTCGATATCCAGCCTCTCGTTCATCTCTTGTCGCGTCATTAGATCGATAAGGCGGGTGACTCTATTCGACACCGTCCTATTCTTAAACCTCCGATTTACGACACGCCGAACTTGATCGACCCAATCTATCAAACGTGCTCCTCCCTCCGGAGGGTGCTCAGAGCACACGAGATAGTACAGAATCATTCCGAGCATGTATGCATCAGTCGATGCAGATCTTGGAGGCGCGGTGTTCTTCAAACCTTTTTGCTCCGGCGCGTAGTATCCGGTCTCTTCGGCACTAATAGCTTTAGTGTTTCCGGACGAAAATCTGTGCCAAGAGAGGTCAAAGTTGATAAGGCGAACAGAAGCTTCAAGCAGCTGCGATTTCTCGTACCCCGGAAACCAGTCTTCGAAAATAATATTCCCAGGCTTCAGATCACGATGAAGCACTTGACCATCGGAAATGTGACAGTTTCTGACTGCCCGAGAAATCGTGAGGAACATTTTCAATGTATCATCTGGCTCGCAGAAATCACCCATCGCCATTACCTCAGAAAGAGGTGAGCCGTTTACGTGCTCCATTATCACGGCGAGTGGAAGTTCAAGGTGATCAATGTACTTCGGAGCAATCGAAGAATTTGATCCGTTCAGCAGATACATTGACTGGATACCGCGCCGAAAACTCTGCCTCTCTGTCTCGTCTTCGTGTGTGTTCCCATTGAGAACTTTAGCAATGAGGTAATCGCCTCCGTTGGTGGTGTCTTCGACTAACCAAACAGAGGAAGATCCACTACCTTGCAGTTTCTCGTGAAGCTTATACTGTCCAAGGGAGTTATAGCCGTCCACCTTACTATCCAAAGCAGTGGCCATTTGGATCGCCAGAGAGTTACGGCGAATGAATTCGTGCAGCTGCCTGCTAGTAAATTCATACTTACATCCCAGCCCCGTCGCGGCACCAGCCATTAAGTCAATCGTTTCTGACCGGTTTTTATTGATCATATCTATTAGTGTGGAGCATTCTGGAAATTCCTCAACGTCAATTTCCGTCCTCGTAATCGGCAATTTCACTTCGGGCTCAGGCGCAGTATACTGCTCCAAATCATCCAAAATGGAGCAAATTGTCGTGGAGTGAACCCTGCTCCCATCCTTTAAAATTTCCGGCGTATACGCAATTATCCGGACACCATTCTTCTCTGCCCACTTTCTGGTCTCACTGTTTGGCGCTGGGCAAATCCAAAAGTGCTCTCCCAAGATTCCTGTTTTCTGGGCTTCTTGAATAGCGGGCGAAACGGCAACATCCTCAGGGTTCACACCTACGAACACGACGTTGTGGCTCTGGAACAACCAAGTCAAAAATGCCCTGTACTTCGTTCCGGTAGCTCCTTCAGTCAGTTTACGCCTTTCTGCGCCATTCATCACCCAGCGGCTTTTCTGATACACGGTACCATGAAGGTTTAGGCAGCAATATGCATCTTTCGCGATGAAAGCCTGCGAGTCCGTTATAGCGTATCCATCATAGCTGAGAAGTTTCGCTTGCCTTGTTCGCTCGTTCGTCTGAAAAGCTCGTTCGATCAGACCGTCGACGTTAAGCGTGACAATCTGCTTGTTGTTTCTCATAGACCATAATTTTTCATACACTACTGGCAGTGGTACTTTCGAGAAATCGAGTGATAAACGCTTATTCAGTGCGTCGTTATAGCTTGTCGACCAATGCTCCTCGGCGTATTCAAAATAGCCCCAGTAGTCGTTAGTGGCACGCCTCACTTCAAGCTCTCTAAACTTATCCAGAAGCTCTTCTGAAGCACCCCCATCTACGGTCTGGTCGATATCATGATGAACCGCTTCGCGAAGATCGTACCAAGTTGGCAAACCAGATTCAGCGGATGCGCCCGCGCCAACAAAAAAGATCGTGCGCCGGGTTTTTTCGGCGTAATTTCTCTTCAGGAGTTTTAGCGTTCCTTGGCTCGAATCATAAGGCATGTGGTCTCTTTTATGTCTCTAAGATCTATGAAGCGCGTCAACGTACTACCTTTTGAAGGTCTTGCAATCCCAAAAACACATCTTAATGGGGAGAGCATTCCATTGACATCGCGCAAGGATAAGGATCTGAGCTATTCAAAACTTAGGCTCAGGACCCATTGATTTCCGGTGGGTGGCGTGATTCACGGTTCGAAAAATGAGCGGTGATATGTCTGATCTTTTCTGGCTGACTGACGCGCAGATGGCCCGTCTTGAGCCTTATTTTCCGAAGTCCCACGGCAAGCCGCGTGTTGATGACCGGCGTGTTCTGAGCGGAATTATCTTCATCAATCGCAATGGCTTGCGCTGGCGTGATGCTCCCAAAGATTACGGCCCGCACAAGACCTTGTACAACCGTTGGAAGCGGTGGAGCGACAAGGGCATCTTTGCCCAGATGATGGCCGGTCTGGCTGCTGATCACGGTGAGGAAAAGACCGTGATGATCGACGCAACTTACCTGAAAGCACACCGTACAGCCTCCAGTCTTGGGGTTAAAAAGGGGGGCGTGGGCGTCTGATCGGGCGCACTAAGGGCGGCATGAACACCAAGCTGCACGCAATCTGTGACAGCCAGGGCCGTCCGCTGAACCTGTTCGTGAGTGCCGGGCAGGTCAGTGATTACACCGGTGCAAAGGCGCTGCTGAGTGGCCTGCCTGACGTCCAGTGGCTTCTCGGAGATCGCGGATATGATGCCGATTGGTTTAGAGAAGCGTTGAAAGACAAAGGGATACGCGCCTGCATCCCCGGCCGAAAGCAGCGCAAGAAAGCCATCAGATACGACAAACGCCGATATAAGCGGCGCAACCGCATTGAGATTATGTTCGGCAGGCTGAAGGACTGGCGGCGGGTTGCGACACGATACGACAGATGCCCAAAAGTCTTCCTGTCAGCAATCGCGCTTGCAGCCCTCGTTATCTACTGGCTTTGAAACTCAATGTGTCCAGAGCCTAGTCACTTCTAAAATCCTCTATAATTTTTTTGTCACGCGACACATACATCAGCATTTTGTTGCAGCAGGCTTCTTCGTAATAGTAACCTGAAAATATCGAGAACGTCTTTGATAAGGGTGGCCAATAAAACAGGCTTATTAGTTCTCGGTTGTCACCATATCGAGATGGGTTTGTTCCACCTCTCCTGCTGAAACAGGTTTTTGCTTTGTAAATCAGGTTCACCTGATGAAATTCACAGCTTTGGTACAAATGGCTGTCACTGGGAACAGCCTGACTCAGGTTTGCCCTTGCAACTATTTCTTCGAAGAACTGAGGGGTGTTGCGAAGCCTGCGATCTGCTAAGCGAACGCAAATTTGATCGGCGATGACTACCAGTGCTAGGCAAACGATAAGGTACTTAAGCATAAGTTTCATCTACGTTGTTTTGAGAGAGATAACCAGGCCTCTGAACGACGCGCGCTTTGCTCAACGTTTCGCACCTCGTGAATTTACATTGAGTGTGAGCTAAACGGTCGTTTTTGTCACGTACAATCTCCGCACGAGTGATCAAGCTGTTAGCGGTTCCAAAAACCTGTGACAAAACGTTTGGGGTTTTGGAAGGTTTTTGTCATGAAGGGGCATGATCATCGGATATGCTCGCGTTTCAACCACAGACCAGAATCTTGATGCTCAGACCGGCGCGCTGACGGCGGCGGGGGCTGAGCGGTTGTTCTGCGAGAGAGTAAACGGAGCCAGGGCGGAACGTCCAAAGCGGGATGAGATGATTGAGCAGCTCCGCAACGGTGATGTGGCGGTGACGGGATAGGACCGTCTTGCCGCTCTAGGCTAAATTCCGAGCCTCTAGAACGCAGTGATACTCGCTATGTCGACATCCATTGGCATGCCCGTTCAGCGAAAGGACTCGAACAAGCCGACGTTCGTACCTGGCGCAGCATCTGTTACATTGGGTTCGAATTGGGCCTTCACAGCAAGCGGCACCAATGTCCCCTTTCGAGAAGTGACACTGACTTTGCAAAGTACACTTCCTGCGCTTTTCTGACGCGCGGGGTTGTCCAAACTGCACGTGCGACGCACAGCAGCAACGCCCCGCCAGCATATCTGAAATCGATTCCTAGTTCAGAGAGTTGCTGTTGAGGGCGGTGCAGCACTCATCTTGTTGATTTTATGTGTATAATCCTATTCTAGGAAGCGATGTCTCTGACCCGCGCCCCAGTTCCAAGTTCGGCGGCTCAAAAGGGCCGACAGAAAGTTAACATAAGTGGCATTATCGCCCTCGTGAGGGCCTGTTTCCCCTTATTCTACAAGGTCTGGGGCAGGGGAGAAAGTTTGCAACGGGAAGTGTCCCAAAATCTGCTGAGCGCGCTGTACGGGCCATTTTGCCGGGTACTGAAGGACAAACGCCCCAAGCCACTTTTCAGGTTTAGAGCTTCTTTAGTGCCCTTTTTTATATGGCTCCGTCCGGGTTCTTCCGGTTTCCTCCGGCCTCTTCCAGTTACTGCAATATCAAGTGTCCCCTAACATTCGGCAAACTTAAACAGCGGCTGCAGAGGGAACATAATGGCGCTTATTGTCTGCAACTTGGGTTCAGAGCCGCGCGCGGCTCTGAACCCAATGTTTCCCCTGCCTTAAGGCAAAGTTGCAGCAGGCACAGAAGGCTGGTGGCAGCCCTAAGCTGCCGGACGCTCCAGCGGCGTCTTCAACCGCACACCGGCTGTTCTATTGTCGCCTTGCCAGAAGATGTTTGCACCCGAAATGTCGCGCCAATAGGATAGCTCGCGCCAAAGCAGCGGGGGCAGAAAATGCTGATCCATGTCGGTGATGAACGAAATGGGAAGATTGACCGGTATCTGGCCGCAGCACTGTCCACAATTGCGGGAGCATTGAATGCGGTAGGCTTTCTCATGGCGCGCTCTTTTACGGCGAATATGACCGGCAACGTTTCTGCCTTCGCTGACGAAGTTGCTCAGGGCTCCTGGCGGTCAAGTCTTAGTTTTCTGATTCTGTTGGCCCTCTTTATTGGGGGAGCGGCATTGGCTGCAGCCTTCGTCACCTTTGGTGAGCAACGCGGCATCCGGTCAATCTACGCCGCCGCCATCGCTGCCGAGGGAGTGGCAGTCCTTGCCCTAGGCCTGCTTCTTTCAGCATCAGTTGGCATATCGAACATGGCTCTCGTCGGAATCCTGAGCCTTGTCATGGGGCTGCAGAATGCGGTCACAAGCCTCATCTCCAGATCGCGTGTTCGGACCACGCATGTATCAGGGATGGCTACGGATATTGGGATCGGCCTAGCAGCTGTCATAATGCCCGGACGCTCTCGGGATGCAGCACTGCCAAAACTGGGGCTACATGTTCTGACACTGTCCGCCTTTGCACTCGGAGGTGTCGCGGGCGCCTTACTCTATGGTTTCATAGACACATGGTTTTTTACACTTGCTGGCTGCTGCCTTCTGGCAATCGCTCTGCCGGGAGTCTTGCGTGGATGCCAGTTCCCCCGTTCTCGCTAAACCCTGCCCAGAACGTTCATACGGGCCTGGCACAGCGAAAGCGCACTGCCAGCTCAAAGCGGACCTGGGCCCCGGGTTGCAGCCCCAAGGATGCTGCAAGTGCGAAACTTTCTGCCCATCACCTTGAAAACGGACATTCAACAGCCCTGGCTTTCAACCTTAAATGCTGCGGTCGGCACCGGGTGCAGAGAGGAACAGAAAGTATGCGTAAAAGGGTTCCACTGCAGGAGGCAATGTGATGTCCATTTCGGACAGGTGGTTTCCTGTTTGTTCAACTCGACTATCCTACAGGCCGATCTGGATCATTCTCCAGCGGCGATCGAGGAGACGTTTTTCGTTCCCATTTCGCGGCTTAACAAAGTAAAGCGTCTCGCGAATACTTTGAGACAGCCCTGGCGGCCAAAGGTTGAAATCCGGCTCGTCCAGTTCTGACCGCGATGAGGGCAGGCTTGCAAATGCGTTGGAGTAAGCCGCAGAAGACGCGATCATCTCGGGTTGCAGGATAAAGTCCAGAAGTTGCATTGAAACAACCATATTTCCCGCATCATTTGGAACCACAAACAGATCAGCCCACAGGTTTGCTCCCTCCTTGGGCACAATGTAACGGTACGGGGTGCTGTCTTTCTCCAGAAATGCCGCCTGTCCGTCGGTGCTCCAAGTGGCTGCCAAGCAGATATTACCGCCAAGCACATCGTCATACTGAGCGGTGTCAAATGACCGGACATATGGCGCAATGGCTGCAAGAACATCGAACGCCGCATCCAGATCCTCAGGAGACCGTGAATGCGGATCGAGGCCTAAATAGGAAAGTGCGGCTGGCACCATCTCCTCGACCGAGTCGACCACGGTAATTCCGCAATCGGCCAGTTCTTTGGCATTCGCGGGATCGAACAGCAGCGCCCAGCTATCAAGCGGTGCGTCTGGCAGGCGGTCGATCACCGCATCGAGGTCGTAAACAAGGCCGGTTGTCCCCCAGAGATACGGCAAGGCATATCCCTCGGCCTGCGGCAATGCCGTGAAGAGAATGTCTAGGAGCTGCCGGTCGGTGCCCGCCGTATCCAGGTCAAATTTCTGAAGAGCCTCTGCTTCGATCAGGCGGTTCACAATTTCCGATGGCACAACCGCCAGATCATACCCAGTGCCCTGTGCTGTCAGCCGCGCCTCTGCCTCGTCAGCTTCCTCATAGAAATCCAGGATGAGTTTTTTGCCGGTAGCGGCATGGAACTTTTCTATGACCGCGGGGTCAATATAGCCGCTCCAATTGTAAAGGCAGACCTCACTCTCCGAATCCGCAACTGCAGGCAGGGCGATCGCCGCGGCCGTAAACAGGAAAGCGGCCATTTTGATTGTCATGCGCATCGTACCGTCGCTTCCTTGGGTTTGTAATGCTCATTCGGCCACAAGCGGGCCAGTGCATTTGCCAATTTGGCTTTATTTATCGGTTTCGAGAGGTAATCGCACATCCCGGCGGATATTCCAGCATCGTGATCCTCCCGCATCGCATTGGCAGAGAGCCCGATGATCGGAACCGCAGGCAGACGGCCTTCCAGTTCTTTCGCCCTGATGGCTCGGGTGGCGTCCAACCCGTCCATTTCCGGCATCCGCACATCCATCAGGACCAGGTCGGGAGACCAGCTGTTCTCCAGCTCTACTGCCTCGGCGCCATTGGCTGCGACCTTGGTAGCGCAGCCCATACCCTCCAGAAATTTGACCACGACGATCTGGTTTACGCGGTTGTCGTCCGCAACAAGAACCTTCTTACTGAATGTAAAGCTTGTCATGTGGGCGCTGTCGGGCTCCGCCGCAGCCGCCGGGGCATTTTCTACTGGGAACTCCAGAATGAATTCTGAACCTGACCCAGCCGTGCTTTCCAGGTAAATCCTGCCATTTATTGCCTCTGTAAGCTTCCGGGTAATAGCAAGCCCCAGTCCAGTTCCGCCAACACGTGCAGTCCTGGATGCATCTGCTTGGGTGAACTGCTCGAAAATACTTTCTTTTGCCTCCTGAGGGACCCCGTTCCCCGTGTCCCGAACCGCGATACGAAGCGTACGCATGCCAGTTGTTTCCGCAGTCTCTTCCTTTAGATCGATCACGACAGATCCGCGTTCGGTAAATTTCACGGCATTGCTGACCAGGTTCACAACAATCTGACGGACGGCCGTGCTGTAGCCCGATACACGCCATCTGCCATTACCGGGATCCGCGGCAAGGCCCAGGCTGATGTTCTTGCTCCGCGCCTGCGGCAGGAACAGGTCAATAACCTCCTGGCAGAGCGAATGGGCATCAAACACCTCGGCTTCAAGTTCCAGCTTACCGGCTTCGGCCTTGGACAGGTCCAGCACATCATTGATGATGCGTAAGAGGGAATTCCCGCTCGCTTTCATGATGCGGATCATGTGCCTCTGCTGGTCACCCAACTCGGTGTCCATCAGCAGCTCGGCAAGTCCCAGGACACCGTTTAACGGGGTGCGGATTTCGTGGCTCATCGTTGCAAGGAATACGGACTTAGCCTCGGAGGCGGCCTCAGCCCGGCGGCGGCTCTCTTCGATTTTAGATTGCGCTTTGATAATGAACCGCTCCATTGGAAAGTACACATACTTGGCCGCCACCAGAACGCCACAAACACCTGTTAAAGCAGCAATTATTGCGTAGACCACCTGCCTCTTCGAGGCGATTTGAGAAGCCCTGACTTCAGCCTCCTTCACCTGCATAAGAACCGGAATCAGGCGTCTTGTAAGGTCCGAAGCAAGTGCTGCGGTTTTCGCAGACTTTGGTACAGAATTTTGGCGCTGCGGATCCGCCAGGACCTTGCTCATAAACAGTATGTCGTCGAACTCGGCCAGCGGGTTCAAGGAGGGTTGTGCCAGGATTTTCTGTCCCCGGGCAGAGAATGCAGACCGTGAACTGGCAAGTTTAAGTTCAGTCAGAGCCCCGGCTGCAGACCTGGCGCTAAGCCGGATGCGGCTGCGTTCAACTATTGCTTTTTGGCTGGTGGGGTTCCTTTGAATCCTCTCAAATGCCAAAGACATCTCGGCAAGTGAAACAAAAGCCTCATCAAGCGCGGACATGTTCTTGGCATGCAGCTGAACGCCGCGGTGGCCAGCAAGCGTAACCCATATAGCGAGAAGCGCTGAGAGAAGCAGAACCGCCAGAGCAAATCCACTGCGTCTGCGAAGATATTTTCTGGAGATACGCAGTGTTAGCACATCACTTTTCCCCCTACATTCTGCAAGGTGTTGCGAAATATTATCGCAAATAAAAAGAACCGGATTTATAATACTTGCACCCCAGGATAGATTAAATATCTAAGCCGTCGGCATTTACCTCTCTTTTTAACCGACCAGCGGCTCACTTGAGTTATGGCCCCGTCGGATCAGATCTGAAAATCTTCGAATTCCGGGCGGAAAGCTCAACTGAATTTCCAATATTATTAACGCCAGAAGGTAAGAATTGGCGCCCGCCGATCTGGTTCTAAACTATTTCAGTACCTCGTTGGCCCTGAAATAAAAAATTCATCAGGCAGCAAGGGAACATTCTCTGGCACCTGATGTTCAACACATGTCAGACCGCAATTTTCCAATCATCCAAACGCGTCTTCAAACTTTGGCGGCGGCCACCAACCCTGCTAAAACCTGTACGAGCAGATAAGGGATTGCGGCGGAAGCATGCTGCAGCGCACTACGGTCTGCGCTGCCTTATTCAGAGGCTCTTTAAGGCTGAGAGGGCGCTTATACCTGTTTCACAACAGATATCGCAAAAGCCATCAGTTTGCCTCCCGTCATCCCTCGATCCGCTGTCAAGCACATTCCCTGTGACCAGGAGGGGAACAGATCATAAACCCCTCCCCTCTTATGGTAACAATATAGTCATTACAATTCGTTGCTTCGCGGATCTTTTTTCTGAGCCGGTAGATGTAGGCATCCAGTATTTTGTCACCCGGATAGTCAGGGCCGGTGTACAAGTTCTCCAAAATTGTATTCTTCAGTACAACCCGCCCTTTTTGCAGCAGGAGCAGTTCCAGAATGTTATATTCGGTATTTGTCAGGTCAATCCTTCTTCCTTTCGCTTCTATAAACTTTTTTCCAAGTTTGAGCGTGATATCGCCCGCCCTGATGTCGGAATCGGAAAACCCTTTGGATCGCCGGATAATCGCGAAAATACGCGCCAGCAGTTCATCATATTTGACCGGCTTGACCATGAAATCGTCAGCCCCGTACTTGAGGCTGTTGACCCGGCTGTTCAGATCATCGGATCCTGAAATCACCAGAACCGGCGTATCAATCGCCGCCGCTCTGAGGTCCCGGATCACATCATGGCCATGGCGGTCCGGCAAGCGCAGGTCGAGCAGGATCAGGTCAAAGTCGAAATGCCGGGCCAGACTGATAGCATCTTCACCAAAACTGGTTGAAGACACGTTCAAATTCTCTCGTGTCAGAAAGCGCGTGACTGTTTCGGCGGTGGCTGCATCATCCTCGGCCAGAAGAATTTTCATGACTCACGACTTCCCGGAAACTGTTACGTGGAACCGGAAAGGCGTGCAAGCGACGGCCGCAGGCCGGTCTCCTCTAAGGCGCTGACATTCCTGGAAAAGTACTCTTCCGCCTCTTCGTGGCTTGCGAAGGTCAGAGCGCTATTGCCGAAGTAGGTAACCCTGTTCCCGCGGCATGACAGGAAGCCGCCACTTTCAAACCTGATGAACCAGCGATCTTGCATCTTTACCACCATGAAAAAAATTAGAGCCTTGGTGGAAAGTTTTCAGAAAAACCTTCATAATCACAAGGGGGGCGCGCATGAAGTTTCTGTAAAAGTGTACATAATCTGGCGCAGCGTTGGCTGGGTGCGGCAACAGGTGCAAGCAGCGGTTCGGACAACGTCCCGATGTGCCATTGTTTGACCTTCGGAAATGCTGCGCGATCTTCGAATGGCTGCAAAGCCTTGCTCCCGCGGCGCCTCTGGTGACATTCCTGCCTTGCGCAGCCGGTGACATTTCTGGATGGCTGCAACACGAGGACCTGTTTCCCTTATTCGACAAGGTCTGGGGCAGGGGAGGCAGTTTGCAACGGGAAGAGTCCCAAAATCTGCTGAGCGCGCTGTAGGGGCCATTCTGCCGGGTATTGAAGGACAAGCGCACCAAGGCGTCTCCTCGGTTTTAACCCCTCTGAAAGCCCTTTTTTACATGCTTCCATCCGGGGTCTTCCGGCTTCCTCCAGCCTCTTCCGGTTATTGCAATATCAAGTGTCTTCTAACTTGCGCTCGGCTCAATGGCGCGCAATGGTTCGGTGGCGCGGCCGGTTCCTGGTCTTGCGGACCTGCGGCACGGACCTGCACATTCCCTCAGGCTGCCATGCTGGTGCCTCAGGATGGAACGCCATCAGCATTTGCGCAGCAGAGCCCCGGAAATATAATCACGAAACTCAGGTTCGGGCGGAAGGCGGCACGGTCATGCTTCCGGTCCTCGGGCCGTTCAGGTGACAACACTGCACACAGCACAATATCCCAAGCAGAGCCAGGGCATTCCCAGCACCGCCCGGCATCCCCTGTTAACAAGATACTCTTTACATCGAATGGCCCCGAGCCGGAGCATAACCGTCTTTTGACGGTATCTTAACGCAGGCATTCCAGCTATTCGGGTATTCCTGACCCGGCGTATACTTGCGCTGCCGGGCTGCAATTCGGGCATTGACGCGCCTGTGCAGCGGGCACAGTCTCGGCGCATGACCACTGCCTTGAACATCACCCGCATGCCCCGTCCCTTTGATCCGGACCTTGGCGCCGAAACACGCGCCTTGGTGCCGGAATTAACCGGGGCGATGGCCGATCTGGTGGCGGGGGCCTGCGGTTCCAGCCCCTATCTGATGGAGCTGACCGCACGGGAGGCTGCCTGGCTGCCGCAGGCGCTGCAGGATCCTGAAACCGCGCTGGCGGCGGTCTTTGCGGACTGCAGGGCGCTGGAAGGCAACGGGCTGAAACCGGGTCTGCGGCAGGCCAAACGCCGTCTGGCGCTGCTGACGGCGCTTTGCGACCTGTCCGGCGGCTGGAGCCTGGAACAGGTGACCGGGGCGCTGACGGACTTCGGGGCGCTGTGCGCGGACGTCGCCATAAAATCCGAGATCGCCGCTTTGATCCGCCGCAGGAAACTGCCCGGGCTGACCGAGGACGACGTGGAAACCGCAGGCGGGCTTACCATTCTGGCGATGGGCAAGATGGGCGCGCATGAGCTGAACTACAGCTCGGATATCGACCTCATCTGCCTGTTCGATGAAACCCGGTTCGATCCGGATGACTTTTATGAGGCCCGCCAGGGCATGGTGCGCGCGACCAAGAACATGTGCGCCGCCCTCAGCGACCGCACCGGCGACGGCTATGTGTTCCGCACCGATCTGCGGCTGCGCCCGGATCCGGCGGTCACCCCGGTCTGTCTGGCGATGGAAGCGGCCGAGCGGTATTACGAAAGCCTGGGCCGCACCTGGGAGCGCGCCGCCTATATCAAGGCGCGCCCCTGCGCCGGCGACATCGCCGCGGGGGAGCGGTTCCTGACCACGCTGCGTCCCTTCATCTGGCGGCGGCACCTGGATTTCGCCGCCATCCAGGACGCCCATGACATCCGCCTGCGCATCCGCGAGAACAAGGGCACCGGCGGCGCCCTGCATGTGCCCGGCCACGACATGAAGCTGGGCCGCGGCGGCATCCGCGAGATCGAGTTCTTCACCCAGACCCGCCAGCTGATCGCCGGCGGGCGCGACGAATCACTGCGCCTGCGCGGCACGGTGGAAGGGCTGGCGGCGCTGGCGGACAAGGGCTGGGTGCCGCCGGGCACGGCAGAAATCCTCTCGGCCCATTACCGCGCCCACCGCGAGGTCGAGCACCGGATCCAGATGGTGCATGACGCCCAGACCCACCAGATGCCCAAATCCGAGGATGGCATTGCCCGGATCGCCAGCCTGATGGACCGCGATCCGGCAGAGCTGACGGCGGAAATCAGGGACCGGCTGACCGAAGTGCATGAGCTGACCGAAGGCTTCTTCTCTCCCGGCGGCACGCCGGGCGCGCCTGCCGCGGCAGAAAACACCGCCGAGCTGGATGGCGCCATCATCGCCCGCTGGCCGACCTATCCGGCGCTGCGCTCCTCCCGCGGGGCGCGGATTTTCGAGCGGCTGAAACCGGAGCTGCTGTCGCGCGTCGCCAAAACCGCCAAACCGGCCGAGACCCTGGTGGCGCTGGACGGTTTCCTGTCCGGGCTGCCTGCCGGGGTGCAGTTGTTCTCGCTGTTCGGAGCCAACCCGCAGCTGATCGATCTGCTGGTGGACATCGCCGGCACCTCGCGCGAGCTGGCCAGTTTCCTGTCCCGCAATTCCGGGGTGTTTGATGCGGTGATCGGCGGTTCCTTCTTTGATCCCTGGCCGGGGGCGGAGCAGTTGCGGGCGGAACTGAAAAACCGGCTGGTGCAGGAAGACGATTACGAGGCCCGGCTCGATGCCACCCGCCGCTGGTGCAAGGAATGGCACTTCCGCATCGGCGTGCACCACCTGCGCGGGCTGATCGACGGGCACCAGGCCGGGGTCCAATACGCGGAATTGGCCGAAGTGGTGATTGCCGGCATCGCACCGGACGTGGTGGCGCAGTTCTCCCGCAAGCACGGCCCCCCGCCGGGACGCGGCGCGGCGGTGCTGGCAATGGGATCGCTGGGCGCGGGGCAGATCAATTCCCAGTCCGATCTCGACATGATCGTGATCTACGATCCGGGCGGTGCGGATATGTCCGAGGGCAAGCGCCCGCTGGCCACGCGGCCCTATTACGCGCGGCTCACCCAGGCGCTGGTCACCGCGCTGTCGGCGCCGATGGCCCAGGGCAAGCTTTATGAAGTCGACATGCGTCTGCGGCCTTCGGGCAACCAGGGGCCGGTGGCGGTCAGCCTGGCCGGCTTTACCAGTTACCAGCAGAACGAGGCCTGGGTGTGGGAGCATCTGGCGCTGACCCGGGCCCGTGTGGTTGCGGGCGACGCCGCTCTTGCCGCCGAAATCGAGACCTTCCGCGCCGGTTTCCTAGCCGAACCGCGGGACCTTGCCATGGTGCTGCAGCAGGTGGCGCAGATGCGCGCGCGGCTGGCTGCCGCCAAGACGCCGGCAGGAGTCTGGGACGCCAAGAACGGCGCCGGGCGGATGATGGATATCGAGCTTTTGTCGCAGGCCGGCGCGCTCACTTCCGTTTCGGTGGCCCGCGATGTGGCCTCCGGCCTGCTGGGCGCTGTCGCTGCCGGATGGCTGAATGACGCGGATGCAGAATACCTGACCGCCAGTTACCGGCTATTCTGGTCGGTGCAAAGCGCCGCGCGGCTGCTTTCCGGCAAGGCGATCGAGGCCGGGACGATCGGGGAGGGCGGCGCGCAGTTCCTCTGCCGCACCACCGGATACGCCCGGCTGGATGCGCTGGAACAGGAGCTGCTGGCCCGTTACGAACGCTGTGCGGCGCTGATTGCAGAGGCCTTGGAAAGGGAACAGGCGGATGAAGGGCAGCATTGAACAGGACCCGCGCGGTCTGATCTACGAATCCTACCGGATCGACGGCATCACCGACGCGCAGTGCCGCAGCATATTCTTTGACTGGGCATTGGGCATGGATGCGGCGCGCGACAGCCGGGAAGACATCGGCGCGCTGCTGGACATATACGGCGGTGCCAATCCGGACCACCCGATGACCGCAGTGCTGCGCGACGGGCTGCAAGGCAGCGCCACGCCGCGCCGCCGCGGCGGCTGGCGCTCGCGCGAGCGGTGATAGCGGCGTCTGTGCGGGCCGGGGCAATCGTTACCCGGCCATCAGTGTTCATCACTTTTTCGCTGAACAGGCCCCGTTTCGGCCCTGTTCGACCCGCATCCTGCCCTTGAACCCGCCTGACGGACCCTGACCCGGCGGCGGCTTGAAAGGGGCAGGAGCAGGCGCAGAGCCATGAACATCTTCCGCAGACAGGCATTCGTCCCGTACGGGCTGATGGTCTCTGCCTGTGCTTCGGTGGACGTGCCGTCGCGCAACCTGCCGTTCAAGCCGGTGCCCGCCGCAGGGATGAGCGTTCGCAACGGCTATGAAACCTTGCCGCAGCTGAATCCGCTGCAGGCCCTGCAATAAAGCCAGGGCGCAGCGGTGAAGTTCTGCGCGAAGGGGCCATGCGGCCCCTTTTCCTGTTCCGGGCTTAAGGCTAAGAGGAACCCATGACAGCCTCCTCAGATGCGCTTCAGCGCCCCCGCGTGAAAATGAAACCCAAATCCAACGCCCGCGCCATCCGGCACGGGTTTCCCTGGGTTTATGCCAACGAACTGGTGACCGACCGGCGCACCCGCAAACTGGCGCCCGGCACCCTGGCGGTGCTGGAGGACGAGGCGCAGCACCCGCTGGGGCTGGTGTCGGTGAACCCGGAAAGCAAGATCATCGCCCGGATGCTCGACCGCGACCCGGAGGCGGTGATTGATCAGGCCTGGTTCGCAGTCCGCCTGACCCGCGCGCTGGAAATGCGCGAACGCCTGTACGGCGCGCCCTTCTACCGGCTGGTCCATGCCGAATCCGACGGGCTGCCCGGCGTGGTGATCGATCGCTTCGGCGCTGTCTGCGCCGTCCAGCCCAACGCCGCCTGGGCCGAGCTGCATCTGGACGCGCTGACCGCCGCGCTGGCGGAGGTGACCGGCACGGAGGTGATCCTGAAAAACGCCTCCGGCCGCACCCGTTCGCTCGAAGGCCTTGATGATGTGAACCAGACCCTGCTGGGCGAAACCCCTGCGGCGCCGGTGCCGGTGCAGATGAACGGCGCCACCTATATGGCCGATCTCACCGGCGGCCAGAAAACCGGGCTGTTCTTCGACCAGCGCGAAAACCACGCCTTTGCCGCCCGCCTCACAGGGCCCGGCGCCAAGGTGCTGGATGTCTTCTCTCACGTCGGCGGCTTCGGCCTCGCGATGCTGGCCGGGGGGGCAGGGCACGCAACCTGCGTCGACGGCTCTGCCGCAGCCCTTGAACTGGCTGCCCAGGGCGCCGAAGCCAGCGGTTTCAAGGACGCGTTCACCGCCCGCCAGGGCGATGCCTTCGATGTGCTGGCCGCCCTCGGCGAGGAGGGCGCAAACTTTGACGCCGTGATCTGCGACCCGCCCGCCTTTGCGCCCTCGAAACAGGCGCTGGAGGCGGGCCTGCGCGCCTATGAACGGATTGCCAAACTGGCAGCGCCGCTGGTCAAACCCGGCGGTTACCTCGGCCTCTGCTCCTGCTCGCACGCTGCTGATCTGTCGCGCTTCCGCAACGCCTCGGCCCGCGGCATCGGCAAGGCCGGGCGCCGCAGCAGCCTGATCCACACCGGATATGCCGGCCCCGACCACCCGCAGCTGCCGCAGCTGGCCGAAAGCGGCTACCTCAAGGCCGTGTTCTTCCGGCTGGACTGACGCGGGATGAAGCTGCTTCTGGATACCTGCGTGCTCTAC
The DNA here is from genome assembly GCF_000511355.1 of Leisingera methylohalidivorans DSM 14336. Lineage (NCBI taxonomy): Bacteria > Pseudomonadati > Pseudomonadota > Alphaproteobacteria > Rhodobacterales > Roseobacteraceae > Leisingera > Leisingera methylohalidivorans. Next base: position 2,123,292 of record NC_023135.1, on the reverse strand, counting down.
CCGACAGTGATGCGGGAGATGCTGCTGGGCGCGGCGGGACTGAGGCATTTCACCCCGCTCTGGTCCGCCCGCATCCTGGGCGAGTGGGAGCGCGCAGCACTGAAACTCGGCCCCGAAGGCGCGGTGCAGGCCAAGGCTGAGATCGCCCTGGCCCGCGCCAATTGGCCCAAGGCCGAAATCGCCCCGGCACCGGGCACCGAGGCCCGCCTCTGGCTGCCCGACAGCGCCGACATCCATGTGCTGGCCGCCGCCGTCACCGGCCATGCCGATGGCATTGTCACCCTCAACAACAAGGACTTCCCCCGCCACACCCTGGCCGAGGAGGGGCTGGAGCGGCTCGGCCCCGACGAACTCCTTTACCGCATCTGGCTGGAGGATAACGCCGGAATAGAAGCTGTTGGCGCCCGGGTTCTGGATGAGGCCAACCGCCTTTCCGGCGGCAGCTGGGAGATCCGCCCGCTCCTGAAAAAAGCCCGCCTGCCGCGGCTCGCCAAAGCCCTGTCAGCCTGACCGCGCTTTCAACTTTCCTGAAATACTCCGGGGTAAGTGCCTGTACGCAGCGCAGCAAACTGCCCGGCGGACAGTTTGAAGGCACGAACCGGCGCCGCCGCGGGGGGGCGGCCCCTCAATCCAGCGTCAGCCGACGGCTCAGCGCTTGGCCCATTTTGCTTCCAGCCGCTCCAGCGCGGCGATGCGCTCTTCGGTCTTGGGATGGCTCATCAGCCAGGCCGGTGCCATGCCCGCGCGCGCCTGGGTCAGCTCTTCCAGCTTGGTGAACAGGCTTTTCTGCGGTGCCAGCCCGATGCCCGCCTTGGTCAGCAGCGCGGCGGCATATTCATCCGCCTCATACTCGTCGCCGCGCGACAGCCGGGCCGCGATCAAACCTGTCAGCACCCCGGCAATCCACGGCCCGATAAAGGGAATGTAGCGGCCCAGGATCATCATCAGCGCGGTGCGCAGCGCGTTCTGGCCGGAGAAGTCGATCATCCGCTTCCTGGCATGCCCCAGCGCCACATGGCCCAGCTCATGGGCGATCACCGATACCATTTCCTCGGCGCTTACCTCGCCGTTCTGGTACTTGCGGTAAAACCCGCGGGTGATGAAGATCCGCCCGTCCGGCGCGGCCAGCCCGTTGACCGGGTCGATCTCGTAGATATGCACCGGAATGCGGGCGACCTCCAGCGCTGCCGCCAGCCGGTCGGTCAGCCGCTTCAGTTTCGGGTCCGCCAGCTCGGTTGAGCGCTGGTCCAGCTCACGATGGGTGCGCCAGATCGAAATCCGGTACATCACAAGGCCGTAAGCGATGGCCAGCAGAATGGGGAGAAGGCGCAGCATGGCTCAGATATGGGGGCTGACCCGGCCGGGCTCAAGCGGTTTCTGCACGATCCGCTGCGGCCCATCCGCTCTCCTGCGGCGGCCTGTCCCGGCCCGGGGGGGCAGCTGCTGGCGGTCACCGCTTCCTGCAGCGCGGCATAACAGTCCGGACCGATCGCGGCGCCGGCCAGCTCGCGAATTCGGATCTGGAAAAGCCATGGGCCTTCTGCGCGGAAGCTGCGGAAGGCCCATGACCCCAGGGGCAGGTTTAACCTGCCCTTACCCCGGCGCGGGCGGGTTGGGGAAACTGCGCCGGAATTCAGTAAAACGGCCGGAACATGCGCGGCCCGTCTGAACGGATCAGTTCACGCCCAGCTTGCCGGGAAACTCGATGTTGATCTCCAGGCTCGACAGCTCATCGCCGCGTTCCATGCGGATGTCGATCGCCTCGTCGCCGATCTGCATGTGGCGGCGGATCACCTCCAGAATGTCGCGCTGCAATTGCGGCAGGCAGTCAGGGCTGGCGCCGCCGCTGCCGCTGCGCTCATGCGCCAGCAGGATCTGAAGCCGTTCCTTGGCGGTGCTGGCCGAGGGCTTGCGGGGGCGGAGAGAGAAACCGAACATCCCGCTACACCGCCCGTCCGAACAGCCGCTGCAGCAGGCCGGGGCGCCGGTCCGCAGCGATCCGCATTTCGATCTGCTCGCCGATCAGCCGGCCCACCGCGTCCTCATAGGCGGTGGCCGCCGCCGAGGGCTCATCCAGCACCACCGGCACGCCCAGGTTGGAGGCGCGCAGCACCGCGGCGCTTTCGGGGATGATCCCCAGCAACGGCACGGCCAGGATTTCCAGCACGTCTTCGACCGGCATCATCTCGCCGCTTTCGATCCGCGCCTTGTTGTGGCGGGTGATCAGCACCTGCGCCTTCACCGGCTCGGCGCCTTTCTGCTCGGCCCGTTTGGTCAGGCTGTTCAGCAATCCCAGCACCCGGTCGCTGTCGCGCACAGATGAAACCTCGGGGTTGGTCACCACAATCGCCTCATCGGCAAAATACATCGCCATCTGGGCGCCGCGCTCGATGCCCGCCGGGCTGTCGCAGATGATGTAGTCGAACTCCTGGCGCAGCTCTTCCAGCACCTTTTCGACGCCTTCGCGGCTCAGCGCTTCCTTGTCGCGGGTCTGCGAGGTCGGCAGCACCGACAGCGTCTCCAGCCGCCGGTCGCGGATCAGCGCCTGCTTCAGCTTGGCGTCGCCCTGGATGACGTTGATGAAATCGAACACCACGCGGCGCTCGCAGCCCATGATCATGTCCAGGTTGCGCAATCCGACGTCGAAATCGATCACCACCGTCTTATGGCCGCGCCGCGCCAGTTCCGCGCCGACAGCTGCGGATGTGGTGGTTTTGCCAACGCCGCCCTTGCCCGAGGTGACCACGATCACCTTGCCCAGCGGCTCTTCCAGTTTCAGGTCCTTGCTCATCGTCCCGCCTTCCTTATCCCTGCGCTCATCCCAGGGTCTCCACACAAAGCCGCCCGTCCTGCAGGAACACCTGCACCGGATGGTTCAACAGCTCCGGCTCCAAATTCTCGCTTGTCCGGTACAGCCCGGCGACCGCCAGCAGTTCAGCGTCCAGGCTGTGGCAAAAGATCCGGGCGTCCTCGTCGCCCTCGGCGCCTGCCATGGCCCGGCCCCGCAGGCGGCCATAGACATGAATGCTGCCGCGCGCAATCAGCTCGGCGCCGGAACTGACCGGTCCGACCACCACCAGATCGCCGCCCTCGGCCACCACCGTCTGGCCCGAGCGCACCGGCTGGGTAATCAGCCGGTTCTGCGGCGGGCGCAATTTCTTGGGCAATTCCCGGCGGGTACCGGGCCGGGCCGGGCCGTCGGTGTTCAGCGGCGCATCCTTGCCGCTGGCGATGGTGATCAGCCCGGCGTCCCCGGCTGCGGCCGCCTGCAGGGGCGAGGCATTCTGCACACCGAACACTGCCAGCCCGCGGCTGCGCAGGCTGTCGGTCAGTGCCCGCAGCTCAGCCGGGCGGTTCAAACCCGGCGCCTGGGCCAGATCCAGGATCAGCGGCGCGCCGTCAAAGAAATGCGGGCTCCAGCGCAGCTGCGCGTCCAGCGCGGCATAAAACGCCTGATCCAGCGGCCCGTCCTCCGGGCGCAGCGCAACAGCGGTGAAATACCGCCCGCGAATCTGAAACGGCTTTATGGCTGCAGCGGGGGCACCGCCACGGGGAGGGATGTCTTGATGCGGCACGCTCACGCGAGGCTCCTGCTCGGGGACTGCGGCCTTTGTTTTGCCGCTTGTTCTTTTGTTTATGGATAGCGGTTGGAAAGCGGCCCGTTCAACCGGACGGGGCGCGCTTCGGCGGACATGCGCCGGATGCCGTTCCAAGCGGCGGATTTCCGCAGGCAGACTGCTTTGGGTTGTGCAAAAAAGAATTGCGGTCCGCGCGGCGGGGGCGGGCTGCAGCGGCAATGGTTCCGACGTCCCCGGGGCCTCAAAATCCCAGACCGCTGCCCAGCCGGAGCCACTGCGCATCGCGTGCCGCCTCCGCCGTCTTCATCCTCCCGCCGCCGCGCGCCATCCCCCGCCGCCGTCTGCGTTCCCAGCGCAGGCCCGGCGCCGCGGCGCGCCACCCCAGCTGGCTGGAATCTGGGTCGGCAAACCGGGCCGGTTGCGGGCGCGGCGCTGCTCATGCGGTCACAGGATCGATGAATGCCCGGCGGTGCAATCAACCGCTGCCGATGTGACCTTGCGGCAAATGCAGCGGTTGCGCGGAATTTCCAGTGGCCCGCTCCGGAATGGCGTGATCTGACTGTGGCGGGAGGCTGCTTCTACCGGTCCGCAGCCTTGATTTCATTTCAGGAATTGGAGAATTGCGATGCATTGGATTTTACTTGCGGCGTCAGCGCTGGCGGCGCTTTGGATGGGCGTTCATGCCGTCATCGGCGGCCGGGAATGCGCGGTGCCGCTGGCACAGGACCGGAAGCTGCCGGAAGTTGTGCGCGAAACCACCCTGTTCTGCTGGCATCTGGTGACCGGCTACCTGGGCCTGATGGCGCTGTTCCTGTTTCTTGGCGCCCGCGGCTCGGCCGACATGGCGCTGGCGGGCACGGTCATGGCGGCAGTGACCGCGGCGATCGGCATCGCGGTGCCGCCGCTGCGGCGCGCGGGCTATGGCCTGCTGCCGCAGGGCTGGCTGTTCGTGCCGGTTGCCGCAATGGGCAGCTGGGGGCTGTGGGGCGTCTAGGGGCGGGGCTGCGCAATGCCCGCGTGCCAGGCGCAGCTCCCGCCCGTCCGGCCTGCATTGAAACTGCCGGTCTGCCGGTTGGGCCCGGCGCCGGACCTGAAGGTCCGGCGCGCATCCTGCCAAGGCAGGATGCCATGCCCAAGCCTGCCAAGGGGGGCTGGCGCCAGCCGGCGCGCCTGCAGGCGCGGGAGAGCCGCCGTCACCTGTTGCTTTAATCCGCCGCGCTGACGGGCTGCCGGGAACAGACCCCTAGCGCGACAGCTCCTTCATGCCGCGTTCCAGCCCGTCCAGCGTCATCGGCACCATCCGGTTCTCGAATATCTCGCGGATCATGCCGATCGAATGGGTATAGTCCCAGTATTTCTCCGGCACCGGGTTGATCCACAGGTTCGACGCCCAGGCGTCGCGGGCGCGCTGCAGCCAGACCTGGCCCGCTTCCTCGTTCCAATGCTCATTGGCGCCGCCGGGATAGGCGATCTCGTAAGGCGACATCGAGGCATCGCCGACAAAGATGCATTTATAGTCCGGCCCGTAGGTGCGCAGCACCTCATGGGTCGGGGTCTTCTCGCCCCAGCGCCGCCGGTTGTCGCGCCAGACCCCTTCGTACAGGCAATTGTGGAAGTAGTAGTACTCCAGGTGCTTGAACTCGGTCCGCGCGGCCGAGAACAGCTCCTCCACCACCTGGATATGCGGATCCATCGAGCCGCCCACGTCCAGGAACAGCAGCACCTTCACCGCATTGTGCCGCTCGGGCCGGGTCTTCACATCCAGATAGCCATGCTCGGCGGTGGAGCGGATGGTGCGGTCCAGATCCAGCTCCTCATGCGCGCCCTGGCGGACCCAGCGGCGCAGCCGTTTCAGGGCGACCTTGATGTTGCGGGTGCCCAGTTCGACATCGCCGTCCAGGTTCTTGAACTCGCGCTTGTCCCAGACCTTGACCGCGCGCTGGTGGCGGCTTTCATTCTGGCCGATGCGCACGCCTTCGGGATTGTAGCCATAGGCGCCAAAGGGCGACGTGCCCGCAGTGCCGATCCACTTGCTGCCGCCCTGATGGCGTCCCTGTTGCTCCCTCAGCCGCTCCTGCAGCGCTTCCATCAGCTTCTCAAAACCGCCAAGCGCCTCGATCTCGGCTTTCTCCTCGGCGCTCAGATGTTTTTCAGCCATCTTGCGCAGCCAGTCTTCGGGGATATCGACGGCGTCCATCACCGCCTCGGCCGGGATTGCCTCCAACCCTTTGAAGGTGGCGGCAAAGGCGCGGTCGAACTTGTCGATGTTGCGCTCGTCCTTCACCATCGCCGCGCGGGCGAGGAAATAGAACGCCTCGATATCATAGGTCGCCAGCCCCGCCTTCATCCCTTCCAGGAAGGTCAGGTATTCGCGCAAAGAGACCGGAATGGCCGCCTTGCGCAGGTTTTCAAAGAAGGGCTGGAACATCGCGGAGCCTTTGCTGAGCAGTTATGCCAGCACCCGGTGGGTCAGGATGGTTGCCAGCAGGCCAAGCATACCGAATACGATGGCATAGACAGCCCCGTATTGCAGCATGTCCAGGGTATTGCCGCCACGTTTGCGGGCCTTCATTGCGCCAATTGCGGCACCCAGCACCAAGCCGGCGATTACGATCATGGTCTTTTCCGTCTTTTGTCTCGTGTTGCAGGATCAGGATCCGGAAGGGCGCAGCGCGGCAATCTCTTCCAGCCGGGCCTCGACCGCCCAATCCGGGCCAAACCCGTAGCGCGCCCATCCCAGGCTGTCCAGCCTGACCCTGCGCGCCTCCACCACGCGGCCCTGCAGATCCAGCGCTTCGGCCTGCAGCATCAGCAGCGTCGACAGCAGGGCGGCGTTTTCATGCTGTGCCGCGGCGGCGGCAGCGGGTGTCAGGCGGGCCAGCGCAGCCCCCCCGTTGCCCGCGGCAATCTCATAGGCCGCCAGCTGCACCGCCAGCTTGGCCTGGTGCATCCGGGTGCCGGGCAGCCCCTGCAGATAGGTCTGGGCGGTCAGGAAATGCTGCAGCGCCAGCTCCGGTTCGCGGACATGCAGCATCCGGCCCAATGTGTAATGGCTCAAGGCCCGCCGGTGGTCCTGCCAGCCCAGATCGCGGGCAATCGCGGCGGCGGTGTTGGCGGCGCGCAGCCGGTCCCGCAGCGAGGCTTGCGGCCCCAGCGCCTGCTCATAGGCCGCGATCCAGGCCCGCGGGGTTTCCGGCAGCCGCTGTGACGCGGTGCGCGCGCCGCCCGGGTTCAGGCGCGCCAGCACCGCGGGCAGCCGTGCGGCGACTTCGGCCCGGCTCATGCCGGTGCGCAGTTCGGGCGCATAGGTGGCGCGCAGAATCAGCATGTCAAAGCCGGTCAGCACCGCGTGGATATTGTCATCGTTGAAGATCGAATCCGGCAGCCGGTACAGATCGTTCAGCGGCCCGATCGCCTGGGCCAGCTCCTCGTGCAGGCAGTCGCGGACTTCCTGCGGGCTGACGTCATTGGGGATGAACACCGCCAGTTTCCCGCGGCTGCGCAGCAGCGACCAATTGGTGCGCGGGCTGCGCCGGTTGCGGCGGTATTCACTCAGCGATGCGACGTTGGGCACCACGAAACAGGCGGCCTTGGGCAGAGCCCGCCGGATCTCGGCGCGCGATACCGATTGGATGGTGATATTGGCCGCGCCGCCCGACACCCGCCGCACCGGGATCCCGGCCTCGGTCTGCAGCCGGGTCAGCAGCGCGGTCAGATCGCGGTTGAAACCCGGTGCGGGCGTGCCGGTCACCCGCAGGGTGATCGGGGTCTCGAACCGGGTGAACTGGGGCAGGGTGCTGCCGCCTTCCAGCCGGAAATGCAGATCCAGAAAATCCCGCGCGATATCAGCGTTGGAGCGCTGCGGCGGCTGCGGCCGGCTGGCGGTGAACACCTTGACCGGCGGCAGCGCAACCGGCGCAGCTGCGGCGCGGGTCGGCGCTGCGACCCTTATGTCGGGGGCGGCACAGGCGGCCAGCGCAGCCACAGCTAGCCCGGCCACCGCGCCCCGCAGCACGCGCAGGCCGGCAGGCCTGCGGGCGGACCGCCATTCAGGGTGGCGGACAATGAACTGTGAAACCGGGGCAACGTCAGCGGGCACTCGGGGAGTCTCCTGTCAGCCCGGGCTGTGCTGCCCGGTTCTGTGTCCTCTGATAGGGGAATGCGGCAGCAATTTGAAGCGAAACAGACAGCCGCCAGGCCGCGCGCCTGCCTGTCCCGGCCGTAAAGCAGATCAGCGGCGTCCGCGCGCCATGAAGGCCAGCCGTTCGAACAGATGCACGTCCTGCTCGTTCTTCAACAGCGCCCCATGCAGTTTGGGCAGCGCATCGGCGCCGTCCCGCGCGATGTCCTCCGGTGACAGATCCTCGGCCAGCAGCAGCTTCAGCCAGTCGATCACCTCGGAGGTCGACGGCTTTTTCTTCAAGCCCTGGGTCTCGCGGATCTCGTAGAACTGGGTCAGCGCGGCGGTCAGCAGGCTGTCCTTGATGCCGGGATGATGCACCTCGACGATTTTCTTCATCGTCTGCGCATCCGGGAAGCGGATGTAGTGAAAGAAACAGCGCCGCAAAAAGGCGTCCGGCAGCTCTTTTTCATTGTTCGAGGTGATGATCATGATCGGGCGGTGCTTGGCCTTGACCATCTCGCCGGTCTCGTAGACGTGGAACTCCATCTTGTCGAGTTCCTGCAGCAGGTCATTGGGGAACTCGATATCGGCCTTGTCGATCTCGTCGATCAGCAGCACGACTTTTTCGCCGGCTTCAAAGGCTTCCCACAGCTTGCCCTTCCTGATGTAGTTTTTCACATCATTGACGCGCGCATCGCCCAGCTGGCTGTCGCGCAACCGGCTGACGGCGTCATATTCATACAGTCCCTGCTGGGCGCGGGTGGTGGATTTCACGTTCCATTCGATCATCCGCAGCCCCAGGGCTCCGGCCACCTGTTTGGCCAGCTCGGTTTTGCCGGTGCCCGGCTCGCCCTTGACCAGCAGCGGACGCTCCAGCGTGACCGCCGCATTGACCGCAACTTTCAAATCATCCGTTGCGACATATTCTTTAGTGCCCTGAAATTGCATATCTTTCCTGTTCCAGTCCTGATCGGTGCCGCGGCGCTAAGTTCTTATCACGGTTTTAACCAAACGGCGCCACTATTGTGTAGTGACATTCCCTTCTGATGGGGATAAACGCTGCGGCAGAGGGGAGAGCCAAAATGTTCAGGTGCAAGTTATGACCAGCATTATGGGCCAGACCGAAGGAGCCGAAATGAAGCAAGAGGTGTTTCTGCCGGACGACTACAGACCGGCTGAAGATGAGCCGTTCATGAACGACCGGCAGCTTGAGTATTTCCGACGCAAACTATTGGAATGGAAACAAGATCTGCTGTCCGACAGCCGCGATACCATCGAAGGGCTGCAGGACAACACCCGCAACATACCGGATGTTGCCGACCGTGCCAGCGAAGAAACCGACCGCGCGCTGGAACTGCGCACCCGCGACCGCCAGCGCAAGCTGGTCGCCAAGATCGACTCGGCCCTGCGCCGCATCGGCGAAGGCGAATACGGTTACTGCGAAGTGACCGGTGATCCGATCTCGCTGAAGCGCCTTGACGCGCGTCCGATCGCCACCATGAGCCTGGAAGCGCAGGAGCGCCACGAGCGCCGCGAAAAAGTCCACCGCGACGACTGACGGCCGGCTGAGGCGGGCAAACCGAAAATTAGATGACGCCGGGGTCTTTTGCTCCGGCGTTTTTTGTTTCATTGGGAGCGGGCGGAGAATCTGCAGGAGCTCATGGAACTCAGAGGCCTGAAAATAACTGTCATCGGCGCCGGGATCGGCGGCTTGACCGCAGCGCTGGCGCTGCGCCGCTTTGGCGCATCGGTGACTGTGCTGGAGCAGGCCGAGGCGATCTCCGAAGTGGGCGCAGGCCTGCAGATCACTCCCAACGGCGTTGCCGTGCTGAAGGCGCTGGGGCTGGCCGATGACCTTGCCTGGTGTTCGCAGCGGGCCCGCGCCGTGGTGCTGCGCGGCCACCGCCGCGGCGGCCAGGTATTGCGGCTGGATCTTGATGAACATGCCGCGGGCCTGCGCTATTACTTCGTGCACCGCTCCGACCTGGTCGGCATCCTGGCCGGCGCCGCCCGCCGCGAAGGCGTGCAGGTGCGGCTGCTGCAAAAGGCCGAGCGGGTCGTGCCCGGCCCGCAGCCGGTCGTGCGCCTCTGCAACGGCGCCCAATGCGGCAGCGATCTGGTGGTGGGCGCCGACGGGCTGCACTCGAAAACCCGGGTGGCGCTGAACGGCGCGCGCACGCCCGTCTTCACCGGCCAGGTCGCCTGGCGCGCCACCGTGCCCAACCATCTGAACCTGCCCGCGGAGGCGCAGGTATTCATGGGGCCGGGGCGGCATCTGGTGGCGTATCCCTTGCGCGACGGCAGCCTGATGAATCTGGTCGCAGTGCAGGAGCGCCGCGCCTGGGCCGAAGAGGGCTGGAACGTCAAGGACGACCCCGCCAATCTGCGCGCCGCCTTCTCCCGCTTCGGCGGCACGGCCGCGGCGCTGCTGGAGGCAGTGGAGGATGTGCTGCTGTGGGGGCTGTTCCGGCATCCGGTGGCGGCCGGCTGGCACGGCGAAAATACCGCGATTTTGGGTGATGCCGCGCATCCGACGCTGCCGTTCATGGCCCAGGGCGCCAATCTTGCGCTGGAGGATGCCTGGGTGCTGGCCCGGTCCCTGCGGGAGGCGCCGGATGTCGCGCGCGGCCTGGCACGCTATCAATCCCGCCGCCGGGAGCGGGCGGAAAACGTGGTGCAGGCCGCCAGTAAAAACGCCTGGAAATATCACCTGCGCGCACCGCTCAGCTGGCCTGCGCATCAGGTTCTGAGGCTGGGCGGCCGCTTGGCACCGGGCAAGATGGTCAGCCAGTTCGACTGGATCTACCGCCACGACGTCACCGCCTGAGGCAGCGCAGGCGGCGGGCTCCCGCCCCGTCCCGGTGCATCGGAGATGACCCGGGCCCTGTTGGGCCGGGCGCCGCGCTGAGGCGCGGCGCGGGCGGCGCTGGGTGTCAGATGTCCAGATCCACCCAGACCGGCACGTGGTCCGAGGGTTTTTCGCGTCCGCGCACGTCCTTGTCGATCTGGCAGTCGCGCAACAGGTCGGCGGCCTGCGGCGTCAGCAGGAAATGGTCGATGCGGATGCCGTCATCACGGTTCCACGCGCCGGCCTGATAATCCCAGAAGGAATAGTGCCCCGGTCCCTGGTGCCGGGCCCGGAACGCCTCGGTAAAGCCGAGGTTCACAATCCGCTGAAACGCGGCCCGGCTTTCCGGGCGGAACAGCGCGTCCTCCAGCCAGGCTTCGGGCCGCTTGGCGTCTTCGGCCTGCGGAATGATGTTGTAGTCGCCCGCCATCAGCGCCGGCATCTCGCTGTCCATCAGCTGTTGCGCCCGCGTCTTCAGCCGCTCCATCCAGGCCAGCTTATAGGCATATTTACCGCCCGCCGCCGGGCGGCCGTCCGCCTCCAGCTCAACCGGGTTGCCGTTGGGCAGATAGAGACCGCAGATGCGGATCGCCTGCTTGCCGACCACCGTCGCCTCAATCCAGCGCGCCTGTTCGTCGCTGTCATCGCCGGGCAACCCGCGGCGCACATCCTCCAGCGGCAGCTTTGACAGGATCGCCACGCCGTTAAAGCTTTTCTGGCCGTGGGTTTCGACATTGTAGCCGCGCTCTTCGAGCATTTCGCGCGGAAACGCCTCATCGACCGATTTGATCTCCTGCAGCACCGCCACGTCGGGCTGGGCCTCATCCAGCCAGTCCGGCAGCGCCTTGGCCCGGGCCTTGATGCCATTGATATTAAATGTGGCGATTTTCATGGCTTGCCTCCGGCGCAGATTGCTTTATTCGAGGCTGATCTATCGCTGAATCAGCACCCCGGGGCAAGCCCGAAGCGGAGTTCGCGAATCACTGACGGCACGGCGAATCACCTCTGTTTTGCACAGGTGAAAAGTACCCCTCAGGTTGAGTTTCTTTATTTTGCAATAATATGCGTGTGAATAACGCGGTGCATAAGCTGTGGATGAGTTGAAATAATTGAAATTGCGCAAAAAATAGCGGGTTGAAGTTAATGTAGTCCCCGCTAGAAAATACAATGTGAAATTGCATTTTCTGTTTGCGCTGCACGATGGCCGTGCCAGCGTTGAGGAGCCTTTTGTCTTTAACGAATGGGGTTCCAGATGACTGCTCAGCATAAAATCCAGACCATCCACGCAAGCCGCCCGGCCGCAGGTTCCAGCCTGTTCGAGGGCGATGCGGCAGGGATGTTTTCCTCCGGATCGGCGCCGGAGTGCATGGCCGGCCTGAGCGCGGGGGAGGGCGTGTCGCTGTTTTCTTCCGGCTCCATGCCGCAGGCAGCCGAAAGCTGGGCAGGCGGTGAAACCGGTTTATTCTCCAGCGGCTCGGCGCCGTCGGCACGCGGTGAAACCGCAGCGGGCGACCTGGTGGAAATGTTCTCCTCGGGCTCGGCCCCCGCGGCGCAGTCCGGCAGCCGGACAGGCGATCTGGTGCAGATGTTTTCCTCCGGTTCTGCTCCCGCTGAACACTCTGAGGTTGCGTCCGGTGATCTGACGGAGATGTTCTCTTCCGGCTCGGCCCCGGCCGCAACGGCAAAGGCGGGCGCGGGCGAGGGGACGCATCTGTTCTCCTCCGGCTCTGCCCCTGCAACCGCGGCGCGGGTCAGCGCGGGCGATGCCACCCGGCTGTTCTCCTCGGGCAGCTGATCCGGACGGGGCCGGGCTTTGTTCCGGCTCCTGTCCCTGGGCGGCCCTGCACCGGGGCCGCCGGTCTCGCGCCGCATCTGTCCGAACGAGGTTCCCATGGCCCAGATTATTCCGTTTTTCTCCCCAGCCGCCCGCCAGTCCCGGGCCGCTGCGCAAGAGGCGCTGATTGCCGGTTTTGCAAGGCACCGGCGCAGCCAGGAGGACGTGTTCTGGCTCAAGGAGAACGCCGAGCTGCTGAATATTCTGGAATGCACCGGGGCGGATGTTGCCGCAATCGCCCTGCAGCCCTTGCAGCCGTTCTACCAGGGGGCGGCGCGTCATCTCAGCTTCTTCCGGCAGTATTACCGCTTTATCCTGTCGATCTGCCTGGATCTGGAGGACCTGGGCCTGCCGGGGCAGACCGGTGCGCATCTGGCCGGCTGGGTGTCGGAGCAGGGGCTGGCGCAGGCCGAGCTGTCGGATCTGCAGCGCGCCGAGGCGCGGCGGCTATTGGCGCGGCGCGGGGTGGATCTGCGGGATGACGGGCTGGACGACCGGCTGCGCGGTTTCATTTCAAATCCGCAGACCTTTGCCATTCCGAATAAAAAAGCCGCTTATGAGCTGACCCACATCGTCTTTTACCTGTCCGAGTACGGCCGCCGCGATCCGGACCTGCCGGAAGCGGCGTTCACCAGTCTGGAATTTGCCGGCCTGGTGGCTTTTCTCGATCAGAATGCCGACCTGCTGGCAGAAATCTGCATCGCGCTGCGCTTTGCCGGCGGGCAGCCGCCCGCCGCCTGGGAGGCTTGGCTCGACCGGCAGGTTTCTGCCTTTATGCTCGCTAAGGGAGAATTTATTGGACATCATGATGCGTATCACGAGTATTTTGTGGTGAATTGGCTGATGCTGCTGTCCGGCCGTCCGGCCTTCCGGCAGGCGGTCCCGATGGGCGGGATGCATGTGTCGGCGCAGCAGGGAGGAAGTATCTTGAGGCGCCTGTCTGAAGCCGTTTTCCACGCCGGGATGGCGCGGACGAGCTGGAGCGCGGTGAAGGCGCGCGCTGAGGCCGTCCTGAGCGAAGAAGAACACGGGCTGCTCACTGCAGCGGAGCGCAGCTGTGCACGGTTCGGCGGATTTTTCGAAGGTTTTGCCCGGGCGGGCAGCGCCGGGGCGGCGTGATGGGCTGCCCCGGCAATCAGGCCCTGGGCGGCGCGCTTCTGGTGCTGGCCTACACCGGGCTGATCGCCTCGGCGGACGGGATCACCAAACTGCTGGCGGGGCAATATGCGGCGGCGCAACTTTATGCGCTGTCGGGCGCCATGGTGGCGGGCTTCTGCCTGCTGGCGGACCGCGTTCCCTCCCTGCGCGGCGGGTTCCGCACCTGTTGCCCGCGGGCGATGGCTTTGAGGTCGGTGGCAGCGCTGATCGCCGCGGTCTGTTTCTTCTATGCGTTCCGGCTGCTGCCCTTTGCCGAGGTGTTTGTGTTCATCGGCCTGATGCCGCTGCTGGCGGGTGCAATGTCCGGCGCGGTACTGAAGGAGCCGGTGCGCCCGGCGGCCTGGGTTGCGCTGGCTGCGGGGTTCTGCGGCGTGCTGTTCCTGCTGCCGCATGGCAATGAGGACGCGCATTCCTCCTGGGGTCATATCATTGCCTTCTGCGCGGTGGTGTCCGGCACATTTTCCATGACCCTGGCACGGTTTATCGGCCGCTATGAAAGCAATGCGCTGGCCCAGGTCTTTTATCCCAACCTGACGCTGTGCGGGGCGATGCTGCTGTTCTTGCCCTTTGTCTGGGTGCCGATGCCGATTGCGGATGTGGCCTGGGCTGCTGCCTATGCCTTGCTGCTGTTCGGCGCGCGCTGGCTGCTGGTGGTGGCGCTGCGGCTGTTGGTTTCCTATGCGGTGACGCCGCTGATGAACCTGCAGTTCATCTGGATGGCGGTTATCGGCTCGGTTTTTTTCGGGGAGTTCCCGCCGGCCTCAACCTATATCGGCGGCGCCGTCGTGATTGCCTCGGGGCTGTATCTGGTCTGGGATCAGTTTGCCCCGGCGATGCCCCGGCTGCGCAGTTCGGGGCGGCTGCAGACCGATCCCTAGCGCCGGATCCGCATTGCGGCTGAACATTTGCGCCCCGCCAGGGGAGCGAAGCGCCCGCCCCTTAAGATGAGGGCGGGCGCTGCCTTGCCTGACGGCAAGGCGGCATCGTTAAATGCGCGTTGGCGGCATGCGCGGCCCGGACCGGGCGCAGGGTCAGCCGGACTGGAAGCCGGGTTACATTGAAAACGAAGTGCCGCAGCCGCAGCTGGAGGTGGCGTTGGGGTTCTCGATGGTGAACCGCGCGCCGATCAGCTCTTCGGTGAAATCAATCACGGCGTTTTCCAGGAAGGGCAGCGAGACCTCGTCCACCACCACCTTTTCGCCCTGGCCTTCGAGCACCAGATCGTCCGTCTTGGGCGCGTCCAGGGCGATCTCGTACTGAAAGCCCGAGCAGCCGCCGCCTTCGACCGCGACGCGCAGCGCCTGGCCCTGGTCCGCGGCGCCAATCTCGGCCAGCCGGGCAAAGGCGCGGTCGGTGACTTTCGGGGGCAGGTTCATGCGGTCTCTCCAATGCCGTGTTGCAGCTCAAGGCATTATATATGAAGGTGCAATTCAGGCGGCAAGATTTGCTGGAGAAAAGATTTAACATGCATGCCCCTTATGCCACGTCACCGGACCGCAGCCGCGGCCGGCAGGTGACCGAGGAGGAAAGCTCCTTCCGCTCTCCCTATCAGCGCGACCGCGACCGCATTATCCATGCCAGCGCGTTCCGGCGGCTGAAGCACAAGACCCAGGTTTTTGTCGAACATGAGGGCGACAATTACCGCACCCGGCTGACCCATTCGATCGAGGTGGGGCAGGTGGGCCGCACCATTGCGGGCGCGCTGGGGCTGAACCAGGAGCTGACCGAGGCGGTGGCGCTGGCGCATGATCTGGGGCACACGCCGTTCGGCCACACCGGCGAAGATGCGCTGCACGGGCTGATGGAACCCTATGGCGGCTTCGACCATAATGCCCAGGCGATCCGCATTGTCACCTGTCTGGAGCGCCACTATGCGGAATTCGACGGGTTGAACCTGACCTGGGAAACTCTTGAAGCGATTGCGAAACACAATGGCCCGGTGGTGGGGGAGCTGCCCTGGGCGCTGGCGGAATGCAATGCGGCGGTGGATCTGGAGCTGCACACCCACGCGAGTGCCGAGGCGCAGGTGGCGGCACTGGCGGATGACATCGCCTATAACAACCACGACCTGCATGATGCGCTGCGGGCCGGGCTGTTCACCGACGATGACCTGGCGCGGCTGCCGCTGCTGGACCAGGCCTATGGCGCGGTGGACAGGCTGTATCCGGGGCTGGACCCGAACCGCCGCCGCCATGAGGCGCTGCGGCGCTTTTTCGGGGTAATGGTGGGCGATGTGATCGGCACCGCGCGGGCGCTGCTGGCGGATGCAGGCGTGCAGAGCGTCGAAGACGTGCGGGCGCTGGATCACCCGGTGGTGCAATTCTCGCCGGAGCTGTGGTCAGGGCTGAAGGAGATCCGCGCATTTCTGTTCACCCGCATGTACCGGGCACCTTCGGTGATGGAGAAACGCGCCAAGGTCGCCAAGGTGGTGGAGGCGCTGTTTCCCTACTTTCTGGACAATCCGCAGGACATGCCGGAGCGCTGGCACGCCGATATTGCCGGTGCGGCGGACCGCACCGCGCTGGCGCGGATCGTGTCGGACTATATCGCCGGCATGACCGACCGTTTCGCCCTGCAGCAGCATGAGCGGCTGATCGGGGTGAAGGTCGAGGTCTGAGGGCTTCCGTCTCTGCGGTGTCTGCTGCTGTCCTTTTGCATGTTCCGTTCAGGGGCAGGGGAGAGATGGCGGCGCCGCCACGGGGGCGGAGGGAAGGGCCGGAACGCCAGCGCGCCCCGTGTCCGGTCAAAAGCTTCATCAGTCAGACGCCCCTGCACCTTTTGCCGAGGTGGTCTCCGGGGTCCTGGTCTCCTGGTGCGCGCGGGGTGCCAGGCCCGCGCCATGTGCTGCAGCGGGGAGACCTTCGCATATCCCGGTTAAGGCGGCGCAAGCGGGGCGTGCGGTGCAACGGGGGCTGCCGCAACGCCCCTGCCATCTCCGGTGCCGCCTCCGGCCGGGCGCCAATGGCGGCGGCGGAGGCCTCCGGCGGGGGTATTTGCAGCAAGAGGAAAACCGAACCGCAGCGCTGCCGGCGGTCAGGGCGGGAATTGGTCCTAATCCGTGCTATCATCTGGCCCTATGATGCAATTGCGCATCGGCGGTAAGCCCCGGGGAAGGGCAGCAAAGGGGAAAGCCATGGCACGCTGGACCGTCACATTCACGGACAAGCCCGAAATGGACCGGGTGCGCGGCGACAGGAAGCGGCGGGAGGCGCATATCGCCTTTGTGCGCGCGCGGCCCGAGCTGCAGATCGGCGGCGCGCTGGCGATGCGGCCGATGCAGGATTTCCCCGGTGCAATCTGGAATGTGGAGGCGGAGAGCCGCCAGGATGTTGAGCGGCTGATCCTGCAGGATCCCTATTTCGTGGCGTCCTTGCGCAGCTACAAAATCACCGAATGGGGCACCGCCTCGGCCATTCAGGGAATGCTGTCATGACCGCACCCCGGGAAAGCCGCCGGGCCGCGCCGGTGCTGATCCGCTGGGCGGTGATGTTCCGGGACGCGCCGGCGATGACGGGCGTGCGCGCCAGCAAGGCGCGGCGCGAGGCCCATGTTGCCTATGTCGAAGACCATCCGGAGCTGCGCATCGGCGGCGGGCTGAAGCAGGATCCGGAGGGCGATTTC
Source organism: Leisingera methylohalidivorans DSM 14336 (assembly GCF_000511355.1). NCBI lineage: Bacteria > Pseudomonadati > Pseudomonadota > Alphaproteobacteria > Rhodobacterales > Roseobacteraceae > Leisingera > Leisingera methylohalidivorans. Next base: position 2,106,130 of record NC_023135.1, on the reverse strand, counting down.
TGCGGCGCGCTGTGGATTGTCGAGGCCGAGGACCGGATCGAGGTGGAGCATCTGATTCACGGAGACCCGTTCTACGTGCCGGCCTTCCGGTCTTATGAGATCTTCGCCTGGGGCAAGATCCTGGAAGACCGGACGGCGGTTCTGTGATGCCCGCGCCGCGTCAGCAGCGCATATTTCTTCAGTAACAAAAATGGCCGGAAAATTCGATTTTTCCGGTGTGTTGCGCCTGAGGCCCCGGGCGGCACCTGCAATGCTGTTGACCCTGCCTCTGGCCCTAGGTATCCGCTGTGCTGAACATATGGGACGCCAGATATGAACCTTTTTACCGATATCCGCTCGCTTGTGATTGACAGCCTGACCGCCATGACCGGCGAAGGCGCGCTGCCCGAAGGGCTTGATTTTGCCAATGTGGCGGTGGAGCCGCCGCGTGATGCGGCGCATGGCGATATGGCGACCAATGCGGCGATGGTGCTGGCCAAGCCCGCCAGGATGAAGCCGCGCGATATTGCCGAGGCGCTGGCCGCAAAGCTGGCCGCGGATGACCGTGTCACCTCGGCCGAGGTCGCCGGCCCCGGCTTTCTCAACCTGCGGCTGGCGCCCGGGATCTGGCAGAACGTGGTGAAATCGGTCCTGGACGCAGGCACGGATTTCGGCCGCTCGGAGACCGGCGCGGGCAAGCGGGTGAACGTGGAATATGTCTCGGCCAACCCGACCGGCCCCTTGCATGTGGGCCACACCCGCGGCGCGGTGTTCGGCGATGCGCTGGCCTCGCTGCTGGCCTATGCCGGCTATGACGTCACCCGCGAATACTACATCAACGACGGCGGCGGCCAGGTCGATGTGCTGGCGCGCTCAGTCTACCTGCGCTACCTGGAAGCGCACGGGCAGGAAGTGGCTTTTGCCGATGGCACCTATCCGGGCGATTACCTGAAACCGGTGGGGCAGGCGCTGAAGGACAAGGCGGGCGATGCCTATGTCGGCAAGGGCGAGGACGTCTGGCTGGCCGAGGTGCGGGAATTCTCCACCGACGCGATGATGGCGCTGATCCGCGAGGATCTGGCCCAGCTGGGTATCGAGATGGATGTGTTCTATTCGGAGAAATCCCTCTATGGCACCGGCAAGATCGAGGCCGCGCTGGAAGCGCTGAAATCCAAGGGCTTGATCTATCAGGGCGTGCTGGAGCCGCCGAAGGGCAAGAAGCCCGATGATTGGGAGCCGCGCGAGCAGACCCTGTTCAAATCCACCGACCACGGCGACGACGTTGACCGGGCGGTGATGAAATCCGATGGCGCCTGGACCTATTTCGCACCGGACATCGCCTATCACTATGACAAGGTGGAGCGCGGCTTTGACGAGCTGATCGACATTTTCGGCGCCGACCACGGCGGCTATGTCAAGCGGATGAAGGCGGCGGTGTCGGCGCTGTCGGACGGCCGGGTGCCGCTGGACATCAAGCTGTGCCAGCTGGTGAAACTGTTCAAGGACGGCCAGGAATTCAAGATGTCCAAGCGGGCGGGCACCTTTGTCACCCTGCGCGATGTGGTCGATGCCGTCGGCCCCGATGTGACCCGTTTCATGCTGCTGACCCGCAAGAACGATCAGGGTTTCGACTTTGACCTCGACAAGGCGCTGGAGCAGTCCAAGGACAACCCGGTGTTCTACGTGCAATATGCCAATGCGCGGATCTGCTCGACCCTGCGCAAGGCGGCGGAGCAGAACATTGCCGCCGATGACGCCACCCTGGCGGGCGCCGATCTGGGCCTGATCTCGGACCCGGCGCAGCTGGCGGTGGCGAAAAAGCTGGCCGAATGGCCGCGCCAGGTGGAAATCGCCGCCCGCACCCATGAGCCGCACCGGGTGGCTTTCTTCCTCTATGATCTCGCCTCCGAGCTGCACGGGCTGTACCATCAGGGCAAATCGAACGAAGGTTTACGATTTGTTAACGAGAGCAGCCAATCGGCAACACATGCGAATTTGGCGCTGGCCCGGGCCGTTTCCGTTGTCATTTCCGCAGGTCTTGGTATTCTTGGCGTGAAACCGGCAGAAGAGATGCGATAACCAAAAGGGGCGGAAGCCGCTTTGGTGAAAATTGCACATCCGCCGGATTGAGGCAGTTCAAGAGACTTGGGGCGCAGCGCTGAACAGGCGCTGCCGAACCGGGCAGTGAGGCGGACAATGGCGTATTTTGCGCAGGCGGGCCAGGGGCACGCCTATACACAAGGCAGCGGTCACGAACAGGACGCCGCCGCGGACAGCACATACACACATCAGTATACCGGCCAGCACTATTCCGGGCCCGGGGCTGAGCCGGCCTACGGCTATGAAAACCCGGCCTATGGCTACCAGCCCGACGGGCAGGGGCATGCCCCCCAGGACTTTGCGGTTTTTGCAACCCCCGCCGGGCTGCGGGCGCGATTCTCGAAATCGCTGAGCATTCTGGGCGCGGCGGCCTCGATTGCGCTGGTCGCCGGGGTGGGCTTCTGGGGCTACAAGCTGGTGATGCGGGATGTCAGCGGCGTGCCGGTGGTGCGCGCAGCCGAAGGCCCGATGCGTGAACAGCCGGCTCTGCCGGGCGGCGCGCAGGCGGACCATCAGGGGCTGGCGGTCAATGCGGTTGCCGCCAGCGGCAGCGCCGAGGCGCCGGCCGACCGGCTGACACTGGCGCCCGCCGCGATAGAGCTGACCGAAGATGACAAACCGCTGCCGGAACTGGCCGCCGAAGCCGCGCCCGGCGTCAGTGAAGACGCAGTGGCCTCCTTCCAGAACGGCGATATCGACGCGCTGGTCGCCGAACTGGCGCGTGAGGCCGAGCCGGTGTCCGCTGCTGTGCCGGCGTCGGCGGCGGCCCCTGCCATCGTGCAGCCGCAACCGCTGCAGCCGGCGCGTGCCGCCGCAGTCCCGCCGCCTGCCATTCTGAATGCGCCGGGCATCAAGGTCTCGCTGCGGCCATCGGCCCGGCCCGCACGGTTCAGCCCGGCTCCGGCCGCAGCCGCACCGGCAGCACGCGCGGCATCCGTTGATGTGGATCCGGCAACCCTTGCGGCAGGCACCAGGCTGGCGCAGCTTGGCGCCTATGAAAGCCCGGAGGTGGCGCGCGCCGAATGGGACCGTATCCATGCCCGTTTCTCTGACTATCTTGAGGGCAAGCAGCGGGTGATCCAGCGCGCCGAAAGCGGCGGCCGCACGTTCTACCGCCTGCGGGCGATGGGCTTTGCCGGCCTGTCGGACGCGCGCCGGTTCTGCTCGGCGCTGGTGGCTGGCAATGCCGATTGCATTCCGGTAACCACACGCTGACCAAAACGGCACCCAAGCGGCAGCAGTGCCGGTTGCAAACTTTTGTACCGCCCGGCTGGAAGGCCGGGCAGCGCCCGTCCCGGCCCCCACGGGGCGGGCGCTTTGCACCCTCCCCGCCGGGACGGGCGCAGCCCTTTCCTTGAGTGAGCCGGGGGAGCGCGAACAACTGGGGACGCCCATGACCTACGGAGCCACCATCCTCGACGCCGAAGGCCTGCGGCTGACCGCCGATGAAAAGGCGTTCTTCCGCGATGCCGATCCGTTCGGTTTTATCCTGTTTGCCCGCAATCTGGACAGCGCCGAACAGATCCAGGCGCTGTGCGCAGACTTCCGCGAGGCCGTGGGCCGCAATGCCCCGATCACCATCGACCAGGAGGGCGGCCGGGTGCAGCGGCTGCGCAATCCGCTGGCGCGCAACTGGCTGCCGCCGCTGGAGCATGTGCAGCGGGCGGGCGCGGACGCCGCGCGGGCGATGTATCTGCGCTACCGGCTGATTGCCGATGAACTGCTCCGCCTCGGGATCGACAGCAACTGCGCGCCGATTGCCGATGTGGCCTGTGCGGAAACCCATGAGTTTCTGAAAAACCGCTGCTATGGCACCAGCGCCGATGCGGTGGCCGGGATCGCCCGAGCCGTGGCAGCCGCGCATCTGGACGGCGGTGTGCTGCCGGTGCTGAAACATATCCCCGGCCACGGCCGTGCCACCGCCGACAGCCACCTGGACCTGCCGCATGTGGCCAGCCAACCCGGCGTGCTGGAGCAAAGCGACTTTGCCGCGTTCCAGGCCTTGAACGACCTGCCGCTGGGGATGACCGCGCATCTGGTCTATGACGCCTATGACGGCCGCCCCGCCACCACATCGCCGGTGGTGATGCGGCTGATCCGCGAACGCATCGGTTTTGACGGTCTGATCATGACCGACGATATTTCGATGAAGGCGCTCAAAGGATCCCTGGCGGACAATGCCCGCGCCTCGATCAAGGCGGGCTGCGATGTGGTTCTGCTGTGCAATGCCTCGCTGCAGGAACGGATTGCGGTGGCCGGGGCCGCAGGGGCCATGACGGAGGCGGCGCAAACCCGCGCAGAGCAGGCGCTGGCGGCCCGCAAACCCCCTGCGGATCTTGACATTCAGGCCGCCGAAGACGAACTTGCCGCCCTCATGGGCGGGCAGGTGTATGGCTGAGCAGACACTCTTTTCAGACGCGGACACGGCAGTAGAGGACCGGCTGGCAGCCGAGGCCCTGATCGTGGATGTGGACGGGTTCGAAGGCCCGCTCGACCTGTTGCTGACGCTGTCGCGTACCCAGAAGGTGGACCTGCGCAAGATCTCGGTGCTGGAGCTGGCCAAGCAGTATCTGACCTTTGTCAACAAGGCCAAGGAGCTGCGGATCGAACTGGCCGCCGATTATCTGGTGATGGCAGCCTGGCTGGCGTTCCTGAAATCCCGCCTGCTGCTGCCGCCGGACCCGGAGGAGGACGGCCCCTCGGGCGAGGAGCTGGCCGCCCACCTGGCGTTTCAGCTGGAGCGTCTGCAGGCGATGCGCGATGCCTCTGCCCGGCTGCTGGCCCGCGACCGGCTGGGCCGCGACTTCTTCGCCCGCGGCGAGGAAGAGAGTGTCGCCCGGATCAAGACCGTTACCTATACCGCCAACCTGCTGGATCTGATGCAGGCCTACGCCCGCATCCGCACCAAGGAGGACTTCCGCCCCTTTGTGATGGACCGGGAGTCGGTCTTCACGATGGAAGAAGCCCTGGAGCGGATGCGCCATCTCCTGGGCTTCACCGGCGATTGGACCGATCTGATCAGCTATCTGCCGGACGGCTGGCACAGCGATCCGGTCAAGCGCCGCTCGGCCACCGCCTCGACCTTTGCCGCTTCTTTGCAGCTGGTGAAGGAAGGCAAGCTTGAGCTGCGCCAGAGTGAATCATTTGCGCCGATCCAGCTGCGCAGCCTGAACGAGGATACCTGATGGAAGACCAGCTTTTGGACAGCCACGGCGCTCCCATCCGCGAAGAGAGCGACACGCTGTTCGACGCGCCGCCGATGGCCGAGCAGGAGCGGATGGTGGAGGCGGTGCTGTTTGCCAGCGCCGAGCCGGTCACCCTGCGCGATCTGGAAGGCCGGATGCCGCATGGCTGCAACCCGCGCGAGGCGGTGGAGCATCTGCGCAAGCGCTACGAGGGACGCGGCGTGCGGGTGGTTCGCTTAGGCGATGCCTGGGCGATCCGCACCGCGCCGGACCTCGGCTTCCTGATGCAGAAGGAAACCACCGAGCTGCGCAAGCTGAGCCGCGCCGCGATCGAAACCCTGGCGATTGTCGCCTATCACCAGCCGGTCACCCGCACCGAGATCGAAGAAATCCGCGGCGTGTCGGTGTCGCGCGGCACCATTGACCAGCTGATGGAGATGGACTGGATCCGTCTGGGCCGCCGCCGGATGACGCCGGGCCGCCCGGTGACCTTTGTGGTGACACCGGTCTTCCTCGATCACTTCGGTCTGGAAAGCGCCCGCGACCTGCCGGGGCTGAAGGAGCTGCGCGCCGCAGGCCTGCTGGAAAACCGGCCGCCGCCGGGTTCCTTGGTGTCGGGCCAGGGGGGCGAGGACGACGAGGACCCGGAAGAACAGGCGGAACTGTTCGAAGAATGACACCGCAGGGCGCGGGTTTCGCAATCGTGTCCGCCGGGGTCTTGTCCCGGGGTGTTCTGCGCCCCGGAATTGTCTTAATTTGCCGTTAAGGCAACGGGCAGGCAGCAAGCGGGGCGACGTCCATGACTCTTAATTCAATCATCAGCATGATTCTGCGGCGGCTGGTCAGCCGCGCGGTCAATACAGGCGTCAATGCCGGCATCCGCGCGGTTGCCAAACGCGGCAAGGGGCAGGGTGCGGGGCACAGCGCGCCGTCCGCCCCGCAGGCAGGCAGCTCCCGCATTCCATCGGTCAAGCCGGGGCGCCGCCAGAGCTAAGCCGCGCCAGCTGCCCCTGAACGCTGCGGTGACCGCGTCGGGACCGGCCGGTGCAGGCGGGTACGGCGAAGCAGCGGGCGCATGCCGCGCCGGTGAAGCGAGGCCCGGCCCAGGGGCCGGGTGCTGCCCCGATCGCGATCAGGCCGGCGTTTTGAAATGCTTGGACAGTTTCAGCCCCTGGCCCTGGTAATTCGAGGCAATCCCGGCGCCATACAGCTGCTCGGGCACCTCGGCCATCTTCTCATAGACCAGACGCCCGACAACCTGGCCGTGCTCCAGCACAAAAGGCGCCTCGTGGCAGCGCACCTCCAGCACCCCGCGCGAGCCGGTGCCGCCGGCCGCGTCATGGCCGAACCCGGGATCGAAAAAGCCCGCGTAATGCACCCGGAATTCGCCTACCATCGCCAGATAGGGCGCCATCTCGGCGGCATAGGCGGGCGGGATGTGCACCGCCTCGCGGCTGACCAGAATGTAGAAGGCGCCGGGATCCAGGATGATGCGGCCGTCCTTGGTGCGCACCTCTTCCCAGTATTCCTGCGGATCGTATTCGCCGATCCGGTCCAGGTCGATGACGCCGGTATGCGGCTTGGCGCGGTAGCCGACCAGATCGCTGCCCGGCAGTTTCAGATCGACGGAAAAGCCCAGGCCATCCTCGATCACCGCCGCGCCGTCGACCAGCGGGGAGCCCGCGTGCAGCATCTTCAGCTCGGCATCCGACAGCACCGCCTGGCCGGTGCGGAAGCGGATCTGGTTGAGCCGCATGCCCGGACGCACCAGCACCGAGAACGACCGCGGGCAGATCTCGGCATAAAGCGGGCCGGTGTAGCCGGGTTTGATACGGTCGAATTCCTCGCCGCCGTCGGTGATGGTGCGGGTCAGAAGATCCAGCCGCCCGGTGGAGCTTTTGGCATTGGCCACGGCGGAGACATTCGCGGGCAGCGCCAGGCTTTCCATCAGCGGCACCACATAGACGCAGCCTTTTTCCAGCACCGCGCCGCCATCCAGGGAGATGCGGTGCATTTCAAACTCGGTCAGACGGTCGGAAACGCTGCGCCCCTGGCCGGCCAGAAAAGACGCGCGCACCCGGTAGGCCACGTTGCCTAGGCGCAGATCAAGGCTGGCAGGCTGCACCTGTCCCTCGGCCAGCGGGGTGCTGACGGCAATCGCGCCGCGATCCAGCATCTTTTCAATGGTTTGGCTGGGCAATACGCCTGTCATGTCCTGTTCCCCTCCGCGCCGGCTTTGCGGCGATGCTGGCTCAATTGGCCACGGTACGCAATCCCTGCACGCAACCGCCAAAGCCTTGCGCAGGATACGAAAACGCCCGGGTGCGTGAACACCCGGGCGTTTTCATATGGTCGGGCTAGCAGGACTCGAACCTGCGACCTTCCGTCCCCCAGACGGACGCGCTACCAGGCTGCGCCATAGCCCGTTGAGGAGCCTTCTAACCGTTTTCACGGCAGGGGCAAGAGGGGGCGGCAATATTTTTCGCACCGCCGCAAAGAAAGTCAGCAAGGTGAGGCTGTTGCCAGCCATGCCGCCGGCAGCAGTGGTGTTCCGCCGCCGGGTAAGGCGGGGGGTCAGGTGATGTCGGGCGCCCCTGAAGCCGTGCCGCCGGCAGCCAGCGCCCGCAGGTCCGCAGCGCAGCCGGCAATTGCGGCCACGGAGTGCGGCGGCAGGCTGCGGATGGCGGCAAGAAGCGCCAGAACACCCGGTTGCGGCATCTGCGGCTGGGCGGGCGGGAGCTCTGGCGGGTATTCTGGCGGCTGGGCTGGCGCGCCGGGCGCCGGGGCGTCCGCTGCAGCCTCTTGCGGTGCCGCCGTCTCGGGTGCCGCCGGGCCTTCCCGGGGCGCTTCGGCCTCGGGGTCGAAGCCGGAGGAAAACTCCAGGGCATCGACCTGCCGGGCGGCCGCGTCCAGGTCGTGCGGCGGGAAGGACGCCGCGGGATCTGCTTTGGAAACAGGCGCTGACCCGGCTGCAGGTCCGGCATCGGCCCCGGGCGCGGTCAAGCTGAAGTCCAGCGGCTCGTCCGGCTGCAGGCCGGCGGCAGCCACCAGGGTGTCCTCGGCCGGTGCGGGGGCCGGCGCTGTGTCCAAAGCGGGATCAAACGCGGCGGCAGGGTCCGGGTCCGCCGGACGGGCGTCTGCTGCGAAACCTGCCGGTTCTTCTGCAGGCTCCGCTGTCCCGCCGGGCGCAGGGGCCCCAGCAGGGGCCGTTTCTGCCGCAGGGCCAGGCCCGGCTTCGAAAGCCTGTTCTGCCATCGGTTCTGCGGCGTCTTCCGGTTCTGCCGCTGCTTCCGGTTCTGCCGCGGCTTCGCTTGCAGCCGGCTGATCCAGGGACAGCTCAGGCGCCTCGGCGACCGGCTGATCCGCGGCCGGGGCGCCGGCGACTGGCTGAAGCTGGGCGAATCGCTCCCCGGACTCATCTGCGGAGGCATCTTCGGCGGCGGGCTGATCCCGGGAGGCGGCATCTTCAGGCGTATCGGCAGCGGCATCCGGCAGAGCCGCAGGGGTATCGGCTACGGGGGCGCTGGATAGCGGCTGCTCTGCCGCGGGGGCATCGCCAAGACCCGGCTCTGGCTGTTCGGTGCCGCCATCTGCGCCGCTGTCTGCGGCGGGCGGCTCGAGATCCACCCGGGTCTGCGGGGCGGGGGCGGAATCAGATGCGGGGCCGGAGACAGGATCGGATACCGCATCGTATGCGGGGGGGAAGCCGAGCACATTGCTGCTCCCGGCAGGGTCCTCTGCGGCTGCGTCCCGGCTCAGCTCCAGCGAGCTTTGCCAGTCATCTCCCAGTTTATCGGCCGGCGGCGGGGCATCGGGGCGGTCATCGGCAGAGCCGTCAAGCGAATGGGAGAAGCCGGACACATGCGCCGTGCCATGCTCGCGCAGCAGCGCCTGCACCTCCTTGATCGGCAGCCCGTCGTCATGCAGCAGTTTCTTGATGCCGCCCAACAGCAGCATATCCGCAGGCCGGTAATACCGCCGCCCGCCGGCGCGCTTGACGGGTTTGACCTGGGTGAACTTGCTCTCCCAGAAGCGCAGGACATGCGCCTGCACGCCCAGCCACTCCGCAACTTCGCTGATTGTGCGGAACGCGTCCGGTGATTTCGACATGGCCTTTTGGTCCCGTTATTTACGGTTGCCGTCTGCCACGCGGTCTTTCATCAGGTGGGAGGGCCGGAAGGTCAGCACGCGGCGCGGCTGAATCGGCACTTCTTCGCCGGTCTTCGGGTTGCGCCCGACCCTGGCTGATTTGTCCCGCACGCTGAATGTGCCGAACGAGGAGATCTTCACCTGTTCACCGCGCACCAGGGCATCCGACATGTATTGCAGCATGCTTTCCACCAGCTGCGCGCTTTCATTGCGCGACAGGCCGACTTCCCGGAAAACTGCTTCACTCAAATCCATTCGTGTCAGTGTTTTTTCGCCCATACCAATCCCTGTTGTTTGCCAAAGCATAGGGTGTGGGGAATTTCCCTGTCAATATCAATGAATTGCGCCGGCTGTTTCGGCCGGAAATTTAGGCTGCGGGGTTACCAGCGTACCACAACAGCCCCCCAGGCGAGGCCGCCGCCGATGGCTTCGGTCACAATCAGATCGCCTTGTTTGATCTGGCCGCGCTCTTTGCCGACAGACAGGGCCAGCGGAATGGAGGCGGCGGAGGTGTTGCCGTGATCCTGCACGGTTACCACCACCTTGTCCATGCTGAGGCCCATTTTCTTGGCGGTGCCCTGGATGATGCGGATGTTGGCCTGGTGCGGCACGATCCAGTCCACATCCGCGGCGGCAAGCCCGGCGCGGTCCAGCGCGGTGTTCGCGGTGGAGGCGAGCTTTTCGACGGCATGGCGGAACACCTGGTTGCCCTGCATCCGCAGATAGCCGGTCGATTGCGTCGACACGCCGCCGTCTACATAAAGCAGATCCTTGTAGCGGCCGTCGGAATTGAGGTCGGTCGACAGGATGCCGCGGTCGCGGTGGGTGCCGGGCTGCTCCTGGCCTTCCAGCAGCAGCGCGCCGGCGCCGTCGCCGAACAGCACGCAGGTGGAGCGGTCGGTCCAGTCCATGATCCGGCTGAAGGTTTCGGCGCCGATCACCAGCACCCGTTCCGCCTGGCCCGAGGCGATCAGCGCGCTGGCATTGCTCAGCGCATAGACAAAGCCCGCGCAGACCGCCTGCACGTCAAAGGCAAAGCCCTTGGTCATGCCCAGCTTGGACTGCACCATGGTTGCGGCAGAGGGGAAGGTGAGATCGGGGGTGGAGGTTGCCACCACGATGGCGTCAACATCTTCCGCGGTCAGGCCCGCATCCGCCAAAGCGCGTTCAGCTGCTTTGGCGGCCATGTCCGAAGTGGTCTCCCCCTCGGCGGCGAAATGGCGGCGTTCGATGCCAGACCGGCTGCGGATCCACTCGTCCGTGGTATCCAGCGTGGCTTCGAATTCCGCGTTTTCAACCACCCGTTCGGGGAGATAGTGTCCTGTGCCAACAACTACCGCGCGTCGCGTCATTCGATTGCCTGCCTATTTTAATCTTTTTCGGTGGCCGCCCGCATCCCGCGGGGGGCAGTATCATCTTGGGTATGCGCACCGGCAGATGCAACCCGTGCCGCCAGCTTTTCGGCGAATCCATGCTGTGCCAGCCGGAATGCCAGCTTGACCGCTGCGGAAACCCCCATGGCATCAGCGCCGCCGTGGGATTTGACCACAGTGCCGTTCAGCCCCAGGAAGACGCCGCCGTTGACGCGCCGGGGATCCATCCGTTTGGACAGCCGTTTCAGCGAGGTCATCGCCAGAACGGCGGCAATCCTGGACAGAAACGAGTATTCAAAGGCTTCCCGCAAGGCGGTGCGCATCACCCGCGCGGTGCCTTCGCCGGTCTTGATCGCCACATTGCCTGTAAAGCCGTCAGTGACAATCACATCTGCGGTATCGCCCGGAATGTCGCTGCCTTCGACAAAGCCGGTGAATTCGTAATTTGCCTGTGCGGCATGACCCGCGATCAGCGCATGCGCCTCTTTCAGCACGGCGCTGCCCTTGTGCTCTTCGGTGCCCACGTTCAGCAAGCCGACCCGGGGGCGGGCGATATCCATGGAATTGCGCACGTAGGAGGTGCCCATCAGCGCATATTGCAGCAGATCTTCGGCGTCCGCCTTCACGTCGGCGCCGACATCCAGCATCACGTTGAAACCCTGCGGGTTCAGCGACGGCCACAGGATCGCAATGGCAGGCCGGTTGACGCCCGGCAGCTTGCGAAGGCGCAGCATGCTGAGCGCCATCAGCGCGCCGGTGTTGCCGCAGGACACAGCGCCTGCCGCCTCGCCGTTCTTGATCGCATCCAGCGCCGACCACATCGAGGTGCCCTTGCCGTTGCGCATCACCTGGGAGGGTTTGTCCTCCATCGTGACAACGTCGCGGACATCGCGGATCTCGACGCGACCCTCAAGGGTGCGTTTCCTGGCGACCAGCGGTTTCAGCTGTTCGGCGGGGCCGTGCAGGATAAACCCGATATCCGGGTTCTTTTCCGCCGACATGGCAATGCCGGCCACCACAACAGCGGGGCCGGCGTCTCCGCCCATGGCGTCAACGGAAATGGTGATGCGGCCGGCTTTTGCCTGATTTTGATCGGGTTTACCCGTCATGCGAAAGCCTGCCTGGCATCAGATCCTGTCCGTGGCTTATGCCGCGTCTTCGTCGATCTCGATTTCGTCAGCCGCTGCGACGATTTCCTTGTCGTCGTAATGGCCGCAGGAGGGGCATACGTGATGCGGGCGCTTCAGCTCGCCGCAGTTGCCGCATTCGTTCGGGTTTGCAGCAACCAGTGCATCGTGCGCGCGGCGGTTGTTGCGGCGCGATTTGGATACTTTATTCTGTTGGACGGCCATGTCTCAACCTTTGTCTGTTTGGGCCTTGGGGCACTCCCCGCGGCGCGATTGCGTTCTGTTCGATCAGTCTGACGTGCGTTTAGGCGCCTGCCCAAACATTGTCCAACCAAAAATTCCGATGAGCGCGCGAAAATACTGCGAATCCCCGGCGGCGCAAGATGTTTTTTAGGGCAGCGCCGCCACAGGTTCCAGATGCAATTTCCGCAAGCGCGCAAATTCCGGCTTAGTCTTCGTCTTTCAGCAGTCCGCGCAGCGCGCCAAGACCGGCGAAGGGGCGGGCGTCCTCGTCGCGCATCGGCTTGGCGCCGGGTTTGGTATAGACCGCTTCGCCCAGCTCGGCGCCCTCTTTGCGCGGGTAGGTGGGGATATGCAGCGCCAGCGCCTCAGCCATCACGGCGCCCGGGTCGATATGGCTGCCAAGCGGCTCGGTGCTGTCATCCTCGGGCATTTCCACCTCGTCTTCGCCGGGGATCTCCATACGGGACAGGTAGGTGCGGCGGACTTTTTCCTCGATCCGGGTGGTCACCGGCTCCAGCGTCACCACGCAGTCCTGCACCACGGTTGCCCCCAAGGATCCGGTCAGCTGCCAGTCGCGTTTGCCGCGCGCCCTGATCTCCCCGGTAAAGCGCAGCTTGCGCAGCGCGTTCACCCCCAGTTCAGCCGCCAGCGCGGCCAGCTCGGCTTTATCCGGGGTGATTTCAAAGGCGGTCGGGGCGTTTTGCGGCAGATCCGCCACCCGCACTGCGGTGCTCTCAGACATAATCGGGGACTTTCGTTTCTTGAACCGGAAGCGGTCATTAGGTAATCGGGTTCAAAGACGTATTCAAGCCGCGCATTGCGGCAATGGCCGGGGGGCAGTCATGGTTGCTAAGGCATTTCACTTCAAGTCCGTTCTGCGCGGGGCTGTTTTTGCCGCGGCGGGGCTGGCGCTGGCGGCCTGCTCGTCAGTCTACCGCAAGCACGGGTATGTGCCCACACCGGATCAGCTGGCCGAAGTGGTGCCAGGGATCGATACCCGGGATTCGGTGGCCGAAAGCGTTGGCATCCCGTCCTCGACCGGGGTGCTGAACGACAGCGGCTACTATTATGTTGCGACCCGTTTCCGCCACTACGGCGCCGCCGCCCCGAAACCGGTGGCCCGTGATCTGGTCGCGATCAGCTTTGACGCCGCCGGGGTGGTGCAGGGGGTCGAGCGGTTCAGCCTGGAAGACGGCAAGGTGGTGCCGCTGGAACGCCGGGTGACCAGCTCCAGCGTGCAGGACAGCACGTTCCTGCGCCAGCTTCTGGGCAGCCTGGGCAACTTCGGCCCCGATCAGTTCCTGCAGGACCAGTAAGGCTGGCGGCAGCCGGTCCAGCGGGCTTCACCGGGGTGTCACAGCGCTTATGCTAAGGGCTGAGCCGGAAAAGGGGGAGGCCGCAATGGCAGCGGAGCCGGACGTGCTTCTGCACAAAGGGTGTTACCGTGCCCGCCTGGCGGCGGGGCCGGCGGATGTGGCTGCGGCGCAGGCGCTGCGCACCCTGTGCTTCCGGACCGGCGCCGCCGATTGCGACGCTTACGACGCGGCCTGCATGCATGTGCTGGTGGAGGAGGCGCGGACCGGCAGTCTGGTCTGCTGTTTCCGGTTGCTGCTGCTGGAAAGCGGCGCCGAGCTGGGCCGCAGTTATTCGGCGCAGTTCTACGATCTGGAAGGGCTGCGGGCATTCCGCGGCCGGATGGCGGAGCTGGGCCGGTTCTGCATCCATCCCGATCAGCACAGTGCGGACATCCTGCGCGTCGCCTGGGGGGCGGTAACTGCCCTGGTCGATGCAAAGGATGTGCAGATGCTGTTTGGCTGCTCGTCCTTTGCCGGCACCTCGGCGGCGGAATACCTTGACACCTTTGCCATGCTGAAGCACCGCCATCTGGCACCGCCATGCTGGCTGCCGGGGGTCAAGGCGCCCGATGTGTTCCGCTTTGCCGCCGGGCTGCGGCCCAGGCCGGACCCGAAACTGGCGATGCTTCGGATGCCGCCGCTGCTGCGGACCTATCTGGTGATGGGCGGCTGGGTCAGCGACCATGCGGTTGTGGATGCCCGTATGAACACGCTGCATGTGTTCACCGGGCTGGAGATTGCGGCAATTCCGGCTGCCCGCAAGCGGCGTCTCAGGGCCGCTGCCGGGTAGAAATGAGTATTTTTGAAAAGATGAAGAAGCAGCGTTGACGCGATTCTGCCGCCGGGGTAGCTGGCTGGCATGGCACGTATTCCTCTTTTGCAGATGTCCGGCATTTCCCTCACCTTTGGGGGCGATCCGGTTTTTTCCGATCTTGATCTGGTGGTTCAGCCCGGCGACCGCGTCGCCCTGGTGGGCCGTAACGGGTCGGGAAAATCCACCCTGATGAAGGTGATGGCGGGGATTGTTGAAGCGGATAAGGGCTCCATCGTGGTGCCGCCGGGCAAATCGGTGGGCTATATGGAGCAGGATCCGCAGATGACGGGCTTTGCCACGCTTGGCGATTTTGCCGCCAGCGCGCTGGATCCCGGCGAGATGTACAAGGTGGAGCGCGCGGGCGAAGGGCTGAAGTTCGACCCGGCGCGCCCCGTGGAAACCGCATCCGGCGGTGAGCGGCGCCGCGCAGCGCTGGCCAAGCTGATGGCCGAGGCGCCGGATCTGATGCTGCTGGACGAGCCGACCAACCATCTGGACATCGAGGCGATCACCTGGCTGGAGAATGAGCTGAAGGCCACCCGCGCGGCGTTTGTGCTGATCTCGCACGACCGCGCCTTTCTGCGGGCGCTGACCCGGGCAACGCTGTGGGTGGACCGCGGCGAGGTGCGCCGTCAGGAAAAGGGGTTTGAGCATTTCGAGGCCTGGCGCGACAAGCAGTGGGAGGAGGAAGACCAGCAGCGGCACAAGCTGAACCGGCTGATCAAATCCGAAAGCCGCTGGGCGGTGGAGGGGATTTCCGCCCGCCGCAAGCGCAACATGGGCCGGGTGCGGGCGCTGCAGGATCTGAAATCCGAACGCGCCGGCCAGATCAAGCGCCAGGGGGCGGCCGAGATGGCGCTGGATGCGGGGCCGAAATCGGGCCGCAAGGTGATTGAGGCCGAGGGGCTGGGCAAGGCTTTTGGCGGCAAGCAGATCGTGCAGGATTTCTCGCTGAAGGTGCAGCGCGGCGACCGGGTGGCCTTTGTCGGGCCCAATGGCGCGGGCAAGACCACGCTGCTGAAGATGCTGCTGGGGCTGGAAGAGCCGGATTCCGGATCGGTGAAGCAAGGCACCAATCTGGAGCTGGCGCTGTTTGATCAGACGCGGGATCAGCTGGATGGCGACTCGACCCTGTGGGACAACCTGACCGCCGATCCCCTGCTGGGGATTTCCGGCAAGGCGGATCAGGTGATGGTGCGCGGCCAGCCGAAACATGTTGTCGGCTACCTGAAGGAATTCCTGTTTGACGAACGCCAGGCGCGGGCGCCGGTGCGGTCCCTGTCAGGCGGCGAGAAGGCGCGGCTTTTGCTGGCGCGGCTGATGGCGCGGTCCTCGAACCTGCTGGTGCTTGATGAGCCGACCAACGACCTGGATGTAGAGACGCTGGACCTGCTGCAGGAGCTGCTTGATAATTACGACGGCACCGTTCTGCTGGTGAGCCACGACCGGGATTTTCTGGACCGGGTGGCGACCACCACCATCGCGATGGAAGGCAACGGCAGGGCCACGGCTTACGCCGGCGGCTGGAGCGACTACCTGGCGCAGCGCGGCCCGCTGGACGTTGCGGACAAGGCAGAAAAGGTGAAGCCTGCCAAGCCGAAGCCGAAGCAGGAAAGCCAGCCCAAGGACGGGCTGAGCTTCAAGGAAAAGCACCGGCTGGAGGCGCTGCCGGGGGAGATCGAACGGCTGGAAGCGGAGATTGCCAAGCTGCAGGAGCTGATGGCGGATCCCGGGCTGTTCAGCCGCGAACCGGTGAAGTTCAAGAAGGCCACCGAGGCGCTGGTGGAGCGGCAGGAGAAGCTGGCCGCAGCTGAGGAGGAATGGCTGCTGCTGGAAGAAAAAGCCGAAGGCTGAGGCGGTTGTCCCGGTTAGGTCAGCACGTCTGACCAAATGTTTCGCGCGCGAAACATTTGGTCAAAGACACTGACGTAAAGCTTTGGAATTCATCAGGAAATGTGACGCGCGGGTTAAGGCGGCGGGCGCTGGCTTTACCGTTTGATTACCCGGTCAGAGGCCGGGCCGGGTTGCCTGCCACGGTACCTCCTGCCGGAACGTCCCTGGTCACCACCGCGCCCGCTCCGACGATGGCGCCATTGCCGATGGTAACGCCCGGCATCAGGATGGCGCCGCCGCCGATCCAGACCTCTGCCCCCAGGGTGACCGGGCGGGCAATCTCCAGCCCTTGCACGCGCAAATCCCTGTCCTTGTGGTGCTGGGCGCAGTAGATCTGCACATTCGGCCCCAGCATGGTGCCGTCGCCGATGGTGACCGGCGCGGTGTCCAGAATGGTGCAGCCCGCGTTCAGGTAGACATTGCGGCCCAGGGTGATGTTGAGGCCATAGGCGCAGTGGAAGGGCGCCTCGACCAGGCAGTTTTCGCCGTGGGCGGCGAAGAGACCGGCCAGCGGAGGGCTGAGCTGCGCGGCGGGATCCGGCGGGGCGGTGTTGTGCTGATGCACCGCAACGCGGGCCCGGTGCCGCAACACATCCAGTTCGCTGTCCTGGCAACAGTACCAGTCGCCAGCCTGCATTTTCTGCCGTTCAGTCAGGGTCATGGGGCCTCCTGACCGGGAGTGAACGGCTGGCGGCAGGGATTGTCAACCGGGGGCAGTGCTGCTGCGGGCGCGGGCATGGTGCCGCTGCGCACCGCCGGAAGTCCCGGCTGAGACGCGCTTCAGGGGCAGGTCTGCCCTGAAGGCGCCAAAGCGGGCATGACGACCGCTGGTTGCGCCGCAAGGATGAACCGTGCTGCGCACGGCGGCTTAGGGCTCCGCCCGTTGGCAGGCGAAACGCTCCCCCGGAGCGTTTCCAGGGCGCTTGATCACTCCTTGACCCGCAATCAGCGGCTGGGGAATCACCGCATGCGCAGGGCGCCGTCGATGCGGATGACCTCGCCGTTCAAATAGCCCATCTCGACGATGAAGCCGGCCAGGCGGCCGTATTCGCGCGGGTCGCCCAGGCGGGCCGGGTTGGGGACGTCTGCGGCGAGCTGCTGCTGCACCTCTTCCGGCAGGCCCGCCAGCATCGGGGTCATGAAGATGCCCGGTGCGATGGTCATCACCCGGATGCCCGAAGACGCAAGATCGCGGGCCATCGGCAGGCACATGCCGGCCACGCCGCCCTTGGAGGCTGCATAAGCCGCCTGGCCTTTTTGCCCGTCAAAGGCGGCAATCGAGGCGGTATTGATGATCACGCCGCGGGCATTGTCCGCGTCCGGCGTGTTCTTGGCAATCTCGACGGCGGCAAGGCGGGCGACGTTGAAGGTGCCGACCAGATTGATGTCGATGGTGCGGCGGTAGGCATCCAGCGGATGCGGGCCGTCCTTGCCCACGGTCTTGGCGCCGATGGCGATGCCGGCGCAGTTCACGCAAGCCGTGATCCTGCCCATCTTATCGGCGGCGTGGGCGATGGCGGCCGCAACCGCTTCCTCGCTGGTGACATCGGTCTGGGCGAAATGCCCGCCGATTTCTTGCGCCACCTGGGCGCCGCGGGCGGCGTCGCGGTCCAGGATGGTGACCTGGGCGCCTTGTTCGGCAAAGTAGCGGGCGGTGGCCTCGCCCAGGCCCGAGGCGGCGCCGGTGACAATGGCAGCGGTGTCTGCAAGTTTCATGAGCGGGGCTCCTCCCGGTTATCTGAACATGTGTTCATATAATCGGGGCGGTCGGCATCTGTCCAGCGGGACGGGACGTCGCGGGGCGGTCAGGCGCGCATCAGCCGCCCATCAGCCGCCGGTCCAGCAGCGCCAGCGGCTGCAAAAGGCGGCCCAAAGGCGGCCACAGGCCCCAGGTTCCGCCCAAACGGTGTGCCTTGGCGCCGGTGCCGAGTTTGAAACGGGCAAGGCCGGCGGCGCGCCCGGTGTTGATGAGGCCGAGGTCGAGGCGGCAGATGCCCTTGGCGGCAAGCCAGCCCGCAGCCTCCCACAGCAGCAGGGGGTGGGCGCTGAGCCGTTTGCCGCGCGCGGTGGTATGGGCGATGTGGTAGGTGGCAGCGCTGCCATGGGTGAGGATCAGGATGGCGGCGACCGGATCCTTGCCTTCGAAGGCCTGGAACAGCTTGGCCCGGCCCTTGTTCTCGCGCGCATAGGCGAGGGTGAGGTGAATGGGCCAGCTGCGGTAGCCGCGGGCGGTTTGCTGTTTGGCGTCGGCTGCGAACAACCAGTGGCGCGGGTCGTGCGGCAGGTTCTGGCGGGTGAGGCGCAGGCCCTGGGTTTCACCGTGGTTCAGCCGGTTGCGCCATTTCTGATGCAGGGCGGCCCGGCGCTGCCCGGGATCGCCGGTCAGGTCCCAAAGCGCCGCATGCGCCGGGGTGACAAGCGGCACCGCGCCGAGGCGGGAAAGGCCGGGCGCCGGCGTTTCGGGCGACAGGATCAGCGGGGTGCGGCCCAGCCCGTGGTCCTGCAGCGCCGCGCGCAGGGCGCCGGGGTCCGGAATGGCGGCGCGGTTCACCATCGCCAGCGGCAGCCCGCCCGGCAGGCGGCGGCGCAGCACCAGCATGTCCTGCAGCTGCGGCAGCATCACCGGCACCTGCCCGCAGGCGGCCAGGGCGCGGGCAAATTCGGCCGATTGCTGCAGCGCACGGGGGCGAAGTGCAATTTTGCCGCAGGGCGGGGAGGGAACCGGAGAGGCATCAAACATGTTTCCCATTAACACGCTGGAAACCTAAATGAGGGTTAATGAAGCCATGAAACAGTCAAAACAGATCATGGGGCAGGCGGCGGCGGCCCCCCGGATGACCAAAGCAGCGGCGCTGCTGATTGCAATCGGTCTGTCGGTGCCGGTGTTTCTTCTGCTGACGCTGCTGGATACGGTTGTTTTCTGACGCCGGAAAACCGACCGCGCCCGCAGGTGCAGTGGCTGCGCCGCAGTCCCTTGACGGCCTTGGGCCGGGCGCCGCTGCGCGGCGCGGCACCGCGGCGATTGGCCCGAATACTGAGGCTTGGTCCCGGATGGGGCTGGGCGGGGGCGGAGGAGCCTGCAATTGCGAAAAAAAAGGGAGCCGGAAGGCCAGCCCTTTGCAGCAAATGGTGCAGATGCAGATCAGGATCACATAAACAGAGGGCCCCAAGCCGCAGATTACTCCCGAAGAATTCGCCGGGAGCCCCCGAATCCCGAAGAGCAGCAGTGAAGACAATCCTGCCTTTCGCTGCAGGCTATATCGATGTCCGGTCTCAGTACATCTGGCCCACTTTTCCAAGCACATCGTCGATCCGGTCTGCGCGCAGCTTGTAGAAAACCCAGTTCTTGATCTTCTTGCTTTCGACCATGCCGGCCTCTTGCAGGATCTGCATGTGTTTGGTCACCGTCGGCTGTTTCAATCCGATCTTCTCGGTGATGAAGCCGACGCAGACCCCGTCTGAGACCAGATCGCCATCGACCTGCGGCGGGAAATGAGCTGTGGGATCCGCAAGCCAATGCAGGATGCGCAACCGGTTCTCGTGCGCCAGGGCGCGCAGCTCCTGGGCGGTTGACAGGTAGATCTCTGGTGTATAGCTATTCAACTATATAGACTCCTCACTATGCAGGTCCCTTATGTCACATTCCAGGACGCCCCTCAACTTCATCCACTGCGATGTTTTCGCGGCCAGCCGCTATTCCGGCAACAGTCTGGCAGTGTTCACCGGCTGTGCGGGGCTGAGCGCCGCGCAGATGCTGACCATAACCCAGGAGATGCGGCACTTTGAATCGATCTTCCTGAGCGAGGAGAACGGTCAGATCTCTGCCCGGGTCTTTGATCTTTTCGAGGAACTGCCCTTTGCCGGCCACCCGATCATCGGCGCCGCTTGTACTCTGCACAGGGAGCTGGCGTACCGGGAGCAGGGCGCCGAGGACAAGCGGGAGTGGACCTTTCGCCTGCAAGGCGGGCGCGCGGTCAGCGTCTCGACCGAGCATCGGGATGGGCGCTTCATCGGCAGGCTGGATCAGGGAAGGCCGGAGATGATCCGCACGGTCGATGCGCAGGAACGGGCAGGTATTGCCCGCGCCTTTAACCTCGATCGATTGGCGGAATTCCCGTTGGAAGTGATTTCCACCGGCCTGAAATACCTCGTCGTTCCCGCCGCCGGAGGGTTGCAGCAGGCGCGGATTACCATTCCCGATCTGGAGCAGACGCTCCATCGTCTCGGGGCCGGGTTTGCCTATCTGGTCGATGTGGATACCTTTGAAGGCCGGCATTGGAACAACGACGGTATCATGGAGGATGTCGCGACCGGCAGCGCGGCGGGTGTGGTCGGGGCCTATGCCGTGAAACATGGCCTGGCGGAGCCGGGCCGCAGCTTTTGCCTGAAACAGGGCCATTTCATGGGCCGGCCGAGCGAGATCATCGTGACCGCTTTCGGCAGGCCGGACGACGTCGAAAAGGTCACCGTTGCGGGCGAGGTCGCCTATGTCGGCCGTGGCGAAGTGATTGCGCCATGATCCCGGTCATCGGCCCGGATGCCATCCGCCCGCATCTGAGCATCACGGGGTTGATCCCGGCGGCGGAGCGGGCCTTTCGGGCGATCTCGGACGGCAGCGCCCAGGCGCCGGTCTATGTTCTGCACCCCAATGACCGCGCTGACATCCATGTGAAGTCTGCAGCCCTGCCCGGTTGTCCGATCTTCACGGTGAAAATGGCGGGATGGTCGCAGGTGCTGGCAGACCGGGGCGCGCCGGCCTCCAGCGGCATGATTGCCGTCTTCGACAGCGAGACCTGCAGGCCGCTGGCCATCCTGCAAGACGACCATCTGATATCGGACTATCGAACGGCGGCGGCAGGGGCCCTGGTGGCGCGGCTGTTGGTGCCTGCGGCGGCCCGATCCGCGCTGATCGTCGGGACCGGAACCCAGGCGCGGTTGCAGGCCGAGGCCCTGCTTGCGGTGCGCGCCATCAAGACCCTGCAGATCTGGGGACGGGATCGTGCAAAAGCGGGTGCGCTGTGTCAGGAATTGAGCGCGCGCCTGACCGGGGTGGCCGTACAAATGGCCCACGACCTGCCGACGGCTGTTGCCAGGGCCGATGTGATCGTCACCGCAACCGGCGCAAAAGACCCGGTGATACAGGCCGGATGGATCAGGCCTGGTCAGCACATCACCTCTGTCGGATCGGATGACACGGCCAAATGCGAGATCGATCCGGCGCTGCTCAAAGACGCCGAGGTCTTTGTCGATGCCAAGGCCTCGGCGCTCCAATATGGGGCACCGGCCCGCGCGATCGCGGCAAAGCTGCTGGTTGAGGATGCGCTGACCGAGATCGGATCCGTCCTGGCCGGGAAAATCCGCAGCAAGGGGGCGACGACAATCGCCTGCCTCTCGGGGCTGGGCGTGCAGGACCTGACCACTGTGGAGGCATTCCGGGCAGAGCTTACGTCAGCCACACTCGGATAGCTGCCGTTCAACTGCACAGCAGGATTTTGCGAAATGGGTATCCAGCTGTGCCTGGCAAACCGGCCTCCGGCACGTTTTCTTCGATTTGCGGACTTGGCTGCCGGTCGTCACGGCTGCACCAATGACCGTTCATCCAGAAATAAGTGCGTAATCCGCATGGTTTCACCGATGAATTCCGCCGCCACGGAGGCCGGTGTCGGCCAGTATGGATACAGGACGGCTTCAACCGCATCCTGGTCAAGATGCAGCTGTGCGTTGTGCTTAACCGCGAGATGCCTCATGAGGCTGTTCTCCTTCAGGCACATCAACCGAATCGACCGGACACTTCGGTTCCGGGCCATTGAGATAAGTCGCTCAAACAGCGCATCACCAATCCCAATGTTTTGCCAATCGGGTTCGACAGAAAAGGCGGCCTCTGTAGTTGAAGGCCAAAAATGGAGGACACCACGGAGTTCAGCGACGCCTCTTAATTGCCCGTCAATGAATGCGCCACAGACAAGGCTGTCGTAGCGAAAGATGCTAAGGGCGTATTTCGTGATCCCATTATCGCTGACGGTCCCGCAAAAGCGTGCGCGCCGGGAGCCGGCGTCGAGCCGCCGAAAGTGGCCGCAAATTCCCTCCAGGTCTGCCGAGGAAAGGCGGCGCACGGCTAATTCCTGATCATTTCTTTTGTGGCGCATGGAGTTGCCGCCCCGGCTGCAGGAAAAGTGTGAGCCAGCATCTTCGGGAGGAGGTGAAGATGCTGGCCCCTAGCATTGGCGTTCCCTGTTGGTGATTATATCGCCGCTGCTCATGCTGGTTTACTCTGGGAGGAGCGAGAACCAGCAATTCTCACGTGATCCGGCGAGGAAACTCTTGGCCGGATGCTTTCTCAAAGAATTTCCTTGCCTGCCGTGCTACTTGTCCGAGATCAGCCATTCTGCGTACCGCGGAATGTCGGACCGCGAGATGCCAATCTGGGTAAGCTGCTGATCATTCATGGCGGCGAGAACCGACATCATCCTGGCTGTTTCGAGAGTTTTCACAACGGATCTCGCAGTTGCAAAAGTTTTTGTCCTAACCCCCCAGAAAAATCTGGACAGTGCGCTCGAATGAGCGCTGGTGTGACCGTTGCCGGATCCGGCCGGTTGCGTGCTATTGGCCATAGGCTGCCTCCAGTGCCAGTCTTCGAATGCTGCTGCGGGGAATCCCCAAATCTACCAGATCGCGGTCGCTCAGCACCGAGAGTTCGTGGTACGTGGTGCGATAGATTTTCCGCCGGGTATTCGCGCTTCGCAATTTGTCCCGGTTTTGATGAATGATTGTGCGGCTGGCATCCAATACGACCATCAGCCCACTTCTCGAGCGTGTAATTGCCATCATGATACCTCGTTCATTGCTGCGGCGCAGTATTTTTGCTGCACTGCAGAGGTAGGCGTCTTTGTTGGCGCTCACAACTTCTCAAATTGGCACAGGCCCTGTGCCAAGGAGGAACAGACGGTGATAGGACATGGACATTTCTGCGCAAATGCTGATTTTCGCCACAGTGGTCGAGCAGGGAAGCATCTCCGCTGCGGCACGGTCGATGGGGCAGACACCATCAGCGGTCAGCAAACAGATCGGGTTGCTTGAGGATCGCGTTCAGTACCGGCTGCTCAACCGGACCCGCACTGGTGTTTCACCGACGCAGGAAGGCCAGAACCTCTACGAAAAATGCAAGGCGATGGCGGACAAGTTCAAAGAGGCCGAAGACCTCATCTTGAACCTTGACGGCACCCCGCGCGGCAAGCTCAGGGTCGCGTCAACGGTGGCTTTCGGGAAATCACAACTGATCCCCACGCTGCCGAAATTCCTAAAAGAATACAAGGAGGTCCAAGTTTTGTTGGACCTTACAGATCGAGACGTCGATTTGCAGGCAGAGGGGTTTGACGCCGCCATTTGCTTTGCCGAACAGCGCAAGAGCCCCGATACCATGGTTCGCCGCATCATGCAGAGCCGCCGGGTTTTATGCGCAGCCCCCGCGTACCTTGAACGCTTTGGAACCCCGGCAAATTTTGCAGAAATGGCCGAGCACAATTGCCTTAGGGTTTCTGGCACCGGCCGGCGCAATTCATGGTACAGCGTGGAACCAAACAACGGTCAGAGCTTTGAAGCGTCAGGGAACTTTGAAGGAAACAGCACCGACGTCGTCTTTCGCGCTGCGCTCGCCGGCTTGGGTATCGCACGGCTGCCCGGCTACATGGCAGAACAGAAATTCATGTCCGGCGAGCTGGTTCAGATCATGCCGGAATACGCGCCGTCAAGCACCGAGATTGTCGTAATGTTTGCTGACAGGCGCAACCTCGCGCCAAAAACCCGCGCATTCATAGACTTTCTGGTACGGCAGTTCCGGAGCAGCCCTGAAAGTTCAAACGGCAAGACCGCCGCCGCTGGGCGGTAAGCCCATTCGCCAAAGCAGCCACTCATCCGGTCCGCAGCATCTGGCACTCGGGTTCGGAGCGGCGATTGCGTTCCGAACCCGGTGATCGCTCATATGAACCATTTACCGTGACGGGCTGTGCCGGAAGGCTCCGGTTTCCGCAAATCCTGCAGTGCCGTCAGCCGTCCAGCCGGACCAGAGCGTGGCGTTTCTTGCCGGCGCTCAGCTTGATCGGTGAAGACAGCGCGCCTGCGTCGATCATCAGGCCCGCATCGGTGAGCGGCTGGTCGTCGATGCGGGCGCCGTTTTCGGAAATCAGCCGCTTGGCGTCCTTGCCCGATTTCGCGAGGCCGGATTTCACGATCAGCTGCACGATGGACATTCCGTCGCCCAGATCCGCCGAAGACAGCGACAGGGTGGGGAGGTCATCGCCGACGCCGCCCTTCTCGAACACTTCGCGTGCGGTGGCTTCTGCCGCCGCTGCCGCATCGGCGCCGTGCAGCAGTTTGGTCACCTCGTTGGCGAGGATCACCTTGCCCTCGTTGATCTCGGAGCCCTGCAGCGCGCCGAGGCGGTCGCATTCAGCGACCGGCAGCTCGGTGTAAAGCTTGAGGAAGCGGCCGACGTCGGCGTCGGTGGTGTTGCGCCAGAACTGCCAGAACTCGTAAGGCGACAGCATCTCGCCGTTCAGCCAGATTGCACCGCCTTGGCTTTTGCCCATCTTGCGGCCGTCCGAGGTGGTCAGCAGCGGCGAGGTGAGGCCATAGACCTCATGGTCGATCACCCGGCGGGTGAGGTCGATGCCGTTGACGATGTTGCCCCATTGGTCCGAGCCGCCCATTTGCAGAATGCAGCCGTAGCGGTTGTTCAGCTCCATGAAGTCATAGGCCTGCAGGATCATGTAATTGAACTCGAGGAACGACAGCGACTGTTCGCGGTCGAGGCGCGATTTCACGCTTTCGAACGACAGCATCCGGTTCACCGAGAAGTGGCGGCCGATGTCGCGCAGGAATTCCAGGTAGTTCAATCCGTCCAGCCATTCGGCGTTGTTCAGCATCAGCGCCTTGTTGGGGGCGTCGCTGTCAAAGTCGATGTAGGCGGAGAACACCTTTTTGATGCCCGCAATATTGTCGTCGATCTGGGCCTCGGTCAACAGCGGGCGCTCATCGGCGCGGAAGGAGGGATCGCCCACCTTGGTGGTGCCGCCACCCATCAGGGTGATCGGCTGGTGGCCGGTTTTCTGGAACCAGCGCAGCATCATGATCTGGATCAGCGAGCCGACGTGCAATGACTTGGCTGTGGCGTCAAAGCCGATATAGGCCGGGCGCACACCGCTGAGCAGGGCGTCATCCAGCCCCTGATAATCGGTGCAGTCCGCGAGGAACCCGCGTTCCATCATCACTGCGATGAAGTCCGATTTGGGAGTGTAGGTCATAACATGCCTCGGTCTCTAGGTTTTGCACCATGCCGTATAAATCGCATTGGCGCCGGTTGGAACCTGTTTTCCCGGCAAAATAAGCACTGTATCATGGCGTGCGAACGGGCGGGGCGGCCCGGAACCTATAAAGGGGCAGAGGCCATGAGCAGGGCCATAGCAAAAACAGGCGCGGTGCGGGCGCTGGGGGCGATGAGCGGCACCTCGCTGGACGGGGTGGATGCGGCTGTTGTCGTCACCGATGGCGCGCGTATCCACGGGTTCGGCGCCAGCAGTTACCGCGAATATTCGGTGGCGGAACGCAGCGTGCTGCGCGCCGGGCTGGGCAAATGGACAGGGCCGGAGGTCGAGGCGGCGGCCGGGGTTTGCGACGCGGCCCATGCGGCGGCGCTGGCAGGCTTCGAGGACGTGGAGATCATCGGCTTTCACGGCCAGACCCTGGCCCATGCGCCGCGGCTGCAAGGCACGCTGCAGGTGGGGGACGGGGCGGCGCTGGCAGAGAGATTGCGCAAGCCGGTGGTCTGGGATTTCCGCTCGGATGATGTCTCGCTGGGCGGCGAAGGCGCGCCGCTGGCGCCGTTCTTTCACTTTGCCTGTGCGAAATACATCGGCGCCGAGCGGCCCTTATGTTTCCTGAACCTGGGCGGGGTCGGCAACCTCACCTATGTGGATCCGCGGTTCGAGCGGCCTGAGGACCCGGGCGCGCTGCTGGCGTTCGACACCGGCCCGGCCAATGCGCCGGTCAATGATCTGGTGCAGGAGCGGCTGGGCATTCCCTGGGACGCGGATGGCAAGGTTGCGCGCTCCGGCAAAGTGGAGACAGGCGCGCTGGAGCTGTTTCTGGCCGAGCCCTATTTTGCAAGAATGCCGCCCAAGTCACTGGACCGGAATGACTTTGCCGAGATGGTGGGGCTGGTGAACGAGCTGAGCGATGCTGACGCGGCCGCGACATTGATCGCGATGTGCGCCGCCTCGGTTGCGCAAGGGATGGAGCATTGCCCGGAGCCGCCGGAGGCGGTGCTGGTCACCGGCGGCGGCCGCCATAATCCGGTGCTGATGGAGATGCTGCGGGTGTCGCTGGATTGTGCGGTGAAACCGGTCGAGGACGCAGGCCTGGACGGCGATATGCTGGAGGCGCAGGCCTTTGCCCATCTGGCGGTGCGGGTTGCGCGGGGAATGGCGACATCCTGCCCCGGCACTACAGGTGTCAGCGCCTGTGTCGGCGGCGGGGTGGTGAGCGTGCCGGGGGCGTGACGCTTCGGAACTCTGCAAGACGCCCGGCCGGAATTTCCTGCCAAGATTCTTTGCCGGACTTAAGTTGGTCTGCGCTGGCCGGGTCAGCGGGTCAGCTGCTTCACATAGCCCGCCGTGAACGCGCCATAGCCGTCTGACGTTGACTTCAGATGCGCCTGGGTGATGGCGTGGAAGGCCGGCAGCTGGTGGAACGGCACAGTCGGAAAAGCGTGATGCTCGGCATGGTAGGGCATGTTCCAGGCCAGAAACCGCACCGCCTGGCTGGTATATGTGGTGCGGGAGTTCTCCAGCATGTTGGCGACCGGCGGGCAAAGACCGTGTTCCGCCAGGAGGTAAGCGCGAAGGAACGGCTGGCCGATCAGCAGCGGCACAAGCCACAGCCACAAGATCAGCGGTGACGCCAGAAGGGTCAGCAGGGCGGCTGCATAGGCTGCCAGCAGCAGCCGCGCCTCCAGCCGCATATGCGCGTGGCGGCGTTGCGGCAGATAGGGGGCATCAATGGTGCCGAATGCATTGCGCCAAATGGTCTTGCCCATGCCGCGCCAATAGCTCCAGCCGCTGAGGTATATGAGCCATTGGGCCACGGTCACCGGGCGCGGCCCGTGTTCCAGCTCGGGGTCGCGTTCGGGGTCGTTGGTGAATTTGTGATGCGCCAGGTGGAAGTAGCGGAACCAGACAAAGGGCAGCGCCATCGCCAGGGCGCAGAGATGGCCCGCGGCCTCGTTCAGGGCTTTGCTGCGGAACGGCGTCTGGTGGGTGCATTCGTGGCTGAGGGTGAACAGGAACACCAGCAGCACCCCCTGCGGCAGCATCAGAAGCGGCCAGAAGGGCACCTGCAGCACCATGCCAGCGGTGCTGCCCGCCAGTGCGGCAAGGTACAGCGCAAGGTGCCGCAGACCGGCCGCATCCGAACGGGCAGTCAGGGACGCTTTGGTTTCCGGCGGCAGCGATTTGATCAGGGCCGTGTGATCCAATTCAGCAGGCATATGGACAGTCTTGTCCAGTATGCTGATTCGCTGCAAGAGGCGGGGTCAGCCGCGCGGGATGCCGAAGCCTGGCTGTGCAAGCTCGAACCCTTCGAACTGGAACCCCGGCGAGACGGTGCAGCTGACCAATGTGTAGTCCCCGGTGGTACGGGCGGCCTGCCAGTGGCCCTGCGGAACAATCAGCTGCGGCGCGCCTGTGTTCAGATCCGGGGTCAGCAAATGATCCCGGGCAAGGCCTTCGCTGGAGGCGGCAACCGACAGAACCAGCGGAGCGCCGGAATGATAGAGCCAGATCTCGGTGGCGTCGACGCGGTGCCAGTGGCTGCGCTCGGCGCCTTTCAGCAGGAAATAGATGCAGGTGCCGGTGGGACGGCCCTCGTTTCCGGCGCGCCAGGTTTCCTTGTACCAGCCGCCCTCGGGGTGCTGTTGAAGGCCCAGGTGTTCGATGATCTGGTCTGCGGTCATCTGCGCGCGCTCCCCTTTGGTCCTTTGGTGCTGGTAAATCTCTGTGCCAGTCATATGTTTGGGCCATGACAATGATGATCCCGTTCGACAACACATATGCTGCCCTGCCGGGGCAGTTCTACTCCAAACTGGCGCCGCAGGCGGTGAAGGCGCCGAGGCTGATTGCCTTTAACGAGGATCTGGCCCGGGTGATGGGCATCAGCCCCGGCGAGACGGCGGAAATGGCGCAGGTCTTTGGCGGCAATACGGTGCCCGAGGGGGCGGACCCGCTGGCGCAGATTTACGCCGGGCACCAGTTCGGCACCTATAATCCGCAGCTTGGCGACGGCCGGGCAATCCTGCTGGGAGAGGTGGCCGGGACCGACGGCACACGGCGCGACATCCAGCTGAAAGGCTCGGGCCGCACGCCCTATTCGCGCGGCGGCGATGGCCGTGCCTGGCTTGGTCCGGTGCTGCGCGAATATGTGGTCAGCGAGGCGATGCATGCGCTTGGCATCCCCACCACCCGCGCCCTGGCGGCGGTGGAGACCGGCGAGACCGTCTGGCGCGAAGGAGCCCTGCCCGGTGCGGTGCTGACGCGGGTGGCCGCCAGCCATTTGCGGGTCGGCACCTTTCAGGTCTTTGCCGCGCGCGGCGACAGGCACAGCCTGCGCCAGCTGACCGAATACGCGATTGCGCGCCATTATCCGGATGCCGAGGGGCCGATGGGGCTGCTGCGTGCAGTGCGCGACGCTCAGGCCAAGCTGATCGCCGCCTGGATGGGCGTGGGCTTTATCCACGGGGTGATGAACACCGACAATTCCGCGATCTCGGGCGAAACCATCGACTACGGGCCTTGCGCCTTTTTGGATGTCTACCATCCGCATACGGTGTTTTCGTCGATCGACCGCGGGCGGCGGTATGCCTATGCCAATCAGCCCAGTATTGCAGTGTGGAACCTGGCGCAGCTGGCGACGGCGCTGATCCAGCAGCTGGAGGATCCGCAAGCGGGAGTCGCGGAAGCCACGGAAATCGTTCATGCAATGCCGCAGCTGACCGAGGACGCCTGGCTGACCCGGTTCCGGGCCAAGCTGGGGCTCGCCTCGGCGCAGGAGAACGACCTGGAGCTGGTCACCGGCCTGCTGGAGCGGATGGCAGAAAACCAAAGCGATTTCACCAACACGTTCCGCGCGCTGGCGGAGGGCGGGGCACGGGGCCAGTTCACTGAACCGGCCGCCTATGACAGCTGGGCCGAAGGCTGGCAGGCGCGGCTGGCGGATGAGCCGGACCCGCAAGCGGTGATGCGGGCCGCCAACCCGGCCTTTATCCCGCGCAACCACCGCATCGAAGAAATGATCGCAGGCGCCGTGGCGGGAGACTATGCGTTGTTTCACCGGCTGAACGCGGTTCTGGCCAGCCCCTATGCGGACCAGCCGGAGCACGCGGACCTGCAACGCCCGCCGGCACCGGAAGAAGTGGTGCAGGCGACCTTCTGCGGGACCTGACGGGTGTCTTTCCGGTTCCAGATACTCCCGGGGGTGAATTGAGCCGCAGGCGCAAGAGGGGGCAGACAGCCCCCGGGCAACGCGCGCGGCGGGTTGACCGTTGTGTTTCAGGTGTGTCCTGCGCCAAACTCCCGAGTAGCCTGGAGGGACCGGATGCCCGATCAACCGCCGCAGGACACGCTGCGGGTCGCCACTTATAATATTCAGAAATGTATCGGCCTGGACCTGCGCCGGCGGCCTGAACGCATCCTGCAGGTGCTGGCCGGGCTGGATGCGGATGTCGTGGTGCTGCAGGAGGCCGACAAACGGCTGCCGCCGCGGCCCGCGGCGCTGCCGCATTTTCTGGTCGCGGAAACCGGCTGGCAGGCGGCGGATCTGGGCGGCGCGGGTTCCCTGGGCTGGCATGGCAATGCAGTGCTGTTCCGGGGCGGTTTGCAGTTGCAGGCCAAAGGCCATATCGCATTGCCGGGACTGGAGCCGCGCGGCGCGGTCTGGGTTCAGCTGAAGACGGTTCTGGGGCCGGTCCGGGTGATCGGCGCGCATCTGGGGCTGACGGGGCGGGCACGGCGCGAGCAGATGCATGCCTTGGCCCGTGCCGCACAGCGCGAGGACAGCGCGGTGGTGCTGGCGGGGGATTTCAACGAATGGTCGCGTATGCCGGTGCTGGAGCATATCACTCCGGCGCTGACTTTCCTGCCGCCCAAGGCGAGCTTTCCGGCGCTGCGGCCGCTGGGGGCCTTGGACCGGATTGCGTATTGCAAGCGGTTGAAAGCTGTTGCGCATGGGGTGCATGGGGCGCGGCCTGCGCATATCGCCTCGGACCATTTGCCGGTCTGGGCGGATTTGCGGGAGGCGTGATCACGGGCTTGCGTCCGGGGGGGGCTGGGGGAGGGCTCCCGCGCCCGCGGGTGCTTCAGGCTGCGCCTGAAACGCCCTGGCAGTCTTGGGCCGGGCGCTGCTGCGCAGCGCAGGATCAAGACGGAGAGGCACCCGGGGGCAAGTCTGCCCCCGGGTGCCGGTTTGCGTATGTGTTTGCGCTGCTCCGCTTCAAAGATGAACAGCGCTGGCGCCGTTCGTGGGGCGGATCAGCACCAGGAGGTCAGCGGGCGCGCTGTTTCTGGCCGCCGCGCTGTGCGCCGCCGGGGATTCCGCCGCCGGCGCTTGCGCCCTGGGGATTGCCCTTGCCGCCGCCGCCGCGGCGGCGCTGGCCGCCGGGTTTGCCGCCGCCGAAACCGCCGCCGCCGCGGCGTCCGCCGGGACGGCCGCCCGGTTTGCCACCGGGGGCCGCCGGATCCGGCAGGGCTTCCCAAGCGCGGCCCGAGGCGACAGGGATGGTGGTCTTCATCACCTTCTGGATTGCCTTCAGTTCGTCCATTTCATCGGGCGAGCAGAAGGCGATGGCAGCGCCGTCCTTGCCTGCGCGCGCGGTGCGGCCGATGCGGTGGACATAGGCGTCCGGCACATTGGGCAGCTCGTAGTTGTAGACGTGTTTCACGTCGGGGATGTCGAGGCCGCGGGCGGCCACATCGGTGGCGACCAGAACCTTGATGTCGCCGGATTTGAAGGCGGCAAGGGCGCGTTCGCGCTGGCCCTGGGATTTGTTGCCGTGGATGGCGGCAGCAGCAAAGCCTGCCTTGTCCAGCACCTTCATCAGCTTTTCCATGCCGTGCTTGGTGCGGCCGAAGACCAGCGCGCGCTCATCCTTGTGGTCGGCCAGCAGTTCCTTCAGGAGGCTCAGCTTTTCCGCCTTGGCGATGAAATGCACCGACTGGGTGACCTTGTCGGCGGCCTTGCCCGGAGGCGAGACCTCGATCCGGACCGGGCTTTGCAGGTAGGAGTTGGCGATCTCGTTCATCTGCTTGGGCATGGTGGCCGAGAACAGCATGGTCTGGCGCTCGGCCGGCAGCAGGGCTGCAATCTTGCGCAGGGTGTGGATGAAGCCGAGATCCAGCATCT
The DNA here is from genome assembly GCF_000511355.1 of Leisingera methylohalidivorans DSM 14336. Classification (NCBI taxonomy): domain Bacteria; kingdom Pseudomonadati; phylum Pseudomonadota; class Alphaproteobacteria; order Rhodobacterales; family Roseobacteraceae; genus Leisingera; species Leisingera methylohalidivorans. The sequence goes on along the minus strand of NC_023135.1, from coordinate 2,074,468 downwards.
GGTCGGCCTCGTCCAGCACCAGGAAGTCGCAGGAGCCAAGGTCCAGCGCGCCGCGGTCGAGGATGTCGATCAGCCGGCCCGGGGTGGCGACCAGGATATCGGTGCCCTTGGCAATGCGGGAGATCTGCGGGTTGATGGACACGCCGCCGACCACCAGGCCGACTTTCATCGGGGTGTTTTCGGTGAGCCCTTTCAGGGTCGCGGCGATCTGGTTTGCCAGCTCGCGGGTCGGCGCCAGCACCAGGCCGCGCACGGTGTTGGCGGCAGGCTTGCGGCCGTATTGCATCATCTGTGCGATCAGCGGCACGCCGAAGGCGGCGGTCTTGCCGGTTCCGGTTTGCGCAAGGCCCAGCACGTCCTGGCCGTTGAGCGCATGCGGAATGGCGCGGGCCTGGATCGGGGTGGGGTCGTTCAGGCCCAGGTCCTGGAGACGGGTGAGGAGCTTTTCAGGAAGCCCCATGGTCGAAAATTCAGTCACGTATCGTCCTTTCACAGCCCTGCATTCAGCACGGGCCGGATCCGCTGCAAACCAGCGGTTTCTTGCGGGGCAGGGACCTCGGGCGCGCGCTGGCCGGATGCCAGGCCGCTGGCCTCTGCAATCCCCACGCGTGATTTTGGGAATGTCGGCATATCACTTGACCCCGGCTGTCTTGTCACGCACATGCGGTGCGCCCGGTCTTGGTCTCTGCTCACGCGGCAGGGAGGGATGCCTGAGCGTCAAATGGCTGTGGATATACCGGTTGTCAACCATTGATCTCGGCGAAATGTCTGTTTTCGACACAGATTGCATCCGCTAAAGAGGAAGACCAGAAACCGCGAGGACCATCGATGACAAAGCCGATTATCGCCCGTTGCGAAGCCAAGGGGCTGCGTATGACCGGCCAGCGCCGGGTGATTGCCCAGGTGCTGCAGGACAGCGGTGATCACCCGGATGTGGAGGAGCTCTACGCCCGCGCCAGCGCGATGGATGCGGCGATCTCGATCGCGACCGTCTACCGCACGGTGAAGCTGTTCGAGGAGGCAGGTATTCTGGAGCGGCTGGAATTCGGCGACGGGCGCGCGCGGTACGAGGATGCGGAGCGGGAGCATCACGACCACCTGATCGACATGAACACCGGCGAGGTGATCGAGTTCTGCGACCCGGAGATCGAGGAGCTGCAGGAGCGGATCGCCCGCAAGCTGGGCTATGAGCTGCGCGGGCATAAGCTGGAGCTGTACGGGGTGCCGCGCAAGGCGGAGTAGCCTCTGCCCCGGTGCCCGTTCATGGCTGAATTCCGGTTGCGCCGGCGGCCGGAGCTGCATGGCGCATCACGGAAATTGATATGTATGCTCACGTCTTGTCATGACGCCGGGTCGGAAACGGAGTTGCCTGTGCCGGGGCGCTGATGTTCTTTGCCCGGATGGTCCGGCGCACTGCCGGTCCGCGATACGGGACGCGCGCTTATGAACAACCTGCACGGTATTTTTCTTGTCATCGTCTCGATGGCTTTTTTCACGCTTGAAGACATGTTCATCAAACGTCTGTCGGGCACCGTGCCGGTCGGGCAGATCCTGCTGTTTCTGGGGCTGGGCAGCGGGTTTGTGTTTGCGGCCATGGCCAAGATGCAGGGGCACCGGCTGCTGGCGGCGCGGGCCTGGCGCAAGAAGCCGGTGATGCGGGCGGCGTCCGAGGCGGTATCCGCCATGGGGTTTGCCTCGGCGTTGGCGCTGGTGGATATTTCGACGGTGGCCGCGGTGTTTCAGGCAACGCCCCTGGTGATCACCATGGGGGCGGCGCTGTTTCTGAAAGAGGATGTGGGCTGGCGGCGCTGGCTGGCGATCTGTACCGGATTTGCCGGGGTGCTGCTGATCATCCGCCCCGGGCTGGATGGGTTTGAACCGGCGGCGCTGCTGGTGGTGGTGGCAGTGCTGGGGGTCGCGGCCCGCGATCTGATGACCCGCACAATGGATGCCGGAGTGCCCTCCGCCGTGCTGAGCTTTCAGGCGTTCTTGGCGGTCGTCCCGGCGGGGGTATTGCT